>NZ_AP043948.1:0-595000 GCF_055379825.1 Longimonas haloalkaliphila | reverse complement strand
CGCAAAGCGTTATGTTCAAAGAACTTCGGCTGACTTTGTGGCGCGTCTCGCGCCCCGTCCTCCGTTTTCGGATAGCTTTAGACATGAGCACATGGAGACAGTTCCACATCACAATGTCAAGAGGAGATGATTGAATGCCAAAGATAAGATGACCCGGGCTTGATTGGCTTTAAACGGCACTTTCAGATATCAGTTCACTTTTACTTTGGCGCTACTTCAATGTATCTCCGTCATTCACTTTTGCCGATTCATATAACCCGAACAAAAAAGGCGAGTCGTTGCGCTACTGCTTCATTTCAATTGCATACGCCTTCGGTTATCTGCATCTGCTGGATACGCAGATCAGGCGCCAAGTACATAGCTGTTTCATACAGCAAGACTATCTGTACGAACACACTCTGCTGTTGTAGGGCCTTTTAGGGTAAGAAACCGAATCCCTGTAGCACAGGTTGTCTTGCTATCAGCAATCAATGGCTCTTATCATGTACCTGGCTCATACATATGTCTGCTGCCGCTAAGGGAAAGCAATTTCTCGCTTACATTAAAGACCTGGGCTCTAACGTATACTTCTGGGGCGGACTTGTGGCTCTGTTACTTGTCGGCGCACTATTATACCTGAGTATAGATCGCATCGTGATGCCAGACTACACGCGCTATGGCACAGCCGTTGAGGTACCTGACGTACGCGACCAGCCTGTAGAGCAAGCTCGCCTTATGTTAAGGGAGCAAGGCCTTTATGTGGAGGAGCAAGAAGGACAGTATAACCCGAATGTCCCTCAAGATGTAGTTGTCGACCAGTCTCCTGCTCCGCACACATCGGTCAAGCCCGATCGGCGCATCTATCTCACTCTGAACCGCGGCGAACTTCCTACGATGGTGCTGCCTGACTTTACTGATATATCTCGGCGCGAAGCCCGTAATCGGGCAGAAGGACGTGGCCTCGTTGTTGACAGCATGAGAGCCGACTCCATTCCCTCTCCCCACGAAAATACGATCACACGACAATCGCCCGCCCCCGGCGACACGGTTACTCTGGGTAGCTCGATTACATTCTGGTACAGTACAGGACTGGGGACGGAGGAGACCACCGTACCGGATCTGGTTGGCTTGACAGTGGCCGAAGCGCGATCGGCTTTGCTCAACGAAAAACTTCGTCCGCTAATTGTCCGCGATCGTGTGGAAGGAGAAGACGATGAACTCGGGGAAGACGAACTGTATGTCCGGGCCCAGAGTCAGGCTCCCGAGGCACGCGTACAAACTGGATCAGAGGTTCGACTCTATGTCGTATCCGACCCAGATAATATCTCACGTCCTGATGGGAACGGAAGCGATAACGGGTCCAGCTCACCGACAATGGAGGCGAACTCGGAGTCTTTTTTTGAATAGACGGCACGGCACGCTGAAAAAGGACTGCTTTCTCGCGAATCCCTCATACTGCCAGTTCTTATTCAGAGTCTCTGGCCAGCCTCCCTGTTCATCCACAACATGCTGTATGGTGATACACTACAGACCCATTATACTATATGGATGCGATGTGATGTGTGCTAAATAAAGTATAGCCGCTTCCGACCGCCAATGTTGTGTATATGGCTGTTAGATGTATAGGATTCGCTTTGTTGCCCGCACATCGCCGCATGGCCTGCGCCGGTTCTGGTGCAGCATAGGTGCAATATTGTAGATGTCGATATATTGAGCTGGGCGTCTTTTCTAACTCGCGTCAGGTGGCTGCCTCATGTTGAGTCTCAGCCTTTGCGTCTTCCGGGCGATTCGGACACTGCTCACGTTGGCAATGCCCATACATGTTCAGCGAGTGGTGTTTGATTTCAAAATCGTAGATCTCGGCAACCATCTCCTGGATGCTCTGCAGACGTGGGTCGCAGAACTCAAATAGCTCGTTGCAGTCCAGACAGATCAGGTGGTCGTGCTGCCAGTAGCTGTATGCTTTCTCGTACTTTGACTGGTTCTTTCCGAACTGATGCCGGACAACCAGGTCGCACTCTATGAGGAGGTCAAGAGTGTTATATACCGTGGCACGGCTCACCTCAGCTCCTTTTTGCTTGAGGCGAACGAAGAGTTCGTCCGCATCGACATGTTCGTCTGTATCATAGATCTCATCAAGCACAGAAAGACGCTCAGGGGTCTTTCTCTTGTTGCGGCGCTTTAGGAACGCCTGGAAGATACGATGCACCTCTTCGCGCCGTTCGTCGGAAAAAGTACTCATGTAAGGAGGTCGGCTAATAGCGAGATGCGATAGTGAATTAGGCGTGGGGCAAGGCTACCAGACGTGCCCACCACAGTGTGCCTTTTCTCTGCACAGCCGTTTCTTCTGCTAACTGCTTGGAGCCACGCATAGCTTGTACTCAACATCCAAAAGCCTGGCGTGGCCGCGTCAACGCTGCGTCGGACGGTTAGCAGATACCTAAACAAAAAAACCCGTGCTTTATTGGGGGGTTCCTACGTTTGTGCTGCTCAACAGCTGCGCCAGGTCCTCGCGAACCTGTATATGTACCTGCTCTTCGTTCTGATCGCCCTCCACCAGGCGCACCCTGTCGGGGTCTTGTTGTGCAATCATATGATACGCACTGCGCACCCGCTCTCGAAAGGATGTCGCCTCTCGCTCCATTCGGTCTCCCTCAGACCCGTGACGCCGCGCATCTGCTACGGGAACAGGCACGTCTATGATGTACGTCCGATCAGGCACCAGTCCATTGGTCGATTCTCTGTGCAGGTCTCGCATCCACTCGATCGTAGACACGCCGCGCGCTCCATGTTGATATGCTGTAGTAGAATCGTAAAATCGGTCTGAGAGCACTACCGCTCCTCTGCGCAATGCCGGACGGATTCGCTCTTCAACCAGTTGAGCACGCGCAGCCGCGAATAGAAATAACTCAGCACGTCCACACATCTGCACGTCTGCATCCAAAAGCAGCGTACGTATCCGCTCTGATACTTGCGTGCTGCCCGGATCACGAACAACCTGCACATCATGCCCCTGTGTACGTAGCCACCCAGCAGCCCGGTGCACCTGCGTGCTTTTACCGCTTCCGTCAATGCCTTCAAAAGTGATAAACATAGGAGCTGAGCGAGTCGGGTACTTTCTTGATCTACCTGCGTTGGGAGCATTTCGCGCACGCTGGGCCGCATACGATGCGTTCAGGCTGCGCCCAAAATGCCTTCAGGGTACATGCAGAGTGCAGTGCTTCGTCTTCTATTAGATGCCCTGTACGCAGACATGCTCCGCCCAGCTTATCAAAAAGATGCGATAGAAGCGCTGCTATCGCATTAGGTAGTAGGCTATCTGCACAGGCTGTGTAACGGTGATGTGCGGTCTTACACTCGTTTCGTAAAAAGAACGGGCATTTGACGGTATACATCTTGCATCTGCACCCTATTATATCGTACTATTGTGATTGTACTTCCCAGATAGGGCCCGGTCGTAACATCGCAGCAATGCGCTTCATAGGCTGGCTGCCTTAGCGTATCGACACTACCACGAACCGACGCGCTATACGCATGTTCGATTTCGGATTTGATAGCTTTGACGGCTCGTCGTCAGATACCCGTTTGCAAGAACTGGTAGATGCATACGAGAAGCAGGGTACCTCAGCGTACTTCGACTCGAATGAGTTCGAGGAGATCGCCACGTACTACTTCGAACGAGGCGCATACGAAAATGCCCTTGCCGTTATCGACCACATGCTTGACCTCCATCCATACGTAGCAGATGGATGGCTGCGTCGTGGCATCCTGCTTAACAACCTGGGGCGCTACCGGGAAGCGCTGAAGACCTATCAAAAGGCGCGTGAGCTTAACCCCGCTGACCCAGACACGCTCGTAAATCTGGGCATCACACTCGATAGCCTCGGGCGATCGCGCGAAGCGCTTGCTGCGTACGACGAGGCCCTGTCGCTCAACCCGCTTCATGCAGAGGCCTACTTCAACCAGGGTATTGCACTGGAGCGTGCGAACCACTTACAACGCGCTGCCGATGCCTTTCAACGATGCGCCGACCTGCATCCCGACCACCCGGAGGTGTGGTATGAACTGGGCTACTGCCACGACCGGCTCGGAAACAACGAGGAAAGCATATCAGCTTATGACCGTCATCTCGACCTCGACCCCTATGCACAGGATGCATGGTACAACCGAGGGATCGTGCTAAATCGCATCAGTAAGTTCGAAGAGGCTATCTTTTCATACGACCTGGCTCTTGCTATCCGCGACGACTTCGCGTCTGCGTATTACAACCGGGGCAATGCGCTTGCTAACAACGGCGACCTTGACGCAGCCATTCGAAGCTATGAGAAGGTGCTGGACCTTGAGGGGCCTGACGCAGCCACCTATTACAATATTGCTCTTGCCTACGAGGAAAAGAACGACATCAACCAGGCATTTGCATATTACCAGGAAGCGCTCGATGTGGAGTCGGCCTACCCGGAAGCCTGGTACGGACTTGGGAGTTGTTACATTGCTCAGGACGAGTGCGCAGAGGCCTTTGACTGCTTCGACTATGCAACCAGCCTGAACGACAACGTGCCCAAGTTCTGGAAAGCCAAAGGCGACACGGCCTTTCAGATGCACGCGTTCGACGAGGCCCTTGCGGCTTACCGTAAAGCCATCCAGCTCAATGAAGACGACAGCCACGCATGGCTGGGATACGCCGAGACGCTCTTTCAGATCGGCGAGGCCCGCGACGCACTTGAGGCCTACCAGACCGCTCAACTACTCACCCCGAATGCAGCCAATGCGTATTTTCACCAAGCAAAGGCTCTGCTGGCTATCGGACAACCCGAGGAGAGCATTCGTGCACTCAAAACAGCATTCCGGCTCGACCCTTCTAAAAAAAGCGAGTTTCGCGATGCGTATCCCGATCTCTATCGCGACGCGCACGTGCGGCGCCTGCTCGGATTGGATCGCGCCTAACCATCCCGCTTTCTGCACTTCTCTTTCCGCGTTATATGCCGTCGCTTCGCACGTTGCTTGGAGGATTCGGCGCCGGCATGCTCATGGGGGCCGCTGATGTCGTACCCGGCGTGAGCGGAGGCACCATCGCTCTCATTGTCGGCGTGTACGAGCGTATCATTCACGCGCTCACCGCCGGCGGCTCCGCTGTACTTGCGCTTCTGAGTGGACGCTGGGCTCGAATGCGCGTCCATCTCGGCCAGATTCATTGGGGACTGCTTCTGCCTCTTGGAGCAGGTATCGTATTCGCCATTCTGACTGGCGCTCGCTTGCTCCCTCCACTTATAGATGCCTACCCCGCCCCCATGCGCGGGCTCTTCCTGGGTCTGGTAGCTGCCTCGTTAGCTATTCCTGCCATGCGCCTGCACGTTTGGACCCCCGGACGGTGGCTCTTGCTTGTGACTGCAGCTGTCGTAGCCTTTATGCTCGCGGGCCTTCCTACAACAGAAACAGCCACGCCCTCACTGCTTCGCGTATTTGCAACAGCCGCCGTAGCTATCTGCGCCATGATTATACCTGGCGTGAGCGGTGCCTTTTTGCTTGAAGTCTTCGGCATCTACACGCCGACGCTTAATGCCCTCAACACTGGCGATTGGGCGTACATCATCACGTTTGCCAGCGGAGCCGTCATCGGGTTGGGCGGATTCGCACGCATCCTGCATGTCCTGTTGCACCGCTACCACGATGCAACTATGGCCGTCCTCATCGGACTCATTGCAGGCGCACTGCGTGCCCTGTGGCCCTTCATGGGCGAAGATCGCTCGCTACAATGGCCGACGGAAGGCGATCCGATTCTCGTGGTTGCCGCCCTCACGCTCGGCGGGGCACTCCTCATAGGCCTGCTCGTCTGGTGGGGACAGCGCCGCACTGCGTCGCTTCGTGCAAACGAGAAGCCAGCCAAAGAAAGCCCTTGACTGTTTGGGGCGGTAGCGGTTCAATGGTAAGTGATTGTCACGTAGGCTACTTTATCACAGTCCGCTGCCCCCCTGTCTCTGCCGGGCTTCGCCGAAGGTATGATCCTCTGTGAGTAGGTGCTGGTTTAGTCGCTGAGAAGATATCGTACCCGACCAGCAAGCGGCTTCAACCTGACGCTCGTTTACATGCTTACTGTACATTATCTATTTCTTCGGTATATTGAAGCCGCGTACGCCTCATGTAGGGCATCTCGTAAATAGACTGGCTCAGAGGCTTTATCATGCTTCTTTTCTTTCTTTCCCCCTCTCTTCTATCGCAGCAGCGCGTGGTACATGTGCTGGCGATTGGTCTGGTGCTTGGCTTCACAATGCACCTCACAGGGTGCGCGTTTACCGAGACAGTCACCTCGCCTTCTGCTTCCAACTCCTCAGCCTTACACTACGATTCTCTGCTCGTAGAAAACGAGCGACTACGGGCTCAGAGCCGAGAACTCAGCGACTCGCTTCAGTTTTACGATAACATTGCTTCCGGACAGTACCGGCGCGAGTGGCGCGCTATGCAAGACGATTTAACACGTCTGGCTTATGAACTTTCTCTTCTTCGGGAAGGCGGCCAGACAGTCGCAACGCTTTCAGCCGATCTTCTCTTCGAGCCTGGCACATCCACGCTTACCGAAAATGGCCGTACTCGCTTGCGTGAGCTGGCAAGACGCCTGCGCACTACGTATCGTGATCGTGCTATCCGCGTGGAAGGCCATACCGATGCACATCAAAGCGAAAACGGTGCGTATGCCTCAGCCCGGGTCCGCTCTGCGACCCAGGCGGCGGCTGTAGTGGACCTCCTCATTGCGCATAGCGAACTCCCATCCAGCCAATTTCAGGCGGTGGCACTTGGCGACGCTCGGCCCACTGCCTCCAACGAAACCGAGACCGGACGTACTCGCAACCGGCGCATCCGCATCGCTGTGCTTCCCCCAGCACACGACGTGGCAAGCCCTTTTGAGGTCGCCTGGTAATTATCCTTCGTTGCCGCACAAACCGGTAACGACTCAACGTTGAGATGAAAGCGGAAACGTAGGATGTACCTACTACCTATAGACTCTCCTCAAAGTAAATATCTATACACCCATTCTCCTATTTTGAGGCTGTCGGTCTCGCGACGGATGTTTTCACAAGTCCATGGTTACATTGGCAATAGCGTTTACCTACGTTTGATTTGACACAATTTCACAAACAAGGATATTAGTGTATCGTGTTTCATTGTGCGAATATAGTACTTATGCCAAGCTATACAGCAGCCCTTAAAGGGGCAGGTACGGGGCTCATCGACAGCTTTTTTTCAAACTGCTATACGCTATGAATACGCTATCTCGCATTGCGGGTATTGTCTTTATGGGTGCCATCCTTGTCTTGGGTGCCCCTCTTGCACAGGCTCAAAATATGCCGGCCCCAAGCCCGGAAAACCCTGAGGCAGTAGAAGAAGCTCGTGAAGCCGCCGAGTCATGGTTGGAGCTAACCGACGCAGGCTCATTCGCTGAAAGCTGGGATGCGGCCGCAGAGCTGCTCCAAAGTGAGGTGACACGCGAAGAATGGACGCAGCAATCTGAACAGGCTGAACAGCAGATTGGAAGCATCGAAGAACGGGAGTTCATGGGTGGTCAGTACCAAGACGATATCCCTAACGTCCCTGAAGGGGAGTACGTGATCATGCAGTACGAGTCTACCTTCTCTGGCATCGATCAAGGCGTCATGGAAATTGTTGTTGCCACGGTGGAAGAGGGACAGTGGAAAGTAGCTGGTTACACCGTGCAGCCTGCTCAGCAGCCGCAGCAACCGCAGCAGCCACAGCCACAGCCGCCGCAGCCCGATCAGCCGCCAAATAATTAATCTGGACTGACAGGCACGCTTGTCCCAAATTATTGGGGTATGCTGACTGAGGTAAACAAAAGAAGCGCAGCAGGCTCATACGCAGCCTGCTGCGCTTTTCTATGACACTCCCTTTCATCTGTGAATGCCATCTGTGAATACACTCTTCCGAATTACCTTCCCTTGCTTTTAGCTTGAGATCGCCTCGCCTCTTCCACTATATTCAAAACCACGCTGAACAGTGCCTGGACGCCTACCACAAACTGCCCCTCTGGTAACGCACCTGCTCCTCAGAAACAGCCTGTACAATCCTTCAAGCCTCCGACCTGACTGCTGTCTTCCTATGCTCTACGCCCGGCTGAATTGGTTAATCGCTGTTCTATTTCTTTTTATACTACTTCTTCCATCTACGGGCACGGGCACGCCGCTGTCTCTATCGGATACGACAGACGTTGCCATGTCAGTCGCTATCTCTGACACGGTGGTCGTCACCGCTTCCCGTAATGCCGAACAGGCGCAGCAGTCCGGACGCTCGGTCTCGGTTTGGTCGCGAGACAGCATCGAAAGACTCCCCGCTATGACGTACGACGAGGTACTCCGTACGGTAAGCGGTATTGACGTACAGAGCCGGGGCGGGTTTGGCGTGCAGAGCGACATTACCATGCGCGGCTCTACATTCAACGGCGTGCTCGTTCTTGTCGATGGGGCACGACTCAATGATCCTATGACGGGCCACTTTCTCGCTGATACTCCTATCACCACAAGCGATATTGCGCGGATCGAGGTGCTGCGCGGCCCCGCTTCAGCGCTTTACGGCCCCGATGCACTCGGAGGGGTTGTGCAGATCTTCACCCATGCTGGCCTGCAGCAAGAAAGTCAGGCAGCTCCTGTTGACTCCGAGCATGCCTCTTTCAGTACACGCGTCGGTCGCCATGCGTTGTATGAGGCTACAGGACACGCTCGGATTCAGCGTGGCAGCACGCTTCTAACGGCCTCGTTCTCCACACAGGGCAGCGATGGACAGCCCATTTCGACGCCTCAGAGTGAGCCTGTCACGTATAATGACGAACGCCTGCGCACCGATTTCGAACGTCGCGTGGGGTCCATTGCGATTACGCAGCGCCTAAGCAGCGGAACGATTATGGCCCGCGCCGGGGCCGACGACCGGCAGTTTGGCGCGTATCAGTTCTATACCAGCAACGCGTTCGACCGGGCGCGCGAATCTACTTCAACCTACTGGGCTCAGACCCGCTACGTGAGCGCACCCGACCGGCCCACCCGGTTTCGTGCGCAGGTTGCCGCTAAACAGCACGAAGATAGCTACCGGTTTACTCCCGATATTCCGGCCAACGAGCATACCAGCCGCTTGCTAACCGCCCATACACAACTACAACACGACCTGAACAGTCAGTGGCGCGTTGGAGGCGGTGTGTCGGGGTCAATACGAGACATAGATTCCAACAATCTGGGAAGCCATGCGGATGAGTCTGCAGGCGTCTTTGGCCAGGCTCGCTGGAATCCGGTCGACCCGCTCACCTTGAGCGGAAGCCTGCGCCTTGATCACGACTCCGCATTCGATACGGAGCTCACCCCCCAACTTTACGCCGCCTGGTCGCGTCCGTCATATACGCTACGGGCCGGATTCGGACGGGCCGTGCGCGCACCTAACTACGTGGAGCGCTACTACAACACGGAGCTCGACACGCCCCCCGACGGAAGCATTGGCACGCCCAGCCTGCAAGCGGAGCGCGCCTGGTCGTATGAAGCCGGATTCGACCTTTACCCGGCAAACGGGGTCTCGCTGCACGCGACCGGCTTCTGGCGCGATACCGATGGACTCATTGACTTTGCACTGGAACCTGGCGCAGAACTTTTTCAGTCGCGCAATGTGCTCTCTGTCGAAACGCTGGGCATCGAAACCGAGCTGCGTGCCCGCCGCACCCTGGGGACCCAGCGCTTTCTTGAAGCCACCGTCGCGTATACTGGACTCGACGCTACTATCGGAGATGTAGACGAGGGCGTGCTCTACACGTATGCAACCAGCTCGGCACGCCATCATCTACAAACGACGATTCAGGCGCAATGGGGGGCTGTTGGGGCCAGCCTCCAGCACCAGTGGAAAGAGCGTCTCGACGCCCCCGAACCGGCCGATATGCAGTACCAGGTCGCTAACGTACGTGCTTACTACAACGCATCGATATTAGGTACGCAAGCCTCCGCTTCTGTAGAGGTGCGCAACGTATTCGACCGCTCTTACAGCGAAGTCTTCAACGCCCCAATGCCCGAACGATGGTGGCTTGTTGGTCTGTCGGTAGACATCTGACTGTAGAGCACGTCACGCCGCTTCGCGCGAGTCTTCAGCTGTGGCTTCCCGGTGCTCAGGCACATACGGTGCAATAACATCGCGCACCTCTGCGGCCAGCTCTTCCACCTCTGCATCCGCAAACTGCTCGGGCGGAATCTCAGGCAACACACGGATGTGCATGTCATGGCGCCCCCGTAGCACCATGCTCTTTTTCGGAAGCGCATTGCTTGTGCCGCTGATAGCGACAGGCAGGATCGGCACGTTCATCTCTTTAGCAAGTGTGAATGCGCCGTGCTTAAACCGCCGAAGCTCTCCAGTGCGTGAGCGCGTCCCCTCAGGAAAAATAAACACACTGCTGCCATTGCGCAGATGCGCGCGACAGGCCCCCATCATCTCCTTGATGCTATCCGAATCTCCCCGTCGTAGCGCCACGTAGTTGTTCATCCGCATATTCCATCCCAGAATGGGCACCTTGAAGATCTCAATCTTCGACACCCACTTAAACGGGATGAAGAGCCGAAACGCAACCAGAATATCAAGCGCCGACTGGTGGTTGGATACGATAACGTATGGCTGGTCAGGACGTACATGCTCGCGCCCCTCTACGGTAACCGACCACAGCGGGTTGATCCACAGGTAAAACGAGGCCCAGAACGACGAGTAGAGGTGCAGCCACTTCAGGCGGCGGTCAAACGGCCACGTTATGGCCCATACGAGCACCGCTCCCATGTAAAAGATGACGCACGTCACCACAATGAAGAGAAAAAACGCAGCCGACGCCACACGGCGCAGCACATCGCGTAAGATAGACATATGAGCCTAAAGCTGGTAAACAAAAGCCGGTAGCCTAAAACGGCACGCACAATCTAAGGATTAGCACCGAACAAGCCAACCTTCGGCGCAGAATCTCTGCTTTCTGTCAGTAGAGTACGCGGAAAACAGACAAACAACGTATTGCCTACTCTGCGGTACTGCATCACGCTATACTCCAGGAAAAATCGTTTTTCTCCAGGGCATTTTTGTGTCCCCCATGTATGAATTCACATACGTGCCTGTAGTAGACCCGTCTATGGGGCTACCAATGCACGAGTCAGCTTCAGGCAACTGAGGGACTGGCAGTCTCGTTTTGGCAGCAGACTGCTCCAGCAATCGCCCTTTCTGTAGCGATAGTGCCTCTGTCTGCGTGCACGCTAACAGAACCCCGTATCTGCTATGAAACGGTTTTTAGCCCCCTGATCACCCTCACATTTACCGCATTTGTGATTGCTACGTTTGCTCCTGCACCCTCTGCAACCGTACAGGGCACGCTCATCAACACGCAATGCTATAGCATAAACAACGAAGACGTAGAAAACGCCCACGTCGTCAAAACACCCGAGGGTGCGATGCGAACTATTGAGTCATGCGCCACCACCTGTGCAAACATGGGCATTCCCGCTGCCATCCTCAAAGATGGGGAAGCCGGTGCCGATACGTATGTCATCCTTGCTCCAGAACGAAAATGGCAACTGGCAGGAAGTTGAGATCCAGGTCATGATGTAGCCGATCTTGTAGACCTTAACCCGCAGTGCACCGCTTGCACCCAACGTCCAGGCGTTTCGCTGAGGGTTTTCTGTTCAGGGTCATTCGTTTTTATATGATGATCCGCCGGTGTTCTCTAACTGCTCATAACATATGCTTCGCTCATACCTCGCGCTGCTGTTGCCACGACCGTATCACCTTCACCTTTGAAGTCACAGATGGGCCTGCTCGCCTCCTCGCGGTAGAAACCGTACACGAGTAATACCTGTCTCGTATCTTCAGCCGGTCTTTCTTCTTTTTGGATGCGCAGTGGCTATCTTGCAAATCTGACAGCTACACTCTCTATCTGCCCTGCTACCCATGCGCCGCCTTCCATCTTTTCTCGCTGTGCTGCTGCTCGTTACCGTAGCGCTGCTTCCCATTCGCTGCGCGCCCTCTGAACCTGTCACCGACGGTACTCCAGAGGAGCCTGGAGAGCCTGCGGGACCGGCTTATACGCTTCTCGCGCACACCGACACACATATCGTGGCACACATGCTCACTGTCGACAACGCAGACACGCTGCAGGCCGGTGTAGAGCGCGTCATTCAGCATGTAGCTGCGCCGAATCATGATGCAGTCGCGTTCACGTATGCCTCTGGCGACTCTCTCTACCTGGCACGCTATGCTCCTTCCAACGGGGCGCTTCAGGTTCTCCACGCGCACCCCTCGCCTGCGACCTACTCCATCGCCTGGCATCCGACCGACAATGCCTTTGCATACGGCGTATATACCCCTACGGCCAACGAAAACCGCGGAGCCGGCACCGTACGCATTGCTCAAGAGAGCAGTACCCGTTCAGTAGGGTGCAGCGTCTCAACCGAGGTGCTCGCCTGGCTTCCCGACGACGAGCTCTCGGTACGCGACGACGAAAATCTCTACGTTGTCAGTGCCGACGACTGTGCGACACAGGCAACGCTCGACATCCGCAGGCATCACCAGCTTACGTACCACCCCTCGGGTCGCTACCTCGCTTATATCTACCGAACGCTTGAGTACAACCGAAATGCGAACGAGTATCAGCCCGACTCCAGCTTGTACGTGAGCAGTGCCTCGGGCACCAACGAAACGCTGCTCTTCGGCAACGACCGGGCTGCACGGCATGCCACGTGGGCTCCCAGTGCTCCCGAGCTGGCCGTGAGCGTCGAAGAAGAAGGAATGCGCCGCATTGTCGTTTCTGATATCGCATCTGACGAAACGACTTTTCTGGTCTCACCAGCCGAGGCCCCAGCCGGCGCCCAGGTCCACCCGCATTGGAATCCGAATGGCGGTGCCGTGGCCTTTACGCTCATCACAGACGGCGGCACGCGTCAGGCCGCTGTGCATCAGGCTGGATCTACCGACTTACTCATGCCGGTTACCGGTCCGGTATGGGGATGGGTAGATGCGCAGACGCTCGCCCTTCCCACCGAGAACGGCCTCACCCTCACTGATCTGAATGGCTCGCCGATCTACACACTGGAGGAGGACTCAGCCACGCTCATTGGCGCCTGGCCTGCCGATGCCGTAATCGGTAAACGATAGATTCAGGGGCTTGCAGACCGGTAGGCAAATCTACGCCGCAGCGCATGTCTACTACGCCCACCTGCATCGTTGCCTTCAGGCGCCTGGTTGAGGCACTATCTATTCGTATCCATCAGTAGCCATGCCCTACACGCAAGGCATTCGCGCAAACCTTCCTCAGTTTCTGCTCCAGGTCGTTACGGTGTTTTCCGTAGGCCTCACGATGGGCGCCGAGCGCACCATCGTCCCGATTATGGGCGAAGAGCTTTTTGGCATCGGATCGGTACTGATCATTGGGTCCTTTGTGGTCAGCTTTGGCATCGTCAAAGCAGTTCTGAACCTGTATGCCGGCAAATGGGCCGACACGTACGGGCGGCGCCCGGTGCTTATCGCCGGATGGCTGGTCGCCCTCCCTATTCCGTTTATTCTGATGTATGCTCCCAACTGGTGGTGGATCACTGCAGGCAACGTGCTACTGGGCGTTAACCAGGGCGTAGCGTGGAGCATGAGCATGGTCTCCAAGATTGAGCTCGCCAAGCCCACTGAACGCGGACTGGCAGTCGGCATTGACGAAGCATTCGGGTACACCGGCGTCGCCGTAGGCGCATGGCTCACCGGCGTCATTGCATCGGCCTACAGCCTGCGACCAGAGCCCTTCTACTTGCTCCTACTTGTCATTATCATAGGAATGCTCATCGCGCTCTTCTTCATTGAGGAGACGCTCCCCTACGCTCGTGCCGAAGCCACCAACACGGCCTCTCAAAGCCCCGAAGCCGAGGCCAACGCAAAATCCGACGAGGCCAATCTGCCGTTCTGGACCATCGTAAAGCGAGCAACCTATCGCGACCGAACGCTCTTCGCGGCTGCACAGGCTGGTCACGTCGAGAACTTTGTGGATACGCTGGTCTGGATTGCCTTTCCGCTCTTCCTCATAGTTCAGGGCCTCGACCCCTCCCAGGTCGGGGTGGTCGTTGGTGTGCACAGTGCCGCGTACTTCCTCCAGATCTACACCGGACGCCTCGGCGACCAGATCGGGCGCAAGCCGCCTATCGTAGCCGGTATGCTGCTGGCCGGAGCCGGTGTACTCGGCATGACATTCGTCGATAGCTATGGCGCATGGATTGCTCTTTCAGCGCTCTCGGGCGTGGGCATGGCGCTGCACTATCCGAACCTCATCTCTGTAGCGAGCGACGCCGCTCACCCGCTGTGGCGCTCAACCGGGCTCGGCGTCTACCGCCTGTGGCGCGACCTCGGCTATGCCGTGGGCGCTGTGCTTATCGGGCTGTTGGTCGACGCCGCCTCTCTTGAGTTCGCCTTTGTTGCTACTGCTCTGGCTATGTTTGCCTCAGGCGGATACGTGGCATGGCGCATGGAAGAAACCCATCCTGAGTTTGGTACGCATGCGCCTGTAAAGTAAACAACGCAACGGCAGCACGGCGGTGCGCCACAAGCCCCCCTGCAATGCGCCAAAGGATCACGGTGCACCCAACAAAATCCAGTAGACGCCTGACTGGTGCGTGAAATATACTATGACCAGTTGTTCCACACACGCACTTTTCTGTCCACACCGGGCAGTCCATCTCATGGATCGTATTGCCGGACACATTTCATGGCTGGGGGCACCCTCTCTCCACTGGATAGAGGCTCGCTCCTGCACCGAGCGCCCTGCCCTGCGCGATAGCGCCGCCATGAGCGGGCACTCGTTTGTAGACGCAGAACGCGGACTCCTCATCACCGCCGACACGCGCCTCGACAACCGGCGCGGGCTCTGGATGAAGCTGCGCCGCGCAACCGACCCTGCTTCCCCTCCGAGCGATCTCCGCCTTGTGCATCGCGCCTACCTGAAATGGGGCCCTCTTCTCGGGAAGCACATCCTTGGCGACTATGCTATCGCCATCTGGGATGCCTCAGAGCAGCACCTCGTGCTCCTGCGCGACATCGTCGGCATCCGCCCGCTCTACTACGCATCCGTACGCGACGGACTCGTCTTTGCTTCTACGGTCCCCGACATGCTCGCCCATCCCCGGGTCGAGGCCGGGGTTAACGAAACAGCCGTGGCTCACTTTCTGGCGCATGCGTCAACAGGGGGGCCTCACACCTTCCTCAAGGGGATACGCACCGTTCCGCCTGCCCATGCGTTCGTTTTCAACGCCGAGGGGCATGTGTCACATCGGTACTGGCAGGTGGATGAGCACGCTTCGCATCCCCCCGACGATGATGTCGCGTACGCGGATGGATTGCGCACTGTGTTAGAAGCCGCTGTACGCGACCGCA
Source organism: Longimonas haloalkaliphila (assembly GCF_055379825.1). NCBI lineage: Bacteria > Pseudomonadati > Rhodothermota > Rhodothermia > Rhodothermales > Salisaetaceae > Longimonas > Longimonas haloalkaliphila. Next base: position 579,616 of record NZ_AP043948.1, on the reverse strand, counting down.
TGGCACCCGGCACAACAGGACTCGCCGTAAGCGGCGGGCTCGACTCCTCGTCGCTGGCATGCCTGGCTCACCCGCATCAGCCTGCTGGCCGCCCGTTGCCGATTTTCTCTGCTACGTTTCCTACACTACCCGCCGCCGACCGCAAGCGCAGCGACGAGCGGCACTACCTGCGCCATCTCACGCAGACCGGGCACTTCGACGTACACATGCTGCCGGTCGACCGCCTCAACCCCGCCGAGGAAATCGATGATGCCGTTCGCCTGCTGGGGGCACCGCCTCACATCTGCAACCTCTACCTGCAGCGCCACCTGCAGCGGGCCGCCCGCGCAGCCGGCTGCACCGTCATGATCGACGGGTCGGAGGGCGATGTCGCTGTGTCGCACGGGCTCGGGTGGCTGGCCGAGCTGGCTGCTACGCGCCGCTGGTCCCGGTTTATCGACGAAGCGCAGGCGCTTGCGCAACGTGTGGGCGGTGCACAGGCTCCTGCACTGTTCTGGACGTTTGGCGCCCCCTACCTGCACGAGCAAATCCAGACTCACCCCGTTGCAGGGCTTCGCACAGCCCATCAGCTGCATCGTGCCCTCGGACTCTCGCGGCGCATGCTCTGGACGCGCTGCGTGCGCAGTGCAGACGCAGCGCCGCCTCCTTCTGTGCTTCAAAACAGCTGGATCAACCAGCTCGCGAGGCCTGCTGATTCGCCCCTCCCCCGTACCGAGCGCGACGTACATGTGCAGTCCATTCATGCAGATGACGTAGCCGTTTCGGCAGTGCTCACCGAAATCAATCATATTGCCGCTGCCGACGGGCTGGAGCGCCGCCATCCGTTCTATGACCGGCGTGTGCTTGAATACTGCGTTGCGCTGCCGCCCACCCAGAAGCTCCGCCACGGGTGGACGCGCTGGGTGCTCCGCACGGCCATGGGCGCCGACCTTCCCGCTGCCATCCGCTGGCGCGCTGGTAAATCGAACCTGGCCCCTGCCTTCAACCGCAACCTGCTGCGCGACGCCGCCGACCGCCTCGATGCCGCCCCGGCCCACCCGCAGCTTTCTAATTACCTCGACCCCGATGCGTTCGCCGAGGCGCGTGCATCGGGCGACGCCGCCACTTGCTGGCGCGTGCTCGGCCTCATGGCCTGGTTCGACGCACTACCCAATCTTGCCGCTTCATCATCGCACGTATCGGCCGCCTCATCGCGGCAGGAGCAGTACCCAGCAGCCGATACACGTTCGTATACACAACCTTTACCAATCCAATGAAAAACAAACCTTCATACGAAGCCCCCAAGCTGACAACGTTCGGCTCGGTGGAGCGTCTCACTGCAAACGGATGCAAAAACATGTCTGGACCAGAGGATGGCTACTTCATTCAAGGAAGTGGTGCCCGCTTGTCCGACTGCTCATAGCACGCGTAGGTACGACCACGTAGGTACGACCACGTAGGTACGACGCGGCGCTGATCACCGTATACTTTTTCTTGTTTCACTGCACGCTTCACTATGCATTATTACCGCGCATACGGACTTTACATCCGCTCTTCCGTGCAACTTCCGGAACTGGTACAGGTGCCTCAGAAAGACGCTGCGTTCGATCTTACCATTACGCGCGACACGCTGGCTGACGCTCCGGCATTTCTGCCGGAGCGCTCAGTTCAGGTTCGTCACGTAAACCAAACTATTTACGCCCACTGGACGGGGCTCGGCACGTATGCCGCCACCCAGGGCACGCAGATCCGGTTTCGTCCGGCTGCAGCAGCCACCCCTGCTATGCAGCGCCTTCCGCTTTTAGGCGTCATGATGGGGCTCATTTTACATCAACGACGCGTGTGCACGCTACATGGTAGCGCCGTAGCTCTGCCTCATGGGGCCGTTGCGTTCGTTGGTCCAAAGGGAGCAGGCAAGTCCACCACCGCAGCTGCCCTGCAGCACGCAGGCTACCCGCTTCTCTCTGACGATGTGCTGGCCCTTGCAGCACCGCCACAGTCTCCACAGTTCGGCATAGAGCCGGCTTTTCCTCAGATCAAGCTCTGGCCCGATGCAGCCCGCGCTGTAGGCCAATCCCCAACCGACCTTGATGCCCTCGCTCCTCACCTACCCAAGCGTGCCTGGCGCTCGCATGAGCGGTTTGCCCCCCAGTCGTGTCCGCTCCACGCCTTGTATATCCTCGGGTTTGGTAGCGAGCTCGCCATTACTCCTCTCTCTCCACGCGACGCGTTCCTCGCCGTGCTCCAGGAAACGTACGCCCCCCGCTTTGTGGGTCGCCATGGCACGGGTGCAGACCACTTCAAGACGCTCACATCGTTTGTGAGCAAGGTGCCAGTATATCGCCTTACGCGCCCCCGCGATCTTGATCAACTTCCTGATCTCGTTGCTGCGCTAACTACCCCGCGCCACGCAGATGCGCCGGTGGCTCACTCAACTGCGCGCCATCGGAGACGCGCCAGTGCCGTCGTTTCTTGATGTATCGTCTGCAAGCAGTTTCCGTTTTTACCCTCGGTGCTGTTTAGAGCCTGTTTAGGTTTTGGTTTGACGGCACGAGCGAGCGCCGCTGAGGCGAAAATTGAATCACGATGGAGGTTCGTAGCGGGGCTACGGGCCGACATCGGGGGCAATTTGCACTACGGGCATGACCTTCGGCCCCAGTCCAGCGCCGCCCACTCGGAGCCCAAATTAAGAAATCAAAACAGGTTCTTAGCCCCTGCGGGGCACGGCTCTACCCTAACGGCTATTCTAAAAGAGCCTACCTACTAGAGCGTGTGGACATACGGAACCAATAGCTGGCCTAAAAGTCGATGCGGTTGATTTTTCCGAACTCTGATTCCACTGGCGCCCTAATGCAACCCGTAATGGAACGACCTCGACACGCGATCACCGACCAGGATTGGGAGCGAATCGCCAGACTTCTGCCCGGTAAAAAGACGGATCCGGGTCGCACAGCCCGGGACAACCGCTTGTTCATCAATGCAGTGCTCTGGATCAGTCGCACGGGCTCGCCCTGGAGAGATCTTCCGCCTCATTTTGGCAAGTGGAACTCCGTCTATCGGCGATTCAGCCGATGGTCTAAAGCTGGCGTCTGGGAGCGCGTCTTCAAGACCCTGCAGGAGCCGGACTTGGAGTGGATGATGGTCGATTCGACAACTGTGCGTGCGCATCAGTGTGCTGCTCAGTGTGCTGCCGGCCAAAAAAACTAATGCCACCGCCGAAGCACTCGGCCGTTCGCGCGGTGGCTTCACGACGAAAGTGCACGCGGCTGTAGATGCTTTAGGCAATCCTTTGCGCTTCATTTTGACGCCGGGCCAACGAGCAGATATCACCCAGGCCGAACCATTGGTCATGGGCTTCAAGCCCGAGGCGGTGATCGGCGACAAAGGCTTTGACAGTGATCGGTTCATTGCATACATCGGAGCCCTTGAGGCCGAGGCGGTCATTCCTTCAAAAAAGAACCGGACGATCCAGCGTGTGATTGACACCAACTTATATGCGGACCGAAATAAGATCGAGCGCTTTTTCAGTCGCATCAAACACTATCGGCGCATTGCCACCCGCTACGAGAAAACCGCTCGTAACTACCTGGCTTTCCTGCATGTGGCGGCGATTATTACCCTACTGCTCTGATTGTCCACACGACCTAATAACCAGAGAGAGGTTTTCCTATGTCTAAAAACGGCTATACTGCCCCATCGCTTACCGTCTACGGCTCCATATCGTCCCTTACGGCTGCTGGATGCTTCAAAGGCAAACAAATCGGCTATCCCAGTGACTTCAGCTTTTCAATTGGTGGGCATGAGTTCTCGCTCCCGATTACTGACTGCTCGTGAAACGCGTTAGCCAGAGGCATTTGGGGGCGAGCGCGCCTGTTCGTCATTCCACACTGCACCAACCAAAACGTGTCCGTGCTGTTGCTTCATGACACACCCCGCTCCATTGAGTCTCACTTTGTGTTCTGTTTTACTCGTTGCGTTTATGCTCCAAAAGACGATTTAGCATGCGTTTATCATATGGTGCGCTATCACTGAGATAATTGTATGTTGATTCCAACAGCATTTACGTTCCCCTTAATGCAAACACAACTTTTTTGATGAAGACCTCTACCTATTCTTCTCCAAAGCTAACAACGTACGGCTCTGTCGAAGACCTGACGGCCACTGCGAACGACGGACGGAACGACAACTTTCCGCTGGGCGACTGCCCTCCTGGTAAGGGAACACCGAGCAATCGTATCTTTGACTGCTCGTAGGCAGGCCTTGCAACCTACGAGACTAACGGACAAAGAGGTAAGCGCCGCACCGGCTTTAAGGGCCTGTGCGGCGCTTCTCTTTTTGCGTTACGGTAAGTTTAGTCCAGCAATCTCTTGCTTACAGCAGTACATCAATGATGTATCAACCGTGTAGCAATGGAAGCGGGGATCTTGTTTATTCTACGACCTCAATCAACTCCGCCTCGTGAAGCTCAGCAAGTAGTGCGCGTACGTCCTGGTCTAAAACATCAGGATCTACGTCATACGTCTCTTGCAGCTCGGTGCATATCTCGTTTACGGACTGCGGCGTCTGAACAAGCGTCCAGATCTGGCTGCCCACCTCGTTGAGTCCGTAGTACGTTCCGTTAGCCAGGTTAAGAATTACCTCCTCTCCGGCAAGATCAGACGACACATGGTCGCTTGTCGCGCAGACGCGTGTATCCGACGTAAACATAAGAGCGTTTTCAGACTGTGATGTAGACATATCAGGTAGATATTAAGTGGATGCGGTTACGTTATCAGTTTCCCTTGCGGGCTTTGTTGTCATGTGTTACAGGTGGATGCAGCCGGGCAAAGACCGCGTCTGCGTCGTCTTCGATTAGTGGACGCCCGTCGCATTCGAGCCATGCATGCGCGCTCAGGGCCGCCGCAGTGCGCTTCACCCCAATCTGCAGATCGGTCGGGAAGCCCGCACGCGCCAACAGGTAGCGTGTGGCGAGCGACTGCGGAAGGCAGGGCCGCTCGGGCATCAGGGCGTGACTTGCCAGCGCCACAGCCTCAACAATACGCCGTCTTCCACGCCGATCTGCCCTGTAGCGGGGCGCTGGTACGCTTGCGGCTACCACCCGCTGAAACGGGAAGAGACGCAGGGCCACCCACGCCACACTCACAGCGCCCAGAGCACGCAGCAGGTCGCGGCGCTTCGTCCAGTTGCTGGTGCGCCAGGCATTCCATAGGAGACGAATAGCGGTCGGGGTGTACATGAGGCTGTGGAAAAATAGGCGAAGGTGTTCTGCAAAAGTGATGGGCTACCTCCATTTCAGGAAGAGACCGAATCGGCCATCCGACGGGATGCCGCTTTTTTACGTAGCGGGGCGTTCGACACCGTTTCCTGCGGCGAAGTCTCCTGCAGATCAGGGGCTGCCAGGGTGTGTAGAGACTGATCTGTAGACGCCTTCCCGTTTTCCTCTGCACTGCCCAGCCAGTCACGAACGATGCGTGCCGGACGTACGAGCAGGTAGAGCGGAGTAAGTAGCGTGGGTAGATCGGCAAACGCACGGTCTCGCTCGCTTGGCTCCAGGCTGCGGCGCATATACTCGCGCCACATGGGCCACCGGTCGCGCCATCGGCGCCGCGTACGCGAAAAGAACCGCACTTGCTGTAGCCGAATGGTGCGGTCGAGCCCGGCATCGGTGCAGAGCCAGCGTGTTTCGATATAGTGCGCCAGTTCGCTCACGACCGGATCGCGCGCAATGGCTGCGGCAAACGCATCGTGAATGGGCGCGTCGAGCCAGCGCGCGGCAACGTGCACCCCCAGCAGGAGCACCCGCTCACAGTGCAGGTCGGCTGCCCGACGGCACAGCGCCTCGGCATCCAGGTTCGGATGGTGGTGCAGCATGTGGGCTACGTCAGCCACCCACTTCAGGCGCGCCCAGTGGTGCTTGGTGCCGTGGGCACACAGGTAAAGCAGTAGGTCGTCGGGCGCCATCGTGTAGATCGACTGCGTTCCGATTGGAGTGCGCACAGCGCGCGCCAGCACGCCATCGGCATGGAGCGGATAGGCCAGTGTTTTGTTGATCAACTCTGTGTGGATCTCCACGACAACCTGGTCCGCAGCCCGGCGCATCTCAATGCCTATCTGCGCTTCCAGAGCCTGCGACTCGCCTGCTTGAGAGCGGAGCGATTCGAATCCCATATCATGCAGAATTGCTTTGACCTGCGGCACCTCATGGGGAGCTACGAGCACGTCCAGGTCTGCAAACCGCCGGAAGGCAAGGTTTCCGTAGTACCGCTGTGCCAACACCGCCCCTTTGAACGACACCACCCGGCACCCTGCCTCGTCGCAGCGCTGTAGGAACTGCAGCAGCACATGCAGCCGGTGCATGTTGAAGTGCGCAGTCATGCGGCTCTGCGCGTGCAGCGTGATGCGGGCCTCATCAGGAAACGACTCACAGTCGTGCACCTGCTGAAGGAGCATCGCTTCTACGCCGTGCCGCCGCGCCTGCGAGAGGACTACGTCCCAGTCCAGATCATAGGTAAGCAGCGTTTGGATCCGCGCGTTGCGCTCAGGTGATGCATGCGCAGCTGCACAGGCACGCACGAGAGCAATTTCGTGGGGATGCGTGTGCCACGGCGATGTCGTAAGTGGGGAGGTAGGCCAGGACATAATCTTACGAGACAGGCGATGAAATGGGGGAGGACGGAGAGGGTCTTCTCTGGAAGGCGCTGGGGTCATGCCGGGGAGCAGCGCGGTGCTCGGTCTGCGTCCGCCACGACGAAGCGTAGCGCCCGCCCGCATCCACCAGCGCCTCGTGCGTACCCTGTTCTACGATCTGCCCGCCTTCCATCACAATGATGTGGTCGGCACGCATGGCGGTAGTGAAACGATGCGTAATGATGAGAGCAGTCCGGTTGTGCACGAGATCACGGAAGCGGTCGAGCCAGGCGGCCTCGGCCCACGAGTCCATGAAGCTGGTAGGCTCGTCAAGAATAACGAGGGGCGCCTCGCGGTAGAAGGCCCGTGCCAGCGAGATGCGCTGCCACTGCCCGCCACTCAGCTCCACGCCGCCGTCGAACTGCTTACTGAGTAGCGTGTCGTATCCGTTGGGAAGCTCCTGGATGAACGCGTCGGCCCCGGCTCCCTGCGCTGCTGTCTGGATAGCGGCCTGCTCGTCTCCGTTAAGTTCGGTATGCACATCGCCCAGCGCGATGTTCTCGGCGGCGGTGGCGATGTAGTGCACCGGATACTGGAACATAACTGCAATGCGGCGGCGCAGCTCAGCCGGCTCGAAGTCGCGGATATCGGTGCCGTCAAGAAGGATGCGGCCTTCCTGTGGATCGTAAAAACGGCACATCAGCTTCATAAGGGTGCTTTTGCCGGCTCCGTTCGCTCCAACCACGGCCACCGTAGCGCCAGCGGGCAGGTGCAAGCTAAAGTCACGCAGCACCCAGGTGTCGCTGGCCGGGTACTGAAAGCCGACCTGCTCGAACGTGATGCCATGGCGCAGCGTGTCGGGCACCGGAGCCGGATTATCAACTGTGGTTTCGGTGGTCGATTCAATATCGAGGAAAGCAAAGAGGTGCTCCAGAAAGAGCGCGTCGGCATAGAGCGTGCCCAGGCTGCTCAGCACGGTGCGCATGAGCCCCTGCCCCTGATCGAACGCGCGGTAGAAGAGCGCCAGGTCGCCGAGCTGGGCCCGTCCCTGCAGCGCACGCGCCCCGATCCACACCAGCGCCCCGCCGGTGATGAGGAGTCCGATAAGCCCGGCTCCAAATGTAGCCAGGCTCTGGTCGCGCATCAGACGCAGGCGATCGGTACGCAGCGTTTTGCGCACGGCGTTGTAGGCCGACCGGAAGCGCTCGCCCAATCCAAACAGCCGCACTTCGGCTGCCGGTATGGGATGCGTAACGACGCGGTCGAAGTAGTGGGCCCAGCGGCGCTGGTCGGTGGTGTCTTCCCACCAGGTATGGTGGCGCTGTTTGTGGCGCACCACCACCCAGAGCGCGGGCAACGTGCTTACGAGCAGCACCAGAGGCAGCCAGGCGCTATACGGAATGAGCAGCACCGCCACCCCGATAAGCGTAATGGTGTGCTGCGCGATGGTGCCAATGCCTTGAAGCAGCGAAAGCGATCGCGACGCCGCCTCGCTGTTGGCGCGGTCCATCGTGTCGTAATATGCCGGCGACTCGTAGAACGCGTAAGCGACCTCGGCAGCTTTCTCGTGGATGGCTGCTTTGATGTGGTCGTGCAGCAGCTCTGCCTGAGCCGTCTGTACCCACGCTCGTACCGCACCCAGCACCTCTATGGCAACCATGATGGCCGCCATAAGCGCTGCCGGACCCAGTACGGGCGCCGCGGCCTCCCATGAAAGTCCCATATTGAGCGCCTCCGCGATACGGTCAACCAGAATCTTGGTCAGGTAGACGGAGGCGGTGGGCAGAAGACCTTGCAAGACCAGCAGGAGCACCCAGGCCAGCGTCCAGCCCCGCGTGGCCTCCCACGTCATGTGCAGCGCCCGCGGTACATACGCCAGGCGCTGCTGCAGATGCCGGGCCTGCTCGGCCAACCGCTCAACAGAAAAAGACATATAGAAGCGAGGACTGCACGTGTAAATGGAACGAATCCGCGTATCCTCCTGAGCTGTGCAGCGTCTGAAAACGCTCTGCGGGCTGCGCGTCGCCGGATAGCACGTCCCAGCATCGTTGGTTTCCATTGCTGTAACCAATGTACAGCTGCTTCAACCGCCTTGCTGGGAGCGGCTCCCGAGCGACGCTCGCCTATACGTTTACTTTTCAGACACTCCCTAAGCCACCTAAGCCACTGGAGCATACGCCGAGACGCCTAAATGGCGTCGGTACACAGTATCGTGCAGACGGGCACCTCGCGTATCATCCATTGCTACCCTCTGGATATGGAGAACTGGATATGGAGTAGACGCACACTCTCCCTGCCTACGCTTCCTGACAGCAGCTCTTTGTGCACGTCCTGCGGTTACACGCCCCAGAATACGTAGATGCCCAGCGCGGTGGCTACAGCCAGGATGAGTTGAAGGGGAGCGCCGATCCGAAAGAAATCGCCAAAGGTGTACCCGCCGGGGCCATACACCATCAGGTTGGTCTGATAGCCGATAGGCGTTAGCATAGCCGTGCTGGCAGCAAAGGTAACAGCCAGCACGAAAGAGAATGGATCGGCCCCAATGAGGCGGGCTGCGTCAACAGCTACCGGTATCATCAGCACCACGCTAGCGTTGTTGCTTACGACCTGCGTAACAAGCGCAGTAAAGAGATAGAACACAAAGAGCATCGCGAGGCCTGGAAGCACATTAGCCAGGTCAACCACATAGCTGGCCAGATATGCGGCCCCGCCGGTTTCTTCCATCGCGGTACCAAGCGGAATCATACCGGCCAGCAAAAAGATCACCGGCCAGTCAACCGAGTCGTACACCTCGTTAGGACGCAGGCATCCGGTGGCGACCATAGCCAGCATGCCAAGAAGGGCCGTCACGAGAATGGGGAGCACGCCCGCTCCGGCCAGTCCCACAACTCCGGCTACAATGCCCAGCGCAATGGGCATCTTAGCTGTACGCTGCTTTGGGGGCTCTTCTTCGCGCGTTACGATGAAGCGGCGGTCTCGCCCGAGTTGCTTAAACGCCTGATCGGAAGCCAGCACCAGCAGCGAGTCGCCTCCACGAAGCTTAAACTCTGGCAAGTGGTCGTGCACCACCTCACGCCCGCGTCGGATCGCCAGTACGTTGGCTTCGTAGCGCTCCTCAAAACGAAGCGACCCGATGGTTTCGCCCATCAGATCGGTGTCGGGCAGCATCACGACCTCAACCAAACGACGCGGAGCCTGAGGGTCGTCTTCGTCGCCATCGGCAAGTCCTGCCGTCGTCGGCGCGATGCGCAGATTTTCGCGCTCAAGCAGGCGCAGCAGCGTATTCCGATCGGTCCGAATCATGAGCCGGTCGTCGGGCCGCACCTCCTTCCGAGCCAGCGGCTGCGAGAACTTCTCACCTTCACGAATGAGGTGTACAATGTCGGCATCGAGACTCAGCGCACGCACCACCTCGCGAACCGTCTTTCCTTCAAGCTCAGAGTTTTCGCGAATAGCAACCTCAGTCAGGTACTGATCCATCTCGAAGCCTGCGGCCAGGTCTTCCTCGGGGTCGATTCGTTCAGGAATGAGATGGCGTGCCACGAAGAACAGATATAGGAAGCCGATGACGAGCAGAATCGCCCCCAGGTGCGTAAACTCAAACATTGTAAACGATCGGTTGATCAACCGCCCCGAAATATCGCTCGCCAGCAGGTTGGTCGAGGTCCCGATCACAGTAAGCATCCCGCCGATCATCGAGATGAATGAGATCGGCATCAGGTACTTCGATGGAGAGGTCTTCGTCTTTTTGGCGATGTCGTTTGCCATCGGGATCATCATGGCCACGACCGGGGTGTTGTTAATCATACCGGCTGTGGTGCCAGAGAGCCCCGTAAGCATCGCAAACTGCTTCGAAGAGCTATCCTTGCCCCACTCCACAAACTTATCGCCCAGCCACTGGATAAACCCGGTGCGCCGCACCCCCTCGCTGAGCACAAACATAGCCAGCACCGTGATCGTAGCCGGGTTCGCAAACCCCATCAGTCCATCTTGCGGACTGATCTGCGTCCAGGGCTCCAGCACGATAAGCGCTACGAGCACGCCCATAGCGGTGATGTCAAGCGGCAGCCACTCGGTCACGAACAGCACCAGCGCAGCAGCAATGACCCCGAAAACGACCAGCATATCGATGGTCAGTTCAGAGCCCGTTGCAGCAGCTTGCATCAGCGGCCATGTCAGATCAAAAAGGGGTACCATGAGGGCTACACTGGTGCGGGAATGGAGACAGCAGATGAGCGAGCAGCGAGGGGCTGCAGACACGCAACACGTTTTCGAAATGCATGGCGTAAAAAGAGCGTTCCACCGTTGGCATTCTATTACGATTGCCAGAGACCCCGGTATGGGCTGCTGCACGCTCCGTCAACTTCTCATGTCCATGCGGGTTAGGGCGTACGCGCTAACTTGGATCGCTCTCCCCGTCCGCCGAACTTCTCTTGCATGACTGTCAACGTCGTTCTGCCGCTGCCGCTCGATCAGGTGTTCTCGTACGCCGTGCCGCCTGCGCTGGAGGCCGATGCCCGGCCCGGCTGCCGCGTGCTGGTGCCGTTTCGCGGACGCCGCCTCACGGGCGTCATTACCGGCGAGGGACCCGATCCCGACGACGTGGATTTCCGACTCCGCCCCCTCGACGATGTCCTCGACGAGCGGCCCACCTGTCCGCCCGAACTCCTGCGCCTGACGCGCTGGATCGCCGACTATTACGTGTGTAGCTGGGGCGAGGCGCTAAAGGCCGCGCTGCCCGCCGGGTTCACCGTGCAGACCGAACGGCGGCTGGCTTTGGGGGATGCGGAGGCCGCCGCCTGGCCCGACGATGACGACGCGCAATCCGTGCGGCGCGACCTGGCCGAGCATAACTCGACTACGCTGAGTGCCTTGCGAAAACGGCTGGGCCTATCGGTTTCGCTACAACGCATCCGGGACTGGGCCGATGCCGGATTGCTGGAGCTCACTACCACCTTGAGCGATCCGTCCGTATCCGCCAAAACCGAAACCCATTTGCAACTGGCAGGCCCGTTTCAGTCCTGCAGCGCGGCCCGCGATGCCGCCGAGTCGCTCCGTGGCGACAAGCAGAAAGCCGTGATGCGCACGCTGGCCACCGCCCACGAACAGCGCCGCGCCCCCGTTCGGCAGGCTGACCTTGTGGATGCGCTCGATGCCCCGTACAGCACCATCCACAGTCTCGTCGAAAAGGGACTGGTGGAGCGTACCGAGGAGCGGGTGCATCGCTCGCCCTTAAGCGACCTGCCCCCGCCCGGCGATCCGCCCAACCACACGCTGCATCCAGCTCAGCAAGAGGCACTGAACGCCCTCGAAGCGGAAATAGCCGACGCATCCTACCATACCTTTCTGCTGCACGGCATTACAGGAAGCGGCAAGACGGAGGTCTACATCGCGGCGCTGAAACAGGTGGTCGAGGCTGGACGCAGCGCCATTATTCTGGTGCCCGAAATCGCCCTCACCCCGCAAACCGTGCAGCGCTTTCGGGCGCACGTGGGCGATACGGTGGCGGTGCTGCACTCGCAGATGAGCGCGGGTGAGCGCTTCGACACGTGGCAGGCGCTGCGCGACGGACGCAAGCAGATCGTGATTGGCCCGCGCTCGGCGGTGCTGGCGCCGCTCGACAACCTGGGCCTCATTGTGGTGGATGAGGAGCACGAAGCCTCGTATAAGCAGTTCGATCCGGCCCCCCGCTACCACGCCCGCGATGTGGCCGTGATGCGCGCCCACATGAACGATGCCGTGTGCGTGCTGGGCTCGGCCACGCCCAGCCTGGAGAGCACCATGAACGCCCGGCACGGCAAGTACACCCGCCTGTCGATGCCCGAGCGCGTGCCCACGACCGACGGCACGGTGGCGCAGCTGCCCGAGGTGGAGATCCTCGACCTCACGAAGCAGCGCAAGAAGCATCAGCTAAACGGCCCGCTGTCGGATCCGCTGATTGAGGCGATCCAAGCACGCATCGACCGCGATGAGCAGGTGCTGCTGTTGCAAAATCGGCGGGGCTATGCGCCCGTCATCGAGTGCGCCGACTGCGGCTGGGTGCCGCACTGCACCGACTGCTCCGTATCGCTCACTGAACACAGCCACGGGCGCCAACTGCGCTGCCACTACTGCGGCCACACCCGCCGCACGCCCTCGCACTGTCCGTCGTGCGGCTCTGACGAGTTGCAGCGCATCGGCACCGGCACGCAGCGCGTGGAGGAGATGCTATCCCGCGAAATGCCCCAGGCCACCGTCCTGCGCATGGACCGCGACACCACACGACAGAAGGGCGCGCACCATGCGCTGTTGAGTGCGTTTCGGGAGGAAGGCGACATCTTACTCGGCACACAGATGATCGCGAAGGGCCTTGACTTTGCGCGGGTTACGCTGGTGGGCGTGGTGGATGCGGACGTGGGGATGCTCTTCCCGGACTTCCGTGCCGAAGAGCGCACGTTTCAGCTCCTCACGCAGGTCGCAGGCCGCGCCGGACGCGCTGATCTCGCGGGTACGGTTATGCTGCAAACCCGCAACCCCGACCATGCCGCCCTCCAGTTTGCGCAGACGCACAACTACGACGCCTTCGCTGAGCACGCGTTGGAGGAACGCAAGGCCCTGCGGTATCCGCCGTTTGGCAACGTGGCATCGGTCGAGTTTCGCGCCCCCGAGCAGGAGGATGCAGAGCACCTCGCCACCCAGTGGACGCGTCTTGTAGAGCAGCGCAGCGACCGGATCGACGTTCTGGGTCCCAACCCGGCGTTCATCCAGCGCGTGCAGCGCTACTTCCGGTTCCGCACGATCCTCAAAACCACCGCCGGACCGGGCGTCTTGCAACGCGCCCTGCGCCACGCCCGCAACGCCTACGGCAGTCCACCCGCCAACCACTACGTGTCGATTGACATGGATGCGCTGGATTTGTTGTGATACCAACTCCGCATGCTCCGTTGGGGATGGAGGTATGGAAGCGTGAATGGGCGGACGAAAACAACGCCCCACCTTATTCCCATTTTCAGGCCAAAACGAAAATAAGAGCGGGTCGTAGTCCGATTACCTCGCCTATTTGAGAATGTCGGGCTCTCGGATTCGCTTGCAAGGTTTTACTGCAGGCACGTATACCATCCAGAGCAGCTTCCAGCCTGCGTCTTCCCCCCCTCCACACATCCAAACTTCCACACCTCAATTGTCCCACCCTGTCACTTCATACACGCCAATTTTACGCTGATCGGGCGTGGGGTCAAGTTCAACGTAGATGCGGTTGGAATCGTCGCGTGCGAGAATCGGACCGGGTAACTTTAGTGCTTCTTGCTGACTGGTATCCAGATGTCCAACAATAGCGAAGTGCTCTTGCTCGCGCTTGTCGCGTTGCCGACCGTAGTACGCTGCAGTACGGTTGTGGAAGGACTGAACGACAGCTCCGTTTTCAAATCCGTAGGTGCGATGTACCCGTGATATGCGCGCCATACGTTCATAGAGGTCGTCGCGATCTCCAGCAAGCTCCATTGTGACTTCCTCTTCTGGATGTTTGAATTCCGGGTGCTCTAATCGGATGACGTCGATCTGTTCATACTCCTCAGCCGAGATATCATAGAGTTGGACATCAGGTGTTAGGTCATACCCCACAACAAGCCGATCATCTCCAACGAGATCTGCGGAACGCTCAGTAGACACGTGCGAAAATCCGTGGTACAACTTTGGAAATATGCCAAACGTGTCGATCACGTTGAGTGTGGCGTCCAAGCGGGCCATTGTCGTGTGCTTCGCGGATCGCTCCAGCCCCTGCTCGCGCGAGTCAACCTGTTCAAGCGGATAGATGTACGTGCTATCAACCGGGAAAAGCGGTGTCGAGCCTGCACTCCACGAGCCTTCGGGAAGCCGATCCGTGCGGTAGAAGGTGCCCGCTGTGTCAAATACCGCGTAGCCCCGCCCATAGGACTGATTTACAATCACCGTGTCGCCATTCACAGAAACGGTATGCGGGTTGCGTAATTCGCCGGGGCCTTGGCCGGGAGCTCCAATATACGTTTGAATTGCACCTTCTCGGTTGAGCACCGCAACTCGGTGTCGCTGTATGTCGGCAATGTACACCCGAAACGGGTCGGTTGTCACGAATGCTCCGGTGTAACGACCGATATAATTCTCATCGGTCTCCTGAATTGCGATGGTGTCGACAGGTATCAGCTGCTCACTCGCTGATAGCGTACGGACTTCGGGGTCTGATGAGAAATCTCCCGTGCAAGCCGAAAGCACGATAAAAGTGCAAGCAACTACGACGGACGTCCGAATATTGTACATATTTCAGCCTATCTTGAGGGAAAAGTGCAGCCCTTGCTGAATTGCAAGGGCTGCACATACCGATCAGTACGTAAGGTGAGGAAGAATAGGCTCTGTATCATGTGGAAGTGGATTCCCAGGTGTGACAATTACTTCGCAAAGACAATCGAGGGGCTGACCTTCACAGAGGTTATCCCCAACAGTGTTAGAGCAAGGCTCTGAACTCGTTGAGAC
The DNA here is from genome assembly GCF_055379825.1 of Longimonas haloalkaliphila. NCBI lineage: Bacteria > Pseudomonadati > Rhodothermota > Rhodothermia > Rhodothermales > Salisaetaceae > Longimonas > Longimonas haloalkaliphila. Next base: position 564,526 of record NZ_AP043948.1, on the reverse strand, counting down.
TGAAGAGGTAGTGGCCCCGACTTCTGCTGCGCCTACTTCATAAGTGGCAACCCCAACAGCCATGAGCAATGCAAGAGCCAGAAACGCCGAACTCAGAAAGTTCGCCAACCGGCTGGATAACGGTGAATTGTTCATCGGTTCGTGAGGGTTCATTGATAGAGAATACAAAGAATGGGGAAGGGATACGTCGTCGGCACCGAGCAGACAGAAGCGCTGTCCATCCGGCCCCCATGCCGATGGGTGTGGAATCAATGTCTGGAACGAAGTTTTGGACGCAAGGCGTAGGTTAAATCATTCTGGTAAACAAGCGCCTATGACACATCGAGCAACTGGCGACGGTCGCTGTCAGAACGCTGCTCCGAAGGCGATATAACACGCGGCGCCTCATCTTCCGAAATCAGCACGACCGCCGGGGTGCTATCGACCCCGAGGGTATGATTAAACCACTCCGTCGTGTCGATGCGAGTCGGATACGGCGTAGCAAACTCGGAGAGATAGCGCCGGGCAGGCGTTGCACCGCGCTCCTTGAGTACATTGATCGCCTGCACCTGCTCATCCAAAGCCGCCAGCTTATGCCAACTGTTCATCGCAGCCCGATTGGTGTAGCAGTCATGCGGGCGATATACAAAAAAGACCATCTGATCAGCGCGAGGCGACCCCGTATTCCCAGCAAACGAGATAGCGGCAGACGACTTCACGGTTTTGTCTTCCATAATGATTGGAAGTGCTGCCCAAGATATATCGTCAACATGTATGGCGGGTGGTGCATCCCAGGTTGAGCCATCCGCGGAGTACCACCAGGCCAAAGCGGTTAGGGCCAACACCGCACATCCGATGCCGACCTTGTGTAAGGGGCGAAGCATAACGTGATTTGATTGTCGTGCTTTGATGCGCTTTTAACGTAAAAAAAACGAGCGCCATGCAAGCCCGAAATGTTATCAAAATGTGAACGGAGGACTACCGCTCATTCTATCCTACTATCTTCCATCTGTCCATTCTCTGTCTCTCTCGCTCTACATTACGCACCTGGAATCACTACGTGTCGATTGATATGGACGCGCTGGATTTGTTGTGAGGGAAGGAAGCCCCCATCTTTTGCTGAGCTGACATGGAACCGGCAGAGTAGTGCTAATTATTGCCACTACGTAGTGACAATAGTAGTGACAATAGTAGTGACAATATAGGTCACTGTAGCTGTTCCGCCACAGCCTTTCACAGCCAGCACATTGGAATGCATTCGTTTTCAGACACCACACTGCCTGCACTTTCGCTCACGCATGACATAATGCGTTCAGTAGCTCGACTTCACGAGTACCGAGGACGTGAGCAGCTTTATACACAGCAAGCCCGGCAAGCGCTGAAAGCCCTCCGAGGAATCGCTGTGAACCAAAGCCCTGAGTCCTCGAAGTGAAGTCAGTAGGTAGGCTCTTTAGCGGGTGCGTAGCGGGCTTGATCGATACGCCCTTTCTGAATGCCAGCTATTAAAACGCGCCACCGGCACGTGCATCCGCCGCTTCGTGCTCGCGCGACATGTCTTCGAGGGTGCGTCCCATCGTTTCGTTCAGGTACCGCAGCACGAACACAAACGCCACCACGCCAAACGCGGCGTAGATCCCGTACGACACGCCCAACCCTACGCTCGCAAGTAGCATCGGGAAGGTCATCGTGATGGTGAAGTTTGAAAGCCACTGTACCAGTCCGGCCAGCGCCAGGGCCGCCCCCCGGAACTTGTTCGGAAACATCTCGCCCAAGAGCACCCACATCACCGGGCCCCACGAGAACGCAAAGAATGCGATGTAGGCGTTGGCTGCCAGCAGGGCCACCAGCCCCGCGTTGTCGCCAAGCTGTAGCGCATCGGCATCGCCGGTGGCGGCCGTGCCAAACACGAATGCCATCACACCCAGCATCGCCGCCTGCCCCAGCGCACCAATCAGTAGCAGCGGACGCCGCCCCACTTTATCGACTAAAGCAATAGCCACGAACGTAAATAACACGTTTACCGAGCCGCTGATTACGTTCTGCATCAAGGCGCTGCCTTCGTCGAACCCGGCGGCCTGCCAGAGCGTCGCGCCGTAGTAGAAGATGACGTTGATGCCGGTAAACTGCTGCAGGGCAGCCAGCCCGAGCCCGACCCATACAATCGGGTGCACGCGTCCGGTGTGCTCGCTGATGATGTCGGCAAGACGCGGTTTACGGCTCTCCAGAACTGTATCCTTAATATCGGCTACGGTCTGCCGGGCCTTCTCTTTCGCGTTGAGAAGCCGCTGCAGCACCGCCCGAGCTTCCCCTTCGCGTCCGGCCGCTACCAGATAGCGCGGCGACTCGGGGATTGCGAGCAGGCTAAGTAGAAAGATGGATCCGGGAATGATTTCGACCCAGTACATCCACCGCCAGGCCGGGAAGTCCCACCAGAAGAGCGCAGACGCGCTCCCCGCCGATCCTGCGATCAGGTAGTTACTCAGAAATGCGATAAACAGTCCAATCACGATCATCAGCTGCTGCAGCGTCGCCAGGCGCCCGCGAATGTGCGCTGGAGCCACCTCGCTGATGTAGGCGGGCGCCAGCACGCTCGCAGCACCGACCGCTACTCCGCCGATCAGACGAAAGAAGACAAACGTCGAAGAGCCGCCTGCTATTCCAGACCCCCATGCGCTTATAATAAAGACAATCGCGGTGGCGATCATGACGGGGCGGCGGCCATATCGGTCGGCCACCGTGCCCGCGAAGAACGCTCCCACGGCACTACCCAAGAGCATTGACGCCACGTTGAAGCCCGTGCCCACCGCATCCGAGTCGAACGCATCTTGCAGCGCATCGACGGTGCCGTTGATGACGCCGCTGTCGAATCCAAACAGAAACCCGCCCAGCGCCGCTGCCATCGAGATCAAGACGACCAGCAGGGTATTGCCCTGTTCTTGTTCCGGAGCGGGGATGTTTGCCTGCCTGTCTTTCATAACACGGAAAATTGAGGAAGAGGCACGTCGAAAGCGGTGCGTCGAATCCTGGATCGCGGCCCAGAGCGAGAGCGGCATTTCACCTACGCCGATCGCACCTACGCCATGTACGGCACTGTTGCTGCTCGTTCAATACGCTGCACGGTGGGTGCCCCTTTTGCTTGGAAGCACCTACCAGAGCATGGGAGCTTACATGGATGCAGACGGTTCTGGTTGGATCGCCTGCTCTACATGAGGCAGCAGCGCTGCGTTTGACGTGGGTGCTCCGGTGAGCGTTATCTCAGCGTCGAGGTCATCAACCTGGATGGTAAAAGGCCCCGATTCCACAACCGGATGTGCATCCCGACCGATGAAGCTGAAGTCGTCCCAGGTCAGCTGGAAGGTCAGGGTTTCTGAGCTTCCGGGCTCTAGATCAACCTTCGCAAACCGTTTCAGCTTTCGCACCGACGGGGTTACGGATGCGAACTCCTGGCTCATGTAGAGCTGCACGACATCGCTTCCGGCACGATTGCCGATGTTTGTGATTGTCACTTCGACCGCAACTTCTGCTCCTTCATGGAGGGTATCGGTCGACAGAGACGTTTCGCTTACCGTCAGGTCGCTATAGTCAAACGTGGTGTACGAGAGTCCGTGCCCGAACGGGAAGAGCGGCGTAGCGCCTCCTGTCCCGAACTCGGCGTCGAGCTGCTCGCTGTGCTTGTGGTCGTAGAGCGCATATCCGGTGGGTCGGCTTGGATACGTATGGGGAAGGTGGCCCGACGGATTCACATCGCCATAGAGCACGTCGACTACAGCCTGTCCGCCTTCTGTTCCGGGATTGTATGCGGTAACGATGGCATCGGCCGCCTCATGAGCCACCCCCAGCGTACGCGGCCGTCCTTGCAGCAGCACGAGCACAACGGGGGTGCCTGTGGCCGCCACGTCTTGCAGCAAGCGACGCTGCGCTTCCGGGAGCATGAGAGAGTGCTGCAGGTTGCCGGCGGTTTCGGTGTACGCGCCCTCGCCCAGTGCAACGATGGCAACATCGGCTTCGCGCGCTGCATCTACGGCTGCGTCTACGTGGTCTAAGCGGGTTAGCGTACTACCGGGCATATACGTCATCTGTGCCTCGCCCACTCGCTCACGCACGGCTTCCATAACGGTAGGGCGCCCTTCGTGGAAGAGATCTTGTGCGCGGCCGCCCCCCTGCCAGGTATATGTCCACCCGTTGTTGAGCGACTGCATTGAATGGGACGTAGGACCTGTTACAAGCACGCGCTGCTCATCCGAAAGGGGGAGGAGGTCGTCTGCATTCCGGAGAAGCGTAACGGACTCATGCGCGGCCTGGAGGGCAACCTGGCGATCGCGGTTGCTGCCAACCTCGTCGGCCTGCTCGATTCCGGACAGAGGATCGTCAAACAGTCCGAGTTCAAACTTTAACCGGAGTATGCGTCGCACCGAGGCATCGATACGTGCCTCGGTAATCTCACCGTCTTCTACGAGCGATGTCAGGTGCTCGATGAACGATACGTCAGACGGTACCATGCTCATATCAATGCCTGCTTCAATGGCCATCTTCGTAGCCTCTCGTTCGTCTGCTGCAACATGGTGAAGCGACACCAGCTTCTTGATGTCGAGCCAATCGGTAAGCACCAGTCCGTCAAATCCGAGCTCGCCGCGCAGCACATCCGTAAGCAGGTAGCGGCTTGCGTGTACGGGCACCCCGTTCACCTCCCCCGAGTTGACCATCACTGAGGCGGCACCGGCGTCTATTGCGGCCTGGAACGGCGGAAGGTGTTGCTCACGTAGCTCAATCTCAGAGATCGTAGCCGGGGTACGGTCGCGCCCGCTATCCGACACGGAATAGCCAATGAAGTGCTTCAAGGTTGAAGCAACCTGTCTTTCACCGGACATGTCATCTCCCTGCTGGGCTTTGTTTACAGCGAGCCCCATGGCTGTGGTCAGATGGGCATCTTCGCCGAAGGTCTCATAGAGGCGGGGCCAGCGCAGATCGCGTCCCGCATCTAACACCGGTGCAAAGTTCCACGGAATGCCACTCGCCCGCACGTCACGCGCGGTGATGGCCCCAACCTCTTCAACCAGGTGGACATTCCAGGTGGCAGCCAGTCCCTGTGCCTGTGGAAAGAGAATTGCTTCTTGGGTGTAGTTTGCGCCATGCATCGCATCAATGCCATAGAGCACCGGGATGCCCAGGCGCGTCTGGCGGGCCTCTTCCTGCACGGCTCCGATAATCTCGTGCCAGTGGTCGAGAGAGAACGCAGTATCAACTACGTTGAGCAACGAGCCTACATGATAATCACGCACCACGCGCTGCAGCTCTTCATGGTTGATGGGCTGCGGAAAAGCATCATCATCCGTTACCATGCCCAGCTCAAACTGCGTCATCTGCCCGACTTTTTCCTCCAGGGTCATCAGGTCTAAGAGCGAATCAACGCGCGCCTCAATGTTGGAGGCCTGGCGCTCTGAGCCCTGCGCCACCGCCTGATCGATAAACACCTGACTGGACATGGACTGTGGCGATACAAGGCGCGGCCCGATATCGAGCAGCGAGACGGAACGGTCCAGCGGCATGAGGGCTCCTTCCGCAGAAGCAAGCTCTCCGGTTTGGCTCAGTTCGTTTGACGACATAGACGGTGAGTCGGCCTGCGTTTCATCGGAAGGCGATGTAGAATCGGCACTCGGCTGTGTTTGTGTACACCCAGCAACCGTAATAAAACCAAACGCGAGCACAAGTAGTAGCGTGCTCACGAACGCCCCGGAAAACATGCCAGAAGTAGTGACGCGATACATAGGCATAGCTCTAAAAGTGATGTAGACTGGAGTGATGAGGCCACACAAGGGCCTCATCATCCGGTTGGTTAGAGAGATTCTTATCGAGATTCTTAGTTTATCGGCCGATAGAAACGTACCCACTCGTATTCGGAGCGGACGGGGAAGTCGCTGTCGTCAATCTCTCCGGCAAAGCTTGGCGAATCCGATACCCACAGATTCATCATGATCTGCATTTCGAGATCTGGGATGTCACTCGGGTTGGCTCCCGACACCGTGGCCTGTTTTACAAGCTGTCCATCACGGTACCACTTAATTTCGCCCGGCAGCCACTCAAATGCGTAGTTGTGGAACTCTTGCGAGGCGTCGTAACTGAGCCCTATGCTTTCTGGGAACGGCGGCACTTCAAACGCATCGTTGTTTGGCTCACCCACAGGCCCCTCGTTATAGAAGATATTCGTTAGCATCGAGCGGTTGTTTTTACCGAGGATCTCGATGTCGATCTCTTGCCAGGGGTTAAACCGGAAGGCAAAGAAGGAGGAGACCGTACCGCTGGGGCCGGCTGACTTCATGCGCACCTCGTAGCAGCCGTAGCTGTAGAATCCGTCTTCATTATCGGTACGCAGCTCAGCGCCTGTATACGGACGCCCCTGGAAGTTCTCTTTTTTCAGGTTGAGTATCATCCTTCCGCCTTCGTACGTGATGTTTTCGGGGCGGAAGTAGGCGAGATTGCCGTTGAACGTCGCGTCGCCGCGATCCCAGAATTCGTCGTTGGGGGCGTTGAAATCATCCTCAAAGAAGAGCTCATACTCGCTTGTGCTGCAGGCGCTCTGTGCTGTTTCATCGCCTGTGCCGAGATCTTCGCTGGAGTAGATGATGTCGTCGATCGTGATCGTGAACGTCTCATCGGGGATGTTGCCGATAGCAAAGACCAGATTGGCAATACGCGAGGACAGCTCGCCATCACCACCTGGATTGACGCTGTTGTCGTCCTGGAAGGCACTCAATGGCACGCTGATACGTGTGTAGCCCGACACCTCAGGATCTACGAAGAAGTCGTAGCGAAACTCATCATCTACCGGGCCCTCCCCGTCGAAACTGCCGCTCCCGCTCTGGTCTTCCTGAAGATTGATCTCCAGCTCAAACGGCTGTGTGGCATCCGACTTCACAAACATGGTAAAGTACGGGTCTTCGCCCAGATCGCTGACGTCAATGCCGTCTCCAGTCTTGCCGAATCCAGCAAATCCGCCGCCGCTTCCTCCGTCAATCGTAGCCGCCAGCGCTGTAGATCCGCTGCTTTCTGGAGGCGTATCGCTGCTTTCGGCCAGCGAAATGCCCGCACCCGCGCCTTCAAAGGTGAAGTAATCTGCAATGCCATCTTCAAAGTTATCAAAGAGGATGCGACCGTCTCCGTTTTCATCGCCCCGGAAATCGCTGGATTCATCGTCTTCCGTGCCGTCTGTTACCGTAACGGTCTGAGTAGACGTACCGGTAGCGCCCTCGTCGTCGGTGACGGTGAGCACCACGCTGTACTCTCCGGCATCTGTGTACGTGTGGGTGGGTGTTTCACCTGCCCCCGTAGCACCATCTCCAAAGTCCCAGTCGCGAGCGATGATCATCCCGTCGTCGGTCGACTCATCGGTGAAAGTGACAGCCTCGCCGACTGTTGGACTGTTGGGCTCAAACGTAAAGCGGGCTGTAGGAGGCGTATTTCCGCCATCTTCTTCCCCGGGAATATCGGCTCTTCGGGCGACGCGATCTACAAAGACAGTCCCCGTAAACGTATCGGAGCGTCCAAGAGCCTGCAACGAGCCATCGTCGTTCACCAGAAGAACCAGTTCAGCAATGTTCGACGGATCGACGGGCTGCCCGTCAAACTGTGCAAAGTTGTCGCGGAAGTCGAAGTAATACTCGCGGTACTCATCGTCGGCGGGCACCTCTTTGATGAGCGGAGCCACGCTGGCGTTGGCATCGGGAGCGTCGCCCTGTTGGTTCAACGCAGCGCGCACGATAGCTGGCCCGGCGCTTTCGTCAGAGACTTTCATGCGTGCCACCAGAACCGGCGTCTCGCTGAAGTCGACGACGCCATCAAACAGATGCGCGACTCCCGGAAACTGTCCGGGTCCGCCGGTATCCGAGCCGGTTAGCACGAGTTGTCCATTTACAGCTTCGGCGCCAATGCCGTTGAACCCAAAGAAATCAGTTACAACGCCGTCGCCCGCATAGTTGGTGATGAGTTCATCGTCGAATCCGACAGCTCCAAACAGTTGGATCGTGACTGCCTGACTCCCCGACCGAAACACAACGCGTTCAGTAAAGCTGCTTATGTCTTCGGGGGGCGTGAACGTGACGTTGAACGTGCTGCTTCCGTTTGAGGGGCTTCCTGTTTCGTCAGCAACCTCAATCGAAAACGGCCCAGACACTTCGTCTGGACTTGGGTGCTCGTCCAGCGAGTTATAGCTGAGAGTGAGCTGCTGGGTTGTGTCGGGGGCTCCGGGAGCAACTTCAAAGCTGAGGCGCGAGGTGTTGGGTGCGATGAAATTATCGCCGTCGTCGCTCATCCCCCCCTGGTCACATCCGACAAGCAGGCCTCCTGCAAAAAGGGATAGCGCACTTATCAGTAGAATGGATAGCGCAGTTCGGTACGATAGCGGATGCAAGGGTGCAGTGGTCTTCATGTCAACGAAGCAGTCGGGAGAAAGAAGTTGAACGTGTGCTGCAGAGCAGGGGCTGCCGGGTTAGTAGCCGGGGTTTTGCGTGAGGACACCACCGCTGAGATCAATCTCACGCTGTGGGATGGGCATGCGCTCGTGTACGCCTTCGATAAATCCGTCATCGCCGAGCACTTCGGGGGCACGGCCCTGGCGCACCAGGTCAAAGAAGCGCAGGTCTTCCATTGCCAGCTCCAGACGGCGCTCGCGGTAGATTGCCTCACGAAGTGCGTCCTGATCTGTGGTTGTAATGTCTGGAAGGACGCCCGAGGGGGTGTCGGCGTTGTTGCGTGCTCGCTCCCGTACCCGGTTGAGTGATTCGAGCGCAGCAGCTGTATTGCCGTTCTCGTTTGCGGCTTCGGCATGCCACAGCAGCACGTTGGCAAGGCGGAGGTAGCGCACATTGCTCGGACCGGCAAAGATGCCTTGTCCGTTGTTCTGCGGGTACTCAACCTGCGGAATCCAGATTTTTCTGTTGTGATAGCCCGACCGGCTGCTTCCGCCTTCTACAACAGTACCATCTGGCATAACTTCTCCATCGAAGATAACGGTAGCGGCAAGACGGGGATCGTTGCTATCAAAGGCATCGACGAGGTCCTGAGTCGGGTTTTTGAACCCGAAGCCCCATGTGGAGCGGCTGGCCTGGTATACGTTGCCGTAGTACCCCTCGAGTTGATTCGGAAGCGTGGCGTAGTTGATCTCGAAGATTGAACCCGGACCGTGCTCGCCACTCGTGCGGAAAATGCCTTCAAAGTCGTTTGCCAGTGCATACTCGCCAGAGTTGATGACGTCTCGTGCAAGCGACTCGGCAACTCCCCATTTCTTCTGGAAGATATACGCTTTTACCAGCAGCGACTGGGCTGCTCCACGCGTTACACGCCCGTACTCTGAGCGGGGGCGTTCGCTCTTCGTGGGAAGCACGTCAATCCCTGCTTGCAGGTCGGACTCAATCTGGGCCCATACTTCAGGCTCTGACGAACGCGGCTGATCGGCATCACCGATTGTCACTTCGCCGTCAAGGAGCACAATGCCCGGCCCGTTGTTCGTGGCCGGATCCATTCCAAATGCTTGAAGCAGGTAGAAGTAAGAGTACGCGCGGATAAATCGCGTTTCAGCCAAGATGGCGGCTTTCTCGTCTTCGTCCATCTCGATATCAGGAACGTTGTTCAGGATTCGGTTCGACCGCGTCACCGCTTCGTACAGACTGCTCCACATCTTGACGACGTACAGATTGCTGGGGTTGACGATGAAGGTCTGCACATCATTTATGTCGGGCTGGTCGTTCTGGCTCTCGCCTCCTTTGAATGCATTGTCAGACGCTATCTCGCCGAACACCATGTCGTAGCCTGCCAGGAACTCAGGCGCCCCCTGATACGTGGCGCGCTTCTGCTGCTGGATGGCGTCGTATGCTCCGGCTAACGCCCGATTGGCATCATCGGCTGTCTCGAAGAAGTTTGCTGAGGTCTGGGTGCCCTGCGGGTCGATATCCAGCATGCTGTCGCATCCCCCAGTGGCTATCATAAGCACCGCCGTAAGCATAGCGATGGCGCAGCCTGTTACGAGAGACCGAACGGATGTAGAGGGCATCAAAGTCGTAGATAAAGTCATGGGCACGAAGCGAAGTCATGAAAATGTGTAAACGGCTCAGTCGCAGCGCCGGGGCCGCGTAGCGCATCCTGCTAAGAGCTTGTTTGGGGTGTGGCTTGCAGGCAAGAGCGAGCGCCGCTGAGGCGAAAATTAGACCACGATGGAGGTTCGTAGCTGGGGCTACGGGGCGACATCGGGGACGACTTGCAGCCCAGCGGAGCCGCTCGGAGCCCAAGTTACGGGATCAAATCAGGCTCTAAAACTGGAAGTCAATGCCGACGGTGTAGGTGCGCGCCTGCGGAAACACGCCGCGGTCGATTCCGCGGTCGAGCACGCCATTCCGCTCTCCGATTTCAGGATCGAGTCCATCGTATCCTGTCAGCGTGAGCAGATTCTGACCGCCAACAAAGATGCGTGCCTGGCGCACCGATGAGGCAAAGCCCATCGACTCGAAGAAGCGGTCGGGCACGGTATAGCCAAGCGTCAGGTTCTTGAGCCTCAGGTAGGATCCGTCGCGGATGTAGCGGTCGGAGATGCGCGTATTCTGGTTCGGGTCGTCGACGGTCAGGCGCGGCATGTCGTTGCTCGTGCCTGGTCCGGTCCACCGGTTTAGCGCTTCCTTTTCGAGGTTGAAAATGCCGGATCCGAGCGTGTAGAACTGGTAGGCCTGGAAGAGCTCTACGCCTGCTACGCCCTGCAGCAAGACACTCATGTCTATACCGCGATACGAAACCCGCCCCGTGAACCCGTACGTGAAGTCAGGAAACGGATTGCCAAGGAACGTACGGTCGCGATCGTCGATGACCCCGTCGCCATTGAGATCGGCAAACCGGATGTCGCCCGGCGCAGTGCCATTCGACTGAAACGCGTGCTCGTCTACTTCTTCCTGCGTCTGGAAAATGCCGTCGGTCACGTATCCATAGTAGGACCCGATGGGCTGCCCGACTACGGTACGCGTTACGGGTCCCTGCCGGTACCCTCCACCGGTGATCGCGTCGCTGGCGCCCAGGCTCTTCACTTCGTTCGACACGGTGGCAAAGTTGCCCTGCAGCTGGTAGGTAAGGTCGCCTCCGAGCGCGTCGTCGCTCCACCCAAGCGCAAAGTCGAACCCGCGATTTTGAATGTCGCCGGCGTTCTGTGCCTGCCCAAAACGCTGGGCCCCACTCGTTGACAGCTGTGGTACACCGATCAGAAGGTCGGCGGTGTTCTTGATATAGTAGTCGGCCGTGATATCGAGCCGCCCGTCAAAAAGCGCAGCATCTACGCCGATGTTGGTCTGACGCGACTCTTCCCACTTCAAGTCCGGGTTACCGGCTCCGGCCACCGTAGCCCCGGGGAAGACCTCGCCGTCAGGACCCAGGTTGTAATTGCGGAATCCCTCAATTCCACTCAAGAAGAGGAAGTTACCGATTCCGTCGTTGCCGTTTATACCGTATCCGCCACGCAGCTTGATCTCTTCGACCATATCTACGTCGGCCATGAACGCTTCCTCGGAAATCCGCCAGGCGACAGAGAAGGAGGGGAAGAACCCAAACCGGTTGTTCGCTCCAAAGCGCGACGAGCCGTCGTACCGCGCCACAAGTGTAGCGAGATAGCGGCTTTCAAATCCGTAATTGACACGACCGAAATACGATACGATGCGTGAGCGGTCGAGCGAGCCGGTAACTCCCTGGCTTTCGGTGCCCTGCTGCAGGTACCGAAGCGATGGATCGTCGTTGGGCAGTCCCGTTCGGTTTGCATCAATAAACTCGTAAGCATTCCACTCCGCCGACGTGCCACCGAGTACCGTCAGGCTGTGCTGGTCAAACGTCCGGTCGTAGGTAGCCGTGTTGCTCCAGATGATTGCGGAGCGGCGGTCAGTATACCGGGATACGCTGTTGATCGCATTCGTAAACTCTGGGCTCACCTCGTAGGTGGGGGTAAACCCGTACCCGTCTCCGTGGCGCAGGTCGAGCCCAATATCCGTTTTGACGCTCAGCCCGTCGATCGGACTCAGCGTGGCGAAGGCGTTTCCTGCAATGCGGGTCGCTTTATCTTGCTGGTTGTTGAAGTCGAGGACAGCAACCGGATTGAATGCGTTGTTTCCGAACCGGCTAAACGTGTAGTTACCGGTCGTATTAAGAGACGGATCGCGCACGGGCTCTGTGGGCGCGAACTGCAGCGTCTGGATCATGAAGTTGCGCACGTCATCCCCCTCCGGGACGCTGCTACGTGAGCTGCGTCCGATTGAAAGGTTCTCGCCAACCGTGAGGATGCCCGAGTTGGTGGTATATTCGGTGTTGATGCGAAAGTTGATGCGCCGGTTATCAGACGTTTTCACGATTCCGGCTTCATCGGTGAAGTCTCCACTCACGCGAAACCGGAACCCTTCTCCACCACCCGATACGCCGAGGCTGTACTTTTGGAAGGTGCCTGTTTGGAAGATCTGGTCTTGCCAGTCGGTCGACTGTCCCCGGAACGACGCCGGGTTGTCATACACAGGCGCCTGCCCAGCATTGATCGCCGCTTCGTTGCGGAGCGTGGCGTACTCTGCTGCGCCCAGCATGTCGATCTGGCGCGGAGCCTCTGATGCGCCGTACTGTGCATTGAAGTTGACACGCGTTTCGCCTCCGGCGTCTCCCTGCTTGGTTGTGATGAGGATCACCCCGTTGCTCCCTTGCGTGCCGTAGATGGCTGCCCCAGCAGCATCTTTAATCACATCAATCGATGCAATATCACTGGGGTTGAGGTAGTTAGGACGGTCGGGCAACGGAAGTCCATCTACAACGTAAAGCGGCTCGTTGTCACCCGGCGAGGCAACCCCGCGTATCCGTACGCTAAATCCTTCTCCTGGACTCCCAGAGTTCTGCGTGACAACAAGGCCCGGAATCGTGCCCTGAAGCGCTTCGACAGGATCTGATATGCTGCGGTCCGCCAGATCCTGTTCAGAAATTGAGGACACCGCCGAGGTGAGGTCCTGGCGCCGCTGTTCCCCGTATCCAATAACCACAATTTCGTCGAGGAGGCCGTCTGCCTGTAGTTCAAAGTCGACCGTTTTCGTTTCACCGGCTTCTACAGTAACGTTTTCTTCTACCAATGCCCGATACCCGACAAACGTCGCCCGAAGCGTGTACGTCCCGGACTCCACGTTCTGAATTGTGTAACGGCCGTCGGCGTCAGCACTCGTTCCCATGGATGTTCCCTGTACGACAACGTTTGCTCCCGGGAGCGGAGCTCCTGTACGAGCTTCTACAACCGTGCCTGTAAGGGTGCCGGTCTGGGCATACGAACTGGGTGCACCAACGATAAGCCCGGTGGTCAGAAGGATAGCGGTAAGCAGAAATAGCCTCTTCCAGGTCATAACATTACGGAGACTCATGCGAAAAAAGTGATCAACGGAAGCCGAATCGACGAGAGCAAAGCGCTTCCAAACATCCGGGACGCAGAGACAGCTTGCATGTAAGACTGATTACAGATAGCAGATGTCAGCGGAGCCCCGCGTGACTGAAACCGGTTTCATAAGCAAGCAAAAAATATGTTGAAACCGGTTTCATGTCTGTTTCTAATGATAATGTTGCCGAACGGAGAATTGCAAGTCCACCCCCTTGTTTTTTTGAAATACGGCCTTTAGAGGCTCTATACATCGATCTGGGTGGCATGGTGTGCACTGGAAGGGGGCACGTATTGGGATCAGGATGATAGCCCCTTTACGTGCTTGCCCGTATCACCAATTCGGAGGGGATCACGTACCGCTTCGCCTCTGACGCTCCCTCGGTGTGGACAAGATCGATGAGTCGCTCGGCCGCTTTCTGTCCCAGGCTGTACACGGGCACACGAATGGTTGTAAGCGCAGGGGTGTTGTACTTTGCGCTCGGGATATCATCAAATCCAGCAATGGCTACATCGTGGGGGATGCGAACGCCGGCTTTCTGAAGTGCTGCCATAGCGCCGATTGCCATGTAGTCATTGCACGAAAAGAAGGCATCAGGGAGCGCATCAAGATTAAGGATCTCCTGTCCCGCCTCGTATCCACTCGCCTGCGTAAAGTCACCTTCGATAATCGGCTGCGCATCTGGGTCGAGCCCCGCTTCGGACAGTGCGGCCTGGTATCCTTTCGTCCGCTCGCGCACGTCGTGACTGTCTGGAGGGCCCAGAATGATCCCAATTTTTTTGTATCCTTGCTTTACCAGATGTTTGGTGGCCGTGTAAGCTCCTTTGCAATTCTCGATTTCGAATGTGTTGTACGTTGAGCCATCAAGCGCACTGTTCATAAATACTACGGGAACGTCAATAGCAATGTCATCAAGGAGTTCTTTCTGCGCAGCCACATGCGTAGTCATGATGAGCAGTCCGTCTACGCGCCCACGTAGTGCATCGAGGGCCGCTTCGCTTTCGGATAAGCTGTAGTGGGAGCTGGAGATAAGAAGGTGATGATTAGCTGCTTGCGCCACCTCATCAATCCCGCGAATAATCTCGGAGAAGAACTCGCCGTGCGGAGCTGGAACGATGACCCCCACCACGCGGGTGCGTCCATGGCTCAGACTCTGTGCTGTAGCATTGGGACGGTAGCCCATGTTCTTTGCCACAGCCCGGACGCGCTCCTGCGTTTTGTCATTCACCAGGTTGCTGTGGTTGAACACACGCGAGACAGTTGTAGCTGAAACCCCAGCCACTTTTGCAACATCGCGAATGGTTACTCCCATTGGTGAATAGACTCAATCAAAATATTACGAGCGTACCACAGATGGCACGCACCCTTTTAACACTCTATGATCACAAACCGGTTTCAAACATCAACATATGGCTATTGAAGATCGGACCGGGTAGCAGCGCGAGCCTCTACCTTACGGTTTCATGATCGCCATTCAACCTACCGGCGGCTCCAATATTGAAGAATGATAGACTTGCCGCCCTTCCGCACGTCCGCTCTTTTACACCTATCTCCCCTTCCTCCCTTAACGCAATTTTACCCCGTGGCGCGGTCTGCCACCCACCCAGACGGGAACACATCGCATCCACAAATAATATAGAAGGACACCTTTGCGCGGGGACACCCCGCAACGGATTGGGCAAGTCCCACACGGCCAGCTCCCTCTGAACTCCGTCAGGGCCGGAAGGCAGCAGCGGTAGGAGGTCGCAGCGGCGCGATGTGGGTCGCTTGCCCATTTTTTGTTTACTCCCTTCTTTCTCTGCTTCTCCTGTCGCTGAAGCAACTCCCGACACGCGCTCTACTCCTTGCGTTCATCGGGCTTTTTCGCAGGGCTTTCTGCGAACCCGTTCCAAACATTGCTCGTTTAGACGACGGTTATGTATTTTCTCATGCTGCGTTTTTCCCATGCCGACTCTTTTTGGATTCGCCCCGTTCCTGCTCGCTGCCGATGCTGAAAGCGGCGGCGGTATTTTTGGACTGCTCCTTCCATTCCTTCTCATCTTTGCGGTCTTCTACTTCTTTATCTACCGGCCGCAGAAGAAACGCGAGGAGCAGCACGAAGACATGGTTAGCCAGCTCTCAAAGGGCGATCAGATCGTGACGATTGGCGGGATTCATGGCACCGTGCGCAGCATTGACGACGACAGCGTGCTTGCACAGGTCGACAGCAACGGCGTGAAGCTCCGCATTGACAAGTCAGCAATCGCGCAGGTGGAAGGTGAAGACGTAAAGTAACAGGCTGCGCACGAACAGCGCAGCGCTCGCTTTCGTTGTTACCCCCCCGTTTTACTAACCCGCACGCATGCGCTCATGGCATCGTCCAACTCCACGCCCGACGCTTCCGAGTTCAGTAACATCGAAACCGCTCTTGCCGCCCTACAGCGTGGCGAACTCATTATCGTCGTAGACGACGAGGATCGCGAAAACGAGGGCGACTTTATCGGAGTGGCCAGCGAGATCACCCCCGAACAGATCAACTTTATGGCCACGCGCGGACGTGGCCTCATCTGTACGGCCATCACGCCCGAACGGGCCCACGACCTGGATCTTAACCTGATGGTGGAGTCGAACTCGGAGATCCATCACACGTCGTTCACCGTATCGGTCGACTACAAGGAAGGAACCACAACAGGCATCTCAGCCAGCGACCGGGCCATCACCATTCAGGCCCTTGCCGACGATAGCGAAAGCCCCAGTGCCTTTGCGCGTCCTGGGCATGTCTTTCCGCTCATTGCGCGCACCGGAGGCGTCCTTCGACGCGCCGGGCATACCGAGGCGGCTGTTGACCTGGCCCGTCTGGCCGGGTATCCGCCAGCCGGAGCGCTCGTTGAGATCATGAATGAAGACGGCACCATGGCCCGCGTGCCCCAGCTGCTGCCGCTGGCCAAAGAGCTCGACATGCCAATTATCACTATCCAAGATCTAATCGCCTACCGGATGCAGCATGAGCGGCTGGTGGAGCGCATCGGCGAGTACCCCATTGAAACGGCCTTTGGCTCGTTTCGCATCCTTCCGTTCCGCGACCAGCTCACCGACGAGGTGCACCTGGCGCTTGCCAAAGGGCAATGGCGTGAAGACGAACCCATCCTCGTGCGAGCGCACTCGCAGAACGTGCTAGGCGATGTGTTTGCCGCCCGCCGGGATCCCCATAGCGAGCAGCTGGCCGCCTCTCTCATGATGGTTGAAGACGAGGGCCGGGGCGTGGTGCTGTACATGCGCCAATCTGCCCAGTCCTCTACGCTGCTCCAGCGCCTGCAAGCGCTTTCCTCACCCGATGCGAGTATTAAGGGCACGATGGATCCGCGCGACTATGGCATTGGATGCCAGATTCTTCGCAACCTCGGCGTGCGCAAGCTCCGCCTCATCACCAACAACCCCAAAAAGCGGGTCGGGCTGGCCGGATACGGACTCGAAATGGTTGAGACCGTCCCTGTTGAAGTGCCCGAAACAGCCTCGCAAACGCTTCTTGATGCCTCTGAAGCAGAACGCATTGTGCAGGCCCTCCGTCTCCCCCTCTCATAACCACCCCGATACCATGGACCGTGCCAACCTCTTAGCCATTGTCTACCTTGTTATCGGTGTTGTTGCCGTCTTTATTGCAGGCCAGCGCCTACTGGCTGGCATGTGGTTTCGGGGAGCGCTCATGACCGGCGCAGCGCTCTTCTGCGCCTACCGCTTCCACACCATGTACTACGATCAAAACGAATCGTAGGCGCCTCCTACCATCGCTCGACCTCGCCTGCCAACCAACATCCAAACAGGCTCTTACGGGCGGATGCGCAGCACATTCTTTTTCCTGAGCACTTCTTTTCTTAGAGTCTGCAGATAGGCGGTAAGCGCGTGACCTGAGTCATGAAGATCCGGAGACGTGTGCCGAGACAATTTATCGCGCGCCACGATGACCGTGCCACGACGACTGCAATCCGGGCTGTCTTCTGCCTGCCCCATATATATGCTCTTCGTGCATCTTACCGCGTGAATCCAAGAACCTGAAGTATCAGGACCCCGCACCTCATCCAACAGATGCAATTGCATGGCTGCTTGAAGAGTCTACCCGGTAGCCTCGGAGGCACATTTCGCACGTCGAACCGCTTTTGCGCTGCTCCGAAGCGCCATGTAAAGAGCCACGTATTGTAGGGTATTATAGGGATGTGCGAATCTGCGTCGCCAGTCTCTCCGTTAAGTCCGTAAAATTGAACGCAGTCCACGTATCGCACTCTTATCACACTCCAGCCCTATGATTCGATTAGACGACACCCACATTCGTCCTTTTCTGGACGACTATACGCGTACCGACTTGCCCCCGGCCATCGCCGAAGCACACCAGACCGTGAAAGATGGCAGCGGCCCAGGCAGCGACTTCCTCGGATGGCGCACGCTCGTTGATCAGCCCGATGACGCCCTGATTGGTGATTTGGAATCCAAAGCCGCTCGCCTGCGACGCGATGCGGATGTGCTGCTTTGCCTCGGCATTGGCGGTTCATACCTCGGTGCCAAAGCCGTCATCGATGCCCTTACGCCCTACTTCCCAAAAACCACCGATGCGCCGGGAGATGACGTGGGGGGAGCCAGCGCCGACCCGACGCAACCGCCAACTGTGCATTTCGCCGGGCACCAGACCAGCGGCGCGTACTTGAAGCAGCTCCTGGCACACCTCGACGGGAAGTCCGTCTTCGTGAACGTTATCTCGAAAAGCGGCACGACCCTCGAAACCGCTCTTGCGTTTCGCGTGGTACGACAGTGGATGGAAGACCGCTTCGACGACGCCGACGATCGCATCATTATCACAACGAGTCCGGAAGGTGGAGCGCTGAATGCGCTGCGAGAAAGCCATGCGTATACGCGTTACGTCATCCCTCCCGATGTAGGTGGACGCTTTTCCGTTCTCACACCGGTTGGGCTGCTTCCTATCGCTGCAGCGGGCATCGACATACGCTCGCTCCTCTACGGCGCGGTCGACATGCACCGCCACCTCGATGATCCTTCTGATAATCCGGCCCTTCAGTACGCTGCGCTACGCTATGCCCTGCTTCAGAACGGGTACGACGTAGAGGTGCTGGCAACGTTCGAACCCTGCCTGGCCAGCATTGGCGCTTGGTGGCAGCAGCTCTTCGGAGAAAGTGAAGGAAAAGAGGGTACCGGACTATTTCCGGCAACGGTCGAGTACACTACCGACCTTCACTCGCTCGGCCAGTACATGCAGGACGGGCAACGCATCGTGATGGAAACCTTCCTCATGGCTGAGGACACCGGAGCCGACATACAGATTCCAAATAGCGAGGCTAACCTCGACGGACTCAACTACGTGGCCGACCGACCCATGAGTGCTGTTACACAAGGAGCATATGAAGGAACGGCCCAGGCCCATACCGACGGGGGCGTCCCGAACTGCACGCTCTGGCTCGATGACATCAGCCCGGGCTCAATCGGCGGGTTGCTCTACTTCTTTGAACATGCCGTTGCCGTAAGTGGCTATGCACTCGGCGTCAACCCCTTCAATCAGCCCGGTGTTGAAGACTACAAGCGTGAAATGTACCAGCGACTCGGTCGCTAATCGCTGACCGTTTACCCCACAGAGCGTCCTCAGAGCAAGGATCGCTCGAATAGAGCCCAGCCTGTCTACGCCAATGTGGACAGGTTGGGCTTTTATTTTGCCTATTCTGGCGATTCGTCAGGTTATCCACAAAATCTGTGGATAACCTGTGGATAAGTCGGGCATAACTTCTGGATAACCGGCAAGTTACCCACACGTCTTATCTTCATGTGCACAACTACCCAGTTATCCACAAATGCTCCCAACTTATCCACAGTGTTGATAACTGTGGATAACATATCCGCTCAATCTGAGCTTTTGCCGTGGATATGTGGATAACATGCCGAAATCTGCTCTGACACGCCTGTACCGACCTACCACTGCCCATTTTATGTGGATAGGTTGTGGATAACTCCCCTAAGTTATTCACATTGAGGCTCTCAGCGTGTGCATAAAGAGGTTTTCCACATATCCACAGCCCCTACTACTAATACAACTTTTTAATTTTAAAATATATATTACTATTATATAAGGGTGTGGAAAACAGAAAAGCGACTCAAGCCATGATTGTGAATCGATACACAGCAGTGTACCACAGGTAGCCATTCTGCTCCTTGTATACCGGAGTATATCACTTGTTGAGCCTCACGTATTCTGTTGCAGTAATACAATGGCTAATCTGGTGGACTGCTTGAAGAGCGACACATTGTCAGTTTTTGTTATCAGTTCACCAGTCCACAGACCAGACAGACGCACCGTCGGTACGAAGCCAAACCGCGCGTCCTGCTGTAGAGTAAACCTCAACTGCACAGATTCGCCATCGCTCCAGAACCTGCGGATGTGGAAATCCAAACATGTTGTAGGCTCCTGCACTAATCACAACATGGGTTCGAGCCGGATCAGAAGTGGATTGAACGAAGGGAAGTGTGCTGCTGGTAATAGATCCGTGGTGAGGAGCTGTCACGATATCACTCTGCAGCTGGTCTCTATAGCGATCCACGAGCTGCCTTTCCAGCTCATGCTCGGCGTCTCCCGTAAAGAGTACCTGAACGGATCCATAATGGAGCGCAATGACAACGGATTGTTCATTTCGTCCATGCAGTCCGTCATTAGCAGGATCCAGGGAAGGAGCAAGCCCAACAACACGAGCATGCGCCCCTAAGGCAAGTGTGTCTCCTCGCAGAATGGGACGGTGCATGACATCAAGGCTATCTACCAAGTGACGCACGTCACGATAGAGCATGCCATCGTCAGGTTGACCATTATCCCATACAGCATCCACGACCCCGGCTCGTAAGAGAGCAGGAAGCCCCCCAATGTGATCAGCATCTGGATGCGTAACGAGCACAGCATCAAGAGAGCGAATCCCCGCATAACGAAGATGAGGAAGAATCGTATGCTCAGCAGCATCAGAATGCGGCGTGCGAAGTCCTGCATCGACGAGCAGATGATGTCCGTCAGGAGTCCGAACGAGTGCTGCATCAGACTGACCAACGTCGAAGAAGAGAATATCGAGTGTGGGCTGCAGCGGGCGTGAAGCTATCGCTCCCCACAGGGTGACAGTAAACACAGCTAAGAGCGCCATAGCGCCATGTGCGGGGCGCCACGTTCGCATCCCTCCAAATATGAGAAGAGCAGCTGACATTGCCGCCACGACACTGGCTGGCACGTGAGGGGCAGCCCACTGCCAGTGACCAAAAGCAGTGGCTCCCCAAGATGCCACCGCAATGAGAGACTGAGTAAGTACATCAGCGGCTGCGCCAAAGAGCATAGCCACGCCAGGTAGAAAGCTGGTTACGAGCGTAAGGATACCTGCAGAGAGCGCCAGTGCCGTAATGGGAATCGCAATCACGTTAAGAAGAAGCCCACCGATCGATACAAAGCCAAAGTGGAGGAGCAGAAATGGAGCCGTTCCAACCAGCGCCGCCGCCGACACCGTAACCGACTGTGCCGTTGACCGGAGGGCGGTACCCCGAGTGCACCATGCCGGCAGAGCATTCATAAGCTTCGGGTTAAACAGCACGATGCCCGTAACTGCCGCAAACGAAAGTTGAAATCCGGGGTCGTAGAGCGCGGCAGGGCGCATCCACAGAAGGATGAGACCGGCTGCACCGAGAGCATTCAGCGTAGCATAAGACCGCTGCGCGAGTGACCCGCCTATCAGAATGGCTGCCATGATCGCAGCGCGCACAACCGATGGACGTGCACCCGTAAGGGCAACGTACGTAATCAGAAGGAGCAGCGTAAAGGCAGCCCGGCTTATGTCAACGCGGCGCTGCGGCCAGCCGAGCCGCATGAGCATTGGGCGTAAGAGCTGGTAGACAACCAGGCCCACGAGCAGTACGTGGAGTCCTGAAACAGCGAGAAGGTGCATGAGCCCGGTAGCAGCAAAGTGAATGCGGTGGTCTGGGTCTACGTCGCTACGATCGCCCAGGAGCAGCGCTTGCTGAATGCCTCGCGCTGCATCGGTATACACGTGGGTGTTGAGTTGCCTGTACACGAAGGCGCGCATACGATGCACGGCGCGGTCGTATCCGGCAGGAGCCGAGGCCCGGCGCATGACGTCTTCCGAAGAGGCAACCCGCAGCGTCCAGTAGATTCCATGCTGGCGCAGGTAGGCGCCGTAGTCAAAATCGGCCGGGTTGCGCGGTGTTGGCGGCGGGCGCAAGCGTCCCTGCATCTGCCAGCGCTCTCCGGCTGTGACCACGGGAAAAGCCTCAGGCATGTCGGCCCACGCAGAATGCTGCCACCGCACCTGTATCTGATCCTGGATATGTAGTGTATCAGTGGCAGTGAATAGGCGGTCTGCCTCAAGCACGAAACGAACAGACTCTTCTGAGGCGACAACCGGACTCCGGATTGTGCCAGCTACCTCTACGGTGAGCGAAGACCCTATAAGGGAAGCGGGAAGCGTACGCAAGCTGTTCGGGGGCGGGCTCTGCCAGAGCGTGTATCGCAGTCCGCCAACGGCGATCAGCACGATGAGGAGCGAGAGGGTGTAGAGCGTTGGGCCTGGGCTAACCAGATGCGTGTGCTGGTGCCAGATACCAAGCACGGCGCCCAGCAGTCCAGTAGCAAGTATGCCGCTCCACACCGTCCAGGTAAGGAAGCCGGTTGCTGCACCCGCTATGCCGAGCGCAAATGCAATAGCACAGGCCAGAAGCGGAACGGTATTTGGCGCAGGCATAGGGGAATACGTTAAACCAGGGCAAGACACGCACAGCCACAGATGCACATGCAGGACACCGCTGGACAGGCAGATGCAACGTAAAAAGCGCACTTGTGCGAATCAGGTGTGAAACCATGGGGTTTGCAGACGCATCCGGAATCAGCCCACGTGCAGAGCAGATACGATGCGTCTGCATTCATCCATGATCTTATCCCTCTACCAATGAGCTCTCGACGACAGGCACGCGAGCGTGTGATGCAAGCGCTGTACGCCCGCGACTTGGCGGGTGGCAAGCCACGCCATCATATATACACCCTGATCGAGCCTGAACTGGAAGGGGATCCGGATGTCCTTGAGTTCGCTCAGGCGCTTTTCAAGACCACGGCAAAGAACGAGCGGCAGATTGACATGTACCTAAAGGCGCATTTGGACAACTGGGAACTCGACCGGATCTCAGCGATCGACCGGGCGGTACTGCGTATGGCTACGTGCGAGCTGCTTCACTTTGAAGACATCCCCCCCAAGGTTACGATCGATGAAGCCATCGAGATTGTGAAACGCTTCAGCACCCCCAAGAGCGGCGACTTTGTAAATGGGATTCTGGACTCGGTGCTAATGGAGCTCTACACCTCAGGAGATCTTAACAAGACTGGGCGCGGCCGTGTTGGTATGGATGCCATTGCCGAGCGGGCTTCGTAAGTACTCATCTCATCTTCTGTATGCACATCTTGTACGAAATTGATACGCCTTGAACCCAAACTCGGTGGAAAGGTATGAGCCCTGTACAGTCAAAAAATAACAGTACGTTTATTTTAAGCACATTGCTTTGTAAACTACAGCCTGATCACCGTCCTTTCCATCTGCGTGTGCGCTACTGAAGCGCCGGCTGTAGCCGCTCTGGTTCTCGCCCACGTGCAGCATCGTTGTCTACATTATGGGCCTTATCGCCATAGGAGATATCCACGGATGTGCCGCATCGCTCGATGCACTGCTCGGTGAAATCGAGCCCACCGAGGACGACCATCTGCTTTTCGTAGGTGATTATATCGATCGCGGACCAGGGTCGCGGGCCGTCATCGATCGGCTTCTGGAGCTGGAAGAAGCCTACGAGTGTACGTTCCTGCGTGGCAACCACGAAGCGCTGATGCTCGACTACCTGGATGCCGGTGCTTTCAACCTGTGGCGCATCAATGGCGGCATCACAACCATGCAGAGCTACCTTTCTGAAGACGGCTCCGAAGTCGTTATTCCTGAAGAGCACGAAGCGTTTGTCCGCAATACGAAGCTCTATTACGAGACCGAGGACTTCTTTTTCGTGCACGCCGGGCTCAAAGCAGATCTCACTATCGAGCAAAACATAGACCAGTTTGGAGAGGAAGTATTCCTATGGGAGCGTTCCCATCTCGATGCAGATTCGTTCGCCTGGGAGAAGCCGGTTGTGTGCGGACACACGCCGCATGCAGAGCCGATCAATCGCGATAAACTGTTGATGATTGACACCGGGTGCGTGTACCACGAACAGCCCGACATGGGAACGCTTACCGCTGTACGCCTACCTGAACGTTCATTCATCGAGGTGAGTTACGCCGACGGCACGCCGGCAGTCCGGTAGCGCCCGCCCGAAGTATTTGCAGGTACCCCCGCAGTCTTCTGGGAGACGGGGCCGGTAAGCAGGCTCATCCTGGCTCGATACCCACCAATAGGCCTGCATCTCTGACGACGCCCTTCCGGAGCGCCTCCGTATCCAACCGCTATTACGCGATATCCGGGTGAAGATGGCGGATGGCTGCCCTACAAACGTGCTGCGATGGCACAATCGCAGTGGTGCCTCGTCCGATGTATGCGCTGCTTTCTTGCACAGGTATGTCCTGTCAGGACGGATCTGTGCAGGCGCCTCCACGGGTGTGGACGCGCTTCGTGTACTGTTGAACTTTTTTCTCGCTTATGTCTCTTCGCTGTGGTTTTGTAGGCCTTCCCAATGTGGGAAAGTCGACGCTTTTCAATGCCCTGAGTAATGCCGGTGCCGAGTCGGCGAACTATCCGTTTTGCACGATCGAGCCGAACGTGGGCGTTGTGCCTGTGCCTGATGAGCGCCTGCATACACTGGGCGAGCTCGCTGAATCGGCGGAGGTAATCCCGGCCAGCATCGAGTTCGTCGATATCGCCGGACTGGTTGAAGGTGCAGCGGAAGGCGAAGGGCTGGGCAATCAGTTTCTGGCGAACATCCGCGAGGTCGACGCGATCATTCACGTGGTGCGTTGCTTTGACGACGACAACGTTGTGCATGTATCGGGGAGCGTAGACCCGGCCCGCGATATCGACATTATCAACACAGAACTTCTCCTTAAAGATCTGGAAACGGTAGAGAAGCGTGTGGAGCGTACACGCAAGCCCGCCCAGACCGGCGACAAAGACGCACAGAAGAAGCTGGATACGTACGAGCGCCTCTACGAGCATCTGGCCGACAGTAACCCTGCGCGCACCTTCCCAGCGAATGAACGAGACCGCCCGCTGATCAACGAGCTATTTCTGCTGACGAGTAAACCGGTCCTTTATGCTGCCAATGTCGGCGAGCAGAGTCTGCCCGACGGCAACGACTACGTAGACGAAGTGCGCGCCATTGCTGAAGAGGAGCAGGCCGAGGTCGTTGTCATATCAGCCGAGATCGAGTCGCAGATTGCGGAGTTCGACGACGTGGCAGAGCGCGAGCTGTTTCTGGAGGAGCTCGGCCTCGAACAGCCTGGGCTGGAGCGGCTTATTCAGGCAGCGTATCGGCTGCTCGGGCTCATCACGTTCTTTACAGCTGGCCCCAAAGAGGCACGGGCATGGACAATCCGTGAGGGGACCAAAGCGCCACAGGCAGCAGGTACAATCCACACCGACTTTGAGCGCGGGTTCATCCGTGCCGAAACGATTCACTTCGAGGACTACGTGGAAGCAGGCTCAGAGGCAGCGGCCCGTGACGCCGGGGTGATGCGGGCTGAAGGCAAAGACTACGAGGTCAAAGACGGAGATGTCATGCTTTTCCGGTTCAACGTGTAGGCATGTCGCCTATCGATGCCCATTCAGGTGGATGCAGCGGATACAGCAGGTACATAGGCGTATGTACGCTCGCCCATATCGCCCCATCCACCAAATACAAACTCGTTCTGGGGCGTTGTGAAAGAGTCGATGCTGGTTTCGATCCCGTAGGTGTGCGCGCTGTGTATCTGCTCGTACGCCTCAAATGAGAGATCGTAGCGCGCATCCAACTGATCCTCGATGGTGAGCGCTTCGATCTCAGCACGCCAGCCGGGGCACACGGTCTCGGCGTGTATCTCGGCCTGGGCGCCCGATCCATACGATCCGACTAACATGCGTTTGCCTACGAGGTCGTTGTTGTGCCTGGCCGCTTCGAGGAGTGCGCTGGCACGGGCCACATGCACCGAGCCGGTGTACCAGTTTCCTGTGCGCCGAGAGAGCGAGAGCGTAGGAGCAACTGTGGCCGTATACCACGTCTGGAAAGGTTCGGTATTGCGAATCGCCTTCTGGTAGTCGTAGCGCGCTTTTTTGTAGGCGTCTGGGTCGTCGAACGCATCAGGTGAAGGAGGCTCGCCCACAAGCCCAAGTAGGGTTTCTTCCTCATCGGTATCTGCGATGAGATGGCGGTAGGTCATGAGTGCCGCTTTGCGCACCATGCCTGGAAAAGGGGTGTGGAATGGCAGGTAGGAAACATCTGCTTTGTGGATGCGGCCCGCCACCGATTCATAGTCGTGCAGCGCCTCACGAACCCGGTCAAGATAAACCCCGATGGATCGCCGTCCGTCAACGCTCGGAAACTGCTGATTGGGTTTCAGGAAGTCCGTTTCATCTTTGCTGCCAATGCCCTGCTCGGTCGACAGCGCAACGATAGAGGGCGTTTCGGTGATGTACAGCGCAACGGCTCCGGCACCCTGTGTAGCTTCGCCCGGATCGTCGCGCTCATACAGAGCGGTATCGGTCACGATGACGAGCGCTCCGCGGCCGCGATGGCGCTTGGCCCGAATCCAGTTGCAGGCATCGTCGACCGCCTGCGTGCCCGAAAGGCACGCAAACTTGCGTTCCCCCTTGTTGGCATGCGACAGGTCGCCTTCGAACACCTGTTCCAGGCAGCCTGCAATGTATGTGGATACGGGCTTGGAGCGGTCGAACGACGATTCAGTGGCTACATCGATACGCCCGATGTCGTTGAGCGTAAGTCCCTTGCGCTCAATAAGACGCTTACAGGCATTCGCGCCCATCGTAACAATGTCTTCATGCACGTCTGGAAGCGAAGAACCGGTAAGCCCGAGGCCTTTCGTATACTTAGCAGGGGCCTCGTCTTTCACGGGTGCAAACGTATTGGGTAGGTCAAGAACCAGCTTGCCGGTCCATATTTCCATTGCGTCGATGCCAACAGATGCCATATCGGTCTGGGATGCCAGAGAGGAAAAGTCGGGTACGTTAGGAGACGTTAGGAGGAGCACATCGGTGTAAAACACCAAGCGCGACAAAAATGAACCCACTTCTTGGTTCGCGGGTACGGAAACGCAGAATACACCGCTCCAAATAGCTGAACAAGCAACGCCTGCACCAAAGTGCACAGCAATGCGAACAAGCTTTTTGGATGCACCAGCCCCGAACAGCGAGGGTTCCAGCGGTGCATGGTCTCTACCATCCATTACGTTTCTGTCGCGTTTATCTTTTTTTGCTCCTTCTTTTGCTATGCGTATCTGGGTTATCTGTGGATTTCTTGCGGGGATGTTGTTTGCCGCAGGTTGCAACGCCGAATCGCCAACCGACACGTCGCCTGCATCTGAAACAGCGTTTGTTCCAGCGTCGCCCGCCGATTCGTTAGCACTGCGTCTGTACGAGGCGCACGGAGGCGAGGCGTGGCAGGCCGCGCCCTACCTGCGTTTTGATTTTGCTGTAGAGCAGGGCGAACAGCAGCGCGTGGTAGCACGCCATCTGTGGAACCGGACAACCGGCACGTACCGGGTGGAGTGGACCAACAGCGAAACAGACTGGGTGGCTCTGCTTGATCTGCATAGCGACGACGATCCTCCTGTAGGCCAGGCCTTTCAAGAGGGAGAAGAGGTCGTTGGCGAGGCGGCAGCTGAGGCACTTCAGCAAGCCTATCAGCGCTACATCAACGATACGTACTGGCTCCTTGCCCCCCTGAAGGTGCTCGACGGGGGCGTGCAGCGGGCCTACGATGCTGATGCATCTACGGCTGGCCGCGAGGTGCTTCACCTCTCGTTTGGCGATGTGGGACTTACGCCAGGCGACCAGTACTGGCTTCACGTTGACAGCGAGACAGGTCGGCTTGTAGAGTGGGCGTTTCACCTTGAGAGCATGCCCGAGGATGCGGAGCGCCGCCGCTTCGTATGGGCGAGCGAAACCGCGTTCGATAGCGCGGCGGGGCGCATCCACCTGCATACCCGAAAAGAAAGCACCGAAGGCAACATGGCCATCACGATGCCGACGCTCAATCTGCCAGAGACAGTAGACGAATCGCTCTTTACAGATGGCACCCCGAATCAGCTTCAGTAGCGGTTGCGTGTAGATCGCACAGCGCTTCTGCCCGGCTCTCAGGCCGGTTATACCGACTCGTTGCAACACGGCCCGAGACATACGCATGGATTATCGGCTTCAAATCGCAACGCGGTACCTGTTTAGTCAGAAGCGCGTGTCGCTCATATCGATCATCACAGGACTCTCCACGGTGGGGGTCGCGCTGGGCGTGGCAGCGCTGATCGTTGTGCTTTCGGTCATGAACGGCTTCTTCGACTTCGTGCGCGACCTCATGGTCTCGCTGGATCCGCACGTGCGCATCGAGAGCACAGAAGCGCCCGGACTGGCTGAGGCTGCAGATCTGGAGCGGCTTGCCCTTCAGTACGACGATGTAGCCTCGGCCTCTGCATTTGTAGAAGGCCGTGCCGTGCTGATGCAGCGCGAAGGTACCGGCTCGGTCCGCACAGTGGTTACGGTGCGTGGCGTAGCACCAGAAGCAACCAATGAGATGCGCGACGCTATGCGGTACGGGCAGTTCGACATCGCCTCTGGCATTACGGGAGATAGCCGTGCCGGAATTGTGCTGAATACCGGATTGGGGCGCTCGCGCGGGCTGGTGCCGCAGGAGGGAGACGATGCGCCGGTCGTCGGTCTTATTTCGGCAGCAGGCATCGAGCAGAGCCTCACCAGCGTCTTCAGCGTACCGCGCCTGCACTGGTTCGGCGTGCGTGGACTCTTTGATATGCAGGCGGTACAAGACGAGAGCCGAGTGTACATTGGCGTGTCGGAGGCGCAGCGTCTGTTCCGGCTCGGCGATCGGGTTTCGGGAATCGACATCCGCCTGCACGACATTGAGCGCGCTGATGCGCTTAAAGCGCAGCTTGAGCGCGAGCTCGATGCAGACGCCTTCACGGTGCGCACCTGGTACGATATGCAGCGCGCGCTCTTCGACGTGATGCAGCTTGAAAAGTGGGGCGCGTGGGCGATTCTATTTCTTATCGTCATTGTCGCCGCGTTCAACATCGTAGGGTCTTTAACGATGGTGGTGATCGAGAAACGCCGTGATGTAGGGGTGCTTCGTGCACTGGGTGTATCGGCACGCAACATTCGCCGTATATTTCTGCTGGAAGGCGCCCTCATCGGCGTGGTAGGAACCGGCATGGGGGCCGGACTTGGACTCGGACTGGCTCTGGCACAGAAGCACTTCGCTCTGGTACCACTCAGTCAGGCCGAGTCGTTTCTAATCGACGCCTACCCGGTGGTTATACAGACCGCTGATGTGCTTGCTGTCGTCGGGCTCGCGTTTGGATTGTGCATTGTGGCTGCGTTGTATCCGGCAGCACGCGCTGCATCGGTGGCCCCTGCCCAGTCCATTCAAGGAGACATGTAGGCAACGTCTTCATCAAAAGCGCGATGGAACTGGGCAGGTCTGTCAATGATTACACTATCTCTTAACAAACAAATGGGTGTAGATCTGTCTACAAAAAGACTGTCAACACACAATGCACAGCCCTGAGTCTCCCGCGCGCGTTTTTTTCCTTTGCAGTGGAGGCAGGATAGATCTACGACAACCTTCTCCGAGTAAACGACGGCCCTCGCTATGGCACGGAAAGATGACTTGACCGGCAAAGGCCCGGTGTCAGGAAATACGGTATCGCGTTCCAACAACAAGCAGAAGCGCCGTTTTCAGCGCAATCTGCAGAAGAAACGGTTCTACATTCCGCATGAGGATCGCTGGATTACGCTGAAAGTGTCGGCAAAGACACTCAAAACGATCAACAAAAAAGGCATCCAGGCTGTGTTGAAGGAAGCGCGTCGGCAGGGAGTCAACGTGTAGTTGGGGCAGAAGCGCACAGCTGACAAAGCTGTACGACGCTGAATAACATGCTCGGCTTTCATGTGCTCATTGAACCATGCGCTGCGCGTGTGGTGTATGTCAGCGAAGGCTGTGCACAGATGTGCTAAGGATGTACACATAGATACCGAAAAACGATATGGCAAAAGGAAACCGCGTTCAAGTTATTCTTGAGTGTACCGAGGCGCCCGGAACCTCGCGTTACCACACCACCAAGAATCGTCGTAACACCACCGACCGGCTTGAGCTGAAGAAATACAACCCGGTTTTGCGTAAGCACACCATTCATCGAGAGAAGAAGTAACCATGGCTAAGCAAAAGAAAGGCGGTGCAGCCAAAAAAATGGCGCGTATCGTATTTGCCCAGAAAAAAGAAAACGGACATTATAGCTTCCGCCAGAAAATGGTGCCTTTGGACAACGTGAAGGAGGAACTGAAGAAGAGCCGTAAGAATTAATGCGGAGCAGGGTGCAGTGGTAGCGGCAAACCCGTCGCGATCCAAGCACCGTAGCAGCGTGGCACGGTGTTGCAAAACATCCACATGCACGCTGCATTTGCAATGTACACACGGGGCGTGGCGCAGTCCGGTTAGCGCACCTGCTTTGGGAGCAGGGGGTCGCCGGTTCAAATCCGGCCGCCCCGACTATCTACGCAGCCGCACAGCATACGGCGTGCTTTTGGCATCCGCTGTGCGGCTCGGGCGTAGGTCAACACACATGTACAACAATCTCCCTGCATCTTTCCCTGCGCCCGTAGCTCAGTTGGATAGAGCAGCGGACTTCTAATCCGCAGGTCGCAGGTTCGAATCCTGCCGGGCGTGCGTTTCTGCAGAAGGTTAGCCACTCCATGTGCAGCACGACGCTACCTCTGGAACCTGTTGCTTCTGCATCTAATAAAGCAATCTACCACCTATGGTGACGTGGCCGAGTGGTTAGGCAGAGGCCTGCAAAGCCTTGTACGGCGGTTCGAATCCGCCCGTCACCTCCAAAGTATATGTCGCCTGTGGTAATCCTATGCCCTTGCTCGCTTCTGAGCAAGGGCTTTTGCATGTAATAAAGATGGCCTACGATGCAGAGCGATCAGGTGGAACCCTGGGTTCATGGGGACAATTGGTATAATCTGCCTCATTTTTCAGGATACATCCCCCCTTATGGTAACGGAAGGTTACGTTCTCCACTGCTACGGCTCCGAAAAGTATGCGCGTCACGCAGTAGCTTCGGTTGCCACGCTCCGCCGCTACGATACGGAGCGCCCCGTAGCACTTTACTGTCCTGAAGAGCACAGCAAATACCTGAAGGAGTCGGGGGTTGCCTCGTTATTTGACCGGGTAGAGCCGCTACCGGAAGCAAATCGCTCCATCGTTGGCTTCAAGCATCACATACACCGGTTTGCGCCGTATGATCGGTGTCTGTTCCTCGACACCGACATGGTATGGTGTCGTGATCCTGATCCGCTCTGGAAGCAGCTGGCAGCCTTTCCTTTTACTGCAACAGGACGTTATCGCGCCGACTTCTTCTTTGGTGGGCCCAAAGGAATAGGAGTTCTCGTAGATATTCTGCTCAACCGTCGCAAGCGTACACTGAAACGGTTTGGCCTCACCTATCTCCCCCGTGTGCAGGCCGGAATGATCTACGTGCAAGACAACAGCATAGCACAAAAGATGTGTGAGGAAGCGCAACACTTTCTGGCACGTGTGGAAGAAACGCACTTCCGAAGTCGACTCAACGAAGGGCGAAGCGAAGAGTCGTGCGAGTGGAGCATGGCCATGGCGATGAGTAAACTGAACCTCCCGGTGTTCTCTTGGATGCAAGGGTATAGCAGCCCACAAATGGACTTTATCGCGGGTCTTACAACGTACGATGCTTTGTTCAAAGAAGTAACGTGCGACTATTACACCGCGCCGCTTGTACATGACCTGCGCGGGATTCCAAACGAATGGGTCCGCAATCTGCTTATGAGCATACTCACACGGCTTCCAGGCTTAGGAGATCACATGCAGATCACGCCATTCGTATTGCACTTTGGCTGGCTTCACCAGAAAAAGCCATTCTACGATTTTGCAGAACAGGTATGGCAAAACCGAACTGAGCTGCTTGCAACTTCGTAAAGCCCAAATCTATCTGTCGATAGAGGGAGTCTCGGAAGATGTAGAGGGCACGTCGTCTGTGCTGGCTTGCCCGTTACCATGTGCGACACGGTCCGTATTTGTCCATAGATAGTTTTCGTCTTCGAGCCATTGCCACAGAGCGGGTAGGAAGGTAATGGCAGCGAGGAGCGTTGCACCAATTCCCACAACAGCCAGCAACCCGATCGACTGTAGACCGGGATGAAAGCTTATCAGCAGGCCTCCAAACCCGATGATCGTTGTGAGGGAGCCGATGGTGACGTGCTCACCTGTAGAGCGCAGTACGGGCCAGATGCTTCCGAATCCCTCCTCGCGGTAGCGGTGCACCAGGTGTACCCCCGCGTCGTTTCCGATGCCAAGCACAGCAGGCAAGACGACCATATTGTAGAAGTTGAGGCGCAGGTCAAAGAGCTGCATGATAAGAAGCATCCAGAGCACCCCTACGACCAGTGGAATGAGCGCAAGCGCGGCCCATCGCACGCGACCAAAGTTTACGTACATCAGCAACATCACGATCAGAAACGTAGCTGCAATCATGTATGGGGACTCCGCTTGCATCAGCCGGAGCATATCGGCTGCTACGATCGATGTGGAGCCAGCGTGATATGTGGTGCCGTCGTTCAGCACCACTGTACCTACCTCCTCAGCAAACGCCATGGAGTTGCGCCCGTCAGAGAGTCCGACCGATGGGTAGACCATCACAAAGCGGCCCAGTTCGCCATCGCGCGTGGTAAACTGCTCGCGTAGGAAGTCGGGCACATTCTCCAGTGGAATGGGGGCCGTAGTCTGTGCGGCACGGCGTAGCCGCTCCATATCTTCCGAGGTATCTTGCCGCAGATACTGGTTTTCGTTTACCGTTTCCCGAATGGAGGCGATGCGCTCCAGCTTATTGCGCTGTGTTTCTTCCGTAACTGGAAAGCGCTCTTGTAAGCTTTCCACGGCCAATATAGTAGACCCCTCTTGGTTTGCACGTTCGCGCAACGCATCCACAATACGGGGCACGTCTTCCTGGGCATCCGCGACGATGTAGGCTGGGTTGCGACGGTCTTCGTCGCCGGTGCTTACTCTGTTGATCACGTCGGCCCGTTCGCGGTATTCTTCAAACACAGGCTCAAGCGATCCAAAATCATACTCGAACTGGGCCTGTGGAAGAAGAACGAGAGAGGCAATGACCGCGACGATGCTGGCAATGATGATGCTACGTGCCCAGGGGTATCGGCGCTCATCGACATCGACTGCTTCGCGCGCAGCTACTGTGCGCCCGCGCAGGTCAATGAGTGAAAGCCGCTCCAACACGGTGAGCAGAGCAGGCATGACCACGGTCATAGCAAACAGAGCGAAGAGCACGCCGATGCCCGCAATGACGCCAAACTCACTGAATCCTTTGAAGTCGGCCGCATAAAGGACGAGCAGGGCTGATGCGGTCGTAAGAGCACCAATAGCAATGGCTTGACCGGTGCTCTGGAAGGTCGTTTCAATAGCATCGGAGATGCGAGCGCCCCCGCCCCGTTCCTCGGCATAGCGCCCGTAGAAGTGAATCCCGAAGTCGATGCCAAGTCCAAACAGCACAAGACCGAGTGTGGACGTCATGAGGTTCAGCGACCCAAAGGCGAGGTATGCCACGCCTCCTGTCCAGAGCAGACTCATGAGCAAGGGGCCGCCAATCACAAGCGCCATAACGGGGGCACGCAGTATTTCACTGATGAGTACCCGTCGGTTTACGGTGCTGCCAACGCGTGCGCTGTAGGACTTGTACATGAAGTACAGCATCACAAACAGGAGCAGCACGGTTACGCCGGCTCCGAACGACTCGGCGACATCTGTCTGAATGGTCTGTATTTCGGTAAACTGCCGGTAGAGACGTCCGGCCAGGGTCACCTCCATATCGGCGTGGTACCCGGCAGGCTCCATCTCGGCAACGAGCGCCTCCAGGTCGTCGTAGAGCTCGCGAATAAACCCGATATCGGTGCTGGTGGCCGTAGGGTAGAACCGTACGACCATGGTTGTGCTATCGTCCGAGATCGGATACTCTGTGCCGATGAGGCGGTCGTACATAGCTTGCAATTCAGCCCCGTCATCGTCTTCCTCATCCTCATCAAGGTCGAAGTAGAACGGATTGGCTTCGAGCTTAGCCTGCTCGATCGTGTCTTCCAGAAAGGCGTCGACGCGGTCGAGCTCTTCCTGAGAGGCAAAGTAGAGCGCGTTATCTTCCAGAAACTCGGTTTCGCGTTTGTATTCGACCCGAGACAGGTACGGCTCGCCCGTGCTTTCACGTGTTAGGTCGAGAGCGCGAGGGATGAGGTCTTCAGCAAATGCTTTATTGGCCTCGAACGACGGACTCTGGATACCAACGGCCAGGTCGCTTTCGCCGCCTACGTTGTCGCGGAGCCGCTCCAGGGCCTGTACGCTGTCGTAATCGCTTGGGATCAGCTTCGAAAAGTCGGTGTCGACGCGCAGGTTTTGAGCAAAGAACACCCCGATGGCCGATAAAAGCACTGCGCCAGCCAGGACCCATCCGGCATAGTGAACCACGCACTGCATAAAGGGGCGCAGGGCCCGAAAAAGTCGGCTCATAGTAAAAAGGCATCGTGTTCAGACAAAAGCGGGATAAGGCAACGTTGAGCGCCTCATCGGGTTGATGGAGATGCTATCGAGAGCGGTAGTCTGGGCGCTGGATCTGGGGGCGTATCTCGATTTTTCCAAAGTCAGCTTTTGATTCTGAGCCGGTCTCTGTAGAGTCGGTCCAGAGCGAGATGCCGATGGGTACGTCGGGAGCGCTGCGTCCAAATACGCTGTCATAGTCTTCGACGACATCGCGTTCAATTGTTACCCACTCGCCCACATTCCCGTCTTGGCCTGAGGCTACAACGATGACGCGGAGGTTCGTAAAGCTGACTACGGTGCCTACAGGCAGCGTGCTGCTGTAGGTGTACTTGATGCTACGTGGCAGGCCCAGCCAATTCGTTTCAAACGTGACGTATAGGGCAGCCCCGGTATCGTTGAGCCCGCTCTGGTCTTCACGTGCTCCTTCAGGGAGCTTCTGGGCGCGCCAGGTCCATCGCAGTCGGGGATACTCGTTTAGATCCCACCGGATGCCCCCCTGCTCGCCGTTGGCAGCCAGTGACATGCGTATGGCTTCGCCACGGCTCTCGCCACGAAGAAATTTTCTGCCGTTTTCCTCCGTAACGTAGAACTTCTGGTTGTCATCCATATGAAGCGCCATGGGTTCGAGTGTACCGTCACGCTCGGCATGCCCCCAATTAGAAGGGACTTCACCGGTTGGCGTGCTCTCAAAGTCCTCAATAGTGATTGCTCCTGAATCACGCTGCGCCTGAACAGTGGGAGGAAATGCCCCGCCTCCAATTAAAAGAAAAAGTGCAATCGGTAAAAAAATACGAGCCATAGCAGGGAGACCAATGATTTTTAGAAAGCTGATAGGTAGCGTCAATTGTGGCAAAGGACTACAGCATGGTTTCTTGGCGCTGTAGCGGTCTGGCACGTGGCAAAGAGACCTGCAGGAACATATTATACCACCTTACCAGCGTGCTTTTCCGTAGTGCAACCCGGATACCAATCTTTCTAATGGGCTTCTATGGCCTTTTTAGGGGTGCCCGGCCTTGCCAAGTGTGCATTTCAGTAGACGCTCAAACAGGTGTGTGCTACACGTTTACACGCAAAAAGCTTATAGAAGAAGGGCTCATAAAGTCGCGAAGACTATCAGCGAAGCATAGGGCGAACGGTGCCTTCTGGTATCCACATTGCTTTGGGAAATAAAACTCTGTACGGTCTATCGTAATAGCCGAAACAAATGCCATAAAAGTATCAAGCCCATGGCGTACGCATATGAATACAGACCAGATCGTAATCTTTGCCTCGTGTCTCTGCTGTTTTCTATTAGGAAGCATCTGAAAACTCTTCGCGGGTTGCGCGCCGTCGCGTAGCCGCCAAGAGCATACTGCTTGAGCTTGACTATATGAGGGATCATTTCGCATCTAACAGCCACACAAGCCCCGAGAGTCTATGCACTATCTCGAAAATCAGGAGGGAGCTTCTCTTTCTGCTGTTCCACATCAATTGGGTCGTCTTCCCAAATAGAGAGTCCGACAAAGAGAAGCAGGTTAAATGCTTTATCAAGCATGCTATGCACCAGCATTAGTCCGGCAATAAGAGCACGAGGCACTTGCACAGCCTCTGCGATTTCGATAGCTACCCCTACGCCCACCAGGTCGCGACTCGGAATAAAGGGAATACTATTCGCAATGATCTGTATAGCGAGAAAGGTAAACCACGTCTGAATCGGGATATCGGGGGCAACCACCGCCCATTGCACGATCTGTAGGGCTTGCACGACCAAGAGACGAAGCACGTGTAGCCCAAATAGCGATGCGATTAGCGAGCCGGTGATCTGAAAGATGGAGTTGCGAAACTGGATACCGACGGCAATCAGTGCAACAAACACTACGCCTCCGGCCAAAACATACGTGATATTTTGTTCGGTGACTGCGGCTGGTAAGACCATTAAGCCGCTAAAGAAAAACAAAGCCAGTAACCCAAAGGCAATAATCGTTGAAGCGATTGACGAAATGATCGCATTGTCTTTGATCCCATGCAGAATTTGCATGCCGGGCTGGCTCAACCGCTTGCGCGCCCAAAAGTAGAGGTAGACCTCTCCTGAGTAGCTCATAACATCGCGGTTGTACACGCGCTTTTTCAAAGAGGCGGGAAAGATGCGCCATGGCGCCATTCTGAATATGAGTCCGTAAATAACGGACTGAAACGAGGGCAGCGTCAGGTACATGGCAAAGAAAATGACATAGAACCATGGGGTGCGCGGAAGCGAAGTCCATAGCTGCTCCCAGCCAATTGAGACAATTTGGTAGAACAGATACCCAATGACACTTGCAGTGATCACATATCGCACGCCCTTGAGAACCCGCTTCCCCAGAGAGGTATCAAAAAACGCCGAGATACGAGATTTGTAGCGTCGCAGAACCGCTCTAATGTTAGATAAGAAGGCCATAGTGTGAGCAAGTAGAAAACATGCATGCCATGCCCGGGCCGAGGAAGACTGCTCGCAAGGCCTGTAAGCAAAGGGTCTCGTTCACAATGGATAGATTAGGTGTTGGATCCGAGTCGGCCTTGCAGAACTTGTAGGAACAGGTGCTTATCTGTCTTTGTGATACTCATCTGATAGGAACCACCTAAAAATTGCTCTTATGACGTCTCGTACTCGCTCTGTCCGTGTGCTCGTCGGCACGCTGATTGTGTATGCATTACTTGTTGCCCCACATGAAGGAGAGTTCTGGCCTTTTAGCATTTATCCTATGTTCTCACAGGGGGGCAATCCGTGGTCGCGTGCCGTCGTGTATGATGTGACTGATAATCTTGGTGAGAGTGGTGAGCCTCTTGCCTGGGAGACTGTTCAAGATGAAGACGCACTTCCGGGGAAGCCGTTTGCGCTTGGTGATCATAGCATTGACCCCATCGACTTATCGAACTTCGTGTCGAAAACGGAGATATGGCATGCCGAACGGGTGCAGGGGCTGCGTCAGATGTTCCACGATCATGTGGGCCAGCGCGATCTGCTCGTGGTGCGTGTGAACGGACGTATTACTGCACAAGACTCAGTGGTGGTCGAATATGTCCCGTATGCCCTCCTGCGCGACGAGGGTACCGAACTTCACTCTGATCTACCAACAGCGCAGGCCCCCCAATAAAGCAGGCCCCCAATAAACGAGGCTGCGCTACACTTACTGCTGTGTGCATCGCTTAACGGCCACGACATTATGTCCCGACTTCAATCGCTTCTTCCATACGTTACGTTTTCCTCTACTGGAGGGTGGAATCTATGGACCAATCTGTTCGATTTCGATCGGGAGGAAACACCTGGAGAAATTATCTTTTCCCGCCTCTTTGAGTTGTTTGTCATTGCAGGCACGATCTACCTTGCATGGTCGTGGGGGCAGTATATCGTGCGTATCAGTGACATTGTGTTGCCACTTGGCATCGCGATCTATGTGGATGTGTCGTTCATGTTTGGAAATACACTTCCGCTCATCAATGCCGGGATCATTTCAGCGCTGACTATTGCGGGCTTCCTACGGTTGTCTCGGTACGCTTACTTTGTTGCATTTTTGCTTCTTCATCTTCAGTTCGTATCACGGTTTGTACTGGGAGAGATTCCTCATAGCTCTAACGTTCTGGGCATGACGCTCCTGGGGATTGGCTTGACGATGATGTTCTTCCAGAACCCACGGATTCGTCGCCGATTCACGCTTGGGTTCACATACTTCTTTATTGGGCTTGGATATACCAGTGCAGCATTCTGCAAATTTATTGGCACGGGGCTCCATTGGGCCGATGGACGCCACCTGTGGCTCTGGATTCACGAGAAAGGGATTGATGCGTTTGCTCTGACGGGCAGTCTGGAGTTTAATGCCCTTCAGGAGGTGGCTCTGGGTAGCTTTGCAGTTGCTACGCTCTTTCTTCTCGTTGGCCTCATTTCTGAACTGTTTGCCTTTCTAATGTGGTGGCGTCCGCTTCGTACTCCACTCGTGTTAGCAGTTATCGGCCTGCACATTGGCATCTACTGGACGATGAATATCATGTTTACGCTCACCTTCATGCAGCTTATTCTGCTGGCATTGCCGTGGGAGAACTGGATCGACCGCCTGCTCCCCCACCGTGCCAAACAGATGCTGATGTATGGCGTGCCGTCTAAGCCGTCACGCTACTCTGTTGCGTCCTGATGGCGGGTGCTCCACTCTTCGTGAGAGGTGTAGGTCTGAAAAATGTTAAACCTGAATGAGTCGTTCAAATATTGCTTAAAAGCTTTGCGCATGGCTTCGGAAAGCTGAAATCGCGGATGCTGAAACAGATCTTGTTTCACGAAACGGTACCATCCGTAGAGCAAAAAGTCTTTCGGATTGTTGCGAATGCGCCGCAGAAAGTGGTCTTGCTCCCAGAGGTTATCGCCGTGAAAATACCGCAGGTAAAGCCCCGAATGCTCTCTGGGTATGATGTGATAGCGGCGCTCACGCCACTCATCTACGTACACGGTGTCGTGCACGCGCGGCAGGTTCGGATACCGAATGTCTGCGCTACGCCGATGCATGATTGTTGGAGGAACGCCGTTTGGCAACAAGCCAATAAACGGATGGTCGAAGTAGTCTGGCCGGTCAACATGCATAAGCGTTCCAGCAAGTGCACAGGCGTCGTACCCCTCTTGCAGTACCTCAACCTGGTGCTCAAGCCGGGTAGGATGTGACCAGTCATCGTCATCCCATTGCGGTACAATAAACTCTCCTGTAGCCTGTTCAAGAGGGATGTTGCGTAGTGCTCCCACAGTCATCCCCGGCTCCTTTTCCTGATATGTATAGCGTACCGGTCCGGGCACATCCTCTAACAGGTGCTCGATACGTTCTTGCCCATTGTCGACAACAATCAGTTCTGTGTTTGGATAGGTTTGTTGCGCATAGCAATGCAGAGCACGAGGCACAAGGTGCGGTCGGTCTGCGGTAAGGAGCAAGCAGCTTACTTTGGGGAGAGCCATGGTATGGTACACTTTATGGGAGTGCGGGCAACCAAACAGCCGAAAAGTTGCGAAAGCGATAGAAAGTAGCGATAGAAGGTTCGTTCTGCAACGCAAAGGGGAGGCAGTAAATCCCGGAAGGTATTCACTGGATGTACATGCGATGCAGGAAAAGGGACGATTCAGGCCATTTCTATTTGTTCACGCATCGGCTATTATATAGGTTCACGTTTTGATTCTGACCAAACTAACTGGATCCTCTCTCATGGCCTACCCCTACGACCAGATCGAAGTCGGCGACTCGTATTCGATGAAGCGGGTCATCACAGCAGAAGATGTGCAGACGTTTGCCGATATTACCGGAGACGATAATCCACTTCATGTAGATCCGGACTATGCAGCAGAAAACTCGCGCTTTGGCAAGCCGGTTGTACACGGCGTGTTCTTGCTGGGGCTTATCTCGAAGGTGCTCGGACGCGATTACCCGGGGCACGGAAGTATTGCGGTGGGGATCTCGTGCCGCTTTCTACGCCCCGTGCCTGTAGGGTCTGAGGTGACCGTCGAGATCAAGGTGTCCGACAAAAACGAGGAGCGCGAGCACATCAAGGTACGAACGTATGTCTACCTCGATGGAAAAATGGCGCTCGGCGGAGAGGGCACGGTCATTCCTCCGTCAGAAAAAGACGTGGCCTGGGCCAAAGCGCATCAAGACGGGGTATCGTAACAGCTGCCTTCCCCTGCACGGGTCCCTGTATGCTACTACTGCATCAGATGTGCAGGGAGACGTACAGACGTACACGTGAGCAGCGGTAACCCGTTGCTTGATGAGAGCGCTGCTCGTTCAGCGTGGCAGTTTCAGCATACGGCCGGGCTCGATCATCTCGCCTTCGTCAACCTGGTTGATGATCGCCAGGTCGCTGAGCGACAGATCCGAGGGCAGGGCCGATTCGTCTACAAACGATCGGAACGGGGCACGCCGCGACACTTCATGCAGGCCTACCCGGGTCGGCTGCCGGTTTAGTTTGTCTGAGTCGCGCAGCGGCGCAAATCCTTCGATCGTGCGAGCAAACACGTCGCGGTAGGTATCGTAGCGGTCGCGGTTGGTTAACCCCTGAAAGACAAGCTGCGCGCCCTCATGCTCAAAGAAGTAGGCTACAACGCGCAGGGCGCCCCCACCTTGCTGGTCTGCCTCACCAAGTACACGCTGCGCACGAATGCCGTTGAAGCTACGCGTGCTGCGGTCGAGCACGCGTAGCCCTTCTTGGCTGGCGAAGGCCTGTGCCGACGCCTCGGGGCTGTCTTCCTGTGCAAACGAAAGTCCGAGAATCGCCTGCCGGTTGGGTTCTACGAGTACCACCTGTCGGGCCTGGTTCACAACCTGATACTGCTGGGGGACGGGAAACTGGAAGCGCAGGTCAGGATGGTAAAACGAGCCGTTCTCGGTAAAACCCTGACGTGGATTCTCGCCAAGCACGAGCCCTTCAATAGCGTTGAGATGTTCGGCTTCGTTTCGTTCGGTCATTGGCGTACGCTGGCGCCACTCATCCGCCATTTCACGCACACGGACCTCACGGTTGCCTGGGTCGGGGTGCGACGACTGCCAGGTTGGAAGGGCCTGCCCGCTCTGCTCCTGGATGCGCTGCAGCGTGGTGAAGAACGCAGCCCCTTCGCTGGCCTCGTAGCCAGCAAGAGCCGCATACTCAACGCCCAGCGCGTCAGATTCCCGCTCGTGTCCTCGGCTGTAGCTGAGCGAGATGAGTTGTGAGGCCGCCCCTCCCAGATTCAAGATCTGACTGCCAGCCCCCTCTCCGATGAGCCCCTCCCCCAGTACCGCTCCACCGATTAACCCGATCTGGGTGATCTGCTGACGGGCGGCACGCTGCGAAGCGTGCCGGGCGGCTACGTGGGCAATCTCGTGCCCCAGCACCACTGCAAGCTGCGCTTCGTTGTTCATGTGGGCCAGCAGTCCGCGTGATACGTAGATGTACCCGGCCGGAAGGGCAAATGCGTTCACGATCGGACTGTCGAGCACCCGAAACGTGAACTCGGTTTCGCGAAATTGGGCGGGGGTGTCAGCGCGCCGCATGTGGCTTTCAGCGAGTACGCGCCGCGCTACACGGTCGACATACGCCCCCAGCTCTTCATTGTCATACACGCCGTACTGCTGCTGAATCTGCTGGTCGGCCTCGCGGCCCAACTGTCTCTCTTGCTCCCAGGAGTATCCGAGCGCGCGTGTGTTGCCTGTAACGGGATTAATGCCACGCGTGCATCCCGTCAACAGCAAGGCTACAGCCAAGAGAAGCACGGGCCAGACCGCCACGCGGTGCATCCACAGGACGTCTGTCGGGCGATGTTGAGTGGGAAGCGTAAGCGGGTTTCGTTGCATGATGTGCGTCGTCAGTCAGTAAGTAAGATATTGGCTGTAGCGTAAATATAGCGCCAGTAGTTACGGCGTTACGACGATGAGACCGAGGCGGCTGTTTCTGCTGGGGCTTCGGAGTTCGCATCAGGACGAACGCGAGCAGCCTTGTCGTTGGTATCCACACGAAGCAGCTGGTGGATCGGTTCGTGAAAAGGTACAGTTGCTTCGAATGGAGCAGCGCGCGTGCTGGTAATAAAACTCTGCCCGATGTCGTCGGACTGCAGCAGCTCCATGAAGACCTCGGTGCGGGCGGTGTCG
The DNA here is from genome assembly GCF_055379825.1 of Longimonas haloalkaliphila. NCBI lineage: Bacteria > Pseudomonadati > Rhodothermota > Rhodothermia > Rhodothermales > Salisaetaceae > Longimonas > Longimonas haloalkaliphila. The sequence continues at coordinate 522,693 of NZ_AP043948.1, read as the reverse complement.
AGCTTGCCGAAGGCGTCGTCGAGCAGAAGAAGAGGCTTTCGGTCTAAGGTGTCGGTGAGATAAAAATACTGAGCGAGCTTCAGGGCCATCGCAAACGTGCGATGCTGGCCCTGTGAGGCGTAGCGTCGCACCTCAAGGTCGTCGAGCCGGAAGATCAGCTCGTCGCGCTGCGGACCCACGAGCGTTGTACCGCGCTTGTACTCATGGTCGCGCTTTTCCTGCAGCCGGTCTCTAAATGCCTCAGCAATTGCGCTGGATTCGTCGGGAAGGTCGGTTGAACCGGTTGGAAACGAGTCGTACTCAATGGTTGGTTTTTCGGCGACGGTCTGGATGCGCTGGTATGCCTCTTGGAGGTACGTGGTAAACGTGCTTAGAAACGTCTTGCGCCGTGCGACAACGCGGCTGCCGAGTTGAACCACTTTCTGCGTCCACGGAGCCAGCAGAGGCTCGGGCGGAGGCGAGGGCTTTTTGCGGTACTGTCGAAGCAGTTCGTTACGCTGCTTGCGTGCCCGGTTGTACTTCATGAGCGTGTTCATGTACGCCGGATGCGCCTGACTCAAGATGTTATTCAGAAACCGGCGTCGCTCATCGGGGCCTTCGGCTGTCAGGGCATGGTCTTCGGGCGAAAATACGACAATCGGAAGCTGGCCGACAATATCGGCAAGGCGCTCCAGCGGGGCGTCGTTTACAAACACCTGCTTGCCTTCATGCGGAACGTACACCAGTTTGACCGTCATAGGGCGGCTACGTACTCCGGTGAACGTGCCTTCAAGCTCAAAATACGGAGCATCTTGCCGAACAGCGTAGGTGTCGTTCGATGCAACGAAGCTCTTGGTGAGGCAGAGATAGTGAATAGCCTCCAGCGTATTGGTCTTTCCAACGCCATTCGATCCCACAAGTACATTTACCTTAGGGGTAAAGTCCACCTCGGTGTGCTTGTGAGCACGGAAAGAGCGAAGGCGAAGCGATTCGAGCGTCATAAAAAGCTGGATCCGAACAAAAACACGGAAGTATTTGAACGGCGTACACAGCTTCCGGTTTTGTTCACGAAAGTGGGTCTGTCAGAAACAGGAAAGCTGAACCATGCGATTGAACCACACGACTAAACCTACGCACGTGCTTAGCACTCAAGCGCCCGTCTGGCTTCCGGCCACAGACGCGCCTACGCAGACAGCCAGTACGACACTACGTGCGGACCCGTACATCACATTACAGCACACACGTGCTTGTACCCACAGCTAACAGCGCGTGCCTGCTTTTTCTTCATGACTATGCTTTAGGATCAGAGAGGTAGTCAGGGAAGCGGAAGGTAGTCAGGGAAGCGGAAGGTAGTCAGGGAAGCGGTTCGATGCCGAATCCGCATCAGAGGCGCTGGGGGGCTGCATCACGAAACGTTAGCTGCAATAGGGGCGACGGATAGCGATTCCAAATACGACCCGTACTTTCCCTATAAATAATGAATGCGAATCAGGGGTTGAGCGCGAGGATGAGCATGGCAGCAGTAAGCCGTCCGAAGACATGAACAAGCAAACCGGAGTAGGAGCGCACCTTTGAGGCTTGTTGAATACCTGTCTTCTCATTGATCCAGTTGAACAAGGATTCGATCGGCTGACGCAAGCGGTTTATGGCCTTCGAAAAGAGTTTGTCCGCCGCTGCGAGCTGCTTCTGGCCTTTTTTCTTCTTGACCGGAGTGACCAGCGTGAGGTCCTGATCGTTCGCTACCTGTTTTTTGAGGGACTCGTCGCAATAGGCCTTATCACCGCAGAGGGTGCCCCCCTTAATCACGGGCAGCACACGACGAAGCGCCCGCAGATCATGTTCACGGGCTGAGGTCACGCCAATGTGGCAAGGCAATGGGAGGGTGCCTTTTCTCCGCTTTGCGACAACGTGGAGCTTCACGCCGTAGTAGAAAAGGTCCTTGGGCGAACAGTAGCCGGTGTCTGGAATGTGACCGGAGGCCACTTTCGCCTTCGATGCACGCGGGCCTTGCGCCATGATGATTGGCATCGAGTCAACAACGCGAAACAGGTTTTCCCGTACCTCTATCGGTGCATTCTCTATCGGTGCATTCTCTATCGGTGCATTCTCTATCGGTGCATTCTCTATTGGATTGCTCATTGACTCAATGCGTGTTAGTGCGTTCTCGATAAGCACGGGAAACACCGCCTCCAGCCGGTTGAGCCGCCGATTATAGCTTTGATAGGACGGTAGGTCGGGGAACCAATCTGCAAAGTGCTGCTGGGCGTACCGGTGTATTTCGCTGATGGTTGTTCGCTTATTGACAAGGCCAAACAGGTAAATGGTCAGTACTTCTTCGTCAGTAAAAACCGGCTTGTCGTTGTTACTCTGTCGTTGCGTAGCACCTGCAAGGCGGCCTCGGTAGTGATGGCAAACGAACAGATAGATCCAAATGAGCGTATGCTGAATGTCCATGTCGCCAAGGGCTACTTGTATGGGAAGGTGTTGGTCCATCTCCCTTCAAGCCGTCTGCGGCGACATGGTTTTTTCTACCCCTGATTGGCATAATGAGTTTTCAGGATGCGCACCAGAATGTGCGCAGTGGAATTGCGTGAGATCGCTTTCACCCACCGGAATGATCGCTCGTAACACATTAGGGAGTGTCTGAAAAGTAAGCGCGCAGCCTGAGAAGTGTTTTCAGACGCTGCATAGTCCCGCAGATACCTGATAGGCAAGCGTAGATGCCGTCAGTTACTCATTTTCGATTTTGCCAGTGTCGTCATTGTCGTCATCCGACTCCTCGCTCGGATTCTCTGGCGGGTGATCGTCGCCGTTATCGAACCGGGGTGTGTTTATGGGTAGCAAGCACATAGATATAGAGCTGTTAATCACAGCACTTGTATTAGTATATTGAAACGTAGTATACTTACTTTGTTTATTTTTCATATTTTCCCGGCAAGAATGTTTCGTCATGTGCTGGTTGCTGCGCTGTTGCTGCTCGGTGCGGGTCTGTTCTCGCCTGTTCAGGCAGACGACCCGTGCGCGTCGTTGCTGGACGCTGCAAGTGACCTCGCGATCGGCGGAGGCTTCACCTATCTCTGGTACAACGATGATGCGGAGAAGAGGGCGCAGACCGAAGAACGGCTCGACGTGCTTGCTGAGGCCCGATCTGCATGCCAGTCTTCCCCAAATCGATTAGCCCGTGCTCATGCGCAGTCGGCTTATTCAGCAGCTCTACTCCAGGACTTCGAGGCGATGCACCGCTACTTCGATACGTTCTTTGAAAGCTTTGGCACAGCCCCTACCGATACCTCGTCGGTCAGTGGAGATTCGTTCACATATATCTATAACTTTCGTGCCTTCTTGAACTACTATACGGGCGATTTGTCGGCTGCTGTTGGCGACTACGCGCGTGCTATAGAAGCATTACCTGACAAAGAAACCACCCGGGCAGCAGCCCTATCGATTGATCTGGGGATTATGCATGTGCGTGCGCAGAACCGCAGGGCAGCCGAGGCAGCCTACCAGCAGGCGCGCGACTGGCTTGAGCCGCTCGACATGGATCGTAGTCGCGTGCGTGAATTGTACGCGCGTGTACTGGCTACAAAAGCCGAGCTGCTGCTTGAAGATAGCTCAACGCTGGATCGGGCCAAACAGCTTGAGCGTGCCAAATCCATGATCTATGAAAGCCTGGAGCTTCACGCCACCGGCGATATGTCGCAGGCGTTCCGGCTCAACTCCCTATCCCAAGTCTATCATGCGCTGGGACAATACGCCGAAGCGCTTCCTTACAATCAGGAAGCCATCGAAATAGCCCGTGCTCATAACCGCATCGACTTCCTCTCATTCTATTACTCTACACGCGGTCGCTTTCTGGGCAAATTAGGACGCCAGGAAGAGGCGCACCGGTATGCAGATCGGGCGCTTGCTCTCTCATTTGAAGGGCAAGTCGATCACCGTCGTCGTCATCTCTTTTCGCGTAAAGCTGAACTGTACGAACAAGAGGGTAACTGGGCAGAGGCGCGTGCTGAATACGAGTCCTCTATTGCATCGATCGAAGAACACCGCGCGTCGCTTCGTGCGACCGATTGGTCGATGGCAGAACTCGGGAACTGGAGTGGGCCTTATCGGGGGCTGATACACACGTATCTGGCTCAAAACCGGCCCGTAGATGCATTCCAGGCGTTGGAGCGCACGCGCGCCCGACATCTTTCGGATGTGCGTGCTCTGGAAGAAGTCACCAATCAGCTCAGCACGCGAGAACGCATTCGCTACGACAGCTTAACGGTAGAGCTCGAATCCATACGCAACCAGCTGGCAGCCGCCGACGCCTCACGCGAGGTGGCTCACCTGCAGCGCCAGGAATCGCAGCTGATCGCCGAACGAAAGTCGCTGGTCGACCTCCTTCCTGATTCTGAGCTTCCCTCGCTTTCCACGCTCCAACAGGTGCTGCGTGAGCAGGACCGTGCTGTTGTGTCGTACTTCTTAGAGAAAGACACCACCAGGACGCCCGGGCGCCTCTTTTCGCACGCATTCGTGGTTACGGCTGATACGCTCGTGGCCATCCCGCTCAACATCACGCAGCGTGACGTGCACGCCTTGCTGGCCGAGGTTTCTCCGGTGTTTGCTGGGGGGGCTCCCGACTATTCGCTTAGCGCCACCCGGTTCGACCTGCATCCGCTGCACGAACTGCACGAAGCAGTCTACCGGCCTGTGGCCGATTATCTGCCTGAGGATAGCCCTCTTGCCGTTATTCCGGACGGGCCGCTTTTCCGCCTTCCCATGAGCATGCTTGTGCGCACTCCGCCACCGGGGCGGTTTGCGTACCGCGAGGCTGACTTCCTGGTGCACGAACGTCCCCTTTCCGTGCAGCTTTCGACCCACTCGTTTGTGCAGGATACGCGGCGAGACCACCAGCCTGAAGAGTTCGATCTGGATCTGGCTGCGTTCGGGGTTTCTGAGTTTCCGGCGATCGATGCGCCTGCGCCGACGCTGCGTGGCGGGCTGCGAAACGCCCCGCCTCCTGGAGAACCACTCATCCTACCTCCTTTGCCCGGCGTTGTTGACGAGATCAGTGCCATAAGCCGCTTGTTCAGTCGCACCGAAACCGCGCTCAACGAAAACGCCACTAAGCAGGCTTTCAAGCAGCGCACGGCAACGCCTTCCATCTTGCATATGTCGTCGCATGCCTTCGTGAACTCCGCGTCACCACTTCACAACGCATTCGTGCTGGCCCCCGACACCGGAGGGGCTCCCGAGAGTGGACTGCTCTATCTCCATGAGATCCGCAACACCTTCTCCTCAATTCCGCTGGTTAACCTGAGCGGATGCGACACGGCGCAGGGGGCCTTGCAGGCCGGCGATGGCATGGAGAGTCTGCAATACGCTTTTCGGGCGATGGGAGCGCGAGCGACCCTCTCAAATCTGTGGAGCATGGACGACGAGGCCGCTGTGGCTCTTTCTACGTTCTTCTACAAGAACCTGGCAGACGGGCTGCCTAAAGACAAAGCGCTACAGCGCGCACAGATTCAATATCTAAACGAGCGTGACGGACAAATCAGCCCGTTCTTCTGGGCGGTAACCGTGCTGCACGGATCGCCAGAATCGCTCGTGCTTCAGTCCGCTTCGCCACGTATCCCCTACACCGCTCTGATCATTGGAGGCGTAGTGATCGGCCTGACCTGGCTTGGCTATCGCGGCTTCATGTAACTTGTTTATTGGAGCAGATATTGCCATTGCAGCCGCTGGTGCCCTGATGTATATTGCGCACGTACGTACATTACGCACACAGCGGATGCCATATCCTGGCGCTTCCCCCTAACCCGCAAATCAACCCACTGACCTGTCATGTCGTTTCTTGGAGTCCTTCTTTTCGCTTTTGTGCTTAGTGGGGGCAGCACCGTCGTTTCTGATACGACCGATGCAGACGACCGCCCTACGCTGCGGGAGTGCGGGATGATGATGGTGCCGCTGCAAGAGACCTATCAGCGGGCGTTTACGATGCAAGACTCACCAGAGCGGCGGGCTCTGCTTCAGCAGGCAGAGCAGTCGATACGTGCTGTGCAAGACTGCTATGAAGAACGGCGCCCGCGTGTCGTAATGAGTACCTACCGTGCGCTGGTTGCAGCACAGTACGAGCAGGGGCGGCCTGATGCGGCCCTTGCCTCGTTCGAGGAGTTCTTTGGGCGCTTCCAGCCCAGCGACGATTCAACCATGGTGTCGTGGATGTACAGCCAACGCGGACGGTATCACTACCTGCTTGGCTACTCCAGCCGTTCGCTGCGCGACTATACGCGGGCTGTAGCGTTAACCCCACAGGGGGCGCTTGAGACGCGTATGCAGCGTACCAACAACCTGGCCCTCACGTACAACAATCTGGAAGAACTGCAATCAGCGCTGCACTATCTGCTTCAGGTAATAGCCACTGTTGAGGGCGTTGCCGAGATTACGCCTAACATCCAACTGGAGTACGGACGCGCGCTGGCTTTGAAGGCTTCCGTGCAGCAGCAGATGATCTATGCAGGAGAGGCCAACGCCAACGAGACGCTGCCTCGCATTGAAACCCTCGCAGCACGGGCATTCGAACAGCTTCAACCAATAGACCGCGACCTTGCAATTGGGCCGCTCCTTACTGTAGCGAATGTGTACCTGTACAAGCACCGGACCGAAGAGGCTTCGGACGTGCTTGATCGTGTGCAGAGGTACGTAGATGGGTCTATATCGCTAAACCGAAGAGCCTCTCTCCTTCAGTTGCAGGCACAGCTTGCAATTCAAAACGGTCGCATGGGGGATGCGGAGCGGTACCTCGAAGAAAGCCGCCGTGTCGCCGTACAGCAGGGACTCGTTTCACAGCAGCGGCAAGTCCGCACGCAGATCGGACAGTTGCACGAGCAAAAAGGAGACCTGGAGGCTGCATTGGAGCACTACGAGGTAGCCGCAGAGCTTACCGATGCGGCAAACGAGTCGATACGCGCTACGCTCTGGTCTACACGCACGTTGGAGCAACGGCGGGGTGGATACGACGGATTGATGCGCACGCTTCGCCGTCAGGGTCGAACAGCAGAGGCCTTCGACGTGTGGTCACGGTTCCGAGGACGCTTTCTCCGCGATACGCGCATGCAGACGGCATTGATCGAAGACCTGTCGCCCGATACGCGCATGAGGTACGACAGTCTTACGACGGCACTCAATACGGTACGCATGCGCCGGTCTGAGTCCGACACCAGCAACGAAGAGGCCATGATGCGTCAGGAGGCTGTTCTCATAGCTGAACGTAGCGATTTGTTTGACTTTGCCGAACAGAGCTTCCAGACCGACCGGCATGCATTGCAGCGCTGGCTTGGCGATACGAACCGCACGCTGATTGCATACCATATGGACGCGTCGACGCTGTACAGCAATGAGCTTGCGTCGGTGGCGGTATACGTAGTGCGCCCCGATACCGTCATAGCTGTTGACATACCGTACACTGCTGAGGACCTCGGCGAGATCGTTGAGCGCATCAGCCCGCTGCTTGCCAACGACGACCCGCCGATTTCGCTGAACCTCTCGGCGTTCAACCTTGACGCGTTACACGAGGTGTATGACGCGCTTATTGCACCGATCCAGTCTTATCTGCCCGATGACAGCAGCCTCATCGTTGCTGCCGACGGCCCGCTGTTTCAACTTCCATTTGGAGCGCTTGTTACCGAAGCGCCCCCGTCTCCGTACGCCTATGACCAAGCCCGGTACCTGATCGAGGAGCGCCCCATCCTGTCTACGCTTTCTCCAGCGTTGCTGCTGGAAGACACCTCAGCCGAAGCCCGTGAGACCCCGATCGACCTTGCTGCATTCGGGCGGTCCGATTTTGAGGAAGACGCTTCACCAGACGACATGCTCGTTTCAGAAATCCGGGTGCGGAGCGGAGCCGATAGTCTGTCGCTTGTTTCGCTGCCGGGGGTCGCTATCGAAATTGAGCGGCTGGGTGGTATGTTCAGGCACACGTTCATGGCACTGAACGAAGAAGCGACTCCGAGCGCCGTCCGTACCCACAGCGCGAATGCAAAAGTCGTGCACCTGGCATCGCATGCGTTGCTTTCGTCGAGCGACCCGCTGAACAGCGCGTTCGTGCTCGCTGAGGAGCCGGGACGCGACGGGCTCCTCCGTGTGCATGATATCATGACGCCCGGTGCACAGGTGCCGCTGGTTGTACTCAGCGGGTGCAGCACTGCGCGGGGGGAGCTTCGGTCGGGCGAAGGGCTTCTGGGGCTTCAGTATGCGTTTCAGGCCTCAGGGGCACAGAGCACTCTTTCGCATCTCTGGCCGACCGATGACGACACAGCGGTCGCGCTATCGACATACTTCTACGAGGCGCTTCGGGCGGGCATCCCGAAAGATGTGGCCTTGCAACGTGCGCAGCTCGCTTTTATAGAAGACCACCCGGATCGCCGATCGCCCTTCTTCTGGGGAAGTCCGGTGCTCTTTGGCACGCCCAATGCACTTGACCTCGCCCCTGCCGCATCCCTCTGGACCCGAGCCGGGTGGACAATACTGGCGCTGGTTGGCGGCGGCCTGATCTTTCTGTTTGTTCGTATCTACCGTTCCCCGTCTACGTATGCCTGAATCGCTCTCACCTGAATCTGCCACGCTCTACGACGATCTGAAAGCACGCGCCACCGAACAGCGCAATCCACACTCGACCCAGATCGATACAGCCTCAACGCGTGAGATTCTCGACATCATCAGCACAGAAGACCATCGTGTGCCCATTGCCGTGCGCCGCGAGATCGCTCACATCGCAGACGCGGTGGATGCGCTCGTCGACGTATTCGAAGCAGGTGGACGCCTCTTTTACGTGGGCGCTGGAACGAGCGGGCGGCTGGGTGTGCTGGACGCGTCGGAGTGTCCGCCCACGTTTGGGTCCGACCCTGAACAGGTGCAGGGTATTATTGCCGGAGGGCGCGACGCGGTCTTCCGCTCACAAGAAGGCGCAGAAGATCGTCCAGAAGACGGGCGCCAGGCGCTCGAAGACGCGGGCTGCACGGCTCAAGATATGGTCTGCGGAATTGCAGCGAGCGGACGTACACCGTTCGTAGGGGGGGCGCTTGACTACGCTCGCGAGCTGGGTTGTGCAACCGTCTACGTTGCTTGTACCCCTCGCGACACGCTCAATGCAGAAGTCGACACCGCGATCTGCCCGCTTGTGGGTCCCGAAGTCATTATGGGGTCAACTCGCATGAAAAGCGGCACTGCGCAGAAGATGGTGCTCAACATGCTCACTACAGCCAGCATGATTCGCATGGGCAAGGTGTATGAGAACATGATGGTAGACCTGCAGCGCACCAGCACCAAGCTGGTCGAGCGTGCTGTACGCACGCTGGTCATTGCTGCCGACACCGATCATGCTACGGCTCGCGAGGTGCTCGACCGGGCCGATGGGCACGTTAAAACGGCACTTGTTATGCTGCTGGGCGAGGTTTCGCACGAAGAAGCGCTCCACCTGCTACGCAGCACAGACGGATTCGTGCGCCCGGCCATCCAGGCGGCGCTTAAGGAGGCCTGAATAAAGCACGTGAAGGAAGAATAAGTCCTGCCGAAGAGATGAAGCAGCGAACCTGCGTGGATCTCTTTTTATGTTTATATCGCTGTTTGGGAGCGATGAGCGGGGGTGGTGGTCGTGATTTGTTTCACGTGAAACAAAATTAGGCCCCTCTGCAGGCTGTCTGGAGGGGGTGCGTAGTGCTATGTCAACTCTGAACGGTGCGGTGTGAAAAGCCCCCGCTCTCCAACGGGTTGTCATGCTGAGCAAGCGAAGGCCCCAAGGCCCGGCCCTCAAGACCCGAAGCGTGTCCACACACACGGAGTTCAGCAGGTATAGCGAGACAGGGGCCCTGCCAACGTTGGAGAAGATCTTTATTCACTACGTTCACCTGTCCCGGACCTGATCCGGGATCTCGCTTCGTCCGTGTCAGACCCGCTTCTTCCAGGGGCCCTTGCGGTCATCCTTTGGGCCGTGATCTTTTTACTTCGTGAGTCGCTTGGCTCGTCTGCATCCAGGCAAAAATGAACATCCCCTTTGCATGGCGAGCACACGAAGATACCCCCGTGAAGATAGAGGCTCTCAATCCCAATAGCAGAGGAAGGCGAAACCAGCCAGGATTCCCAACACAAAGGTGTCATTGATCTCACTTAAATGCGTCCAGATGTTTGCTGAGGTGGCGCAATAGAAGCATTTTGGAATGGCTGCCGAGAGCAAATGGGGGCGCTCGTCCCCGGAAGGGTCTCTGACAGGCGGGCTATTCGTTGGTGAGGTGCCTTTCATGGGTTATCCTGCGGCAGGCTCTTAGAACCTGTTTTGATTTCTTAATTTGGGCTCCGAGCGGCGGCGCTGGACTGGGGCCGAAGGTCATGCCTCTGGTGCAAATTGCCCCCGATATCGGCCCGTAGCCCCGGCTACGAACCGCCATCGGGGTCCAATTTTCGCTTCAGCGGCGCTCGCTCTCGCCTACAAACCAAAACCCAAACAGGCTCTTAGCGTCTATGCACTGCCCACTCACCCTCGCATCCGACGGTTCATGCACTGTCTACTTGGTGCCTCTATGTGAGGAGTTTCGCAGAGCGGTAACTGGATTTGGTATAACACCTTTTTTGCGGATGTGCGCGAATCTATGGGATCAGCGTGCTGTTTCTTCTTTGCGGTGCGGCTTTTGTTGTATGCCTGTGCCCGCAAAGTTTGCATGTGTGCACCATCTTTCTGTCGCAAACATGTTGGCTATGAAGTTGTCTGTGCGCTGTGTTTTTGTGTGGCGTACAGGCTCTGGCATGGACGTACGTATTGTTTCTTCTTGTAACTCCCCTCCTTTCTGTGGCTCTTTCCGACCTTGTTCGCCGCGTTGCAACCATTCCTGCACTCAACCCGCTGCGCACCTGGGCGCGCAGCGCCAGTGCGGCTGACGTGCTCAAAGTGGAGCGCGCTGCAGGGTCGCTCCAGGCGTTTCTCATGCATCTGCTACGCGAGGATCCGGGTGCACCGCTCTGCTGCATCCTCCCCACCGAAGACGACGCTGCCTACGTGCAGAGCGACCTCGAACACATTGCGGGCTCCGACGAGGGTATCGTGCGCTTTCCGGCTACGCACCGCACGCCGTACGACACCGGCGCGCTGCGCGATTCCAGTCCGCTCGTGGCCCGCGCCGATGTGATGCAGCAGCTCTCTGGCGACTTCGACGGCATCGTCGTCACCAGCGTCGAGGCGCTCGGCGAGCGCGTGCCGCCGGCCTCAGACGTGAGCCACGAAACCCTGACGCTTGCCACCGGCGACATGTGGGAGATGGATGCGCTCGTAGAGCGGCTCGTAGATCAGGGGTTTACCCATGTCGAGTTTGTTGACGAGCCCGGTCATCTTGCCCGGCGCGGCGGCATCCTCGATGTCTATCCGTACTCCGGAGCCCACCCGGTGCGCATCGAGTTCTTTGGCGACGAAATCGATAGCCTGCGTGAGTTCGATGCGCAGACGCAGCGTTCCATCAGTCAGCGCAATGAGGTGCGGCTTGTGCCGAATCTCGAACGGGAGTCGGCCGATCAGCAAGCCGTAGCCTTTCTCGACTATCTGCCCGCATCCACGCTCCTCGCTACCGTCGACGAGGCGCGCCTGTTAGAAGACATGGGGGCGCTCTTTGACACGGCGGTGTCGCGCTACCAGCAGGCCATAGAACGGGCCGGTGAAGAGGACAGCACCATCGATGCTGAGGAGCTTCCGCATCCCGAAGACCGCTTTCTCACAGCCGACGCGCTGCGCCTCCACCTGAAACAGTACCCACGCCTGCAGTTCGGGGCATTCACGCACACGAACGGTGCATCGGTTGAAGCCATCGACATGGGCGGAGCGCCGCAGCCCTCCTTCAACAGCGAGATGGATGTGCTGCGCGAGCGCCTGAAGCACAACAAAGAGCGCGACCTCGACACGTTTATTCTGTGCGACAGCCACGGACAGGCCCGCCGCCTGCGCGACCTGCTCGAAACCGATATCGACCACGGACGCGCCCGCCTGCAGGTCGAATCGCTCCACGAAGGGTTCGAGCACAAAGGGCTTGGCCTTGCCGTGTATACCGACCACCAGATCTTTAACCGCTACCATCGCCCCTCCACCAAGCGGCGTCAGCAGCGCACGGGCGGACTCAGTCTGCGCGATATCGAAAACCTGACGCCGGGCGATTTTGTGGTGCATGTTGACCACGGCATTGGCACCTTCGCCGGGATGAAGAAGATCACCGTGCGCGGCAAGCAGCAAGAGGCCGTACGCCTCAACTTTGCCGATGGCGACGTGCTCTACGTCAACGTCAACGCCCTCTACAAGCTGAACAAGTACAGCGGCAAAGAGGGCCACCAGCCGCGCCTCACCAAACTCGGATCGGGGCAGTGGGAACGCACGAAAGAGCGCACCAAGTCGAAGGTCAAAGACATCGCGCGCGACCTGATCGAGCTCTACGCCAAGCGCAAAGCCTCGAACGGCTACGCGTTTTCGTCGGATACGGTGTGGCAGCAGGAGATGGAGGCCAGCTTCGAGTTTGAGGATACGCCCGACCAGGCGCAGGCCGCTGAAGAGGTGAAGCGCGATATGGAAGACCCCGTGCCTATGGATCGCCTCGTGTGTGGCGATGTCGGCTTTGGCAAGACCGAGGTGGCCGTGCGTGCCGCGTTCAAGGCGGCCCAAGACGGCAAGCAAGTGGCTATTCTCGTGCCCACTACCATTCTGGCGCAGCAGCACTACGACACGTTCAAGAAGCGGCTGGGGCGCTACCCGGTGACCATCGACATGATCTCGCGCTTTCGCACCAACGCCGAGCAGCGCGACATCCTGAAGCGCCTGAAAGCGGGCAGTCTTGACATTCTGATTGGCACGCATCGCATCACCTCAAAAGATGTCGAGTTCAACGATCTCGGGCTCTTCATTGTCGATGAAGAGCAGCGCTTTGGGGTCAAGACCAAAGAAGCGCTCCGCGAGGTCCGTGCCAGCGTAGACACCCTCACCCTCACCGCCACGCCCATTCCGCGCACGCTGCAGTTCTCCATCTTGGGCGCGCGCGACCTGTCGATCATCGCCACGCCGCCGCCCAACCGGCAACCCATCATCACCGAAATCCACACCTTCAACCAGGACCTCATCCGTGACGCGATTCTCTACGAGCAGAGCCGCGGCGGACAGGTCTTCTTTATCCACAACCGCGTCAAGACCATCAACGAAATTGCCGAGATGGTGCGGGGCATGGTGCCCGGCGTACGCATTGGCGTGGGCCACGGGCAGATGTCTGGCAAAAAGCTGGAGCGCGTGATGACCAACTTTGTCGAGAACAAGTACGACGTGCTCATCAGCACCAGCATCATCGAGAACGGGCTCGACATTTCGAATGCCAATACGATGATCATCAACCGCGCCGACCACTTTGGGATGGCGGCGCTGCACCAACTGCGTGGACGCGTAGGCCGCTCGCAGCGTAAGGCATTCTGCTACCTGCTCGTGCCCAGCATCCACAGCCTGACCGACGACGCTCGCCAGCGCCTGCAAGCCGTCGAAGAGTTCAGCGACCTCGGCAGCGGATTCAGCCTCGCCATGCGCGACCTCGACATTCGCGGCGCGGGTGCGCTCCTGGGTGCCGAACAGAGCGGATTCATCGGCGAGGTGGGCTACGAAACCTACCACAAGATCCTCGACGACGCGATCAAAGAGCTGCGCCAGGAGGAGTACAGCGACGTGCTCGACGACGAAGACATCGCGCCTCCTGCCCCCGACACCACCGTCGATGTGGAGGAAGATGCGTACATCCCCGACGACTACCTCGCCAACAACGTCGAGCGCCTCAACCTCTACCGCCGTATCAGCGACGCGCCCGATGAAGAGACGCTCAGCGATCTGCGCGATGAAATGCGTGACCGCTTCGGCGCACCTCCCGAGCCCGTCGAGCACCTGCTTACCGGTGCCGAGCTGCGCATCCGCGCCCAGGCGCTGCGCCTCCCCAAAGTCGTCTTCAAGAACAAGCGGCTCTTCCTCTACCTGCCCGCCAAGCCCGCCGACCCGTACTTCTACGAACAGGTGTTTCAGCCGCTCCTCGAAAAGCTGGCAGGCCTCGACCGCCGCTACGTGCTCAAAGACGACGCCAAAAAAGACATGGTACGCGCCATCGTCCAAGACACCCCCACCCTGCTCGACGCGCTCGCCGTACTCGAAGAACTCCAGCTCGACAAAGCCACCGTTCCCGCCGAAGCCACAGCCTGATTGTACATTGTTTGGGTTCAGGGGGAAGCGCAGGTTCGCGCTGTCGGGCCAAATCTGTCCCAGCTATGGCGCTTCGTCTCTGCCCCAATCATCCGGCCTCGTAAGCACAATCCCCTGCCCTATCGTACATTTCGATGCAGCCACGGGAAGTCGGGAGAATAGATCGTGACAGTCAGGCACGGCCCCCCGTTGGACGTATGGAGGGACGCTTGTGACCAAAATAAGAAATCAAGACAGGTTTAGTCCGCCACAGGAACGCTGTACACTTCAATGATGGGGGCGCCATCATCGTCTCGCCCTCGCACCAAAACGCGCTCGTCATCTATGAAATGCAGCACGCGCTGTCCAGCAGAAAACTTGTACGCGGTTTTCTCTTCTCCGTCGTGCCAGTACGACCAAATAGAGCCCTCGTTGGTCGTAGTTCGCCGGAGCCACAGTCCTCCACTTGGAGCTGCTTTCATGTTGAGAACAGCGGGAAAAACATCCGGAAAGTCTACGCTTTCTCGGGCCTCTTCCCGCACATGACGGAACGCATCTTGGACGCCCTGAAACTCGGCATCGGGATCAAATACACTTTCCAGATACCGATCAATATCGTCGTCACCTATGGGAAATGCGCGAAAGTCATCCGTGGAATATCGGCGCTGCTCGTTGCCTTCGGTATCCGTCTCAACGATATAGCCGTCGTGGGTCCATTGGTAGACGCGACCGTCGTGCGTAATCGTCCATGCCGGACTCATGAATGGGGCGGGCATCGTCATAGGAAAGCCTTCGTCCGGTTCAACGCGTATGTCCTCGCCCGCATCCACAGACAAGGCCTCCAGAGTTTCGCCATCGTGCAGACGCACAAGATCGACGGTGCCCGATTCGTCTGACATGTTGGAAACGCTAATCAGCGTGTCCTCCTTCGTCACGGCCCATCCGTTGGCAACCTGATACCCGTTAATCATCGTGTGGTAAATGGAATTGCCATCATGGTCGTAGTAAACCACCTTCGCAGGCATGCGATTCAGCACCGCAATGTACGTATCGTCTACAACAACGCCTGCGGGATTTTGTAGGTCGGTAGGTCCTTCTCCCTCACGTCCCCAGGAGGCGATCATCTCACCCGCGTGAAACTGCACGACGCCGGGCTCGGGGTCTTGCACTACCGTTACCTGACCGTTGTGAATAAATGCATCGCGCACCTGGTACAACGCGGCCTCGTCCGCAACAATATCAACACGCTCTGGGGTGTGCAGCGTGTCTTGAGTAGACTGATGATAAAAGCCGTGATCCGAAGCCCAAAGAGTCGGACTTAAATCTGCCCAAAGAAGAGCAAGTGTTGACCCCACTAAGAAATATAAAAAACAGAGGTTTGTTTTACCCATAATTATAACAAGATCTAAGCAAACCATGGTACATGCCAAAAAAATGCGCGCCTTCATATTCGTCCCGGGCATCAGCACCTTCCCCGATCAGAGGCGTCGATCAAAACCGTTTCAACGGGACTGCTGCACTGTCACGCTTGATTGTTTCGCGTTTGAGCGCAAAGTCCCTCCCCCTAAATTCCCCTCCTCCGAGGGGGACTTCATGAAAGCGCCCTCTGGTTCCTTCCTCCCCGGGGAGGAAGGGTAGGATGGAGGGGAAACCATTCATCTGAACCCACCCTTTTGGGGGTGACATGCGCCTATGAAGAGTCGTATGACTTTTGTCGTGTACTGTAACTATTACCATCGGAAGGAAAACAGTCAGAGATTAGATTATCAACCCTCCCGCCCCTTGTCAAGAGTGTAACATTTAAGCTGCACTTTTCCCATATGGGCTTGGAATCGTTGTCCCCCACTCTTTCTACATCGGTCTTATTCAATAACCGCAATGCGAACCCTACACTGCAAAAAGACCATTTCTAAAGAGAATCTCCAGAAATCGCCCCTTCAGATTGGTCGATACGCCCCGATCTCGACATAAGCCAACAGGTAGGTCATGCCACCATGATCACAACGCAGCAGCCCAACTGAGCCGCCTAAAAGCCCGAGCGCTGGCTCCGCTGATTTTTTTTCGACGAATCAGAACAGCACCTGACTATATCTTCATGGAATGAGCTACCAACTTTCGTTGTCTTTCAGGTGCACTTGGTTGGCAACTATACCACGATTTTACAGACGGTCCGCATACCCATGACTTCTCTCCGCGCGATTCCGCTTGCCCTTCTTCTTTCGCCACTTCTAATCATCGGCTGCGACCTCTTCGGCAGCGACGACGGGCCCACTGTTGACGTGGGTGTTGTCGAATGGGAGACCGAGCAGGCTTCGGTGGAAGAAACCCATGCGTCATCGGAATTGAATACAGAAACGTTCGAACCGCTCACAGCGCCCGACACCGTTCAGGCAGAAGTCTCTTTTGAGGTAACAGCCCGAACGGTAGCCCCCGTTGGCTGCTTTACTACCGAACGTGAAGACGTAGAGCAAGAGGGCAATACCATCGCCATAACGCCCTACGACCGCGATCCTCGAGGACCAGATGACCTCTGCACAACAGATGTAATCACACTACCCCGAACGCTCGACCTCCAGTTCGACACCCCCGGTGAGGCGCTCATTCGCCTGAACGGGCAGCGCGTCATCGGCAACGAATTCTCAAACCGCGACGACACTGTCATCGAACACGAGGTGATCGTGGTGGAATAGCTCTGTATCCGGTTATGTGACAAGCCAACGCCTTGCACATAGACGTCCTGGCAATAAAGAAAAAGCGGTAGCGGTTCAGTGGTAAGTGATTGTCACGTAGGCTACTTCATCACAGTCCGCTGAAACCTCCTCTGTCTGCCGACATCTCCCCCTTGGAAAAGGCTAGTCTATGCACACAACCTGGAATAGCTGTGGGCGTTGAATATAGGCTGGTGTTCATTTTTGCCTTGATGCAAAAACGAACCAAAAAAATCAAGGCTGGAAGAACTGGGCCTGACTGCGCCCTTCGGTCCGCTAAAATTGATCAAACTCACTCGCAGGCTCGCTTAAACAAGATCAATTTTCGAGCGCGTCCCTCTGGTCTTCGTCCGGGCGGCCCACTTCTTCGAGGCCGGAAGGGCTTCATACACGGGGAGGCATGAATCCTGCAAACTAAATACCCCAAACAGATTATTTGAATGCCGATTCAATGGCACGGACCATCCAGCCGATCTAGCAAAGGGGGAAATGATTGAACAAGTGTTGAAGCAAACAAACCTCTTGCTAACAAAATATCAGAGAGAAAGTTATGTGCAAGGACTAGTTGGAAAAGGGGGAGAAACCCGTAGGGAGAGGGGGTTCGACCGAGACGAGGCTGCGGTGTCAAATCGCTTCATCACTTAGCGTCTATCCACTACCGAAAAAGCTTTCTATGCGCACACCTCTTCCCACTCCACGCTATAGCGGCGCGTGGTTGATTTGATGGCAACCTTTAATGAGAGGGAGCGTGCAAGAATTTGTTTTCTGTGAACCTCTTAGGTCTCCGTAAACGGTCCTTATAAAAATCTGGGAGTGGTAACACGTTAAATGCCCCCCTACCCAAGGCTGTCGACCCCACGTTTTTCTCGTTTGCCATGCTGAACGCAGTGAAGCATCTCAACACGAGGCTACGGTGGGGCAGCGTTACAGGATCACGGGGAACGCCATAACGCGTGGGCCTCTGCTGGGCATGAGCGGCCAACGTTGAGATCCTTCCGCCTATCGGCGTCAGGATGACGTGTGGACTCGTCTTCAAGACCAGAAACGATCACTTACAATTCAACCACTACCAAGAATCTATACTTTATGGGCTTACCATCTCTATCCTGCCTAAAGTTTTGTGTAGCAGTATGTGGATTTGTGGTGGTCATGAGCCTCGGGGCGTGCATTCCTGTTGACACCGTTTATGTAGCCCCGCCTACCCATGGGCACGTGATTGACGGTACGACGGGAGAGCCTGTCGCAGAGGCAACCGTCCAGTTTGCAGAGCATGCCGAACCAACCACCACCACCGATTCCGATGGGCGCTTTGAATTGCCTGCTCTTTCGGAGCGGCGCTATTTTCGGTTGATCCTCCCCGGTTCAGCCGCTACCGAGATTCCGATAAAGAGTGTACATGCCACTTCAGGCTACGGAATTAGCTGGGCGCACCAGCTTCTTAACGCGCGTACTGAGCCTGAACGCTCCGAGGTTATCATCATCACGATTCCGCCCGATGCTCCCCTCCCCCTCGCACTGCAAGACTGCACGCTCAGTGAGTCCAGCCGCTATGCTGCTCAACTCAGTGCGCACGTCCCGACCCTGCGTGCCTCGCCAGTCAACGATGCCATAGGTGCAGCGCCCCCGGATCTGCTCATGGATCTAACCGGCCATCTTCAGTTCCGTGTTGAACGAGCTGCCCGTCTCTGTACCAATGGCCACGATGAAATAGAACCTCTAACGGCTCCTCTAAGAGATCTGCAGGCCGCTATCGAACCATGATGCTGTTCATCTCCAAATCCGGTGCACCGTGGCACTCATTCGAGATGTTTGTCGTTCAGGATAGCGCGGCGGGCTTCTTTGATGGCTCGATAGGCCTGCATTCGGAGCCGCCAGGCTTTAGGGCTCCACCACCGCCCCCGCCACAATGCACGCTCCACCGCTTTCAGTGCCCGCCAGGCAAGCACATTGGCCCGCTGATGTGAGCCATCAATCGGGGCTGCAAATGCCGCTCCAACCAAAGCCTGTAGATGAGCTGCCGAGGGCAAAACATCACGGGGTGCATCACGCTCTACAGACGGTTTGTGCCGGTCTTCAGACGGATGCTTTATATCCTCCGTATCGTCTAACGCATCGCCTAACGCCTGTCGAAGCGCCTGTTCAGTCGCGGCATCAACCTCACGTCCAGATGCTCGTGCTTGCTCAATGCGATGCGTAAGCACCCGCTGTGCATGCCGCCAGATAGCATCTCCTTGACCCGTGTACCCTTGCGCTCGCAGGGATTGGACCAATTCCCCGATGTTTATACCGCTATCGTGCATTGCATCATACAATCTATATTATCGTATCTCGTACGGAGAAGCTCACAGGCCCAGTATAAAATCACCTCCCTTTCGCATCCGGCCAAACGGCTTGCCAGCCCGTGCGTCTGCTCACTCGGCGGGCCAGTGCTCGCGGATGAATGTCCGTACCGCCTGACGATAGGCCGACTGGTCGGTGCGCATGGCGTTATGCCCGCCGTGGATGTCAACAAACGTCTTGGGCTCCCGCTCACAAGATTGTAACTTTATAGGTTTGCTATATTACTAGGGGGGGGGGGGGGGTATACTTGTGTGAGTCTGTTGTGAACAGTTCTCTCGTAAACAGTTCTCTTTCGTGTTGTCGCTTCTGACAACAGAGAAAATCGCCTTTCGTGTTTTTAAGATCTTCGCTTACATGTCCATGTTGACCCGCTCAAGAAACTCGTTACTTGTCGTCTTTGCGCTCGCCTTACTGATTATTGGATGTGACGACATCACTGTTTCTCCTGAAGAGTCTGCTGACCCAGATACTACTGAGGAGCGTGCAGAGCCCGCCCCTTTACACTCAGTAAACGATACCTCTGCTGTACCCGATAAATATATTGTAGTATTTGAGCCTGGCTCACCTGGTGTGCAGCGTGAAGGCGTACAAGGCCAGGCGGAACAGATGATGCAAGGCATTGCCGATGGGCAAATTGAGTTCATCTATGAACATGTCCTCCAGGGGTTTTCGGCGACCATTCCAGAGCAAGCACTCAACGGCATTCGCAACAACCCGAATGTGAAATATGTGGAACAAGACCAATCTGTGCAACCGGACGACGGTGTTCAGCAAAACCCACCGTGGCAGTTAGATCGTGTAGACCAGCGCAGTCTTCCACTTCAAAACCAGTACAGATACTTCGGAACTGGCGCAGGAACGGAAGTATGGGTTCTTGACACCGGACTCAATTACCATGAGGAGTTTGGAGACCGTATCTCGACGCGCATGTCTATCGTCGACGACGGTAATGGCCCTGGTGATTGTTACGATGATATTGGTAGGGGACATGGTACGCAGGTGGCAAGCGCAGCCGCCGGAAGCGAATATGGAATTGCAAAAAATGCAACGATCAGCTCAATCCGAATAGGAGATTGCCCTGAGGGCAAGGCTTCGACTAGCCGAATCATCGCAGCCCTTGATCATGTCAAAAACTTTCATCAACCCCCGGCTGTCGCTAACCTGAGCTACTCTCCTTCTCAAAGCTTTTCCTTGCTTGATGCCTCGGCAGAGTTACACAATAGCGGTGTTGTCTTGGTTACCTCAGCAGGCAATGACGACACTGATGCCTGTGATTTTGGCCCACGGATCGCAATGAAGGTTGGCGCTACGACCAGTAGCGATTCAAGAGCCAGTTTCTCAAATTACGGCGACTGTATAGGACTTTTCGCACCTGGAAGCTTTCTTACGTTAGCAAGCTCTACTTCAGACACAGGCACTTCTTCAAAATCAGGAACTTCGTTCTCCGCCCCTATGCTAGCTGGAGCTGCTGCTCTGGTATTTGAATCTAATCCAGGATTTTCTCCTGGTGATGTAAGTACATACATCGTAGACAATGCCACAGAGAACGTCCTTGATGACATTGGGCCCGGCTCTCCAAACCGCTTGCTGCACACGGTAAATTTCGATGCCGAAATTCTCGGTACAACATATATCAATCAGCCAGATACATATACCTGGACGGCTCAACTGGAAAACGAAGGTAACAGTCAGTCTTATCTGTGGGAACGTAAGGATGGACTTTCATGGGGTAGTTCCCCATGGGAAACTGTTGGAACTTCAGAAAGCTACAGCGAATCAGTTATTCTTGATGGAAACGACTTCACATTGCAACTCACGGTGACTTCAAACAACTATGAGATTGTTGACCAGCAAACTGTAGCAGTCGAACTCGATGATGGAAATGGATGCGATCCAGGAGAAATAATTTGTTGAAAACCAAGCGACTGAGCACCCCTTATCGTTATTACCTGACTTGAGACGACTATCTTTTAGCTATGAAGATGTTAATAATCAATTACACCGGTAAATATATTGCGTTGCCTCTTCTCATTGTTGCTCTGCTCTTGTCTGGCTGTGATGCATTCGGCAGCGGCGATGACGACCCCGAGCCCATCGTTGAGGTCGGGGTGATTGCTTGGGACGCAGAAGCTCGCGCAGCTGGCCCCGAGGCTTCAATACTTCCCGATGGCTTCACTGTGCTCGATGCGCCCGATGAGGTGCAAGCGGGTACGGCTTTCGAGGTCACTGTGACCACGCTGGCCCTGAACGGCTGCTACGAACGCGATCGCGAAGAGATTGAGCAGCAGGACACAGTTATCGAGATCACGCCTTATGACCGCGACCCGTCGGCAGGATCGGGGGATAGCTGTCCCGATGTTGTCGGTGCCCTCGACAGCACGGTCGAATTGCAGTTCAATACACCCGGCGAAGCGATCATCCGCCTGAACGGACGCCGCGTGCTTGGCCAAGACCCGTCGGATAGCGAAAGCGCAGTCATCGAACACGAAGTGACTGTGGTGGAATAGCCTTCTATCCGCACCTCACGCCCAATCCATGCTATGTTGACTCACATTAGAACCTCATTTGCCGTTGGACTCCTCCTGCTTGCCACCGCACCGTTTCTGACGGGCTGTGATCTCTTGGGCAGTGAAGACGGCTCCTCGGTGAATGTGGGTGTTGTCGCCTGGGAAGCCGAGCAGGCTTCGGTGGAAACGCCTGCATCATCAAAGCTGAATCTGAGGACTTTCGAGCCGCTCACTACGCCTGATACCGTTCAGGCAGGAGTGCCCTTTGAGGTCGAAGCCCGAACGGTTGCACCAGTTGGGTGCTTCACCCCCGAACGCGAAGAGGTTGAGCAGGAAGGCAACACCATTGCCATCACGCCCTACGACCGCGATCCTCGAGGACCAGATGACCTCTGCACAACAGATGTAATCACACTACCCCGAACGCTCGACCTCCAGTTCGACACGCCTGGCGAGGCGCTCATTCGCCTGAACGGGCAGCGCGTCATTGGCAACGACTTCTCAAACCGCGATAACACCGTCATCGAACACGAGGTGACGGTGGTGGAGTGACGAGATCAGCTACTCGGTAGTGGATAGACGCTAAATAATAAGGAAATTAGACACCGCAGCTTTGTCTTCTTCGAACCCCCTCTCCCACGGGTTTCTCCCCCTTGGCCAAGGGGGAGATGTCCACAGGATCACGCCTGCGGCGAAGCTCGGAGACAGAGGGGGTTCGAGCGGGTAGCGATGATGTAAACCACATGTCAATCACTTAACATTGAACCGCTACCCAGCTACTCATTGGAGGTAGGCCAGTGCTCGCGGATGAACGTCCGCACCGCCTGTCGATAGGCCGATTGATCCGTGCGCATGGCGTTGTGCCCGCCCTGGATGTCAACAAACGTCTTGGGCTCCGAAGCGGCGGCGTAGAGCGTGCGCCCCAGGTCGTACGGCACGACCTCGTCATTCGGGCTGTGAATCATTAGCACCGGCGCGTTGACCTGGCCGATGCGCGCTTCGTTGTCAAACTCAAAGCGACTCAGCCAGCGCACAGGCAGAATGGGATAGGCTCGCGCGCCTACATCCGTCAGCGAAGTGAACGGCGATTCGAGGAGCAGTCCGCCCGGTGCGGTGCGCGCAGCCAGGTAGGTGGCCGGGGCACTGCCAAGTGAGCGTCCGGCAACGAGAATCGATTCGGAGGCCACGCCCCGCTCTTCGGTCAGGTACTGCCACGCGTCCTCGGCGTCGCGGTAGAGCCCGTCTTCGGAGGGCGTCCCGGTGCTTCGTCCGTAGCCGCGATAGCTCACCAGCAGCACGCTCATAGCGTGCTCGTGGAAGAAGCGAGCGGTGTCGAGGCGGCCCGAGATGTTGCCTGCGTTACCGTGAAAGAACACCACCGTGCCCCGTGCCTGCTCGTGCGGAAGCCACCAGTTGTGGAGCGTCTCGCCATCGACGGTTGAGATCGACACGTCTTCGTACGCCAGCCCATACGCATCCGGCGTAGCCCGTAAAGACGATGTCGGGAAGAACACCAATCGGTGTTGAAACACGTATGCCAGGGCGATAAGTGCTACGTATGCTCCAATAGAGATCAATGCAAGATAGAGCACGGTGCGCACGGGAGACTAAGTAATCATGTAACAAAACTGCAACTCACTTGCCCCCCCTTGTCAATCCTTAATGTTGAATGCATTCAAAGTCACAGGTTTTAAAGCACCATAAAATACGTTGACCTTGCATCTTTAGTTATCACAATCATTTTTCTTTCATTGTCGTTTACTTCGGTTGGAGGAGGTAATGCAGCTTCTGCAAGTGCTCCTTGCGACTCTTGCAATATAGCTTGCGGTCCATCCGGTTCGACAAACTGCACATTGATGGACTGTGGAAGTGGCACAGTGATGTGTACGTCGCAATACGACGAACCTGGTATTCCCTTTCTGCGAGAGGATGGGTAGTTTCAGGCAGGTTCAGTTTCTTGAATATCCTTGAGCACCCAGGGGTTTGCCATCAGGTCCCTGGGTGTGCGTCTATTCTGACACCTCCCAACTTTCTAAGATGTTTTTAAGATAACCATGAACGCATCAAGATACTCGCTGCTCTTTTTGGCTTTTCTAATGCTTGCAGCCATTCAACTGGGCTGCCAGGAGTCTCCTGATCCAGCATTCTCTGAGGAGTCCTCAACACTGACACGCACTTCAGATGGACTTTGGGAGCAACCCGTTGATCAGCGTATCATGCGAGATCATGATTTCGACGGAAAGGTACTATCTGACGCCGTACATGAAGCGGTTGTATCGCCAAGACGCCTTGGTATTTATGATGGACACTTGTACGTATTAGACTGGAATGACACCCAGATAAAACGTCTAAGTATAGAATCCGAAACGCACACACATACGATCGGTGCAGGACGCGGCCAAGGGCCCGGGGAAGCCCAGAGCATAACAGATGTTCATGTGTCTGATTCGGGCGTCTGGGTTCCAGATCCAAATGCTGCCAATATTTCTCACTTCGATCATACCGGAACGTTCATCGACAGATACAGCGTGCAGGGCCACCCAATGCGAGTTACCGGAAGTGGTGGTACCATCGCTACACTGGCATACGGAGCCTATCCATTGTTCAAGCTCATCCGTTCAGAAACAGGTACCATCTCAGAGTTTGGCACCCATCTTTCCGAGATTGATCCTACAGGAATGAGAGTTGGGGGACACCTGGCGCCGCGCCCTGCAGGTGGATTTATTTTCGTCGCACAGTACGCCGGACGACTCTTTTTCTATGACAATGAGGGTACGATGGAGCGCGCTGTTGCAACGATCGACGGGCATGATTTTTCAGAGCGAAATACCGAAGATACGGGCAGGGGACAGCGCACCATGGCTCCCGATGTAGAAATCCAAACGTTAGGGATCAGTATCCACGATGACATCATGTACCTGCGTGTTCATGATCAGAGCAACGACTTTTGGTACATCGACCGATATGATGCAACCGACGGGCGTTATCTTGACTCGTCGCGCTTCCGATGGAAAGCAAGCGACTTTCAGGTCAGCGATCACGGCACGTATGTCATCTCCGACACATCAATTGTAAGATTCGATTATCGGTGACACACTTCTATGTCTATGATGCACCACCGGCTCCCAACCAAAAAACCGCCTGTGCCACGACATATGGCGCAGACGGTGCATGATGTAATCCAGTAATGCAGCGTTGCATTGTAGGATTGTGAGATCAGCTGTCATATGCTACGAGGGTCTCACTCTGGGATTACCTGTAGCCGGAGATCGCTTGCATCTTTGGCGGCATCTGTTTTGGGCTTCCGATTGCATCTCCTCGTTGTATCATACCAATTATCTTTCGGGGGATCTATAGACGACCTGGACGGGGCAGAGCCTCTAAAAAGTGCGTCACGAGGCAGAGCCTTGCGAAGAGCGGAGCGGGAGTCGGGTGGGTTGGTGCTGAAAGGTGTACGCCAGTGCCGTAATCGCTATGTATGCTCCGGCACAAACCAGCACGAAATAAAGCACAGTGCGCATCCTGTAAAAGAATTAATTACAGTATTTTAATGGCTGCCTGTCAGCGTCTCAGATGGCTTCCCCTTCCTCCTATTGAGTTTTCCCGCAACCTGCGTTGCATTTGAGTGATCAATACAAAAAGGGAGGCCCATCCGTTTCGGTGAGCCTCCCCTGTTCTATGACGGATGTCTGCGATTGCGCTATCAGAAAAAAGTCTGGGGCTTTGTCACAGCTGAATGTTATGGTCCGAAATTGCCATGGCGAGGAGAGAGTGTACGACCGACGGGGCCCTGTGAGCGGTAGCGAACGAGTGCTCTTGGGGCGATCTCATGCCATTGATTGGGCAACTGCATCCGGCCTGATAGCATGAAATTGCGTCGCTCCGCTCGCCATGACAAGGTGTGCTTTTTTATCGGTACGTTAGGGAGCACGCATTCCCAAAGTTAGACATGTGACACACCAGTAGTACACTACCGTGCTCGTCCGATACCGAATGCATCCACGCGCCCTTTACACGTTTCCGTGTCCTGGCATTCCAAATCGAGCGCTTTCCAGGCTGTACCTGCACGTCCCTATAGCTCAAAGCCCTCGTCGATGCCTGCAAGCGTGAACAGGAAGCGATCAGCTTCTTCTGCTTCGGTCATGCCAAAGTAATTGACCCGGACTTCGTCATGCCTGGCCCAGCTTAGCGTTTTCCATGCACAGCCTTCATTGCACGTCAGCGCAAAGCCGTCGTCGGTCTTTTCGACAACGATATCAAACTC
This sequence comes from Longimonas haloalkaliphila, assembly GCF_055379825.1. Lineage (NCBI taxonomy): Bacteria > Pseudomonadati > Rhodothermota > Rhodothermia > Rhodothermales > Salisaetaceae > Longimonas > Longimonas haloalkaliphila. The sequence goes on along the minus strand of NZ_AP043948.1, from coordinate 496,686 downwards.
GGCAGTTGACGGCTGAGACATTGTAGGAGAAGCGACTGCAAACGCAGCAGCACCCAAAAACACAGCAATGCAAACGAAGAGTTTTGAGTAAGTAGTCATAAGCAGTAAATCGGTTGTTGATAGTAAGGTAAGTGTTGCAGTGCCATCTAACGAACGCGGGGTGAAGCAACGGCTATGGTTTTCGCTATGTGTTACTCGTCGAGCCGATAGATCCAAACATTGGGGAGTGCCGGTGCCATCGTGGTGTACACGTGCGTATCCGTGGCGGCTTTTATCGTCTGGCCTGCAGGTAGATCAATGGTCTGATACGTTTCTGCTACCGGGTCAATGCGATACCAGGTTACCATCACGTCTTGTATCTCTTCAAGCGTAAGCGACTCATCGGGTTTGTGAACGGCTTCCAGTATCCAGATCCGTCCGTCGGTATCCACATGAAAGCCTTCATAGGCCGGGTGCGTATCGTGAAATCCGGCCTCTTCGATCATCGCGAGCCGCTCTCCGTCATAGATATCGCGGTAGGACGCGATTTCAGACGATGTTGCGGGAAGCGCGGTGTGATCTACGTTCACGACCAGGCTGTCATGTCCATCGGCATCACCACACCGCACACGCAGCGAATCTGACCAGCCGTAGCATACGCCCGTGTCGGTGTATGTGTAGAAGGATTTCCGACCAAAGGGGCGCTCAACGCTCTGGTGGTGGCCGTTCTGAACGCGGACATGTATCTCGTCCATAGGCATCTGGTAAATTGTTTCTGGAGTGCTTTCCTTACGGTCTACGCGCATGATCCAGATGCCGGGGTCTCGATCGAGGTTGGGGTTCTTCGGACGGCTGTACGAAGCCAGTAATGTCCCTTCTAACGTTTTGTGTACACCGCCTGATGTTTTCCCATTATAGGGACTTGGAAGGTGAAAGCTATACGCAAATTCGTGTTGCGGCGCGGGGCCAAACACAGAAATGCGCTGGCTATCTCTAACGAAAAGGGAGTCGCTGGGTCCAACGGTAATCGTGCTCGGATTTCGAAACTCGCCGGGTCCCTGTCCGGATCGTCCAAGGGTATCTATCGAGTCGCCCCCGGCAGATACCACATGCACTTCATTGTTATCAAAGTCGGAAATGTAGAGCATGCCCTCACTGTTCAGGGAAAGACTACGAGGTAGTCCAATAAGTGGGGCATTATCACCGATTTCTGCGACTTTCGTTGCCTGCAAGGCTACCTCCTCTCCGTACACTTCATCCAGGTGAAATCCCTTTTCTGTTTCACCAGGTCCGCAGCCTGATAGAGGAAGAAGCATCAGAGTGAACACGAATGAAAGTATGTAAACGTAACGAAAGTAAATTGCAGTAAGAAGCTTGATTCATAGAAAATGATATGACAACAATACACTGCTACTAGAGTGTGTTGACAATCACAAGAGCAGAGTCACGATGGAGGCCACGTGCAGGAAGGCCAAGTAGTTACGAGCGGTTTTCTCGTAGCGGGTGGCAATGCGCCGGTAGTGTTTGATGCGATTGAAAACCGCTCGATCTTATTCCGGTCCGCATACAAGTTGGTGTTGATCTCACGCTTGATGATCCGGTTCTTTTTTGAAGGAATGACCGCTTCAGCCTCAAGCGCTTTGATGCATGCAATGAATCGGTCACTGTCAAAGCCTTTGTCGCCGATCACCGCCCCGGGCTTGAAGCCCATGACCAATGGTTCGGCCTGGGTGATATCTGCTCGTTGGCCCGGCGTCAAAATGAAGCGCAAAGGATTGCCTAAAGCATCTACAGCCGCGTGCACTTTCGTCGTGAAGCCACCGCGCGAACGGCCGAGTGCTTCGGCGGTGGCATTAGTTTTTTTGCCGGCAGCACACTGATGCGCACGAACGGTCGTCGAATCGATCATCATCCACTCCAGATCCGGCTCCTGCAGGGCCTCGAAAACATGCTCCCAGACTCCCTTAGCGTAGAGATTTCTACGCGTTCGACCATCGGTTGTAGCGTTGGAAGACGGAGTTCCAGTTGCCAAAGCGCTCGGGCAGGTCGCGCCACGGCGCGCCGGTGCGCCCAATCCAGAGCACCGCGTCGATGAAGAGGCGGTTGTCGGCGGCAGTCCGCCCAGGATCGGCCTTTTTGCCTGGAAGGAGCGGCGCAATGCGCTCCCACTGGTCGTCACGAATGGCGTAGCGTCGCATAGTCGTTGTACATGGTTAGTCGTTGTACATGGGGGCTTGTAAAGTACGTAGAGGCCTTAACGCAGAGGCCTTAAAAAGGTCATCAAGTATCCGACACTACACCGAGATTGTCAACACGACCTAAAACCGTATACAAAAATCAAGGCCAAGATAGCATACCCACCCTATCTTGCCCCGATCTTTTAGTGGCTTTTACTACTTGTATCAGACACTCTCACACGTACAAGTAGCATTACAGCAAGCGTAATAGCCATCGCCACACTCTACTCCGCAATCAATTGACCCTCCACCTGAGCCAAAAACTGATGGAAGTTCAAAGGAGTGCTCACATGAGACGGCACCCGGGCCACCATTGACGCAATCGCTAGCTAACAGCATGGCAATTTCTTCAGTGGCATCTTCAGAAAATACTCCTGAAGCGGCAAGGCGGAAATCAGTCATATCAACGCATTCAAAGATATCACTCGACGATTCATACGACACCTCCTCAAAGTCATCGCCTGGGAAGAAGCTTGCACCGGTTGCAAGCATAACCACGAGAAATAAGCTGAAAGACGTTACAGTTATACTGTACATTGGATTGTGAATAGTAAATCATTTAATGATTAACGATTAACTACAAATCCATTGTATTTCATATTGAAAAAAACAAACTCAAAATGTAGCTAATAAGTCAAGCGATTAGGTAGGCGTCATAATTACTATGTATGCTCCGGCAAGAACCAGCACGAAGTAGAATACGGTACGCATCCGCTAAAATTAATTAATACAATGCCTTGGCTAATCTTCTACAAGCACGACAAAGTCTCCCTGATTGGCATGTGCGTCCTCGTCAAAGCGATCGGGCTCGGCTACGGCGTCGAAGTAGACAACAAGTTGGCGGACATCCGGGCGGTAGTGGCGCAGGGCATCGGGGGTGCCGGTGCCCTGGGCGACGTGGAAGCGTCCGGTGAGGTGGACGATGCGCGCATCGGGTGTGCGTAGCAGATGCTTGGCTATGGTGTAAGCCATCGTCGCATCCCAGAGCGCCTGCGCATCGAGCAGGCGCGTCATTCCCGCGCCGTGCGGGCGATCGGGCGGATCGGCTTCACGTGCCCCGTGCTCGTTGGTCGTGTCTGAAGGAGTGGGGTTCGTGGGGTGGGCACCGCCGTGCATCTGTGCGAGGAAGCGCTCGCGGTAAGCGTCGGTGGCTTCAGGATAGGGAAGCGGCGGCAGCCAGTCGTGTGCCGATGCAGGAAGCGAGTCCAGGGCGGCGCGCCCTTCGCGTGCCACCCGGTTTACGTAGCGACGTGGGGCGTTCGCGGCCAGCACAGGGGCCCCTGCAGCACGGGCCGATTCAACAAGTGGATGGTAGTCGCGCACGTAGTTGCTCCACGGGCGACTGGCTTGCAGGAAGTGATTTTTGGCGATGAACCCGGCCAGATACTCATCGAGCACGGGCTGCACGTCGCGCTCAAACATTTCGAGGGAGAGCGCGGCAGGGCGGCTGTCGGGGGCGTTCAGGGCGCGCTGCCAGAGCGAATCTTGCAGGGCATGGATGCCGCGCTGCTCGTGCACCTCGCCCAGAAGCATCACGTCGACGGTGTCGAGTGCAGCAGCAACAGCATCGAGCGAAGCGGGCGTGCCGTCTGGGGTATAGACGCGATACGCAACGTCGCTTTCGGTCGTGTCAGGCGGCGCGGCGGACGAGGTCGCGGCGGCCGCGTATCCCCCCGTACCTGCTGCAATACCCATAAAGAGCAGCGCAGCAAGGCAGCATGCAACAAGACGACGAATCAGGAAGACATGCTGCATGGCGGTCTGGTATTGCGTTATGTGCTGTAGGCGTCTGCGGACTCGCTCTCGGCGCTAGGTGTGTCGCGGATGTCGACGGTTTCGTCGATGAGGTGAGCCAGCAGTTCGGGATGCTCGCTGGCTAACCGGTCTACGAGCGGAAGGAAACGCTGCACGGCCTCGCGGTTATACCCGCTGTTGTAGTGGCGGCGCAGCTGGTCGGTGGCCTCGTCGAGCGGATCTACCGGCAGCTCGGCGCGCTCCATTTCGATGTCGTACGCCTTGGCCATGCGGATGAGCTCAAACTCGTCTTCGTGCGTGGCCAGCACGATCGTAGTGCCTTTCTTTCCAGCGCGGGCGGTACGCCCAGAGCGGTGAATGAGATATTCGCGGTCTTGCGGCACGTCATAGATAAAGACGTGGCTTAGATCCGATACATCGATGCCACGTGCGGCCACATCGGTTGCTACGAGCATGCGGAGCTCACCGCTTCGGAGGCGGTCGATGGCCTCCTCGCGCTTGCGCTGCGACAGGTCGCCCGACATCTCGTCGATGCTGTACCCGGCATTGCTCAAGAACTTGCGCAGATAGGTGACCTCGCGCTTTGTGTTCGCGAAAATCAGTGCGGACTCCGGCTCCTCTATCTCGATGAGCTGCTCAAGCGCCCGATCTTTCTCCATCGGTGCCACCAGGTAGTAGCGATACGCAATTTCAGCGACGCTCACGTGTCCGGAGCTGAGCGAGAGGAAATCGGGGTTGGTAAGGAACTCGCGGGCTACAGCGCGCACCTTGGGCGGCATGGTCGCGCTGAACATGCACGACTGACGGTCGGTACCCAGAAAGTCGCGAATCTCTTTCATGTCAGGGTAGAACCCCATCGAGAGCATCTCGTCGGCCTCATCCAAAATGAAGAGGCGCACCGTTTTAGCGATGAAGTTCTTTCGTTTCAGATGATCGAGCACGCGCCCGGGCGTACCAATAATGACCTGCGCGCCATCTTTGAGCGCCTTGATCTGCGGTCCGTAGCTTACGCCGCCGTAGATGAGCGCGGCTTCAAGGTCGTTTGTTTCGGGGGTGGCGATTTTCATCCGTTCAAACTCCTCGTGCACCTGCCGCGCCAGTTCACGCGTGGGTGTAAGGATGAGCGCCTGGGCCTCTTTGCGAGAGGAGTCGAGCCGGTCGAAGAGCGGGAGCAGAAACGCCCCGGTCTTGCCAGAGCCGGTGCGCGACTGGACGATGAGGTCGCGCCCGGCAATGAGGTAAGGAAGCGACTTGCGCTGCACCTCCATGAGCGAATCCCACCCGGCTGCTCGCATCGCCTGCTCAACCTGATCGGGAAGCTCGTCGGACGTGACGGCGTCGAGGGGCTCGTCGGGCTCTTGCAGCTCCCCTACCTCCTCCTGGCGCTTTTTGCGCTGCCCTTTCGAGGTGAGGTCAATGACATTTGCGTACGACGATCCGGATTCATCCACCATGACCAGCAAGAAGTTATATCAGCAAGAAAACGGGCAGCCATATCTGCCACACAGAACAGGATTACGGCTGCGACGCCTGAAACGATCCGGTGCGCAAAGCGCGAGAATCCGAATATTGAAACCCCGTCACAAGCGTATTTCAGCAGTAGAGAGCGGGTTCGCTGCAGCGAACTACATGGCCAGTCCGCCATCCACGTGCAGCACATGGCCGGTGATGTAGGAGGCTGCAGGCGAAGCCAGGAAGAGAACGGCCTGCGCGATGTCTTCCGGGTGGGCCGGGCGCCCCAGAGGCACCGCATCGAGCATCGCCTGCTGGGCATCGTCGCCCATCGCCTCGGTCATGTCGGTCGCCACGTAGCCCGGAGCCACCACATTGGCTCGTACGCCGCGTCCGCTAAGCTCTTTGGCCAGGCTCTTCGTGAAGCCGATCATGCCTGCCTTCGAAGCAGCATAGTTTGTCTGTCCCGGATTTCCCATAACGCCTACCACCGACGAGATGTTGATCACGGAGCCGGCCCGCTGCCGCATGAACGGACGGTAGGCAGCCTTGCAGAAGTTGAACACGCCCTTCAAGTTGGTGTCGAGCACCGCATCCCAGTCGTCAGCATCCAGGCGCAGCATGAGCCCGTCGCGTGTGATGCCCGCGTTATTAACGAGCACGTCGAGGCGCTCCCAGGCGTCGGTTACAGCGCTTACGGCCTCTTGAGCCGATGCGGGATCGGCCACGTCGCCCTGTAGCGCCATCGCATCCACGCCGCGCTCGGTAAGCTCAGCAACGATCGCGTCGGCGGTTTCGCTTGAAGAGCGGTAGGTGAATGCCACGCGGGCACCTGCATCGGCAAAGGCCTCGACGATAGCACGGCCAATGCCGCGCGTGCCGCCGGTTACGAGTACCGTAGTGTCGGTAAGGTCAAAATCCATAGGATATGAGAGGGCGTCTGGGTGGGTGGTAGTGCGAGAAAGAGGTACAGGGGGATGCGTACGGGCGGCGCCGGTCAAGACGCGTCGTCCTCATCGAGCAAGCAGGTTGGCTTACGAGGTAGGCAGCACCCCGGCATCGAGCAATTTAGCGCAGTCGTCGGCTGTATCGACGCCATGGCGCACGGCATCGCGCCCGAGCGTCCGCTTTACAAGGCCCTGCAGCACCGACCCCGCACCGACTTCTATGAAGCGCTCGGCGCCGTCGGTCTCCATCGCGCGGAGTAGCTGTGCCCAGCGGACGGGTGCCTGCAGCTGGTCGATCAGGCGCTGCCGGATTTCGTCGGGATCGGTGGTTGGCGCAGCGGTGACGTTCAGGTAGATGGGGCAGCGGGGCGGCTGGATATCGACCGATTCCAGGGCTTCAGCGAGCCCTTCCCGGGCATAATCCATCAGGGGCGAGTGAAAGGCGCCGCTCACAGAAAGCGGAATAGTGCGGGCGTCGATATGGTCGGTAGCGCGCTGCACAGCGTCCACATCGCCCGAAATAACGATCTGGCCGGGCGCATTGAAGTTGGCAGGCTGCACAACCCCCTCTCCCATCTTGGTGGCCGCCGTACAGGCTGCCTCAACGTCCTCGTCGTCGGCTCCGAGCACGGCAGCCATGGTGCCCGGGCGCCGGGTACCAGCTTCCGCCATCAGCTCGCCCCGGCGCCGCACGAGCCGGAGTCCGTCTTCGAACGAAAGCGCGCCAGCAGCGGCAAGGGCGCTGTATTCGCCAAGGCTGTGTCCGGCCACCATGTCGGGAGTGGCCTGCTGAGCGTCGAGCACAGCCATGGCCGCGAGGCTGTGCGTATAGAGCGCGGGCTGCGTGACCTCAGTTGCTGTAAGGGCGGCGTCGGCGTCGTCTACATCGGCGGTGCCGAACATAAGAGCATGCAGGTCGAAACCGAGAACCGCGTTGGCAGCCTCGATCCGGTCCCGGGCTTCGCTGTAGGTTTCATAGAGCGATTCTCCCATGCCTACGTACTGAGCGCCTTGTCCGGGAAAGAGAAAAGCGGTTTTAGCCATGAGTCGTTACAAGCGGTGGGTAAGAGAAAGAGTCGGATAGGTTGACGAGACCAGCGAGCCTGTTAGCTGGCATATTCAGCGCCCTCATAGGCCCAAGTGAGGTACGACGCGCCCCAGGTGAGTCCGCCCCCGAAAGTAGTGAGCACCAGGTTGTGCCCGGGCTTGAGCTCGGCTTGCCAGTCATTCAGGCAGAGCGGTACGGTAGCCGCGGTGGTGTTGCCATAGCGGTGGATGTTCAGCATTACCTTGTCTGAGGAGAGGCCCATGCGGTTGGCTGTGGCATCAATGATGCGCTTATTGGCCTGATGCGGTACAAGAAAATCGACATCATCGCCTGTCAGGTCATTCCGCTCCATGATTTCGACGCAGACATCGGCCATACCTGTTACGGCGTGACGAAAGACCGGGCGACCGTCTTGCTTCAGGTAGTGCAAGCGCTGGTCGACGGTTTCGTGAGAGGCTGGGTTGAGGCTGCCTCCGGCCGGAAGCGTAAGCAGGCCAGCGTGCGAGCCATCGGAGTAATGCACGGTATCTTGCAGGCCGTACGTATCGTGAGGCTCCAGCAGCACCGCACCAGCGGCATCGCCAAAGAGGATGCATGTGCTTCGATCTTCGTAGTCTGTGATAGCGCTCATCGTGTCGCCCCCGATAACAAGTACCCGCTCTGCACGACCACTTTCGATGAAGCTGGCGCCGTTCGTAAGCGCGAAGAGAAACCCGCTACAGGCAGCAGCCAGGTCGAATCCCCATGCATTTTTGGCTCCAATGTTGTCTTGCACCAGGCACGCCGTGGAGGGAAACTCCATATCGGGGGTAATCGTGGCCACGATGATCAGGTCGATCGTGGCGGGGTCGATATCGTGTTTCTGGAAGAGCTCCTCGGCGGCCTGCGATGCCATGTAGGCCGTTGCTTTGTCGGGGGCATCGAGGATACGCCGCTCCTCGATGCCAGTGCGCGTGCGTATCCACTCATCGTCGGTATCGACAATCTGTTCGAGATCGGCGTTGGTGAGACGCTTCTCAGGCAGAAAGTGCCCCATGGCTGTAATCGCTGCACGCGGCTGCGAAGAAGAGGAAGTAGACATAAGAACGGAGCCGAAAACGATAGTTCAGTGGAGTCGAGTGCGCAACGGGGCACAGCGTGCATCGTTCGAGAGCAGCCGGTGATGCACGAGGCAACAAGTGCGGTATGGCAAGGTAGAGAAGCGCTTTTGCAGCAGCAGACAGGCGCCCAACAGACCAGGGTATCAAGGGGCAAAGGCCTCTTCGAGCACCGGCACGATATCTTTTGATGCCAGGTCAGCAGCAGAATAGATGCCTTGCTCAATGGCACGAGCCGAAGAGCGCCCATGTCCGATAAAGACGGCGCCGTTGACCCCTACGAGCGGGGCCCCTCCCCGATTTTCGTGGTCGAACCCTTGCTGCACGTTACTGAGCACCCCTGCTACCAGCTTCTGCTCCTCGTCGGTGAGGCCCTGGCGCTCCATCTCGTTTTGGGTCATGGTTGAGAGTACGGTCGTCATCGACTCGCCGAACTTGAGGAGCACGTTGCCGATGAAGCCGTCGCAGATGAGCACGTCGGCGGCATGATGCAGCAGGTCGCCGCCTTCTACGTTCCCCGCGAAGTTAATCGACACGTCGTCGCTGAGCAGGGCATGGGTCTCTTTGACCTGCTCATTGCCCTTTCCAGGTTCTTCGCCGATATTAATGAGTCCAACGGTGGGAGTGTCGATCTGAAGCACATGCCGGGCATAGATCGTGCCCATGCGTGCAAATTGAAGCAGGTGCACAGGCTTGCAGTCGACATTGGTGCCGATATCGATAACGACCGAGAAGTCGTCTTTCAGGGTAGGAAAGAATCCGACGATGGAGGGCCGCTCAATCCCTTTGATGCGTCCGAGGATGAACATGGAGGCTGCCATGATCGCGCCGGTATTGCCTGCACTCACGAACGCATCGGCCGCACCTGTGCGGTGAGCCTGCAGGCCGAGGTGGATAGACGACTGCCGCTTTCGCTTGAGCGCTGCAGCCGGGGCGTCGTCCATGGCAATAACGTCAGGGGCATGCCGCACGCTAAGGGGGAGCTCCGATACGTCGTCGTGAGCCCGCAGCGCTTCCTGCACACGCTCTTCGGGGCCAAACAGTGTGATGCGGAGGTCATTTGCCTCAGGGCGTTTCAGGGCGCGGACGGCGCCTTTGACTACGGCGTGAGGAGCGTGATCTCCTCCCATGGCGTCAACGGCAATGTGGGTAGGCATGTACAACCGGCGTTTGGTCAGCAGGCTTGTGAACAGACAGCTCGTTCAGGCTGCAAGGTGCACAGAGGAAAGAGCTGTTTACATGCGCCCAAGTAAACAGCCTGAACATTAAAATGCACGTTTTGCACCTCACCTTTCACGGTAAAGCACAAAACGTGCATCAACAGGCGTTGCATAGCGAGCTGAATCGTATGCATGTAGGCGCAGGACACTGTCAACAATACATGCGGCACGATCATGCATCGCAGCAAAACAGCATGCGCGTGCAGGAGTCGGCAACGCGTGGCACGAGACCCCTACCAAACGATGCTATCCGATGAGCTCTTCGGTCGGCTCAACAACCTGGCGGCCGCGGTAGTGGCCGCAGAACTTGCAGGCACGGTGCATCACCTTGGGGTTGCCGCAGTTGTTGCACTCCATGAGTTGGGGCGCCTTCAAGCTATTGTAGTAGCGAGACCGGCGCTTGCGCGAGCGAGATTTCGAGTGACGGCGCTTTGGGACAGCCATGATTTTAGTTTTTTAATGTCAATAAAAAGCAATAGGTAGAGCAGTCAAACAGCAAAGTAGGCCGATACATAGCTCGGTTGTAATCCGGCTATCGGCCAGCCGGGTTGGCTGGATCAGGAGTCGGCACGAGCGCAGTGCACGTTGAATGCCGTTTGAAACGTCCACGCATAGCGGAAGGAGCCTGCACTATCCTGAAAGAATTGCAGTTCTATGCTTCAGGTTCGGAGCTTTATCGTATTTTACAGGGAATTAGTGCGGCCAGTGAGCCTTAAGTGCCGTGCAGGATGCGTGTTGAACAGGCAAAGCGCCAGTAAAGGGGGGCGAGTAAGCACGAGACCAAGACCAATACAGGATCAATACACGTGTAGCGCCTGGCTATATCGGGGACATGCTGCTGCTCACTCTTTGTCGTCGTTTTTTAGCTTTTTGAGCTTCTCCCAACGCGGGTCGATGTCATCCTCTGGATCGGGTTCATCAGGCTCATCAGGAGCGCCAAACTGCATGGGGATGTCTTCCTCTTCCGCGCCGGGCGCCACCACGCGAGGGGGAATGGAAAGAAGCAGGGTGTCGTGCACAATGTCGGTGATCTCGACCTCGGTGTCGGTAGGGTCCATAGAACGCACCTCATCGTATGCGTCGCTCTCGTCACCGGATAGGTGCGCCGGGCCAAAGAGCACAACGTAAGTGCCTTCGATCTCTTTCCAGAAGGTGCGCAGCGTACGGTCGCAGGTCAGCTCGGCCTCGGCGGTCATTGTCATTGTCGCCAGAATCCGGTCGCGCTGGCACTGTAGATGCATCGACACCGTGATGTTGCGGAATTCGTCGGCATCCATCTCCACCTCCTCCGGGTCGGGCTCCAGGGTTACATGGTGTACCCCGGAGCGAAGGTGGGTAATGTCGAGTGTAAGCATAACGAGCAGAGAGCCTTCTGAGGGAGCCGACTACAGACAAAGCTGTGGTATCACAGCCTAAAGCAGGGTGTTCCACCTGGTAAGTTCTGTATTAGAGAGAGGAGAACGTGATGCATGGACAACAGGCTTTACACATTCCGGGCTTGACGTTGCTTAGCATGGTTCTTATGATCAAAAGTCCAGCCTCAATTAGGTTTTGCGATAACTATTGAGTGGTCAGCTTCATAACATCTGCTGATCTGCCCACGCGTGGCGCAGACAGGTCAGCGTAACAAGAACATCGGCATCGGCACGTGTAGCCGCTGGGGAAATTGGCGGTGGCTATTCGAAACTCTGGGTACGGCTGTGCATTGCTAAAAAGCTTTGCTGTAAGCAGGCGACGTCTGGGTTCCTGCCTGAAGTAGGCGTTCTCTCAACGTGATGTCTCAACACACAGTGTAGGGTCATACAGTCTTTGAGGTTACAGAAAACAGGCAGGTACCTCGGAGACGCGTATGAACGTCACACGTCATGACGCAGGCAACGTAAGGTCTTTGCATAGCGCAGGGGTGTGGAAAACTTGTTCAAAAAGTGAGCAGAAGCTCTGCATTCCCGAGTTTTCCACAATCTGCCTACAAGCTACTACTGCATCCTTCGCCAGTTGAGATCTAAGTATTTAAGAAACAGTATTTTATCCCATTAACTCCCGTGTGGATAAAATGTGGATAACCTCTGTTGCTGTTGAGTCCATGCAGAAAACTCTTTGGTGCAGCTTTAGATGCTGTGGATAACTTTGGCAGTGTTGTGTAAATCAGTCGTGAAGAAGAGGCTGAGCAAAAATCTACTTAAGCACAGACAAGGCGCCTGCCAGCCCTGTTTGTAAATGGAAAGAATGATTGGTGGGCCGAGGAAAGTCTGCAGAAATGTAGGTGCTGGTTGCTAACAGGACGCTGCTTACATGCCCTGCAGCGTACGTTTCAAGCAGTTGCATGGCGCCTGCACTGCACTGATTCTAATTTTTTGATCTGATCACTAACTTAATTGGCTGTTTCCTGTGTAGCCAGGTCCTCAAGCCTGCACACGTTTCACCGGCCAACTAACATGTCCGTGGTATGGAGCAATCTGCTGAACAAGTCTGGGGTGCGTGCCTTGAGCATATTCAGGAGCATGTCAGTCGGCAGAGCTTCAAAACATGGTTCGAGCCGCTCACGGCACAGTCCATCGAAGAAGACGACAACCTGCGTAAGCTGACGGTGCAGTTGCCAAGTCGCTTCTACTATGAGTGGCTGGAAGAGCACTACTACTCGCTTCTGCGCAAGACGGTAACCAAGGTGCTCGGCGAGAACGGGCGTCTGTTTTATGATATTGTCGTTGAGCAGAAAGCCGACGCTGACGTCAGCGCAGCGGATCAGCACACTGTGTCAAGACCGCCGACTCGCTCTGCGTCTACACCTTCTACAGGAGATTCGTCGTCTTCCAGTCCGCAAACAACTGGATCGCAGTCTTCAAACCGGTCTTCGTCTGCATCTTCAGAGAACAGTGATGAGGAGGGGATTCGCAATCCATTTGCTATTCCGGGGATCCAGAAAGCGGAAATTGACAGCCAGCTAAACAGCAACTATACGTTTGACCGGTTCATTCAGGGGGATTGCAACCGCTTGGCCCGTAGCGCCGCGTGGGCCATCTCTCAGGAACCGGGCGGAACGAGCTATAACCCGTTCCTGGTGTACGGAGGCGTTGGGCTAGGCAAGACGCACCTTATCCAATCGATTGGTAACCAGGCCAAAGAAGAGGAAACGGCCGATACAGTGCTCTACGTATCGAGCGAGCGCTTCACGACTGAGTTTGTCCAGTCGATTCAGCGCAATCGAATCAACGAGTTCTCGATGTTCTACCGTCAGATCGATCTGCTCATCGTCGACGATGTGCAGTTTTTCAGCGGCAAAGAGAAGACGCAGGAGGAATTCTTTCACATCTTCAACGCCTTGCACCAGTCAGGAAAACAGATTGTCCTCTCTGCAGATCGCTCTCCGCGCGAGATCGATGGCATTGAGGAGCGGCTGCTGTCGCGATTTAAGTGGGGACTCTCTGCTGATGTGCAGTCTCCGGGGCTTGAGACACGCATCGCGATTTTGCAGCGTAAAGCCGAGGATGATAACATCGACCTCGACCAGGAAGTAATCGAGTTTATTGCGCACAACATCAAGAGCAATATTCGAGAGCTTGAGGGAGCCCTTATCCGCCTGATGGCCCACGCAAGTCTGCACCAGCGCGACATCGACCTGGGACTTGCCAAGGAGGTGCTACGTGACCTTATGCAAGACGTACAGGTTAACCTTACCATCGAGGAGATTCAGCGTACGGTCTGTGAGTACCTCGATATCGCTGAAGACCTCATCCGGGCTAAAACGCGTAAGCGTGAGGTGGTGCGGGCCCGTCAGATTGCAATGTACTTCTGCAAAGAGATGACACAGCATTCGCTGAAAACGATCGGACTTCACTTTGGCGGGCGCGACCACTCCACGGTGATCCATGCAGTGAAAACGGTCGAAGACCAGGTCGAGACAGATGAACAGTTCCGAGACACCGTAGACCAGATCGGGCGTAAAATAGAGCTGCGAGCCCGCTAAATGAGCCCGCTAAAGATAGTCACGATGTAGGCCTCCCCACACTGGCAGATGAACTGGCAGATGCAGTGCCAGGCGCGCTGGTTCATGCGGATCTGTTTCTTGCACATACAGTACGTATACCTCTACACTTTTTGCGATCTCACGCCGACGTCGCCATGAAATTTTCTGTTTCCAGTTCTGACCTTTTAGACGCGCTTAATACCGTAAAGGGCGCTGTGCCTTCTAAGAGCACGTTGCCCATCTTAGAGTCCATTCTGTTCGAAAAGAGCGAAGACGGGTCGGCGCTGGTGCTCAGTGCCACCGACCTCGAAATATCCATCGTGCAGCAGGTGCCGGTTCAGTTTGCTACGAACGGTACCGAGGCCAATCGTATCGCTGTGCCTGCAAAACGCCTGATCGACACGCTTCGAGCACTGCCCGACTTGCCTGTCTCATTTGCGGCAAACAGTGACTTTGAGATTCGTTTGGAAACGGACCAGGGGCACTACAAAATGGTGGGGCACGATGGCGAGGACTTTCCGGATTTGCCCGAGGTTGACGCTGCTCACGAGATTGCTGCGGAGGGGGCTCTGGTGCGTGATGCAATCAACAAGACCAGCTTTGCAGTGAGTAAAGATGCCTTGCGCCCAGCCATGATGGGTATCTACTTCCAGATGAATACCGACGGCAGTCGCATCGTTGCAACTGATGGGCACCGCCTCGTCAAGCTTGACCGACCGGCGCTGCAGAGTGATGAAGAGGTATCCTTTATCGTCCCAGAAAAGGCCACAAAGCTTGTGAGCCGCACGCTGGATGACGACGCGCTTTGCACGATTGGCGTGAGCGATGGACATGTAAGCTTTACGCTCGACACGGCACGCGTTATTGCGCGCCTGATTGATGAGACCTATCCGAACTACGAAGCGGTTATTCCTGACGAGAACGACCGAAAGCTGATCGTAAATCGAGAGACGCTGCTGAACGCTGTAAAACGAGTTGGCCTCTACTCAAGCAGCATGACGAACCAGATCCGTCTGGCGCTTACAGAGTCCGAGATGACCGTGTCGGCGGAAGACATCGAGCGCTCCAGCGAGGCCAAAGAGGTGGTGCGCTGCGAGTACGACAGTGAGGCGATGGAGATCGGGTTCAACTCAGAGTACCTCACCGAAGTGCTCGGCAACGTAACAGCTGAAGAGGTGCTCTTCCGGCTTAGCTCTCCGAACCGCGCGGGTATCGTGGTGCCGCATGATACAGAAGACCCGGATATCCTGATGCTGATCATGCCGGTTATGCTGAATACATATGCATGACATGTGTGTACCTACGTACACGCGCCTGACACAGGCACAGCGTAGGTACAATCCCATTCTCATCTGGGGCAGCTTCCACAGTATAGCCTCAATGACAGAAAGGCGACCTCCCAATCTGGGAAGTCGCCTTTCTTCGTTGTACTCAATTCGTAGAGCAGTACCTACGAGGAATAACCTGACTTGACCCTTGCGCCGTTCGTTAGAGGCTATGTTCTTCGGGAATGAAGTCGACCTCCACGGGGTAGTGCTGTTCAATCTCCTCAAGCAGTCGCGACGCCTCGGGCGCTCGGCGGCCTTCATTCACAACGACGCGCTGGAAAGCAGTACGGGCAGATTCGACCTCCTCCTGGCTAAGGTGGGTCTTGCCCAGAAAAAAGTAGGCCTCCAACTGCAAAAAAGATGAAGGCTCCTCCGCGTCGACAACCTGTTGAAGTAAGTCCCGAGCATCTTCTGTTTTAGCTGCATCGAAGCGCGGAAAAAGTCCAAGGGTTGAGCTATGCGCTTCGTCGAGAAGGTGGAGGGCCACGAGAAAACGTTCGTCATTATCAGCTGTAGCTTCTACAGCGTTGCGCGTACGTACCTGATATCCTTCGATTTGCATTTCTGCGCTGTTGAGCACAGCCATGCGCTCAGCGGGCGATTGCGTTGCCATGCTGAAGACAAAGAGTACCCCATATAAGAGGACCGAAGCTGCTGTAGCAACCCCGGCGTACCATGCATAGCTAACGAAGCGGTCACGAACCTCCGGGCGATTTGAAGGCTCTTGCGGCGAGCGAGCAGCGCGGTTGGTCTGCGCAGTACGCTCTGCATCCGAAGAAGGTTTGGACTTCGGCGCTTCGCCTTGTACGGGAAGATCCTCAAGTGTATGCCCTGTTACAGAGGCAAAGTGCTGTGCAAGGTCAAAGGTCTGCTGGGCCTCACGAGCACGCTCTTGCATGGGACGAAGGCGCGAGGCAAGTTCGGCATCGGTGTTGATCCGATTTGCGATCTCTCTGAAAAATGGAGCGAGGGCTTCAGAAGACGCAATGTCGTGTGCTTCATGGACGGCGTAAAGCGCAAGTAGAGCATCTGGAACAGAGTGCGATTCCGGTGAAGGAATATAAACACTTCGAAACTCGTTCTCCAGGCGCTTTACTTCGTCGAGGAGTTTCTGTAGGTCAGGCGTCTGAGCGATAGAGCGCTCAAGAGCTTTGCGCTCCGTATCAGAAAGCTCGCCATATCTAAAAATTTGCTGCTCAATTTTATCCATGAGAGTACTGACGTTTAGTTGAGATGTGGGCTGATGTATAATGATGCCATATCATATGTGGAATCAAGATGCAATTACCGGGTTTGGTGGGGGGCTCAGCGAGAGAATACGCAGAGACCAAAGTCAGGTATTGGGTTGTGCGGACTGTATTCCACGAAAGCAACTTTAAAAAACCATTGGCGAGGTAGGGGCACATCAAATCGTTATGGCGTAACGTTAATATCGGCGATAGACACTATTTTCACTTAAATGGGGTCTTGAGCAGTTGAATATGGTTAGCCACCCTGTTCAAGAAAAACATGCTTTAGGTCTGGGTCTTCGCGCAGGGCTTTAAGAACACGCGACTTATACACGCGGACGGTTGCTGCTGACTTATCAAGACGCTCGCCAACCTCCTTGAATGAGAGGTCTTTGAAGTAATAAAGCCGGGCTACCTTTCGAAGATAGGGCGGCAAGCGGTCAAGCGCATGTTCTAAAACCTGTCGCCGCAAGCCAACGTCTTCGTCGATCTCAGTGGTTGCCCCTATACTCTCAAGCGTAGGAGTCTCCTCATCTTCAATGGAATCGGTCTCAACGCGGTACCGGTTTACGTAATTAATAAACGTGTTCTTGGTGACTACGCTAACCCAGTGAGCATACTTGTCCGGTTCCTTAATAGTTGGTCGCCCTTTACGTACCCGCTCGTACGTTTTACCGATGAGCATCTCGATGTCTGAAACATGCCGAATACTCCCTTTGGCATGTTTTGCAGCCATGTATTTACATATGTACCCATATGTCCAAGCTTCAACCAACTGCTCGCGTTCAGGAGACGGGTCATCAATAAACTGAACATACAGTGCGTTCACGGCCTTGGCATCGTCAATGCCAAATGGAAGACGGTCAGTGATAATAGTTAAATCGAAAGAACCGGCCATATGCTAAAAGCTTGCCATTTAGGAGAGGTAAGACCGTTAAGCTATATCTATATCGAATAACAGTATAAGGCATTGAGCCATTACCTGCATCCGCACCAGTGGCTTCCATGCAAAGACTTCGTTATACACGGTTTGTGCGTAACGTGAAGGAGTGTCGCAGGGCAGAAAAGTAGCTGAAAGCTGGTATCGGAAAGAGACAATCACCGCCTCCACTAAAAGCGTGACGTGCAGTTGAATTCATGCCGAAGAGGCGTTTTGCACTTCCTCGCGTTCAAATGTCGTGAAGCAGCAATCGCTGTGCCTTGTCTGTAGTGGTCTGGGAAGCTGATAGGTCGTCAATGGCTGACCAATAAACAGAAGATGTAAAGGTACACACACGAAGCCGTTACGGATTCGGAACACTTTTTGAACATTCTTACTGTGGATGCAGCTACATGGTGTACCTTGTAGAGCAAAAAAGGAAATGAATAACAGCAAAGCCTTACGTGCATGATCCGTGAACACGGATTTGAATCTTGCGTTATCATTATGACTGAAAAGTCCTGCGTCTCTTATGGTACGTAGTGGTTTACCGCAGCAGTATCTACGACATACAGGTGCTTTCGCATTTCTGTACTTTTGTTGATATCGCACCTGGCCGCATAAGCAAAGCACTTTTAAGCCTGTATCGCTAACGGAAATGCCTGATACCTCATTGCACGAACATTCAGCTTCACACCCGTTTCCGCAAGACGCGTCGGCAGAAGAGGTGTGGGAAAAGCTTTGTTCGCTTCTGGATACAGAAGAGCCATCTGCGGTGGTGAGCCGCGTGCTCTCTGTGCATGAGCATGTCCATGGAGATGGGCAGTCGCACGCCATGTCCGCGCACGGACTGCCTCCCGTCGAGGAGACCGAAGCACTGCTGCACGACGTACGCACACGGCTGCACACGCTTCGCGAGCACAACGAGTCGCTCGTTGAGCAGTTAGACAACGACGTAGAACTCCGCGACATAAAAAGCAGTCAGGAGCAGCTGGAGGCGCTTATCGACCTGGTCGAAGCGGATAGCTTTGAAGCTACAAAACGCCAGATTCAGAGCCTCCAGGAGCAGGTAGATGCACTCTACAGAGAAAAAGAGCAGCTCGTGGCAGCTGGGTTTGCCAGCGCAGACGAGGCCCTCGACGAGATCGACCGGCTTACCGACAGATGTGAAGCATTGCGCGACCAGCTGAGCACTGGAGACTCCGAGGCTGTGTCCGGTGGAGATTCAGATAGCGACGCCTCGCCGCCGGAGCTATACGTAGATCGCCCTACCGTACCTCCTGCGCATGCGCAGACAGCAGAACATGCGCAGAGGGCAGAATCAGAGGAGTCCGGTGCCAGTCCGCAGGTGAAAGAGGCGATCCAACAGGCCCTTGAAGTCTTCCGGCGGCGCCTGGATGACGAAACACAACCCCTTGAGGGGAAAGCCTCGTTTCAAGAGCAAGTTGCACAAATCCAGGCATACGCACGAGACCTCGACGAGAGCTGGGAGCATATCGTAGGGCCGGCACAGACCCTGATGCACGAGGCGAAAGACACGCTGGGGATGGTCTCGATCGCTGACTTCGAAGCAATCGCTCAGCGGATCGAGCGCCTTGCTGACATTACCACGACATTGCACGCATCCCTCTCGCCCTACCTGGACGGGCTCACCGCATCCATTGAGCGCCCTGAGAGCCAGCGAGCCGCAGAGCAGTTGCAGCTTATCGTCTCGCATCTTCAGAGACTGCATGGGGCGGTACGATCGTCTGATGCGCTGGCAGGTACCCAGGGGCTTGCCCCCGAGGTCGGGCGCATACTGGGCGTGTCTTCTGTACAGGACGCGCGCGAGATGGTCCAGATCGTGCAGCGGATGGCCGAGCAGTTAGATCAGAAAAAGGTTGCGGCGCAGAAGCGACTCAGCACGCTCATTGAACTGATGAATCGCCACGTACTGGTGGATGCGGATGCCTTGGAACAGCTCCACCATCTGCTCGGACACGCCGTTACAGTCGATCCCGCAGGACCTCAAGATGCGCAACGGGTTGAGATCCGTGCTCTTAATAACGAGCTTCGGATGCGCATAAAGTCTGCTTCGGGATACGTTTCGGATCCAAATGCCCCCGATACGCTTGGCGAAACCATTACGGCGCTGCAAGATCGCATAGAGACGCTGGAGCGCGACAATGAGGCGCAGCGCAGCGCAGCCCGCAAAGACAGTGTGGCGCAAGAGAAGCTGGCCGCTGCCGGACTCAACGACGTAGAAGACGCTATCGACATGATCGAAAGCATGTCGAGTCAGCTAAGCGAGCTCTATGCCGCTCAGGAGGCAACTATTAATCAGGCTCAGAAGACAAACGACAGGCAGAGTACCTTTCAGCAGCTCGAAGCGCTCTATGCCGAGCAAGACAAGCTGCAGCGCGAGCTGGGCGTCTCGGATGCAGACGCGCTTATCTCCATGGTCGACACAATGAATGCCCAGCTTAACGACCTGTACAGAGAACGTGAGCAGAGCCCGGACGCCCCCGATACGCCGAACGAGGAGATTATTGCAAGCATGAGCGAGCAGTTGTCTACGCTCTACGAGCAGATCGAAGTTCTGTACGATAAGGGGATAGAAGATCCTGAAGACGCAGTAGATACGATCGAAACGCTGGAGCAGGAAGCGCAGGAACTGTCTGCCGATATCGAGCGCCTCAGAGCACGTATCCGCGAACAAGAAAGCACTATCAACAAGCTAAAGCAGTCGCAAGGGGATAGCATAGCGCCCGCGCGGTCTCAGACGCCGGGGCCACGCAGCACAGACAACGCGGAGGCACAATCGGAGGCCGAAAGTCGCTCTTCCGGCAAGAATGCCTCTAAAAAGAAGACAAGCCAGTTCGAGCTGAGTGCAACAGCGCCCATTTTCGGGACAGACCGGCTTAACGCACTCCGTACGAAACCGCCACATACGTGGGATGACCATTCCGTGGGAATCATTCAAGTTGGGGATGATGGAACTGTACACTACATCAACGAAGCGGCGTGCAGGTTGCCGCGTCTGCAAGAGACCGATCCACAGGAGCTGGTTGGCCAGAACTTTTTCAAGGATCTGGCTCTTAGTACAAATAACGACCTGTTTCGTGGTCGCTTCGAGGAGGGAACGCAGCACGATGCGATGCGCGTCTGCTTTCCTTACACCTTCATTGCTCCCGGACGGGCCCCGGTCGTCTTTAATGTGCACATGCATCGCGCTCCCGGCAGCACAACCAACTGGATCTTGCTCCAAACCCCGTAAGTGCGTCCCGCACATGCATGTGTCTGCCCGTGCACGCTGCGGCACACCCGCCTGATGTTCACTGGCATCGTATACCTACTTCAAGACGAGGACGATTATGAAGCCCGACTCAGATCTCTACTCCTTTCTGCGATCGAAAGATTTCGTTGAGGAAGAGAAACCGGCCAGCAACGCTGATTCCAGATCAACGGTAGACAGCAACGCTTCTTCCTCGCAAGAAGCTATGTCGCTTGACTTCGAAGATCCAGATCTTGTCGAGAAGCTCTACCAGTACTCAGAGGCAGAGCTCGACGAGGTCGACTTTGGCATCGTGAAAGTCGATAATGACGGCACGGTACTGTTCTACAACGAGTACGAGGCGCGCAACGCTGGCGTGCGCCCAGAAGATGCAAAAGGAAAAGACTTCTTTACGCAAGTTGCCCCGTGTAGCAACAACCGCATCTTCCGAGGTCGTTTCAAAGAGGGGATGATGAAGGGCACCTTAGACGAGACGTTTACGTATACGTTTACGTACAAGATGTCTCCTACGCTCGTAGATGTACGTATGCTGCGAGATGAACGCTCCAATAACTGGCTTCTTATTCGCTTTCGCTATACCAAGTAACCTGCGGTAGCAGTGCCTGTACCGTAGAGCAAGCTTTGGGCGGCCCTTTTCCACAACCGTTCACCGTGCTATGCAACGCTCTGCTTCTGAAACACGCCGCTCGGCGTCTCGTGCGTCGGCCACTACAAGCACACCGCCGCCAGCCAATACGCTGGGGGGGAACCGCCCGCGTACCGTGCTTGACGTACTGTGCCGCGAACTGGGTACGTCGCATCCCGACGCTGCACTTCGGCAGATTCGTACCATGAAACGACTGCTGCGAGAGCACCACCGTGCCGGACGCAAACTGCGCCGCGTCGGTATTGACGGAGCAGACGAAGCAGCCCGTGAGATTGCATCCCTCGAAGTACGAATCCAAACGCTCAAAGAAGAGCATAAAGCCCGCGCGGAGGAGCGGATCGCGGTCATCGAAACGATGGCTAAAGCAATCGAAATGCTGCGACGACGCCTGCGCGAGCAATCGGCAACCGCAGAAGGACAGTCAGAGAGCCAGACCAAACAGACAGCGGCCTCACAGGGTACGCCTTCGTCTCCTGCCGGCCAGGTAGCTTCAGCAGAAGAGCCGCCGGACGACCTGACAGGCGCCGAGGCCTCCGGCCGTGTCAACGATGCACACAGTGAACTCGACGAACTGAATACACTCCTCCAGCGCCTACGGAGCGAGCTCGACGAGATCCGGCTTGAGCTGTGGTGCTACCAGAAAGAAGACGAGGAGCTGCCGTCATATCCTGATGACGGACGCATGGCTCATAACCTGCTTGATCGCATCGAGCAGAAGGTCTCCGATACCACCGATAAGCACGCTCAACTCTTCGATGCGTACCAGCGCGTCATGCAGCGGATAGATCCCCAAAAAGAGTCTGCAGCGTAACGCAATTTGCGCTGCACAAGCTGCATAAAAAGATCTTCTCTGTACCTCTTCCCCGGTTCGCTTACCCTGCATGCCTTTCCAGAACACGGGTACGTTGCTTGAAAACCTGGTGCTTGTTGAGGCGGCCCGTCTCCTGTTCGACGAGACCGAAGGGGCCGTTGATGTGGCCAGTGCGTTTTCAATGCCACCGCTCACGATGTGGCGCCGCGCCGAAAAATATAGCTACGACAGCCCGCTCTTTACCATAGCCCAACTGAACGCAGTGGCCAACGGGTATGCCACAGAGCCTGAGTCGTATCGCGAACTGCTGCACCAGTGCCTGGCCTACGACCGAATGCGCGGACCAAACGGTGTCTTGCTTGTCGGGCTACTTGCCCTGCAACGCAGGCGCATGCTTCGCGCCTGGGTCGAAGATGTTTCGGGCCCGGCAGCCCACTACGGGCCTACGCGACCCGCGTTAGAAGCGCTGGGTACGTACGCATCCGCTATTGGCCAGACGAACTACTCCCCGTTCGAGCGGCTTACCGTTACGACAACGCCCTACCCCGACTGCATCGACGAACTACGCAACACATTGTCTGGGTGGATGCAGCGCGCTCCTGCTCAAGCGCGCCTTGGGTATCTGGATCCGAATGTATACCATCCGGAGGGGCGAGATGGACCTCAGACGGCCAGTCTCGATCATCAGCAGTGGCTGCGCTCGCTGACACGCGGGGCGCCAACATGGAGTACATCCGTTCATTTCAGCTCAGACCGGAGCGCCGAGGCATTGGTACGAGGACTGAAGCAGATGCATGCCGATGCACGCGCTACCGGCTATCACACCACCCGCAGCTATCGGCACCAGTCGCACACCATAACAGTCTGCGTGCAGGGCCCATCTCCTGATGCGGCTGTGCGGTACATGACCTGCCTCGATGAGGCCGTGCAGGCAGGGTGGATGCAGTGGGTAGATGCGCTTGGAAATGGCTCTGACGCACCGCCAGAAACCGCTCCCCTGCAGCGCTACGACTTTAGCGAATAGCAGACGCATGCGCTACGCAGCGTCACGAGGCGACGCTGACTCGTTGCGCTGTGACATGAGAGGGCGAAACGTGTATGGTGGCCACGGACCGGTAAGACGAAACGAGAGTCCGTGATCGGCATGAATGCGTTCGGTCTGCTGAATAATCTCACGCAGCGCGTTCTGATCGGTACGGCCGACCAAGAGTGCCCAGTTCAGCGCAAGGGTTTCGTCGGGCGAGGCCAGCACAGCGCGGCGTGGGTCGAGGACCTCAATCTCGCGGATGCCAGCATCCCGCAGCCAGTTGTAAAGTTCGTCCGAGACCTCCTGGAGCCACGTATCTACAGCGCCACGTGCTTCTTTTTCGCGCTGTTTCTGTTTCAGGTACGCTGTGCCTGATGTAGGAGGAGACTGCTGTTCTTTCGCCGAGAGATGGGCGGCCGCGCGATCACGCTCTACAAACATCTTGAGCGCCCATTCATCGGCGTATGATACCCGTTTCATGAATGCAGACAGTTCGCTTTGGTGTGCGCGCACCGTATCCACCAATCGATCAAACGACGAGTAGAGCGTTCCAAAGCGTGCCGGATACACGGGGCCGTGCTGCATGGCCTGCTCAACCACTTCCTCATGAAGGGTTGCCCGCGCGCCAACCCACTCCAGCGACTGCATATTGTCGGATGCCTCAGGGCCGGTCCAGGCCTCACGCTCTACGACATCGACCACGGCACAGATGGGGGCACCGGCTGCGTCGCCGATCACGTTACCGAGCGACAGCACGTGCAGCCCGTTCCCGCTCATACCGGCATGCTCAGTGGACCACGGCGTTGATCGTGCCAGGCAGAAGAAGTAGAGCGCTTCGTGTGCATCGACCGAAAGGGGACGTGCAGAGGCATTCATGGGATGGTCAGCAAAGACAGAAAGAGGAAAGCTGCCGAAATCAATCGTCGGAAGCGTCTAAAAATTGGCCTATGGTGCTGACACGCACCTGAGCGTCAACGATACCGGGCTTACCGGTAGCGTCTGCTGTGAACGACGCAGTGCGACGCCAAGCCCCCTCTTTTTCGGCAGCTGCTTCGGCGGTGCGGAGCAGGTCGACCAGCGCTTCAAACAGAGAGGACGCAGCATCTGGACGTTCGTTTGAATGGTTCATGGCAAGGCGGGAGAATGCGCGGGAGCTACAGGGTTACGTTAACAAACGTGTAGGGAGCTGTAGGATCCGTGTACGTAAACAAAAAGTTGTCGTCGAACTCCTGTGCCGCCTCGTGCACGGCCTCATCGAACGCATCGACCTTGTCACGCTTCACAAGACAGGCAAGGCGCATCACATCTGTATCTTCGCGGCACTCATCGGCATGAATCTGCTCGGCGGGGGCGGCCAGGTGCAAATCTACCGCTGCGCGGTAGTCAGCGCGTTTCGCCTCCAATACTTCGCGGAAATACTCGCCTAGCTCGACCTTTTCTTGCCGGGTGGGTTCGCGCTCCCCATCCTGAAAATAAGTGTCGCGCGCGTCGCGAAGTCCTTCGTGCGTATCCACAAAGTACTGAAACAGGTTGTCGACCTTCCATGCCACGCGAAAGCCAATCTCAACGCAGTCGCGTAGCTCTTTCAGTTGCTGGCGGAGCGTGCCCTGGTTCGCTGCAAGGAACGTGCGCAGCTCCTCGTTGCTTTGGGCGAGCACGCCAAATGACATCGGCAGAATATCGACGTCGCTGCGCACGAGAGCATTAACAGCGTTATGGTGAGCCTTCAAGTGCCGGCGTCGAGGACGAAGTTTCTTGCGGTCGAGATCGCTCACGACCATAGCGAGTCCGTCGCGTTTCACGGGATAGAGCGGGGCGCGGTCAACTCCTTTGAGCGTGAACCCCTCCGCGTCAAAGTCGTCGGCGGGGACTACAGCGTACAGATATTTTTTTGCAGAGCGGCTCATGCGGGCGAGATAGATGCAGGGGGATGGCGAAGCAGCACAGAGCTAAAAAAATCAGTATTCGTATTCAAATCCACCATCGGCAGATCCATCGGAAGACGGCTTCGGACGGCGGGAAGCCTCGGCCTGCCGAATCTTGGCCTTAATTGCTTCCACCTTGTCATCAATCTCCTGGATGCGCTGCGTGCAATCGTTGACCTGTGCCTGCAGGGCTGCCCGAATCCGTTGTTGGCGCGTGCGGGCCATCTGCAGGTTGGCCATGCGCACATACAGCGTGTGTGGTTCCTGGGTAGAGAGCGACCGCATGCTTGTGGGAGGGCGTGTGGAGGGGGGGCGGGGCCGGTTTACGCGAGGAGGAGCATAGAAGGATGAGGAACGCCGGGGCGTGTTCGGGGAGGAGCCAGAAGGCGTATCGGAGGAATCGCTCATACGATCAAAGGAAGAAGGTTACGGAATCTGTGTATACATCTCGTCGATGGCGTCCATGATAACCTCGCGTGTCTGTGCCTCAGCATCCGGATCGCTGGTGGCACGGGCGGGGCGAAGTACGTCGAGGCAGATATCGCGGAAGAAGGCAGATGATGGGCTGACATCGTCTGCGCGGTCGGCAAATACGCGCGCGAGCACAACCGAGCCTCGAACCGATGGACCATGATAATCGTCGAGGCGGGTGCGAACACGCCGCACCAGGTCTACGATCCGTGTTGCCAGAGGCTCAGGCATGCCAGAGCGAGTGCACGTGATCTGCACCTCGGTATCACGGTCTGGGTACTCCAGCTTGATGGTGATCATGCGGTCAAGTAGAGCACTCTGTGTGCCATGTGTACCAGCGTACTCCTTCGTGTTCGACGTAAAGATCGCCCGGAAATTGGGGTGCACACGCACATAGCCTTCGCTCTGTCCTCCACGCGTCGGAAGGTTCAAGATGCGCTCCTCAAGAATGCTAAGCAACACGTTATTGGCCTCAGGGCGCGACCGGTTGAACTCGTCGTAGATGAGCGTATAGCCCTCGCGGCATGCCTGCGCCAGGCGCTTGTCTTCCCACACCTTATGGACTTGCTCGCTGGTCTTGAGCACCGAGCGGATGAAGTTGTCGACGACTTTCGACTTGCGGTAGCCTACCTCGCCTCCAACCAGATCTGAGCGTGAGAACTCACTGTCGCCATGAAGCAGCACGGCCGGGCGTTCCAGCCTTGAGGCTACGTGAAAGGCAAGGCTGGTCTTTCCGGTCCCCGACACCCCTGTCAGGTGAATAGGGTAGCCGGCATTCAGATAGACCATGGCGCGCTGCGTAACCCGTTCTACGGCCGGAGTAACGACAAACGATTTACTCGGCTTTGGGACAAAGATGCCGTCGCGGCGGCGCGAGTTTTTGGCAACCGATGGCGAAGACTCCGACGGTTCCATAAGAGCAGAGGGCAAAAAGAGGGAGGGAGCCGAGGTAGGAGCAACACGTGCAAGCGAGTGTGGGAGGGGCGGAGCTGTCTGGGGCGCACCTGACAGATATATTCGGCGTAGGCACACCCGGCAGCTACTCCTCGCGAAACGACTGCAACGAAAAAAGCAGGAAAGCCAGCTGCACGGAGGCACAAAGGCACAACGCGCATCCAGTTTCCCTGCCCGGTACATAGCAAACTCTCCCAGAGCCAGGGCATGCATGCAGCACGAGCAGGCTCAGGTGCGAGCATGAATATGTGTCTGTGCTACGATGCAGGAGCCGCTGCCGTGGCCGTAAGACCAATGCCTTCAGCATACTTCAGGTAGGTTTCTACCGAGGCAATAACGATACGAGCCTCTACCGAAACCAGCTCAATACCTACCAGGGAAACGCGAACAAATGCGTCAATAACAATACCTTTGTCGAGAATACGGTCAACCACTTCTGCCAGACCGCTGGCGTCGCTTGTCTTTTGGACTTCAGCCATATTGATACCTCGTTGTGTGAGTACGTGTGTGAAAGAAAGAAAACGAACTGCTGCATATCGTCCCCACAATTTCCTGGCGCATTCTCGTAGAGAACCGGCAGAAAGCAGGAGCTGACAGGGCATATCCGCACCACTATATCAGTCAAAGATCATTCCAGTCATTTGCCGACGTCTAAAAGGGGGGCGGGTTACACATAGGAGCATGTAAGCGGAGACGCTCTACAACAACCAGTCTCAGTATATGGCCCAGCGAATAGAAAATAAAAGGCGTGGCGTAACTTTACGAATACATGGAGACGAAAGGTAGGCAGTGTCCAGGTCTCACAAGTCGCAGCTGCCGGCCGGGTTATTTCTTGTCGTCTCCAGTCGAGTCGTGTGGTGACGTTCCTCTCTTCTCAGAGGAATCTTTTTGAGGCGGGGCAGCAAGGCGCTGCATCGTCTTTTCCAGCCGGTCAAGGCGGGCATTGAGCGCGTCAAACTGCTCTTGATTGATTGAATTTGAATCAGACGTATCTTCTGAGCCCGATTGAGACTGAAGAAAGTCGGCAGACTTCCACCAGTCCATGCCCATCTCGTTTGCCTTATCGACCGAGCAGATGATAAGCCGAATCTGTACAGTGAGAAGTTCTACATCGTTCAGATTAACCTTAATATCGCCGGCGATAACGATGCCGGTTTCCAGCACCCGTTCCAGAATGTCGGCGAGGGTGGAGCTGCGCGGTCCGCGCATGTTCTGCATTGAGCGGCTCATAGAGAACGAGAAGAATCTATCCGTAAAAGGTAAATAGGGGCGTTTCCGACAATCCCAGCAAGTGTGTTGCCAACTGTCTTGGCCAGAAGCCTGTTTTGATTTCTTACTTTGGCTCTGAGCGGCTCCGCTGAGCTGCAAACCAAAACCCAGGCAGGCTCTAAGACGATGGCTCAGATTGCGACATATCAGCTTGGTCGGAGGGGTGCTGAATGGTACCCAGATCCAGGTGGAGGTCGTCCAATTCGAGTCCGAATACGTCGCAGAGTCGCTCCAGCTCTTCGGCTTGTTTCATAAGCGTGCGTCCAACCCGTTCTACCTCGTCATCGGTGAGCGTTCCGCGTTCCATGCGGCCAATGGCCTGCTTCTCCAGCAGGTCATGAATCAGTTTGATGAGGGTAAGTACCAGATGCGCAAGTCCCTTACCTGGGTTGTCTTCATCGACCTCGACGTGCCGAAGTCCCTGCGACGGGGGTCGGGCTGCATCAGAGCCGGGGGGAAGATCATGCACAGCGAGATCGTCGGCACGAGACAGACGGGCTGCAGGGTCAGGTACAAAGGGGGCTTCCGGAACAGATTTACTCATGGGAGGCGGGGTCCGGGGAGGCAGGGGAGCGCATCGCACCATATCCACGGGCAGTGTCAACAGCGCTTAGAAGCAAGCGAAGGTCGAGGTAGAGCAGCTCTACGTCGGCTACGGAGATCACAACGTCGCCGCGGAGCACGGCACCGGTGTCGAGAACACGGTCGAGCGTTTCGGCAAGCGTGACGTCCGAGACGTATTGGGGGGGCGGCGGCGCTTCGGGCATAACGTAGATTATGGCAGACGATGACAGATAGAAGCTGCAGGCAGTGCGAAGGTGCCGCTAAGCGGTTGTGTACATCCTGCGACCCAGCTGCCGAAGCGCTTCAATGCCAAGAGGAGGCGCTCCACGCTGAATCTGAACCACATGCTGTTCGGGAAAGTCCTCCTGCACCTCAGAGAGCGTAACGCCGGTTGTCGGAGCGCTATCGGGCATGATGTTATTGACAAATAGGGCTGGTATGCTCAACCCTGCGTGGGTGCAATGGTTCACCAGGCGCTCGGTCTCGGCATGCACCATGCGGTGGAGCATTGTAACACCGTAGACATGCCCTACGTGCTGACCGTGTTGTCCTGTAAGCATTTTTCGAAGCGCTTTAACGCCTTTAGAGAGGCGCACCAGCCGGTCGTTGAGACGCGGAGCGTGCACCACGCGTCGGTACGTACGAAGCAGGCGAAAAAGCGACCGAATCCAGGCGTCAAACACGTCGGGCATCTCCACAAAACGAAAGAAATGTCCGGTTGGCGCCATATCCAGAATCAGGTGTGTGTAGCGGCTGTCGTCGAGTTGATCGAGCGTGGCGGTAACCGCCATCATCTCGTCGATACCCGGCGGGGCCAGATTGAGGAGGTGCTCGGTCACCTGGCGGTCGTGGGGCATGTCGAAGCGCGTGCCACCGGCTTGATGGAAAAACTGCTGCACCTCCTCTACATACTCCGCGCGCAGCCGGTTGAAGTGGGCCTCGGCATCAACGCAGGCAGCATCGAGTCCGTCTATAATGGGAGCCGGTGTATCTGAAACAGGCCGCTGCAAGAGGTCGGTTACCGAGTGAGCCGGATCAGTCGATAGCAGCAGCACGCGACCGGGCTCAGACGAAGGAGAGACCGTGGCCAGGTGCAGGGCCGTAGCGCAAGCCAGCGTGGTTTTTCCGACGCCGCCTTTACCGGCAAAAAGCCACAGGCGGTGATCGGGAAGCGGAAGCGGGTGGGTAACCTGGGGAGCAGGCTGTGGCTCGTCTGATATATCGCCTTTGAGGCCCCCACCAGGCACGGTGTCCGGATGGTCCGCTGAATCCATATCAAGCGGTGTGGCGTGCGTCCAGAGCGCAGGTAGCGCAGACTGGAGCGCATCCTGCGAGAGTTCGGGGAGGGCCCAACACGATGCGTTATCGCAGTACTTGAGGCGGTCGTGCTGCGAAGCGGCAGCCGACCACTGATTGATTACAACGCCTTTGAGGGAAATGGAGAGCTGTTGCAGCCGGTCGATGAGCCGGTTTGTCTCCGACGCAATAGCCGGTTCAGCCTGCGTAACGACCAGCGCGCCTGCCTGGTCGGCGGTGCGCAAGGTACTCATTACGCGTTCAACGCGGTCTCGCAGCGTGTAGACGAACGTATCAAGCGCATCGGGAGCGGTGCGCCCGCTGAAGCGTGCACGCATGTAGCGATGCTTTTCGAGAAGTACATCCAGGAAGTCAATCCATGTCTGAAAACGCTCTGGCATCTCGAAGAGCCGCAGCGTGTGTCCTGTTGGAGCGGTATCGACAATGACGGAGGCGTACGCATCCGCAGAAAGCAGCTTTTCGATGTGAAGCACGGCCATGGCCTCATCGATGCCGGGCAGGGCCAGATCGAGCAGCTCCTGAATTTCATCATCATCGAAGAACGTACCGCGTGCGACAATCTCATGCAAGGTGTTGCGGTGGCTGTCCCGAAACGCATCAACAGCCTTGCGCGCGTCAAACGCCTCAATGTGCAGGTTGTCGGGCGGGTCGGTTCCGGCGAGCCGGTCAGCGAGCGAGTGGGCAGGATCGGTCGAAAGCAGTAGCACACGGGTATCGCTATGCCGGGCTTGCCAGAGCGCCGTTGCTGCAGCACACGTTGTCTTGCCTACGCCGCCCTTACCTACAACAAAGAGCAGGAGCGGCGGGGTATCGACAAACGGCGGCACGTCAGGCATGTGACAGGCAATAGTAGAAAAGGCATACGCGAGCAGTGAGGGGCGTGAGCAGGAGGCGGCATGAGGCTCTCACTGTACGCGCTCCTGCAGTGCGTCGAGTTCATCAAGGCGGTCTAAGACCTCCTCTTCCCGTTCGTCGAATGCCTCCTCAGACAGATCGCCCGTTTCAAGGGCCATATAAAGATCGTTCAGCTCGTTGCGTAGCGCTTGCCGTTCGCTCTCGATCTCTTCGCGCACAGCATCATGAATCGATGACGCGATAAAGTGCACCCCACGAAGCGGAGCAAGCAGAATGTCGTCGATTAGAAACATGGGTATGGTGGGATGCGGGCAGTTGGCACGAGTATGAAAACGCGTGGCTTACTGAGCATCCTTAATCTGTTTGCTGGCCTGATCAATCCACGACGCCACATTCACAAAGGGGGGGAGCCCTTCTACGTTGTCGCGAATCTCTTTGGGGGAGGCGGTAGCAATATCTTTAAACGTGGCATAGCCTGCAGCACGTAGTTCATCGGCAATCTTCGGCCCTACGCCCTGTAGAACCGAAAAATCATCGGGCTCCTGCGCATTAGCTTCTTGCTCTGTAGGAGTTGAGGCTTTGCCTGGCATTTGAATGGAGGGAAGCTGTGGAGCTTCGGAAGATGCCTCTTCGTTTCGTGCAGCGGACTGTTCAGAGGGCGCTGCAGGAGAAGGCGCTTCTGGCGCAGCATCCTGCGCAGGCGTTTCTGGATAGGCATGGGGCGTTGAAGCGTCTGGGGCCTCAGAGGGCATAGAGGTCGGGGTCGGATCTATGTCAGAGATTGCCGACTCTGCCCCCTCTGTCCACGCTCGGTGCATGGCCTCAATGTCAGCACGGCGTTCGGCCTGCTCCTCACGGGCCGTTTCGAGGATGCGTTTCGTATCCGCCCGAATGGAGTCCATAAGTGATCCGCGTTCCGACCGGCTCTCGGCAATAAGCTGTGCAACCTCTTGCGAGAGGCGTTTCATCGTTTCCTGGCGGTCTGCCTGGCTAGCACGGTGTGCTTCGGTTCGAGCCTCGCGTGCATCGTTGAGGAGCGCCTCGACCTGGCCGCGCACCTGCTCTACGAAAGCGGTACGGTTTTCCAGTTCAGCTTGCGAGGTGGCCTCGTGTTCGTTACGAAACTGAGCAAGCATGTCAGCCACCCCTCCGGTAATAGACTGGGTTTCGTTACGGAGCTCCTGAAGCCGCTGCTCGCGTTCTGCCTGGCCCACGCGTGCCGCGGTAGCGCGCTCTTCTCGAAACTGGGCAAGCATTTCCGAAACATCGCCCCCCACCGCATGAACTTCGCTGCGGAGCTTTTCAAGGGCCCGGGTCCGTTCAAGGCGCTGTTCGGCCATTTCTTGCTTGAGCTGTCGTACTTGTTCAGAGATAGAAGCCATGATGCAGAAGGAAAGAGGAAACGGCTACGGGAAAGTTTTGAGGCGTGTATACCCACTGTGCGCTCTCATGTGCATTGGACACACATAAAACATACTGCTACATACGTGCCATTGTAGACGTAGGTCAATAATCACGTCAGGAGAAAAGGATACAGGCATCTGTAGGCAGATGCAAGGTGGCGCAGCGCAACGAATATGATACCTGCAGGGAGTAAAAGAAACGAGGAAAGGTAAAATTGTACAATACGCTAACAAGTAGCAGCTTAATAGCACGGGCTAAATACGTATTGCTATTAGAAACGTCAGTAGCCGCTTCTACAGAAAAACAGATAGGGTCTATTAAGCCACATGCGCAGGGATAAAGGAGGAGGCAAGTTGGGAAGACGAAATGGTACCTTGCAAAAGAACATAAATGTCAGTTCAGCCTGAGAAAAGGATAGTCCTCGGTCATTGTGGCAAGTGTATTGCTATTACAAGTACGTGCAAAAGACAGCTATCGATCGAGCAGGCAGCAACCAGCAACCTGTCTCTGTGCGGTTTTGGAACTTGCAAGCCGTGCGGCTATGCGTTCAGCAGTACGAGCACTGGAGCATAACCTGCCTCGCTGAACGCATATCATAACGACGATAGCACCGCAGTCATACACTGATTATCAAGAAACAGCCTGCTATGCGACGACTCTGGGATGGACTCGACCCTGGTACGTTTACATCAACAACTGAGATCGACGAGCAAGGCCCGTCGGTACGCGACACCGACCGCGGGGCGGTACCGGGCCGTTCTGCTGAATCAAAGAAGGAAGACGATGCAGAGCAATCTGCGCCGGACCATGCGAACGGAAAGCAAACTCCGTCCACACTGCTCGGACTTCCAGAAGACGCAGATGCAGGCGAGGTCATTCTCATGAACAAGCGTGACATCATGGTGCTTCAGTTTGTTGTGGTGCGCCTCGTTGAGAAAGGTATTCTGGATGCTGAAGAGGTAATGCGGATGAAAAAAGAAGCGAACAAGGAAATCCGCGATTCGCACCCTGATGTTGCGGGTTGAGCGAACAACGTCGCGCTCGGTGTCACGATTAGAAAAGGAGGCTTGAGGTCGAAGAGAGCCTGCGGTCTTCGGTAGTGAGATAACTTCGCCATTGAAAACGTCATCCTGTTTTTGGGTTGGTGTTACGGCTTCACCGATAACCAAGGGCGGCACTAAACCTGTTTTGATTTCTTAATTTGGGCTGCGAGCGGCTCCGATGGGCTGCAAAGGATCCCCCGGGCTCGTAGCCCCAGCTACGAACCTCTACCGTGGTGGCCTTTTCGCCTCACCGGCGCTCGCTCTCGCCTTCAAACCAACCCCCAAAGAGGCTCTAAAGCGCTGAACGTCAGAGCCGCAGGGCTTGCGGCTTCATCCTCTGGGACACTGCGTGAGACGGACCGAGAACGCGCCTTCAACAGCAGCGCCCGATGAATGAGGAATTCGCTCCTGTGAGAGACGGGAATCCCACGCTCTTTAGTCGTAGGAGGGGGGCGAGCTCTGTTCAGGCGTTCCACGATTAAGGAGTTTACCACGACGGGATTGCCCCATACCAGATCTGAATTGGACAATACCTACAACTCTATTCGTTATAGCGTCAAGATTGGGGGAATACCTCCTGCGGGCGAAAACTTACGCATCGCTGGTTTCGTGCACATACGCCTGTAGTGTAGACGCAAGGCTTTTTTGAGGCCATACACTGAGACGCATCGCGGTTCCACGTTTGACGCGTTCGCAGTGAGCAGCAGTAAATAGTGGATAACATTGCCTTCCCTTGGCCTGTACGTGATGCTCCTGGTAGTACACGCTGGCCTTGGAATGGGATCAGCCGTGGATAAAGCGGCTATGACTTCACTTGTTGGCTTCTTCCCTATATCTTGCGTTACACCTTCGGATCCGAGCGCTTTGCAGACGGACTATACCTATGAATACACAGAGCTTCAAGACATTTAGCGCCAGACCGCGCGACATCGACCGCGACTGGCATATTGTAGACGCCGCCGACATGACGGTTGGGCGCCTGGCCTCACGTGTTGCCCACGTGCTGCGGGGCAAACATAAGCCTATATATACGCCTCACATGGACACGGGTGACTTTGTGGTCATCGTGAACGCTGAGAAGGTGCGGTTTAGCGGCCAGAAAGAGACGCAGAAGACCTACCGCAGCTACAGCGGATATCCGGGAGGAGAGAAAGAACTTACGCCTGCCGAGGTGCGCGAAGACCACCCCAAGCGCATCATCACGATGGCTGTGAAAGGCATGCTCCCCAAGAATAAGCTGGGACGCCGCATGCTTGAGAAGCTCAAAGTGCATGTGGGTCCCGACCATCCGCATCAGGCCCAGCAGCCTACCCCACTTGAGTGGTAACCGCGTCCTGTAGCGGCTGCTCCCGTGTGCGTTCACTTGTGCATTGTACCAACCCCAGTATCTTATGGCTTCTATCAAGCAATTTAACGCCGTGGGTCGACGCAAGACCTCCACGGCTCGTGTTTACCTACGACCGGGCGATGGCACCGCCTTCACCGTGAATGGCAAAGACGCGTCTGAGTACTTTCCCGTAGCATGGCGCCGCCGCGAGCTCGACCAGCCGTTTGTCGTTACCGACACGGTTGGGAAGTTCGACGTTGTCGTGAACGCTTCGGGCGGTGGACTGACCGGACAAGCCGAAGCTGCCCGCCTGGGCATTGCTCGCGCGCTTGTCGAGTTCGATGAAGAGCTCCGTCCAGCGCTGCGTAGCGCAGGCTATCTGACGCGTGACGACCGCATGGTTGAGCGTAAAAAGTACGGTCAGCCGAAAGCACGCAAAAAGAGCCAGTACTCCAAGCGTTAATCACACGCAGGAGCCATTCCTGGCTTATCATCAATCATACGGCCCGATGGTTCGTGGGTTGACGGCCCACCTGTGTCTGTGCGTATGTGCACAGCGAGGTCTACGCCGTTTCGCGTGCCAGACGACGGTCGTAGTCGCCTAAACCCGATCTCCTACACGCTTACACCAACGTTATGGCTACCCCCGACGAATCGCCCGAAACAACAGAGGCGCCCCAAGAAGCGCCCCAATCTGAAAAAACCACTGCCGCCGCGCAGGCTGAAGAGCCGGCTGCTGAAGAGGAAGCCTCTGATGAGGCAGCCTCTGAAGAACCGGCCTCTGCCGAGGCGTCTTCTGAGGAAGCGTCTTCTGCGGAAAACGACGCCCAGGAAGAAGAAGCCTCGGTTGCTGAAGCTGGCGAGCAAAAAACCCCCGAGCACCGCGTTACGATTGAGGAGCTGCTCAAGGCTGGTTCGCACTTTGGTCACCTGACCAGCCGGTGGAATCCGCGCATGAAGCCGTATATCTTCATGGAGCGGAATAATATCCACATCATCGATCTGATGCAGACGCAGGCGCTGCTCGACGAGGCCGCGGACGCCGCGCGCCGTTTTGCGAGCAAGGGGCGCAATATCCTGTTTGCGGGTACGAAGACGCAGGCCCAAGACATTGTGCGGGAGCACGCCGAGTCGGTTGGCATGCCGCATATGGTGAATCGCTGGCTGGGCGGCACCATGACGAACTTCCAGACCATCCGAAAGAGCATTTTCCGGATGGAAGAGATTGAGAAGATGGAGCGTGACGGTACGCTTGATAAGCTCAAGAAAAAAGAGAAGCTGATGCGTCTGCGTGAGCATGAGAAGCTCGAAAACGTGCTCGGCGGCATTCGCGACATGCCTGACACACCGGGTGCGCTCTTTATTGTCGACGTGAAGCGCGAAGACATTGCGGTCAAGGAAGCCGTTAAACTCGGTATCCCGATCATTGCGATGGTCGATACCAACGGCGAGCCGTCAGACATCGACTATCCGATTCCCGCGAACGACGACGCATTGAGCTCGATTGAGCTCATTACGTCCACCATCACACAGGCCATTCAGGAAGGCCTCGACGAGCGCGAGATGAAGAAAAAAGCGAAATCCAAATAGAACGCTTCCTGATGCACCACGGGCCGAGTCGCTTTCAAACGATTCGGCCCGTTCTGCATCCCCGACCATCTGTACACAAGACGACTGATTTCCCCGACTCTATGAGTATCTCTGCACAAGACGTAAAAGAGCTTCGCGATGCCACAGGTGTTGGCATGATGGACTGCAAAAAAGCCCTGGAAGAGGCCGACGGCGACTTCGACAAGGCCGTGGAGTTGCTTCGCAAGAAAGGACAGAAAGTGGCTGCTAAGCGGGCCGACCGCGAAGCAGAAGAAGGCCTGGTTGTAACCTCGATTTCCGAGGATGCAAGCATAGGCGCTATCATTGAAGTTAACTGCGAAACGGACTTTGTGGCTCGGAACGACGATTTTCAGTCGTTTGCCGACCGCGTTGCCAACGTGGTGCTCGACGAACAGCCCGGCGATCTTGAGTCGCTGCACGCCCTCAATTACAATGGTGAGCGAACCGTGAAAGAAGAACTGGTCCGCCTTACCGGACGGATCGGTGAGAAGCTTGCTATCCGTCGCTTTGATGTACTTGAGACTGAAGAAGGCGACGTGGTATCGTACATCCACCCCGGATCGAAACTGGGCGTGCTTGTTGTGCTTACTGGAGAAGATGAGCAAGCACAGCTCGACGTGGCCATGCAGATTGCAGCGCTCAACCCGGTAGCCGTTTCGCGCGATGAGGTGCCCGAATCGGTACAAGAAAAAGAAAAAGAGATTGCTCGCGATGCTGCTATCAGTGAGGGCAAGCCCGAGCATATCATCGACAATATCGTGGAAGGGAAGCTGAACCGCTACTTCCAGGATAACGTGCTGCTTGAGCAGGACTTTGTGAAAGACGCTTCGACCTCGGTACAAGAAATGCTCGACGAGGCCGGCGTTGAGATCAAAACGTTCGTACGGTACGCACTGGGAAACTAACGCCCGATGCAGGCTCCGCAGAATCCGAACGGGGCGCCTGCTGTTGGTTGCGCGAGCCACTGCGTCATGCCTTTCTCTCAACCCCTGAAAACTTTCCGGTTTCCACTATGCCTACCGGCTCTTCGTACACGCGTGTCTTGCTTAAGCTGAGCGGTGAGGCGCTGCTTGGCACCGAGCGCGACTTCGGGATCGATGAAACGGTGATCCGCAACTACGCACAGGAGATAAAGAGCGCGGTGGAACTGGGCGCTGAAATTGCGATCGTTATCGGCGGAGGAAATATCTTTCGGGGCGTGCAGAACGCCATGAAGGGCATGACGCGGGCCCATGCCGACTATATGGGTATGCTGGCCACGATGATTAACGGCATGGCGCTCCAGGATGCGCTGGAGCAGGCCGGGCTACAGACCCGGCTGCAGTCCAGTATTAAGATGGAAGAGATAGCCGAGCCGTTTATTCGGCGCCGGGCCATCCGCCATCTCGAAAAGGGACGCGTCGTGATCTTTGGGGCGGGCACAGGCAATCCCTACTTCACGACCGATACAGCGGCTGCGCTGCGCGGACTGGAGATCGACGCCGAGATGATTCTGAAGGGAACGCGCGTAAACGGTGTGTTTACTGCAGACCCTGAAAAAAATGACGATGCCAAACGGTTTGTGCGTATCCATGGCGATGAGATGATCCGCCGTAGCCTCCAGGTAATGGATATGACAGCGCTCACGCTGTGCCGCGAGTCCTCAATGCCCCTGCACATATTCGACATGGGAATGGCCGGCAATCTGAACCGCGTGCTCCAGGGTGAAAACGTCGGGACACAGGTGCACTGGAACGAGGAAGCCGAAGCGCCTTACGTAGCAGAGGAGGCGTAGCACGCGTACATGCGCTGCTGCCTCCCACACAAACAGTTTTTCCATAACGGGTTGATTTAGTTATGTCTGACGATCCCATCCAAGATAAGCTGGACAGTGCTGACGACCAGATGCAGGAAACGGTCAAGTACCTGCGCAGTGAACTGAATACAATTCGGGCCGGACGGGCTACCCCTGCGATGCTCGAAGGGGTGAAAGTCGACTACTACGGTAGCCAAACGCCGCTCAACCAGGTCGCCAGCGTAAGTGCGCCCCAGGCCGACCTGCTCGTTGTTCAGCCGTTTGATCGCAATGCGATCGACGACATTGAGCGAGGCATTATGATGGCGAACTTGGGATTGAACCCCTCGAACGACGGCTCAAACATCCGGATTCCAGTCCCTCCGCTTTCTGAGGAACGCCGTCGCGAACTGGCTACGACTGCGCGTGAGCGTGCAGAAGAAGCCAAGATTTCTATCCGGAATATTCGCCGCGAAACGAAGGATGCGATTCAGCGCACCGTAAAAAAAGAGAATCTCTCTGAGGATGTCCGCTATGGCGCTGAGGAAGAGCTTCAAGAGATCACGGACAACTACGTCGGACGCATCGACACGCTCACGGAACGGAAAGCAGATGAAATCATGGAAGTGTAAGTAACATGAGCGGATGCATGTGCTTATTACAGACACTGTAATGGTTCTGTGGCAACGCAATATAGCCAGGCAAAGTCGCCGCTGCGCACAACAAGTTAGGCCACAAGCTATAGCTATCAGAATTTGTGGCTACCAGCTACAGCTAAAAAAAGCGCCTTGTGTCGCGATGGCTGCGAGTCGCGCCACTGCGAGATACGTAACGTAACATGATTACACGGAGGGGTGCCCGAGCGGTCGAAGGGGCTCGCCTGGAAAGCGAGTGTACCGTTTACGCGGTACCGGGGGTTCGAATCCCTCCCTCTCCGCATCCATCACGACAAGAGCATAGACAGCCGGGCTGCTGCACATAAGCAGTCCGGCTTTTGCGTACCGTGAACAATCCCCGGCTATGCACGGGCCATTTTCTCCTCCACACAGATGGTTTCAGGGCGCTTATGATTCATAGCATGACCGGCTTTGGCCGTGGACAAGCCAGTGGGCCTGACGCAGCAGTTACCGTAGAAGTGCGCTCTGTAAACAAGCGCCACCTTGACGTATCGGTGCGGGGGCCACGCGGGCTCAGCGAACACGAGCTGGCCATCAAGGAGGCTATCAAAGGACAATTTGACCGAGGGCAGTTCCGGGTCTCAGTCGACGTACGCGGTCAATCGTCGTCCATTCTGCCCGTTGGTCCCGAGAAAGCCCGGTCCATTGCCGAAGCGCTACGTGCGCTGCGTGAGGCCGCAGACATTCAGGCACCCGTTACGCTTGACCATGTGCTCGACGTTGCACACCGCTTCCTTGACGATCCGAAAGAATCTGCAGCACCGACAATCTCTGACGAGGTCTGGGCCGATGTGCAGGCGGCGCTTCAGGATGCGCTCGGCCGTCTCGGGGCTATGCGTGCCGATGAAGGAGCTGCTCTCCATGAAGACATGACCAAGCGTCTTGATGCGCTTGCATCGTTGTTAGAAACAGTTGAGGAGCGCGCACCGGTACGGGTCGACGAAGCGCAGTCGCTTCTGCGGGCACGGCTGAGCGACCTCATGAACGACGATCGCCTCGATCGGGATCGCCTCGCTACCGAAATAGCTGTGCTGGCGGACAAACTCGACGTGCATGAGGAGTGCGTGCGCCTGCAGTCACACATCCGGCAGTTTCGAGAGGCACTTAACGACGACGAACCAGCCGGGCGGCGGCTCAAGTTCATCATGCAGGAGATGCTGCGTGAGGTGAACACCATCGGTGCAAAAGCCAATGACGCCACGATCTCGGAGCATGCCGTTCAGATGAAAGAGATCATCGAACAGCTACGCGAACAGATTCGCAACGTAGAGTAGCTTCCGCATCCCTCGAACGTTAATACCGTCTTACCCTGTATGCCGAAACGTGCCATTATCGTGCTCACCGCCCCGAGCGGAGCCGGAAAAACGACGATCGCACACCGCGTACTCCGAGCACACGACACATTACGCTTTTCGGTGTCGGCCACCACGCGCGAAGCCCGTCCGAACGAGACAGACGGCGAAGACTACCACTTCATGTCAGCTACTGCGTTTCAGGATCAGATCGAAGCCGGAAAGCTGCTGGAGTATGAAGAAGTCTACCCCGGTCAGTTCTACGGTACGTTGAAGAAAGAAGTCGACCGCTCCTCGCCCGACGCTCCTGTGCTGCTTGATGTCGACGTGCGCGGCGCGGCGAACGTCAAAGAGATCTATGGGGATGAAGCGCTCGTCATTTTCATCGCGCCCCCATCGTTCGAAATCCTTACGCAGCGCCTTACCGGACGGGGTACCGAAGACAACGCCGCCGTGCAGAGCCGCCTGCAGCGGGCGCGCATGGAGATGACACGCTCCGATGACTTCGATGCAATTGTTGTAAACGATGACCTCGATACAGCAGTCAAAGAAACTTTAACGCATATCAATCGGTTTCTTTCAAGCTAAAGCACAGGGCGCGTGCACAACAGCTGTGTTGCGGCTGCTTAGCGCTTGAAACCCTGTGGTCTCTGTGTACTGTCTCTTTTGGTTCTCACGACCCCTATGGCTATCGAAACTGTCGACATCGACGAACTGGCTTCGCGCACCGGTAACATCTACGAAGCGGTGGCAATCATGGCAAAACGAGCCCGCCAGATTTCGTCGGACCAGCGGGCAGAGCTCGACGAGAAACTGCAATACTTCGAAGGGTTCGGACCCGAGATGGAGGACGCACGCATGCAGGAAGAGCAGGAAGAGATCTCCGTTGAGTACGAGCTCAAGCCCGAGCCGACTGAGATGGCAATCGATGACTTCCTGAGCGATAAGCTCTACTTCCGTAAGCCGGAGTAACAACACTCACCTGTCTCCCTTTCGCGTTTACGCACGGCCAACTCGCGCTATGTCTTCTCTCACTCAACTCGACGGACGGCACATTGTCCTGGGAGTGACGGGCAGCATTGCAGCGTATAAGGCCGCCCCGCTGGTGCGCCTGTACAAAAAAGCGGGTGCAGAGGTGCGCGTGCTCATGACGAAGAGCGCGGAGCAGTTCATTCCAGCGCTTACGCTGGGCACGCTCTCTGACCATACCGTGCATGCGGAGATCTTTCCGGAGCACGATCCCGACAGCTGGACGGCTCACGTTTCGCTTGGGCTCTGGGCCGATCTCTTCGTGATTGCCCCGGCTACAGCACAAACCGTTGCTAAGCTGGCGCATGGCTTCAGCGATAACATGCTCACCGCCACCGCACTGTCGGCACGGTGCCCCATTCTTGTGTGTCCGGCTATGGATCTGGATATGTACCAGCATCCGGCTACGCAAGCCAATTTTGAGCGCCTCCGTTCGTTTGGATACGATGTGATGCCAGCCGATTACGGGGCGTTGGCCAGCGGACTGGAAGGGCAGGGCCGTTTGCCTGAACCTGAAGCTATTGCGGCACGCACGGCGGCCCGCATCAGTGAGATCGACGCTGATACGTCAGCGCAAAGTGCCCTGAGTCAGAAAGAGGGCGACGATACACCGTCTGGAACGACGAGACCGTTCTACGGAAAGCATGTGCTGGTAACGGCAGGGCCCACCGAAGAGCCAATCGACCCGGTGCGCATGCTTACGAATCCGTCAACCGGAACCATGGGGTTTGCCCTCGCTGAAGCGGTCGCTGCGCAAGGAGCCACCGTCACCCTCGTAAGCGGCCCCACCCATCTCGATACCCCCCTCGGCGTAACCCGTGTTGATGTGCGCACGGCTGCAGCGATGAACGAAGCCGTGCAGGCGCGCCGCGACACGGCTGACGTGGTATTCATGGCTGCCGCGGTTGCCGACTACACGCCTGCGTATCCGTCGGATAGCAAGAAGAAAAAGACGGAAGGGACGCAGACGCTTACGTTGAAGCGCACGCCCGACATCCTTAAGACACTGGGCGAGCACAAGCGCGATGGCCAAGTGCTTGTGGGGTTTGCGCTTGAAACGGACGACGCGCGTGCTAACGCACACGACAAGCGCACCCGAAAAAATCTTGATTGGATCGTGCTGAATAAAGCCACCGACCCGGGTAGCGGATTCGGCACGGGAACCAACGCCTGTACGCTATTCGGTCCCAACGGATACGAATCGCAGATTGCCACAGCCCCGAAGCGCGATGTTGCTGTATCCATTGTCGCGCAGGTTGCTCGTCACACTCCTGCGTTTCAACCTGCTCCTACGCCATGACCCCCGATGCTCTTCAGACGTTGCGTGAGGCCCTGCGGCACGAACGCAGGCTCTTCGGCCGCTTCGTCCCTCTCCCCGATGCACCCGATGCTGCTATGCCCAACTACGACCTGTTCGGAAACGCTGTCGACCCGGCCGAAGACCCCTCGCGTCCGCCCACCGAACGCATTACCGCACTGATTCCCGACACGCCACCGTACGACGAGCTGGCCGGGCTCGATACGCTCAGCGAGGTCGAAACCTTCGCCGCCAACCACGTACTCATCGAACTCGATGAGACGCGCGAAAATCCTGTCTTTGGGGTGGGCGACCCCGAGGCTGACCTTGTTGTTATCGGCGAAGCCCCCGGGCGCGACGAAGACAAAGAAGGGGAGCCGTTTGTTGGACGGTCTGGACAGCTCCTCGATAAGATTCTGGAAGCCATCAACTTTTCGCGGCAAGACATTTACATCACAAACATCCTGAAGAGCCGTCCGCCCCGCAATCGCGACCCGGAGGCGGAGGAGGTGGAGGCGCATATCCCCATTCTGTATAAACAGATCGCCCTCATCCAGCCCAAAATTATGCTGTGTGTCGGAAAGGTTGCCGCTAACACGCTGCTCGACCGTCGCTCCTCGCTGTCGTCGCTGCGTGGAGACGAGCACGATTTCTACGGGATTCCTGTGATGGCTACGTATCACCCGGCTGCACTGCTACGCAATCCAAACTGGAAGCGCCCGACCTGGGAAGACGTGCAGCTGCTTCGGACACGCTACGACGAACTCACGTCGTAAGCAACCGGCATCTGCAGCGCCTCGCTTCATGGCAGGTGTGGCAGGCCTAAATGTACAAGTGTGAACTTACACGCTTGGCTTCTCGTTTGGCCATTGCTCGTTTCTGTTCTTGCGGATGCGGTATGCTCCGCCCTAACGCGGCATGCATGCCGCGCATAGCCTACGTTGCATCAGCCTATGGCCCCCTCCTCCGACAACCCACGCTTCAACATCGACCCCGACGATTCGGGACAGCCCTCATATCCCCTTGACAAGATGCGTGGTCGCAACCGGTCGCGCAGCCGCTCTCAGGCCGATGAGGTGCATAAAAAGTCCGGACGCGTACCTCCACAAGCTACCGATGTCGAAAAGTCGGTGCTCGGCGCTATGATGCTTGAGCGGGAGGCCATTCCCAAAGCCATCCAGGTGATCTCAGCCGATGCGTTCTACAGCGGTAAGCACGAGAAAATCTACCAGGCCATTGAGAGCCTGTTTGAGCGCGGAAACCCGGTTGATCTGGTAACGCTTACGAACGAGCTTAAGCGCAACGGAAAGCTTGAAGAGGTAGGGGGAAGCTACTACCTCTCGGAGCTCACCACGGAGGTGGCCTCGGCAGCCAACGTGGAGTACCACGCTCGCATCATCGCGGAGAAGTCGCTTCTGCGTAAGATGATCGAGACGATGACGACCGTCGTAGGCGAGGCCTATGAGCCCGGCGCCGATGCCTTTGAGTTGCTCGACGAAGCGGAGAGCAAAATTTTCCAGATCTCAGATAACCAGCTACGCAAGGCCGCCTCGCCGATTAACGAGGTCGTGAAAGATACACTGGAGCAACTGGAGTCCATCCACGGGCAGGAAGGAGGGATTACGGGCGTGCCCAGCGGCTTCCGCAAGCTCGATGACCTGACCAGTGGCTGGCAGCCGTCGGATCTGATTATTATCGCGGCGAGGCCCTCCATGGGGAAAACGGCGTTCTCGCTGGCGTGCGGACTCAACGCAGCGACGCATCCGGAGCGACCGGCCAGTGTGGCGATTTTCTCGCTGGAGATGGGGGCGAAGCAGTTGGCACAGCGGCTGCTTACCTCTGAGGCCCGCGTAGATGCACAACGCGCCCGTACCGGACGCATGAAAGACGAGGACTGGCAAAACCTGGCGCGCGCTGCCGGCAAGCTCTCCGATGCCAGCCTCTTTATTGACGATACACCCGGACTCAGCGTGCTTGAGCTACGGGCCAAGTGCCGCCGGCTGAAGGCAGAGCACGATCTTGACATGGTCATCGTCGACTATCTGCAGCTGATGCAGGCGTCTGCCTCCAAGCGAACCCAGAACCGGGAGCAAGAGATTGCTCACATCTCGCGTTCGCTGAAGGGGCTGGCTAAAGAGCTCGATGTGCCTGTGCTGGCGCTCTCGCAGCTTAACCGTGGCGTAGAAACCCGCGGCGGCGACAAGCGCCCCCAGTTGTCTGACTTGAGAGAATCGGGGAGTATTGAGCAAGACGCTGACGTCGTTGCCTTCATCTACCGGGCAGAGCGCTACGGCATCACCGTCGACGATCAGGGCAATTCCACTGAGGGACTTGCCGAGATCATCATCGGAAAGCAGCGTAACGGTCCGATTGGTACGGTTGAACTGGCGTTTGTAGATCGCTACGCCCGATTCGAGAACCTCACCACCCGTTACAGTGATGACGATGGCTTCAGCGATGGTGGGGGTGATAGCCTGCCGCCATTCGACGGAGGCGGCGGAGCTGCTATTCCAGAGCCCCCTCCCGGCAGCGACGATGCTCCTTTCTAATCCCCCTATGGATGCAGATTACAGCACGGGTGTGTTCGTTGTAGTACTACGTGCTTGCAGGATCCGCATCCGCATGCTGCACGGCAAGTAAATACTTCTCGGCAAAGTAGTTCGGGTGGGCAGCGGCGTCATGTAGCAGCGCGTGCAGCGAAATTTGTTGGATGCGGACGCAGTTGTCGTGGCGCTGAAGAGCAGCAATTTCATCCGATAGATCGCCGCCCTTCAAGGTGATGAGCCCCGGCGGCCAGTCAGCGTCGCCCGGTTCAGACGACAGGTCAGCCACCGCGTGCGTGTGCCACTGCCACAGATCAACCAACGGAGCAGTAGCACGCGAGACCGAGTAGTGTGCGGTATCCGGCCAGTTTTCGGCGCGTCCGGCCCACGCAAACAGATTGTCGAGGCCCAGCCTGCGGGCCATGCTGCGCACCGCTCGCATCTTCTTGCCGACCGAATCGGCCGCGATCACCTCGGTTTCAGGGTAGGCAATCGCCAGCGGAATGGCTGGGAGGCCGCCGCCACTGCCCCAGTCTACAATGCGCGCTCCCGCCGGAAAGCTGC
This sequence comes from Longimonas haloalkaliphila, assembly GCF_055379825.1. NCBI lineage: Bacteria > Pseudomonadati > Rhodothermota > Rhodothermia > Rhodothermales > Salisaetaceae > Longimonas > Longimonas haloalkaliphila. Next base: position 451,837 of record NZ_AP043948.1, on the reverse strand, counting down.
GCACTCGAAGCGAGAGCGCATGCACGATATGCCGCTCGGTGATGGCATCGATTGTGTCGGGCGAGATGAGGTTTAGCGTCTCGTTGTAGCGGCGCAGCAGGTCTTCGTACGTCTCAAGCTGCGCGCGCTGGTCGCCGGTCAGGTTGTGGTATGGGTCGAATGCGTCCGTGGTGGGCATGACGTTATGCGAGGGTGGGGGCATGGGTCATGAACGAAAGGAAAGTAAACAGGAGGAGCACATGGCCTACGATCCACAACGACACAATCGCCAGTCCATGCGGTTGCCCGATTACGATTATGGGCAACCCGGGGCGTATTTCGTGACGATATGCACAAACCGTCACAAACGCCTTTTTGGTTATGTGGATGACCATGCGATGCATGTAAACCAAAACGGACGTGTTGTACGCGAGGAATGGCATCGAACGGCCGATATTCGCGATAACGTGTCGTTGGATGCATTTGTCGTGATGCCCAACCACATGCATGGTATTGTTCAAATCACATTCCGTAGGGGCACGGCGCGCCGTGCCCCTACTACCACGCATGATGATCGTCAATTCGGAAAACCTGTGCCGGGTTCGCTACTTACCATCATCCGTGCATTCAAATCGGCTGTGACCCGGCGCATTAATCGGATCCACAACACACCGGGGGCTACCGTATGGCAACGCGGATATTACGACCATGTGGTACGCAACGAACACGACTTGGAACGCATCCGCCGGTATATTCGCGAGAACCCGGCGCGCTGGCATGAGGATCGGTACTATCGTTAAGACGCCTCCACCGTCACATCCTCGGGCACGCCGTCGCCGGAGGGCAGGCTGCGGTCTTTGGGCAGCGGCTCGATGCCTTGCTGCTTGAGCAGCACCATGAGCACCGAGATGTCGGAGGCGCGCACGCCGCTCACGCGCGAGGCCTGGCCCAGGTTGTCGGGCTCGACCTTGCTGAGCTTCTCGCGCGCCTCAATCGAAATCGTATCGAGCGCGTGGTAGTCGAAATCATCCGGGATGGGCCAACGCTCCTTCTCCTCCATCTCTTCGACCATCTGCTGCTGCCGGTCGAGGTAGCCCTCGTACTTCAGGTTGATCTCTACAAGACGAGGCGCGCTTAGCATTCCTGGCGCTTCCGTGACAAGCTCGTCCCAAAGCCCCGCATGGCGAATCATAGCCTCCGTATCCACCTGTGGACGCTTACAGATCTGCAAGATCGGACCTGCCTGGTCGATGGGCGTGGTGCCGACCGATTCGAGGTAGTCGTTCACCTGTTCGGGCTGTACGCTGGTGGATTCGAGGGCCAGGCGCGTTTCGCTGATGGCGCGCTCTTTGGCCTGCATGCGCTCGTACCGCTCGTTGGAGGCGAGGCCGAGGCGGTAACCGAGTTCAGTGAGCCGCAAATCCGCATTGTCTTGCCGCAGTAGGATGCGATGCTCGGCGCGCGAGGTAAACATGCGGTACGGCTCGTCGGTGCCTTTTGCGACGAGGTCGTCGATGAGCACCCCGATGTACGCCTCCGACCGCTTCAGCACAATCGGGTCGTGTCCGTTCAGTGTATGCACGGCGTTGATGCCCGCCATGAGGCCCTGCGCTGCCGCTTCTTCGTAGCCGGTGGTGCCGTTGATCTGCCCGGCAAAGAAGAGCCCGTCGACGTACTTCGTCTCCAGGCTGTACTGGATCTGGTAGGGCGGGAAGAAGTCGTACTCGATCGCGTAGCCCGGACGCAGCATGTGCGCGTTCTCCATGCCGGGAATGGTGCGCAGTGCCTCGAACTGCACGTCTTCGGGCAGGCTTGTCGAGAAGCCGTTCACGTAGACCTCGTGGGTGTTGTAGCCTTCGGGCTCGATAAATATCTGGTGACTGCTCTTCTCGGCAAAGCGGTCGATTTTGTCTTCGATGGAGGGACAGTAGCGCGGCCCCTTCGCCTCGATGCGTCCGGTGAACATGGGGCTGCGGTCGAAGCCGGTGCGCAAGAGGTCGTGGGTGTTGGGCGTGGTTTCGGTGAGCCAGCAGCTGAGCTGCTCATCGACGGAAGGTAGTGCGTCGGTCATGAACGAGAACGCGGTGGCATCCGGATCGCCGGGCTGCTCCTGCATTACGCTGTAGTCGAGCGAGCGCCCGTCTACGCGGGGTGGGGTGCCGGTTTTGAGGCGTCCGCTCTCGAAGCCAAGCTCATGCAGGCTGCCGGTAATGCCGCGCGAGGCCCGCTCGCCCATGCGTCCGCCCCCAAAGTTGGTTTCGCCTACGTGAATCACGCCGTTGGCAAAGGTCCCGGTCGTCAGCACCACGCGGGGCGCGTAGAACGTCTTACCAAGGCTGGTCGTGACACCCTCAATGCGCGTGCCGTCGTCGGTCGTGGCTAGGTCGACGACCTGGTCGGCGCGCATGTAGAGATTGTCGATGGATTCGAGCTCCTCGCGCACCGCGTCGGCGTAGGCTTCTCGTCCGCACTGCGCCCGTGGCCCCCACACGGCCGGACCCTTGCTGGTGTTGAGCATCCGGAACTGGAGGCCCGCACGATCGGTGACGCGGCCCATGAGTCCGCCCATCGCATCGATCTCGCGGGCAATGTGCCCCTTGCCAATGCCACCGATGGCCGGGTTGCACGACATCTGCCCGATGGTGTCGAGCTTCAGTGTGATGAGCAGCGTGCGTGCGCCCATGTTGGCGGCAGCGGCAGCGGCTTCGGAGCCGGCATGGCCGCCGCCCACGACGATAACATCGTAATTGAAGTAGTCCTGCATAACTGGAGGGTTTGAGCAATCTGCTACAACGAGATAGTAAAAAGAAACGACGGCACCCGGTGGGAAGATTCGAGGAGGCTATCTGCATCGTAAAACGAGCCCGTACTCTCACTATTGCAGCGCCAGACCTTATCGGCTCCGGCTTTGGAATAGCGTGCGCGATGGGTCTCTATTTCAGATGCAGTGCTGGTTAGCGAGAGCACCCTAATACAAGACCTCAGGGCCATTACGTTACTCCACAGCCGGGCATAGCGCCTGCATAGCACAGTGGTGTCGTCGTACCTGAAGAGCTGCCTGTCTACCTGCTATGCCTCATCCGTTTCGCATCGCCATAGCATTTTTCGTAGTGGTCTTCTGGCTTGGGGCTTGTACGTCTACGTCAACCCACACGGGCAGCACCCGCGCTGCGATCTCGAGCTCGTACGATGCTGCCTTTTACGCAGCGCTTGACGTATTCAACACGCACAGCCTTACGCCCGAGGTGGTCGACTATGAATCCGGGCGCATCGTGGCGCGCGGGGCTGCGCGATTCGGTTACGCGCCCTACCGGGTTGTGCAGGCAGAAGCACACCTCGAACCGGCTTTCGGAGACAGGGTGGGACTGCGTCTGTTGTTTACCTTTCAGGGGCAGGCGGCTGAGCGTCCACGTCTCGTGCCGCGTCGGAAGGACCGGTCGCGCGTGCTGGATTACACGGCGGAGGGACTTGACCGCTCACGTCAGGCTTCCTATGCATATGGGTACTATGTGGATGCGATACGGGATCGCGCGCACGAACTGAATTCGTATAATGAGGATAGCCATGGCAGGTGACAGCGCGGGCTGTGGAAGGCGAAACGCCTGAGATCGGTAGAAACCCACTCCCAACGAGAGCGGTTTACGTAACGTATACTCTTTCTATTGCTGCATTCTGCTGTCATGCCCCGCTCGGTCTATCTCGACTACAACGCTACGACGCCCGTTGACGACGCCGTCTTCGCGCGGATGAAGCCCTACTTCACGACCCATTACGGCAATGCCGCAAGCGGGCACTCGCACGGATGGCGCGCTGAAGGCGCTGTCGATGTAGCGCGCGAGCAGGTGGCAGGACTGCTACGGGCTGATCCAGAGCGCCTTGTCTTTACCAGTGGAGCAACGGAAGCGCTGAATATGGCGATCAAGGGCATTGCGCAGCGCAGCTCGGTCGATACGCCGCACATTGTGACGGTAGCTACCGAGCACAAGGCCGTGCTCGAATCGTGCCATGCGCTGGAGCAGCAGGGCATCGCGCGCGTCACCTACTGCCCGGTAGACGCGGAAGGCCGCCTCGATCCCGGCACGCTGGCTGACGCCCTCACCGACGACACCGTGCTCGTGGCCGTGATGCACGCAAACAACGAAACGGGCGTGCTGCACCCTGTCGCCGACTGCTATGACATCGTGCGCAGCCACCGCGCGCTGTTCTTGACCGACGCCACGCAGGCCCTGGGCAAACTTCCGGTGGATGTGCAGCACGCCGACTTGCTCGTTGGCTCAGCGCACAAGCTGTACGGCCCCAAAGGCATTGGCGTGCTCTACCGGCGAGCCGGCGTGCAGTGTCTGCGCTTCATCGACGGTGGCGGACAGGAGCGGGGGCTGCGCGGCGGTACGCTAAACGTGCCTGCGGTGGTTGGATTCGGAGCCGCTGCCGAACTTGCATCAGCGCGTCAGCCGGAGGATGCGGAGCGCTGGCACGCGCTGCAGGCGACCTTCGAATCTGCCCTACAAACGCGTTTCCCAGACATCCGTATTAATGGGGGTAAAGCGGAGCGGCTGCCGCAGACCACGAACATCACGCTTCCCGGCACCAACGCTGAACGACTGGTACAGGCGCTGCGCACGGTATCATGCGCGACGGGTAGCGCGTGTGCCAGCACCGACCCCAGGCCGAGCCATGTGCTGCGCGCTATGGGCCGCTCACCAGCCGAGGCTCACGCCTCGCTCCGGTTCAGTGCCGGACGCGATACCACGGAAGATGACCTTCTTCACACGGTAGATGCGCTGGAGCAGGCGCTTCCTTTGGCGCGGGCCTCCCAACCTGTCCGTGCATAGATCTGATTCTCTGCTGATTCTCGTTCTCAACCCCCTCTAAGTACGATGGATGAACTGACAGGCAACATCACAAATCGCGTTTCAGAAAGCGAGATCGCTGTCTATAACCTGGCCGACCTGTGGGACGATGCCCCAGTCGCTGAACTGGATATCGAGCCGTTTTTGGTGCAGGGGCTGATGCTTAAAGAAGAGCCTTTTCGTGAGGATGTGAAGGCGTACGATTTTACACAGCACGAGGGCCAGCACGTGGCGATTCATTGCTCCACCGATGCCATTGTGCCCACGTGGGGGTACATGCTGCTGGCCTCGAAACTGGAAGGCATTGCCCGCTCGGTAGCGTTTGGCACCGAAGATGACCTGGTTCGCGACTACTACATCCGTGCGCTGGAGGCAGAAGACTGGAGCCCGTACGCGGATAGGCCGGTCGTCATTAAGGGATGCGGGGGCGATACCGTGCCCGACGTGGCGTACCTGATTGCCACGCAGAAGCTGCAAGGCGTAGCGCGCAAGCTGATGTACGGCGAGCCGTGCTCCTCGGTGCCGCTCTGGCGGCGTTCTCAGCCGAAGAAGAAGTCGGCGGGCGCTGCGAAAGCAGTATCGGCCAACTTGCCCACGCCAGGCAAGTAACGGGAGACCATTCAGCGAGCGACGGGCTATCGTGAGGCTACAGCGGGTCCGCGCGCATCGACGCGTTTCAGAAAGGCACGCAATGCCGCATTGAACGCATCGGGGCGTTCGACAGGGAGCGCATGCCGCGCATCCGCAATAACCATGAGCTGCCCTTCGGGAATGCGTGCCGCGTGGCGCTTTTTGACGGATGCGGGCGTGTAGTCGTTGTCGGCTGCGCAGACCAGCACAGGGCGGCGTATCTGAGACAGGCGCGACTCGACGCCCCATCCCACGAGTCCGTCGATGGAAGCGAGGTAGGCTTGTTGGTCGTTGGCGGCCCATCGTTCGATAAACTGCTTGCGGAGGTCGTTCTGGTGGGGCTTGATGAAGAGATTGTGAGCTAAAATCTGCCCGACGCGTCGCATGCCAAGGACCTGTACGGCCCCGCGGCGGGACCAGTAGAAGGCGTAGTCAGCAGGGGTTTGCAGGTTGACAGCCGGCACGCTGTTCACGACCGTACCACTGCGCAGCAGCTCAGGTGCGTGGGTGAGCAGCTCGTACGTAACCATGCCGCCCATAGAGAGGCCGACCAGGTGCACCGGAGGAAGAGCCAGTTTACGTATCCATACGGCCACGTCGCGCGCCATCTGCGCAATGCTGTAGGGGCCGGCGGGCTTGCTGGTCTGGCCGTGCCCGCGCAGATCGCAGGTTAGCACGCGGTAGTCGGCATTGAATGCTTCGGTCTGTGCGAACCAGTCGCGTCCGCTGGAGCCGAGGCCATGCACAAAAACCAGCGGCGGCGCATCGCGCTCGTTGTCGGTGTAGTGGAGCGCAATGTCATCGACGGCGAGTGTAGGCATGGAAGGGGCGACTCGGATCTGAAAGTGAGCTTGTGCAGCAGATGCTCGGTTGGGAACGGCGGTTTCGCTGCTGGGGAAACCAGGGGGGCTCGCATCAGGGCTGTGCCTGTAGGCGTTTTATCTGCTGTAGCCGTTGTAGATGCGTCTGCGCATAGGCCTGTCGGATACTCGGGCCCGGCTGCGGACCGTCCATCGTATCGAGGATGTCAATGCCTGCGTTGATGAGCGAGTCGGCGCGGGCGTACTGGTTTTGATGGGCTGCTATCATGCCGTAGTGTACGTTGGCGAGTCCACGCTCCAGCGAGGTGTCGGGGTGAATGCGCTGCACCGACCGAAACGCTGCTTCGGCGTTTGGAGCGGCATTGGGCGTAGGCTGCACCATGCGCTGCGCATACGCAAGGTCGAGCCGGGTACGTACAACGAAAGAGTGCTCGGCATGCAGGATATCTTCGAAAATGTGCAGGGCCTCTTCGAACGCATCACGCGCTTCTGTGAAGCGCTCGCGGTACAGGTGAAGCATGCCCTGCTCACGGAGCGTCATGGCGGTGCCGGTCTGGGGCGTATCGTGAATGCGGAGGCGCAGCGTCAGCGCTTCCTTGAAGAGAGCATCGGCATCGGCAAAGGCTCCCTGGTCGCGCACGGCCATGGCCAGGTTGTTCAGGGTGAGAGCGACGGTCTCGTGGTCATCTCCGAAGAGCATGCGGCGCATCTGCAGGGCCTCGCGCAGCAATGGTTCGGCTTTTTGAAAGCGCCCCTGATTCATGTAAAGGGCCCCAAGGCTGTTCAGGCTTACAGCTATCTGTGGGTGAGGCTCGTCGAGCACGTTGCGCTGTCCGTGAAGGGCCTGCTTGTACATTGTTTCGGCGTCGGCATAGGCGCCCTGGTTGTGCAGCGTGATGCCAAGCCGTTTCTGGCTCTGCAGCGTCTGGGGGTGATTGGGGCCGAGCGCAGCGCTCCGTACATCTACATTGTCGCGATGCAGCGCTTCGGCCTGTTCGTACTGGCCTTGCCGCCGCAGCACGTATGCAAGCCGGTGCTGTGCCCGAGTCCGGTCGAGGACATGGGCTTCCCCGTGCTGGCTCCAGATCGAAATAGACGTGCGCAGGGCGGTCTCAGCCTCTTCAAATGCATCGGTCGCAGCGAGCAAGGCGCCCATCTGCTTCAGGCCCTCGCCTCGACTCGGGTGATTCGGGGGCAGATGCTCTTGTTGGAGTGCAAGCGCCCGTTCGATAAGTGGACGCGCCGTGTCGTAAGCCCCTACACGCCGGTAGACGCGCCCAAGGGCAAGGCGCATCTGTGCTTCAACCTCGGGCTGGCCCTGCATGTGTTCAATACGTGAGAGGCCATGGTCGAGCAGGTCTTGCGGGGCGATGGTGCCGCCACGTGCTTCAGCGGGATCGCCCATCTCGATCAGGTCGACCATAAACGCTGTAACGGCTTCTGCGGTCTCGGCATGGCGCTGGGCCGTATCGCGCTCGTTTGACAGGCGATACACATGGAATAGACTTGAAGCCGCGAAGAGAAAAACGCCGACAATCGTTGCCAGCACAGACGCTTTGTTGCGCTCTACGAACTTGCGCGTTCGGTAGCCTATCGTTGAGGGCTTGGCCTGTACTGGCTGGTCGTTGAGGTAACGTTCCAGATCGGCGGCGAGGGCCTGGGCCGAGTGATACCGGCGTTCAGGTTCTTTGCGGAGCGCTTTAAGGACAACTGTATCGAGGTCGCCCGTAAGCTGTTGGCCCGGGCACGAGATGGCCGGTTCGGAGCCGGTCTGAGGGTGCTCACGCGCAGCTGTTGAGGGGGGCGGGGGCGACGTTTCGAGGATGGCCTGCTGCAGCTCAGACGCCGTTCCACGAAAGGGATGGGTACCTGTGAGGATGTGATAAGCGAGTACGCCCAGCTGATAGATGTCGGTAGCGGTGGTTACTGCATCGCCCGTGATCTGTTCGGGCGCTGCATAGCCCGGCGTCATCGGACGTTCGCCGGTGCGCGTTAGTGCGTTAGATGCATCGTGTTGCTCGGGCTGTAACAGCTTAGCGATCCCGAAGTCAAGCAGCTTTACCACGCCTGTCTCGGTCACCAGAATATTTTCCGGTTTCAGGTCGCGATGCACCACCAGGTTCTGGTGTGCGTGCTGCAGCGCGCCACACATCGTGTGTAGCAGCAGCAGGCGCTCATTGAGCGAACACGCGTGCGTGGCGCAGTATGTGGTAAGGGGGACGCCATCCACGTACTCCATCACGAGATAGGGCTGCCCGGTTGCGGTGACGCCGCCATCGAGCAGCTGCGCGATGTTGGGGTGGTTTAGGCGCGCCAGAATTTGCCGCTCTGCCTGAAAGCGCGCAATCCGGTGTTCGGTTTCGAAATGACGGGGGAGCAGCTTAACAGCTACGTGCTGCTCGTAGTGTCCATCGGCACGCTCAGCGCGGTATACCACGCTCATCCCGCCCGTGCCAATGCGTTCAATAAGCCGGTACGGCCCTACCTGAGATCCGTCATACGCATCCAGGTCGACTTCATCTTCGACCAGGGTTACCGAAGCGGCTGCTGCCCCCTGATCCAGAAAGTCCAGAGAGGCCTCGCTGGCCTCCAGCATGCTTTCGACCTCTTCGCGAAGGGTCGGGTCGTCGCAAGCTGTCTCCAGAAAAGCAGTGCGTTCCTGGACAGGCCGCTGCAGCGCCTGGTCCAGCAGCGACATGACTCGTGTCCACTGCTCCGTACACATGAGCGTCTGGATATCTGCGAAAGCGTAGGCCCGTCTTCGACTGCCCTGAGGCTCCTGCTACGATTGTTGCGGTGGCGTTCCAGTGGAAGCCAGCAAGAGACGCGCAGCTACATGGTTACATACAGTGAGACACAGGGATACTGCAAGTATAGGGCTCAAGGGGGCAGCTGTCAACCGTAAAAGAAGCAGGCTTTCATAGCGTTTAGAGGCTATCGTGTGGGGGCTGGAGGTGGGATAACTACGCACGCTGGCTACTTGCTTCGAGCCAGAAATTCCTGAAGGTGCTCCTGAAAGGCATCAGGCCGTTCGATCATAAGCAGGTGCCCGGCATCCTCCACGAGGTGCACGGTGGCATCTGGCAGGGCCTCTTCCGCGCGCTGGGCGATGGCGGCGGTATCCCATTGTGGATTCAGGTACGGATTGGGTATGAGGCGGTCGCCAGTGCCGTAGAGCACAAGCACAGGCATTTGCACGGTGCCAAGGCGGTCGTACACAGGCTCGTCGACCATGCCCGCAACCGAAGCCGAATTGGCACGCGCGTACGCCTCAAAATCATCGCGTTCGGACAGGGCGTTGCGCTGTTCGATGAGCCAGGTGTAGTCGTCGGACCAGCTTGCGAAGTTGGATGCCGTGTTCTGTCGGATGGCCGCATCGTTGGCTCCGGCAATGGCCTCAGGAGTCATCATTTGGCGTAGTCCGGCTGCTTGTTCGTCGGTGAACGTCTCGATGCCTGCCGGAGACACAAGCACGAGGCGTTCGATCGTTTCAGGCGCTTCCAGTGCGAGCGTGAGGCCAACCTGTCCGCCCATGGAGACGCCCACGTACGTGATGGGCGCGAGGCCGAGCGCATCCACAAACCCGCGCACGGTTTCTGCAAAATCTGTCATGCGGCCCGATACGTTGTGCTTACTCGACACCCCGAATCCGGGCAGGTCGAGCGCCAGCACGCGGTGCTCTGCCGAGAGTGGATCGATGTGGTCGCGCCAGAGCGAGAGGTTCGATCCGAGTCCGTGCACCAGCAGCACGGGGTAGCCGTCGCCGCCAGTGTCAATGTATGCCAGCGTGTCGTCTTCAACGACAACCGTTTCGAGCGAGGCATCGGGGTAGTGCGGGAGCGGGTCTATATCCGTTGATTGGGCGGTTACAGGCATGCAAATCAGGGCGCTCAGGGCAAAAACAAGGGAGGCAAGTCGCATCATCAGAGGGAAATAGGTGATGGTGGGGTAGGTGACTTTTCGAGTCAAGAGGCCGTCGCCGAAAACTGTTCGCGCAGCGCGCTCTTCTGGATTTTGCCGCTGTGGCCTTTGGGAAGCGTATCGCAGACCTTGATGTACTGCGGCACTTTGTAGCGCGCCAGGTGCGTCTCACAGTGTGTGCGCAGCGCCTCGGTATCCAACTGCGTACCCGATACGAACGCCACGCCGACCTCGCCCCATGTGTCGTCGGGCACGCCCACGACGGCGGCTTCTGCCACCCCATTGTGCTCATGCAGCACAGCTTCGATTTCGGCGGGATATACGTTCTCGCCTCCGCTAATGTACATCTCTTTCTTACGCCCGACAACGAAAAAGTAGCCTTCGTCGTCCATTTCGACCAGGTCGCCAGTGTGGAACCAGCCATCGGCATCGATGGCGTCGGCAGTGGCGTCTTCGTCCTGCCAGTAGCCGGGCGTCACGACCGGACCGCGCATGAGCAGTTCGCCGGGTGTGTTTGGCGGCACCTCTGCGCCGCCGCCGTCTACGACCTTCGTGTCGATGTAGAAATTGGGGAAGCCGATGGAGCCGATCTTGCGGAGGGCGTCGCGGGCGGGGAGCGAGAAGCAGTTCACGCCGACCTCGGTCATGCCAAAGCCCTGCCGGATGGGCACGCCCTTCTCCTGCCAGGTGCGGATGAGCGGTTCGGGCATGGCCTCGCCACCTACGATGGCGTAGCGCACCGTATCGAGCGTGACCTGGTCGAAGACGGGGCTGTCGGACATCAGTTTGAGCATGGTGGGTACGCCCCAGAGGATCGTGAACTCCCCGGTGTCGCAGTCGCGCAGCAGCGTGTCGGCGTTGAAATCAGGATACAGGTAGGTGGTCGCACCGTGCAACAGGAAGGGTGTAAGCAGCACATTCCAGCCGCCGGTGTGGTAAAACGGGGCGGCGTTGAATGAACGGTCGGCGCTCGTTAGGTCCAGTCGCATTTCGGTGTTTACAGCGTTCCAGAACAGCATGCCATGCGAGATGACCGCCCCCTTCGGGCGTCCGGTGGTGCCGGAGGTGTAGAGAATCATCAGCGGATCATCGAGCGTGGGGCGACCATTTGGAAGACCGGCTTTTTCGGGTGCGTTCTGGATGTGCGTGTCCACCGCCTGAAGGGAAAGGAGGTGGGCATCGGTGTCGAGCGTCTGCGCCGTATCGGAATAGTCGTCGGCTACAAACAACACCGAGGGTGCGCTATCGTCAACGAGGTGCTGCAGCTCTGAGGCTGTAAGTCGGTAGTTGAGCGGGACCAGGATGAATCCGGCTTTCTGAGCAGCGACGAATAGCTGTACGTGTTCGACGCTGTTTTCAGCGAGGATGCCAATCCGGTCGCCTGGTTTGAGGTCGTATTCGGCCCGGAGTTGATGCGCCAGCTTTTCGCCCTGCTCGTGCAGGTCGGCATAGGTGTAGACGCGTCCAGTGGGAGCCCACACGAGCGCAGGGGCGTTGGGCGTGTAGCGCGCGTGGCGTTCCGTCCAGTCGGTGCGAATCATGGGTAGACAGGTTTGGCTGTTCGTTGGAGGCGTTTGTTGGGGCATATCGGCGATGTGCCCGTACGGGGCGTTATGCATCGGCGTCAGCTTCGGTCGCAGGCGCTTCTGTTGTATCGGGCAGAGCGGGCTGGCCCCAGATCCAGTAGCCTACGAGGGCGACGGCGGTGCTGGACAGCAAGGCAAAGGTAGCGGGGACTGCCGGGTTGTTTGCGTACATGGTGATCTCGCCGTAGTAGACCCCGAAGTGGACGACCAGCGCGGTGATGGCTGATACGAGCACTACGGTTTTCGGCATGCCCCGGGCAAAGATGCCGAACAGGATGGGCACGAAGGTCGCCGAGAAAAGGGCGTAGACCCCGTTTTGCCCTAAGATGGCGACGGAAAGTTCGGGATTGGTGATCTGGCCATAGGAGATGAAGGCAATCACCGGTGCGAGAGCCAGCAGGAAGTAGCGGCTGTAGCGTACGCCGCGCTCTTCGATTTCCTCTTTCGTGAGCTTGCCCGAGCGGCTTGCCAGTACGCGGTAGACGTCGTTCGAGAAAATGGTGGAGAGCGCGACGAGCAGCCCCTCCATGGTCGAGAACCCGGCGGCCACGAGTCCGATGAGAATGATCGACCGTACAAACGGCCCAAAGACCTCGACAATGTACGTGGGCACCACGTCGTCGGGCATCATGGTGCCGGCTTCGGGCATGAGGATACGCGCGTAGAGGCCGATCAGGATCACAGCAAAGAACAGAATCAGCACGATGATGCCGGTGGCGAGGTACTTGTTCACATCGCGGGCATTCTTCAGGTAGAGCGCCTTCGACATCACGTGCGGCTGATTCACGATAGCGATTCCGATCAGGAAGTTGCAGAACACGACCTCAAAGTAGTCGCGGAAGAGCAGGCTTTCCGGATTGGTCGGCTGGGCGAGCAACGGATCAACCTCTGCGAGACGTCCGAAGAAGCCGCTGATACCGTCGATAAAGTAGGGGGCGCCAGACCCGATCAGCAGAATGGCAACCACGATCATGATGATGGCCTGTGCCGAGTTGGTGAGCGTGTGCGCGCTGGCTCCGCCCGACATGATGTAGATGAGCGGGAAGATGATGACGAATGCCATGGCAAGGAATACGTCCACGCCGAGTACGTTGGCAAGCACCCGCGAGAGGCCTACGGTGATGAGCACCAGGAACGCGATCTGTAGGAGGCTGGCGACGGCAAAGAAGAGCGTGAGGCGCTGATCTTTGAAGCGGTCGCCAATCCACTGTGGCACGGTGAGCGCCGTAACCTCATCGCCCACGGTGCGAAACGCCTTCGAGAAGACGATAAGCCCCAGAAATACCCCGAGCGGCATTGCCACCGCGTAGCCCAGCACGCCCGACACCCCGTACAAGTAGATAAGTCCCGGATTGATGATAAACGTGGCGGCGCTGGTCAGATTCGCAGCGAGCGACATCCCCACGAAAACGGGGCTTACGGTGCGGCTTCCGACAGAAAACGAGGCAAACCCGCTCATCTTCTTGATACCGACGAACGCAGCGATGCTTACGAGCACCAGATACACGATAAAGAAGATCCACGCGAAGCCGGTTTCGCCGAATGCGGAGATGTCCATGGTAAAGGCAGTCGGTCAATGCATAGTAATGAAGGCAGTAGAGACGCATCACCGATGCATCTCTACTGTTAGCATGTCAACCGTAGTTGAACTATTTGCTATGGGGTTCGCGGTTACGTGGCACAAGATCCCGGATCCTCGGATCGACGACCGAGGCAGCCGGGGGCCGGGACGACTGATTGTCGGATGTTGGTTTCAGCAAGGCATGATAAAGGGAGACCCCGCCGGTAGGCGCAATACTACAGTACGGCCAACCCATCACCCCCACTCCAACGCCATCCCCGCAATGGAGGCGCCGCCGCCCGAGGCGATTAGAAAGACGAGATCGCCTTCCGAGAGCAGGTCCTTCGCGTCGGCATCGGCCAGGGCCATGGCGATGCAGGCATTACCCGTGTAGCCGAAGCGATCCATCACATTATGTGCTTTCTCCGCGGGTAGCCCCAGCCGGTCGAGCGTTTCCTGGATGCTGGCGATATTGATCTGCGTAAAGAAGTAACGGTCGACATCAGCAGGTGTCACATCGAGATCGTTGGCAAGCATGCGCACCAGGGCCGTCCACTGGTTGGGGTTGAACCCGTCGGGGAATTTCTTGCGGAACTCCAGCTTTTGCACGCGCCCATTCGGTTCGGTGACGGGCCGGTCGCTTCCGCCGGTGTAAATGCCCATATAGCCGTGGTACTCGCCCTTTGTGTCGAGGCGTGCCGTGCGAATCCCCCCAGATCCTTCGCGGCGCTCCAGCACGGCTGCCCCGGCACCGTCGGCAAAGAGGGAGGCAGTGTTTTTCTGGTCGTAGTCAATAAACCGGCTCATTAGGTAGGCGCCAATAACGAGCACGCGCTGGTATTGCGCGTCGGACTCCATGAACTTGCGTGCCGTGTCGAGCGCCGTCACGAAGCCTGCACAGGCCGTGTTTACGTCGAACGTGGCGGCATTGCGCGCGTCGAGCTTATCTTGCACCACAGCCGACGTAGCGGGCGAGAGGAAGTCCGGCGTGTCGGTCGAGAGCACAATCAGGTCGATATCCGAGGCAGCGCATCCGGCCTGTTCGAGGGCTTGCTTTGCCGCCTGCACAGCGAGGTCGGAGGTCGACTGATCATCGGTAGCGTACCGGCGCTCCTTAATGTTGCGGTGGGTACGCAGGAAGCCATCGACGTCTTCCCCGTAGAGGTCGTTAAAGTACTGATTTGAAACGACATGGTCAGGGGCATAGAGTCCCGTTCCGATGATGTGTGCAGCGTGTGGCATGAGGGTGCGTGCGAGTTCAGAGTGATACGACCAGAATAAAGAAACAGGTACAGAGGGATGCGGAGCGTATGCCGCCTACATGACCAGTCCGCCATCCACGCTGAGCACCGCGCCGGTGATGAAGGACGCGTCGTCGGAGGCAAGGAAGGTGTACGCATTGGCAATGTCTTCCGCAGTCCCCAGGCGTCCGAGTGGGGTCTTCTCCTTGAGGCTGTTGAGCACCTTGTCGGGCACCGTGTCGACCATGGGCGTTTCGATGAAGCCCGGTGCCACGGCATTGACGGTGATGCCATCGCGGCCAAACTCACGGGCCCAGGTGCGGGTCATGCCAATCACGCCCGACTTGCTGGCCACGTAGTTCGTCTGCCCGAAATTGCCGTACAGCCCCACAATCGACGCCGCATTGAGCACGCGCGCATGCTCGCTGGCCGACAGGTGCGGATAGGCTGCCTGTGTGCAATGGAAGACGCCCTCCAGGTTGACCTCGATCACCGACCGAAAGTCATCCGGATCCATCTTTTTGAGGGTCGCATCGCGGGTGATACCGGCATTGTTTACGAGGATGTCGAGCGTGCCGAACGCTTCAACGGTCGATTCCATCATCGCATCGACGGAGGATCGGTCGGCGACGTTGCATTCCACAAACAGCGCCGTGCCGTCCGCTTCGGTGATGGCATCGACTGTATCGGCGCCCGCGTCGGCATTCACATCGGCCACAATAACTTGGGCGCCCTCACGGGCAAAGCGAAGCGCGGTGGCGCGTCCAATGCCCTGGCTTCCGCCAGTTACGATAGCGGTGCGCCCAGATAAACGATTGGATTGAGACATATTGATGGTATTGGATTCGAGAAGACACATTGTTATGACGTAGTGGGGACACGGCGCTCCGTGTCCCCACAAGACAGGTTACCAAGCGGCCTAAGAACCTGTCTTGATTTCTTAATTTGGGCTCCGAGCGGCGGCGCTGGACTGGGGCCGAAGGTCATGCCCCTGGTGCAAATTGCCCCCGATGTCGGCCCGTAGCCCCGGCTACGAACCGCCATCGGGGTCCAATTTTCGCCTCAGCGGCGCTCGCTCTCGCCTGCAAACCAAAACCCAAACAGGCTCTA
The DNA here is from genome assembly GCF_055379825.1 of Longimonas haloalkaliphila. Classification (NCBI taxonomy): domain Bacteria; kingdom Pseudomonadati; phylum Rhodothermota; class Rhodothermia; order Rhodothermales; family Salisaetaceae; genus Longimonas; species Longimonas haloalkaliphila. The sequence goes on along the minus strand of NZ_AP043948.1, from coordinate 436,138 downwards.
AAACCGGAGTCCGTTAAACCGATAGGTTGCGCCGACCCAGATGAGGCGGTCGCGCACCGGACTGCCCAGCACGTCGATGCCTTCATTGTCGAACAGGTTTGACACACTGAGCTGCAGGTTAACGCCGGCTTGCGGAATGCTGTAGTTAACGCTCAAGTCAGCAACGAAGCGAGAGGGGACCTCGCCGTCGTCAAACATGAGTTCGCTATTCCAGTAGCCGGCCCGGAAGACGTATGAAGACTGCCAGCGTCCACTCAGCGTGATGGAATAGTTGTCGAGCCCAACGTTACGCATGGTAGCGGAGCCTTTCAGCTTGAGGTCGGGCACGTTGAGGTCGAGGGTAGACCCGGCGTCGCCCGAATCGAAGTCGGCGAGGTCGATCCATGTTACGTTCCCCGACAGGCTAAGCTGCTCGCTGGCCATATAGTCGAGCCCCAGTTCGACACCGCGTACGGTAGCTTCTCCGAAGTTAAAGTACGTAGAGAGCGTGCCATCGAGACCTGTGCCTCCCGCGATGGTATTTCCGTCTGCATCCGTTGCAATTGTGCCTGAGGGGGTACCCGTTAGGATGCCCAGCGGATCTGCAACGTTTGAGAGGGGGCTAATGAAGTCATTGTACCAGGAGTTGTAGGCGACGGCATCCACAAAGAGCCGATTGCCCAGCACGCCTTTGTATCCGATCTCGATCGAGTTCACCTCCTCAGGCGAGAGCGGATCAACCGTACCTACAGCGTCTCCGGTTGCCTGGTCGCGAATCGTGTATCCATTGATGTTGCCCTGAAAGATGGGGGCACCAAGGACAGAGATCAACAGATTGCTTTCGAGAACGGTTGGGCTTTTGAAGGCCCGGTTATAGCCGATGCGTACGTTGTTGTCGGGCGCTACAGTGTACACGAGTGCGGCTTTCGGACTGAACTGCGTGCCGTAGTTGCTATGGTCGTCGAGGCGGGCCGCTGCGTTCAGGCGCAGGCGCTCATCCATCATGTAGTAGTCGAACTGTGCATATCCGCCGACTTCGGTTGCACTGATGTCTTGGCCCTCACCGTCGGCCAGGAAAGTGCCTTCAGAATCCGGGTTGTACTGGCGTAGCTGAAAGCCCGTTGCAAATTCCAGGTTGCCGACACTGTTGGAGTACTGCAGCTCGCTGTCGAGCAGCTCTCCTTTATCAGTAAAGCGGTTATCCTCACGCAGTGCAGGCAGGTCGACGTCAGAGATGCTGTTAATGCCGTTATCGGGATCAGCAAGGAGACCTGCAGCGGCAGCTGCTACACCATTGATCTGGTATGTATTGCCTGCGTCGTTAGCTGTGCGTGTGAACTGCGCGTACCAATTGCTGCTGCTGAGCTGCAGGTTCTGGTAGTTGACCTGCCAGCCGTCAATGCGGTTGCGTCCGTTGTTCGTAAGTCCCAGATTGTCGTTCTCGGAGAACCCGAAACTACCTTCGAGCATCCAGTCGCCTGCGAACTGGTAGTAGAGGCTTGCCTCTGTGCTGATTGATTCGACATCATAATTGTCGAGCAGGTCAGCTTCGAAGAGCCCGCTATAGTAGTGTGGTTGCACTTCGCCGGCAGCTACATCAGGAGCCGGGCGCCGCTCCGGGCGGAAGTCGCTGGCCGTCAGGTACTGTCCGGTTACCTTCCAGCCAAAGCGATTGCTAAAGATACCTGCCGCACGCAGGTTCACGTCGAACAAGTCGTTGTTACCACCTCGCATGTCGAGTGCAATTCCCGATTCATCCCACGGGTTTTTGGTAATGACATTGACCACGCCGGTGTGCGCGTTGGGGCCGTAGAGCGCAGAAGCGGGACCTACGATGACTTCAATGCTCCGTACATCAAGCTGCGAGGTGGGCAGGAAGTTACCCTGTGGAAGACCTGTACCAGGCAGTTGGGCCACGCGGCCGTCGGTCATCGACAGCATACGGGTGTTGAAGTGATTGTTGAATCCGCGCGCAGAAATACCCTGCCCGTTGATGCCGACATCGACAAAGTCAATTCCTTTAAGGTTCGAGAGCGCTGAAAGGAACGTGCCGCCACCCGCTTGCTGAAGCTGGTCGGCTGAGATAGCCTGAATGTTAACGGGGGAGTCGAGCACCTTTTCGGCACGCCGCGAGCCTGTTACGACGACCTCATCGCCCAGAAAGGTACGTGGCTGCAGGGCGAAATTGCGTGTTGTAGCTGCGCCTGACTCGATCTCTACCTCGAAGGTGGCTGTGTCGTAGCCTACGAACGATACGCGTACGGCATAGGCCCCTTCGGGAATGCCTTCGATGCGGTATGTGCCGGTGGCTCCTGTGCTGGCTCCATACGAGGTGCCTTCAAGTACTACGTTTGCGCCGGGCAGCGCATCTTCGGTTTCGGCATCAATCACCTCGCCTGCCAGGGTACCCTGGGCATGCGTTGTTGTTAGCCCTGTGAGGCCACCGAAGAGGAGAGCAATCCCTAACACGGTCCATAACTGTTTCATATCAGTCACCATATCTCTGAGCATTCACGTAACGGAAGGTCGTTTATATCTATACCTTTTCTATCGTTTGGAATATTCCAAACGTTTAAGTTGAGAGTAGGAAGCGCTTCCGAAAATGTCAAGACCTGTTTAAAGAATTTGTAGAGCGTCTGGTCAAGAAGGCCGGTGACGAGCCATATGTAAGCTTTGCACATGCAGTTCAGGAGACGCACCAGCCTCTAATTGTTAATTTTTAATTTATAAACGTTGTTGTAGGGCTGCCACGCAGATGTTAAGCGATAATGGACAACCGCGTAAGCGCTTTCAAGAATCTTAGTAGATATTGAAGGGTTTATCAAAACGGCGCAATCTTGTGTAAGCATCAAGCTAAACCACAGATGCGCCATTAGACTGCTCGCCTGTACGTCCCATATGCAGAGTAGAGTTTGGCAAGAGCGTGCGAGCACGCTTTCGTCTATGCCGAGTTAGTTGTCCTGCAACGGTTCTTCGCGCCCTTCTCCTGAGACTCAACTTTTCACTATGAACCGACTGATATCTTTTGCAGCAGTACTCGTGCTTGCCATGCTGTTCACCGTCCCGGTAGCTACAGCGCAGATCCAGGAGCGCGTGAGCGACCTTACCGGGGTGCAGCGTGTCGTAAGCGACGACCTGCGTGACGTGTCTGTGCAGAACTATGAAGGCGACGACATGGCATACAAGGTTGAGTATGCTTACGACCCCAACACAGACTCTGCCACCTGGCAGCTCGTATTCTACGGGTTCTCTGCGCGTCCGACAGACATGTCAGCTGCCGACCGCGTGCTCGTCTGGATTGATGGCCAGCGCGTGCAGTCGCAAGATGCAGAGAGCCGGATGCGCCGCATGGATGATACGGTCCTTGAAATGCAGAATGCAACGTTCAGTCCATCTATATTTGAGCGCATCGCGCAAGCTGAAACGGTTGAACTGACCATCGGCTCTGCCGAGTTTGCACTTTCCTACAACCAGCGTACTGACATGCGTGCCGCGCTACAATCAGCGCGACAGATGGAGCAGCAAGCGGCTGAGCAGCGCCGGGCCAATAATAATGGAAGTTAAGCAGCACCTGTCGAGGTTTTTGGTACCTGGAAGTACGCTTCTTTGCGCCTCACAAGCCTCACAAGCCTCACAAGCACACAACAAGACACACAGCAAGAAACGCCCTCAGAGCCTGTTTGGGTTTTGGTTTGCAGGCGAGAGCGAGCGCCGCTGAAGCGAAAATTGGACCCCGATGGAGATTCGTAGCCGGGGCTACGGGTCGACATCGGGGGCAATTTGCACCAGGGGCATGACCTTCGGCCCCAGTCCAGCGCCGCCGCTCGGAGCCCAAATTAAGAAATCAAAACAGGTTCTCAGAGGTGATTTTCTGAGGGCGTTTCGTATTTGCACACGCACGATAGGAAGACGTGCAGTGTATGTCATGTGGAGAGAGGCAGCGCGGAAGCAGCCTTGCCTTATACAGTAGAATACTGTTCGCGCACTCGCTGCAGCCCCTCCTGAGATCCGATAATAACAAGGGTATCTCCTTCATGTACGGGAGTGTCCCCACCGGGAGTTGTCATTTCGCCTTCGTGGTAGACGTACGAGACAAGACACCCTTCAGGAAGCTCCAGCTCTTTCACGATAGTGTTGTGCGGCGCTTCGATCTCCACTACGAGTTCGTTGCGGAAGAGCAGCTGGCGGAGTGTTTCTTCATCACCGGCTTCGCGCCACGCCTCGACAAATCCTTCTTCCTCTGACTTATCGGCCATGGCTGCCATAATGCGCAAGTGTTGACGTGGACGGTCGTCGGGGCCGACCATAAAGAAGACGGCATACACCGGATTCTCGGCATTGGGCGTGTTCAGTCCATGAGGTGCATGGCCCATCACAAGTTTGAAGTCGTCAACCGAACTGAGGCGCATATGAGGAAGCGAAATGCCCTGATCATCGGGCGTCCAGCTTATATCGGTACGTTCTTCGAAGGCCTTACGCAAGACATCCTCGCCAACAGACTCTTGCAGTTCGTCCATATGCGTAAAGGCCTCGTCGAGAAAGTCATCCCAGGTGTCTGATGGATCGAGCTGTAAGATGTGCGCATCCCATACGATCTCGTTGTAAGGGTCGTCGGAGCGGAGCCCCTTTTCTTTCATGATCTGGCGTAGATCCTGATCGAGCTGCTTGGCAGGTCCACCCAGGCGTTTCAGGATAGTACGAAACGCACCCGAACGCGACACGCGATCGCTGGCGTAATAGATGTACCAAACGATACCGAGAATAGCCAGTCCACCCGAAAAGAGCACAGATAGCAAGCCCATCTCCGGAATAATAATCAGCACGCCCCCGATGCCGACCAGCTGAATCCAGGGGTAGAAGGGAGAGCGGAAGTCGGGGTCGTACGATTCAAGCCGGCTCTCACGCATCACGATAACAGCCAGGTTGATAAACCCAAGCACAATGAGCTGAAATGCACTTGCGAGTTTTGCAACAGCCTCGGTATCGAACCCAACGATGAAAAAGATCATCAACGCAGATGTGAGCAAGATGGCAGGCACGGGCGTTCCGTGTTTACCAATCTGCGTGAACCGGTCGGGCATAAGGCGGTCGCGCGCCATCGCGAGAAAGTCGCGCGATGCAGAGAGCAGCCCTGCATTCCCCGTAGAAGCAAATGCAGCCACCGCGGCCACCACAACGAGTCCGGTACCCAGCGCGCCGGGCATCCAGTCGAGAAAAACGGCGCCTGCTGAAGCGATCGGTGTGAGATCGGCATAGAGCGTGTCGGCTTCGAGCACGGCCACGAGCACGTACACCCCCAGTACGTACACCAGGGTGGTTACGCCAAGCGCCAGGAGCATGCCCAGCGGAATGTTGCGTTCCGGCTGCTTTACCTCCTCAGAGACGCTCGCGATCTTAGTAAGACCGGCATACGAAACGTAGACCAGTCCAATTGTGCCCAGGAGCGATTCGAATCCGAACGGCATAAAGGGCGTGAACTTTTCGCCTGTCGTTTCGGTGATGCCCAGGCGCTGCACTTCAAGGAGCCCAAACGTTGTAAAACCAACGAGCACGACAAGCAGCACAGCTACGAGAAACACCTGAAGCGAGCTGGTCTCTTTGGCGCCGAATATGTTAAGCAGTGTAAACAAGACCACCAGTCCCACTGCTGTAGGCACCATCGGCAAGTCGATGAAGAGCGTAAGGTAAGCGCCCATCCCGATTAGGGCGAAAGAGCTTTTCAGCGTGAGAGCTAGCCAGGTACCGAGTCCTCCAATCGTGCCAACAATAGGTCCCATGCTGCGATCGAGGATATAATACGTACCCCCAGCCTTTGGCATCGCAGTTGACAGTTCGGCCTGGCTTAGTAGCGCCGGAAGTACGAGCACCGAAGCTAAAAAGTAGGCAAGCACTACCGAGGGTCCTGCCTCGGCAGCGGCGATGCCTGGCAGCAGGAAAAACCCGGAGCTAATCATAGCTCCAGCACTAATCGCAAACACATCTTTAAGGCCCAGTGTCTTTGCGAGCTTCTCGTTGCTGGAAGAAGAGGCCATAAATACAGATGTTTAGAAAAATGTATACGGCATAAAGTAGACACGGTACCCAAGCAAAACGGTGCACCGAGTCCGCCACTTGAGACGAGCATTGGACCCGGCTCAGGAGGCATTAGACTGAATACGTCGGTTCATTACGAGCGGAGGCTGGGCATATTCCCCTTTCAGGTGAAAGGGTAGTAAACTACGAGGAAGAGAAGTGCGAACCTGTCGTAAATCGTGAGCAGCCAGCAGGCCAATGCACCGGCCCTTACGCAGTAAGCAAAGCGGCGCAGATAAGCAGATAAGTAACAGACCGCAGAACGCAAAAAGTCCAAAAGCAGGAACACACTGCTTGCTTTTTATATACATACGAATAAACACTCAGTGTGTATATTCGGGTGTACCCTATGATTCGTCTGAACGATGTAGCTCACCGGTACGATGAGAAAACCGTCGTCGCGCTGCCAGACCTGCAGGTTGCTCAGGGCGAGCATCAGCTTGTGCTCGGGCTTTCAGGAAGCGGAAAATCGACGTTGCTGCACATCGTAGCAGGTGTGCTTACACCAACCGCAGGAACGGTTGTGGTTTCCGGTCGCGATATGCACACGTTGCAGGGGGCCGCACTTGACCGATTCAGAGGGCAACACATCGGCATCGTATTCCAGCAGCTTCACCTGTTGGATACGCTCACGATCGTTCAAAATCTGCTGATGGCGCCCTACATGGCCGGACTTCCACAGGATCGGCGTCGTGCGCTCGCCCTGTTAGAGCAAGTCGACCTGGTAGAAAAAGCAGATGCATACCCGCATACCCTGAGTGCCGGACAGAAGCAGCGTGCGGCCATTGCACGGGCCGTCATGAACAACCCGGATGTGCTCTTGGCCGACGAGCCGACCGCCAGTTTGGATGACGAGCGTGCCGGACAGGTGCTCGACCTGCTCCAATCTCAGGCGAAGGCTCACAACGCAACCTTACTTATCGCTACGCACGATGCACGCGTGAAGGAGCGTTTTTCCAGCACATACACATTGAGCGCTTCTCTGGCGACTCCGTAACCGAATAGTCCGTATGAACGCTTTCTCGCTCAGTCTGTCGTACTGGAAGCGCCGCCCGCTCTCCACGGCACTCAACGTACTGCTGCTGGCGCTGGGCATCGCATCCATCGTCGTGCTTGTGCTCTTTGGCGATCAGGTGCAGAAAAATCTTGAGCGCGATGCACAGGGCATTGATGCAGTCGTCGGTGCTACAGGAAGTCCGCTGCAACTGGTGCTTTCATCGGTCTACCATCTCGATGCACCCACTGGCAATATCTCGATAGCCTCGGCCCGTTCAATACAATCGCACCCGGCCGTGGCATCGACCATCCCGCTGGCTCTGGGCGACAGCTATCGGGGCTATCGCATCGTGGGCACAGAGCGTGCCTATGCGGAACTGTACAACGCTACGCTCGCCTCCGGTGGCTGGTGGGACGCCACCTACACCGTAACGGTAGGACACCGCGTTGCGCAGCGCGAGGGGCTTGCGGTGGGAGATACCATATTCAGTACGCATGGCATAGGGGATGCGACCGCACATGCCCATGACGATGCTCCGCTCACGGTATCGGGTATCATAGCGCCCACTGGAACGGTTATCGACCGGCTCGTGCTTACCAGCGTCGAGACCGTGTGGGCCGTGCACGACGATCATGGTCATGGAGGCGATGGAGATGAGCACAGCAGGCACGGAGCAGGCCATGACCACGAGGCCTCCGATGACCACAGCCATAGCCAGAACGGCCATGATCACGAGCGCAGTGCCGGGCATCGTGCTGATCAGGATGCATCCCCATCGGGCGCGGCCGAAAGACCGCTGCAGGCAGCACCTCCGCCGGGTGTGCAGTCCGATGTATTTGACCTCGATCGTGAGTATACCGCTCTGCTCGTGCAGTATCGTTCCCCTATAGCGGCTGCTACATTCCCACGGTTTGTAAACAACCAAACCGACCTTCAGGCTGCCGCGCCTGCCTTTGAAACGGCACGTCTTACGAACCTGCTTGGCATCGGACTCGATATGCTACGGGCGTTTGGGATCTTGCTCATCGTTGTAGCTGCTCTCAGTATATTCATTGCGCTCTATAACGCCATGAAAGAGCGCCGATACGATCTGGCCGTGCTGCGTACACTGGGCGCCTCGCGTGGCACACTGGTTCAGTTTGTCTTGTTCGAAGGGATGCTCTTTGCCGGAGCCGGACTCCTGGTAGGACTGGGACTCGGACATGCAGCAACAGACGTGCTGGCGTCTACTATTCAACAAGCCAATCAGGTAGGCATAACGGGCTGGCTCTGGGTGTCGGAAGAATGGGGACTTGTAGCCCTCGCACTGGGAGTCGGGCTCGTTACGGCGCTTATACCAGCATACCAGGCCTATCAGACTGATATTGCCGACACGCTGGCTCGCGCCTGAACAACATCCGGTACCGTCATTCCTCTATGAACCGCGTTAACTGCTATGATACCTATGAAGCTATACAGCACAATACTGACTCTCTTCGTGCTCGGGGGAGTACTTGCCGTTCCTCCACAGGTAGCGGCACAGCAGGTTATCTCGTGGGAGACGCTGGCGGAAGTTGACTACGAACAGGTTGAACGCCAGTGGATTCTAAACTTTTCTGATGACGTCAAAGCACTCGATGGCGACGCCGTACGCATCGAAGGGTTCATCATGCCTATCGAAGTGGGCGGCGGGCAGCGAACATTTCTGTTGACGCGCAATCCTTCACAGGGCTGCTTCTTCTGCGACAACGAAGGCCCCGAGTCAATGATTGAGGTACGTGCTGAGCACGATACAGACTTCACCTACGACGCAGTAGCTGTGCAGGGAACGATGCACGTCCTGCAGAACGACGAGATGGGGCTCTACTACCGCATTACAGAAGCGCACGTCCAGAAGTAGCATGCTTCCCTACATTGTGCAGCCTACCAGATTATAGCCTGCCACCGTCCCTTGCGAGACCGGTCTGCTCCCGGTCTGCTGCGTAAAGAAGGTTCTTGCAGAAGGGTTCATGCGCCTGGGTCAACGCGGTACACATATCGTGTGTATGAGTGGGCCGTGACTTAGCACGAGATATGTAACGACAAAACACAGAGCAGCATGACACGATGGATCCCCATACTCTTACTGGCCAGTACAGCGTGGCTGCTATCGGCCTGTGGAGATGCTGAGCCCACCTCGTCGCAGACTAACACGCCTCAGTACATGGTTACGCTGCCCGCCTTCGAGTTCATCGTGCAGCCTGTGGTTGAGGGGCGTGCAACCACAACAGCAATCCTTTCGTCCGGAGATTCACCGCACACCTTCGACCCGCGTCCGTCTACGGTGCGAGCAGCCGGGCAGAGCAGCGCGCTCCTGTATGGAGCTGCCGATCTCGACGAGTGGGCCGCGCAGTTGGGTGCGCCGCGTCATGTTGCTCTTATCGATCTGCTCCCTGAAAGCTACCGGCGTACCTTTCCGGTCGACCCGATCCACATGGATGAGCGCACGGCAGTCGGAGATACGCACGACCACCGCCCGGGCGATCTCGACCCGCACTTCTGGCTCGATCCGCTCGCGGTAGAGGCGCTGTTGCCCGCGCTCACCGATACGCTCTGTTCCGTAGATGCAGGAGGATGCGACACATATCGTGCTAACGCATCCATTTTCGCCGACTCGTTGCAGGCGCTCCATCAAGAGATCGACTCGCTGCTTGCGCCAGTGCGTAGCCGGGCGTTTCTCACATCTCAACCGTTCCTGCACTACTTTGCTACGCGCTACAACCTGGAGCTTGCAGCAGTGGTAGAGCGTAGCCCGGCGCACGAGCCATCGGCGCGCCGCATTCATGCGCTTATCGAGCATGCTCGCGATGTGGAGGCACATGCTATGATTACGCAGCTTCAGCTTCCGGCCACGTCATCGCGTTCGGTGATTGAGGGCGCACGTCTTAAAACAGCCGGACTCGACCCCGTCGGGGGGGGCGATGAACGCCTGACCTATGCAGCCCTCATGCGATACAACGCCTACACGCTTCGCGATGTGCTCGCAGAATAGGAAGCCCTGATGTTTTTTGGCGTAGGCATGCTTTGAAGAAAAAGTACTGCTGCAGAAGATCGTTTACGAGCGTAGCGAAGCGTTGGCATCCTCCCGAAACTGCAAGTCAGCCAGGCGTTGGTAGAGGCCGGGTGTGTTCCGTAGTTCGTCGTGGGTGCCGTCTTGCACCAGGCGGCCCTCGTCGAGCACGAGAATGCGGTCGGCATTCTGCACCGTAGCCAGGCGGTGGGCAATGATGAACGTGGTGCGACCCTCCATAAGCCGCTCCAGGGCATCTTGCACTTCCGCCTCCGATTCGGCATCAAGCGCGGAGGTGGCTTCGTCGAGCAGAAGGATGCGAGCGTCGCGCAGAAGCGCGCGTGCAATGGCAACGCGTTGCCGCTGTCCGCCGCTAAGCTTTACGCCGCGTTCGCCGACCTCGGCATCGTATCCGCCCTCAAGATCGGTAATGAACCCGTGGGCGTTGGCGGCGCGGGCGGCATCCTCGATAGCGGCATCGGAGGCGCTGAGCGCGCCGTAACGGATGTTTTCGCGAATGGTCGCGTTAAAGAGATGGACGTCTTGCGATACCAGTGCAAGCTGCTCGCGCAGGCTGCTGCGCGTCACGGAGCGAATGTCGGCCGCATCCACCCGAATACAGCCCGATTGTGGATCGTAGAAGCGCGGAATGAGGCTCATAAGCGTAGTTTTACCGGCCCCGCTGGGCCCCACAAGCGCTACGGTCTGCCCGGCAGGCACCGTGAACGAGAGGTCGTGCAGCACCGGTGTGCCCGGGTCATACGCAAAGGTTACGGATTCGAACGAGACGCGCCCTTCAATCGGAGGCAGAGCGGGAAGAGACGGGTCATCGGCGTCGGTTGCGGGCTCATCGAGCAGTTGGAAGATGCGCTCGGAGGCGCCTGCTGCGCTATTGAGCGTGCTGTAGAGGCGGGAGAGCCCACCTACGCTGCGGGCGATGTTGAAGGCGTAGAAGATGAACGCGACCAGATCACCGGTGGTGAGGCGTCCGGCCAGTACCTCGGTACCGCCGTACCAGAAGATTGCAACCAGTGCGCCAAAAAAGAGAAAGCTGACGCTTGCAGAGAAGAGCGCAGAGGCCCACACCTTGCGGTGGGCCGTGTTGAAGAGCTGCTCGACGGCTGTATGGTAGCGCTCGGTTTCGTAGCTGCTGCGCGCAAAGCTCTTTACGGTGCGCATTCCGGCGATAGACTCCTCGGCGATCGCGGTGGTGTCGGCCAGTTCGTCTTGAATCGTGCGAGCCAGACGGCGAATCCAGCGCCCAAAGGCAATAGCCGCGGCGGTTACGACAGGAACGACCACAAAGATAATAAGGCTGAGGCGCCAGTTAAGAATAACCATGAGCGCCACCGAGCCTACCAGCGAAAGCACCTGGGTGAAAGACTCCGAGAGCGCCTGTGTTACGGCGTCGCGCACCGAGCTCACATCGTTGGTGAGGCGCGAGGTGAGGTCGCCAGTGCGGCGGTTCGCAAAAAACTGAAGGTCTTGCCGATGCAGGTGTGCGTAGAGCCGCTTGCGAAGATCCGTAACAACGCGCTCGCCCGTCCACTCCAGCCCGTATGATCCCAGAAAGCTGAAGAGCGCCTGCAGTACAAAGAGAACCACCAGACCCAGCGTGAGCCGGTCGAGCAGGGCGCGGTCGGCGGTTTCGAAGACCGCGTTTAGCAGCTCGCGCAGTCCGAGGGGAACGACCAGCGCAACCAGCGCTCCGAGCGAGGTTGCAACGATCGCGGCGACCAGACGCCAGCGGTACGGCGCTGCGATGCTCAGGATACGTCTTAAGGTTGCCCATAGCTTGGCAGGCAACGCAGTGGTATCGGACGAAGGAGGTTCAGGTGGAGAAGCCTGAGACGAGGAAGACATGTGTGCAGAAATCAGGACGTAGGCAACAGACAGCAGGTAGCAAGCATATGTAACAAATGCGAATCAGGGGTTGAGCGCGAGGATGAGCATGGCAGCAGTAAGCCGTCCGAAGACATGAACAAGCAAACCGGAGTAGGAGCGCACCTTTGAGGCTTGTTGAATACCTGTCTTCTCATTGATCCAGTTGAACAAGGATTCGATCGGCTGACGCAAGCGGTTTATGGCCTTCGAAAAGAGTTTGTCCGCCGCTGCGAGCTGCTTCTGGCCTTTTTTCTTCTTGACCGGAGTGACCAGCGTGAGGTCCTGATCGTTCGCTACCTGTTTTTTGAGGGACTCGTCGCAATAGGCCTTATCACCGCAGAGGGTGCCCCCCTTAATCACGGGCAGCACACGACGAAGCGCCCGCAGATCATGTTCACGGGCTGAGGTCACGCCAATGTGGCAAGGCAATGGGAGGGTGCCTTTTCTCCGCTTTGCGACAACGTGGAGCTTCACGCCGTAGTAGAAAAGGTCCTTGGGCGAACAGTAGCCGGTGTCTGGAATGTGACCGGAGGCCACTTTCGCCTTCGATGCACGCGGGCCTTGCGCCATGATGATTGGCATCGAGTCAACAACGCGAAACAGGTTTTCCCGTACCTCTATCGGTGCATTCTCTATCGGTGCATTCTCTATCGGTGCATTCTCTATCGGTGCATTCTCTATTGGATTGCTCATTGACTCAATGCGTGTTAGTGCGTTCTCGATAAGCACGGGAAACACCGCCTCCAGCCGGTTGAGCCGCCGATTATAGCTTTGATAGGACGGTAGGTCGGGGAACCAATCTGCAAAGTGCTGCTGGGCGTACCGGTGTATTTCGCTGATGGTTGTTCGCTTATTGACAAGGCCAAACAGGTAAATGGTCAGTACTTCTTCGTCAGTAAAAACCGGCTTGTCGTTGTTACTCTGTCGTTGCGTAGCACCTGCAAGGCGGCCTCGGTAGTGATGGCAAACGAACAGATAGATCCAAATGAGCGTATGCTGAATGTCCATGTCGCCAAGGGCTACTTGTATGGGAAGGTGTTGGTCCATCTCCCTTCAAGCCGTCTGCGGCGACATGGTTTTTTCTACCCCTGATTGGCATAACAACATGCCAGGTTGTCGTATTCAAAAAAACCTGGATAGATGCACTGTGCAGCCATTCAAAAGTAACGTTGCTTTTGCCGCGCGACTTTATTGCATTTCGTGCTTAACATGCAACCAGAAACGTAGCTTGCGATTTTGCTTCAACTGGTACTATTCTTTCTTATGTATGATATATGCACTGTCCGATTGGTGTCCGGTAGTACGCTGCGCAACAGTGTGTTGGCATAGCAGCATGTGGCCATTCTTATCGGCGGTGCACGCCCCCTTCTTATGAACGACGAATCTACCGACATATCACGAGCGGCACAAGAGGACACCGCCGGGCGCCCCGATGCCCCTGAGCGTCTCAATGCGCTGCAGCGGTACTACATTCTGGATACACCGCCCGAAGAAGCATTTGATCATATCACCGATCTGGCCGCGCACGTGCTCGACATGCCAATGGCGGTTGTCAACTTTATTGATGCGGAACGGCAGTGGTTTAAGTCGTGCGTGGGAATCGAAGACATTCGGGAAACGCCGCTTGATCAGGCGCTCTGCAATATCACGATCCGAACGCCTGGACTGCTTGTCGTTGGGGATACGCTCGAAGATAAGCGCTTTATCGGGAATCCGTTCGTGGCAGGCCCGCCGCATCTGCGCTTCTACATGGGCATGCCGCTTACGTCTCCCGACGGCTACCGGGTAGGTACGCTCTGCGTAATGGACACGGAGCCGCGTACGGTGTCGGAGCAAGACCGTGCTACAATGCGGAAGCTGGCAGGGGTAGTCATGGATGAACTCGAGATGCGTGCGACCGAGAGCCAGCGCGCATACAGAGAGCTTCAGAACCGGGAAAAGCGGCTACGCGACCTCGCTAACAGTGTGCCGGGTGTCGTCTTCCGTGTGCGCGCAATACCTGCAAGCGGTGCTCCGCGTACAAAGATGGAGATTCGGGGAGAGTTTATCAGCGGATATGCGCAGCAGCTTCTCGGGTATCCGGTAGAGGAGCATGATCCGGCCGACGCATTCAGATGGTTTATAAAGCGGGTGCCTGCCGCACACCGACAGGACTTCCGCGACTCGATTGCCGAGGCGGTCGATGCTGGGGCGCGGTGGGAGCACGAAATCCCCTTCGTCCGGCCCGATGGCACGAGAATTTGGATTCGAGCAGCCTCAACGCCCGATCCGAATGCGACCCGATCAGGTGAATTAGTTTACAATGGGGTGCTGCTCGATAACACGATCCAGAAAAGGGCGGAGGCGCAGCTTCGTCGGGCTAAAGACGAGGCCGAAGAGATGAGCCGCCTGAAGTCGTCGTTCCTGACCAACATGGGGCACGAGGTGCGCACACCGCTATCCTCAATTATCGGATTTGCCGAGGTGCTCAACGATATGGATCTGAAGGGCCCTGCGCGCCGGTTCAGCCGGCTTATGCATCGTTCCAGCAAGCGGCTCCTCGACACGCTCGACGCTGTGCTCTATCTGTCGCAGCTTGAGGCGGGTTCGGTAGAGATGCAGCCTGCACCGCTAAGCGCGTCCGCCACGCTGTACGACGTGGCTTCATCGTTTCAGGCACGGGCCAAAGAGAAAGACCTATCGTTCGAGGTCGACCTGCCTGATTCAACTGCCGAATCGGTATTCGACCGGGATGCGTTTGAGCGTGTGCTCTCCTGCGTTATTGACAACGCCGTCAAGTTCACCTCTGAAGCAGGACAGGTGTCGGTACGCATGCAGGCCGAGCCGGAGACGATCGTCGTCACAGTCGCTGACACCGGCGTAGGCATCGACGCCGCATTTTTTCCGCATCTGTTTACTGCATTCAAGCAGTCCTCTACAGGGAATCGGCGCGCTTACGAGGGCAGCGGACTGGGGCTTACGATTGCCCAGCAGCTCTTAAAGCTGATGCAGGGGAGTATGGTTGTGCGCACTACGCCTGGAGAAGGCACCACGTTTACAGTGCGGGTGCCGCGCTACGTTGAAAAAACAGGTTCTGCCGGTCAAGACCCGTTTCTATTATAAGTATCTGTAAGCATCGGTAGACTTAGCGCAGCACGCGTTACCGATGCCGCTCCTTCCAGTCGAGGTACAGCGCGCGGCTGCACATGAACGATGTCTTGGCGGTGGCTTTGGTGAACCAGTAGTTTACACCTGCGCCCACGGCGGCCCCCGCCAGCGGAATGAGTTGGCCCAGCTTGCGGCGGATGAGCGCCTTCGCAATCTCGCGCGGTACGTGGCGATTCTGCTCGTGGAACGACCCGGTGCGGCGCCCGCTGTACGGGTGGTCGTGCACCAGGGCGGCGGCAGCTACGCTGGACTCACGAAGCGCATCGCCACGGGCGGCGCGGCTGCCCGAGGCTGCTGCGGTAAAGATGGCCAGCACGAGCGGACGGTACGCAGCGTCCTCCATGGGGAAGCCGTAACACGCGCTGATCGTCTGAATCACGCGGAAGTTGATCGTAAATAGTAGCGGAATGTCGGCGACGAGCAGCGCGGCGCCGCCGAGCCCGGTACCGCCGCCCTCCAGCGCGGCAATGAGTGCATTCTGTTGCATGCGTGTCTGAGCGAGCTCGTCGAGGACTTCCAGCGGCTCGTGGCGCAGATCTTCTACGGCGTCGATGTCGAGTCCTTGTTTGTGCGCATCCGAGCGCACGGTGTCGAGTATGCCGGTGCGTGCCGACATGTCGCTGAGCTGCGAGAGGGCTTCGGAGGTGACGTCTTCGGCGCGGTCGAGCATCTCGCCCGATACGGTGCGCTCTACCATCCAGTCAACAGGCTGCATAGCCCAGTTGATGAGCTGCGAGACGGGCGAGCCCATGCTCTGCGCCCAGGTATCAATATCGCGGCGGGCAGCACGTTCGTCGGCGGTAAGACGCATAGACACAAGGCAGGTTGGCTATGGGGATGCGAAAGGTAAGCGCAACGTCGCCTACTGTACGCATCCCCCAAACGCAAAGTTACGACGCGCAGCTATGCCACCGGCGCGGCAGGCGATTCGGCTTCTTTGGGGGCATGCTCCGAATCCAGAATGAGGCGAGCGTGGCGCTTGTACGTGAAGTAGTTGTAGATCCAGTCCATGAACACGCTGGCGCGGTTGCGGAAGCCGACCAGCTTGGCGATGTGGATGACGACCCACATGAGCCAGGCAATGATGCCCTTGAACTTGAGTCCGCCCGCGAGTTCGGCCACGGCAGCGTTACGCCCAATAGTCGCCATCTGTCCGTAGTCGCTGTACGAGAAGGCGGTTCGGCTGCGGCCCTGCACATCTTCGCGGATCTGCTTGGCGGCGTGCTCGCCCGACTGAATGGCAACCTGCGCGAGCTGTGGCAGCCAGTCGCTGTTTGCGTCGCGCTCCATAGCGGCCATGTCGCCCACCACGAACACATTGTCGTGGGTAGGCAGCGCCAGCGTATCGGAGACGACGACCTGTCCGGTGCGCGTTTGCTCGGCTCCGAGCAGGTCAGCCAATGGACTGGCCTGCACGCCGGCGGCCCAGATCAGGGTGTGCGTGGGGATGTGCGAGCCATCGGCCAGGGTGACGGTGTCGGCGCCGACCTGTTCGACGGTGGTGCCGGTCCGCACATCTACGCCGCGGTTTTCAAGGGTGCGGCGCGTGTAGTCTTGCAGCGAGTCGTCGTACCCCTGCAGCAGGGCGTCTTGCATCTCCAGAAGGATGACGCGGGCGTGTTCGCGGACGTCGAAGTCGGGATAGTCGCGATCGAGCGTGTCGAAAAGCTCCACAAGCGCGCCCGACATTTCGACGCCGGTGGGTCCGCCGCCTACGAGTACGAAGTTGAGCATCCCGTCGGGAATAGTGTCGGGGGATTCGAGGCGCAGGCGGTCGTAGCGCTCAAACTGACGCAGCGTGTGGTGGCGCAGGCTGACGGCATCGGTCACGTTCTTCAGCGGGAAAGCGTGCTCCTGGGCACCTGCTACGCCAAAGTAGTTGACCTCGGCCCCGCCCGCCACGATCAGGTAGTCGTAGGTGATGAAGCCGTTATCGAGCTCAATGCGCTGGCCCTGTGTGTCGATGTCGGTGACGGTACCCATCCGGAAGCGGATGTTGTCGTCGTTGCGGAAGATGTCGCGCACGTTGTGGGCAATGTCATCCGGCTCCAGCCCCGCCATAGCCACCTCGTAGAGGAGCGGCTGAAACTTGTGATAGTTGTTGCGATCCACAATTGTGACCTCAACAGGCGAGCGGCGCAGCGCCTTTGCGGCCTCCAGCCCACCAAATCCCGCGCCGATGATAACAACATGGGGCGGCGCACCGCCGGGCGAGGCCTCGGGCAGCGAGCCGTTACGAGATGAACGAGTGGACGGCGATCCGGCAGAGGACGCTCCGTTGGCAGGCATATTCATAACGGAAGAAGGTATCATATTACATGCAAAGGCGCACGTGTTGGGGCTTAACGCCTGCACGGCTGGAATGTGCGTGGTCTGGATGCGCTACCAGGGGAAATGAGTAGCGAAGGAACAGCAACGTTACGGCATGGGCGGTTGTGTCTTCAAGGAATCGTAACAATTTACTGTTCATGTCTTCTTGACTCTGTGTCCCCCCCCTCTATAATAGAAATGCACATAATTACTCATTAACACTATAATCGTCATGAAAAAATCTTTTTTGTCATTGCTTATCTTATCATTGACTGTCATTGTTCTGACTGGGTTTTCTAGCGACTACAGCAGTGACGCGTCTTCTGTATACTCTTGCTCTGAGGCAAATGCCGTTACTGCGGCAACGCAAACATCTAGCGACGAATGCACGGTCACTGACACAATCCATGGAAACAGAGCTTTCGGAATGTGCTTTGGCACTGGGGAGTGCCGCACGAGATCGATCACAGGTCCCTGCGATGTTGTCCTTGAAGAGATGTAGAGGACAAGGCAAACAGTGCTTTCTATCTTCACCAACTCAGCCCTTGTCCAATTATGGGCAAGGGCTGAGTTGGTGAATCCAAAAGGGCAAGTATGATAACTTTAAAACCAGTATTAATAGCAATTTTTGTTTTGTGCTGCGGGTCAGTTTACGGCCAATCCAATGGCTCATTGAGCACGTGGGAGCATATTGCGACCTACGATGGGTTCATCGCTCCGGACAAAATCAGACTTTCCGCTTCCGACAATGCCCCCGAGTCGGCTTTGTTGCTCGACCATCAGGCATTGGACCAGATGGTCGCCAAGCTACGGCTCGATGACAAATCCATCGTTGGCCAGGCTATCCGTTCGGGAGAAGGCCCCGGTGAGTTGTCGGGGCGTGGACTGGGAATAAGTCAATTTTCCAATGGAGGGGTACTTATGTGGGATGGAGGCGAGCGCAACGCCCACGTGTATGATGACCAGTTACAATTTGAGGGGCAGGTGCGGGGGATAGAACATACATCACGGGGACGAACGCTACTTGTCAACGACTCTACCATGGCTGTAATCGTGCACACGCCAGGGCCAGCACTTATCAACCTGTATCGTTTACACCGTGAGCCCGGGTCAATACACATCGAGAATGAACCCGTGACCTCTATCCAAACAACCGATGATGCGCTACTTGCGGACAGTGAATTGGAGGAAAACATTATGCTGCGCCAGGGGGCACATCGTCGTGTTGGAGACCAACTCTTTCTTGCCCTCAATTACTCGTCTATTGTGTTGTGCATATCAGAAGACGGCTTAGAGTGGGCCACTGCAGATCCTGTAAACCACAGCTTACCCGTTTATGATTTTCGAGATGATGGGTGGGTGGTGGCTCCTGCCGCCGAAGATTTTCCGCAAGGTGCGTTAGATATAGCAGCAGACGAATCGTATCTGTATGTTCTGTATTCAGGGCAACAAGCCGAGCGCCCTGGCGGACTGTTCTCACGATTTACCACTGGAGACATCGAAGCAGAGGTTGAACGCGTGCGCCACTCAGATCGTCTTTTCGCATTCGAGCGTGATTCTGGAACGTACGTCACCGAGGCCACGCTTCCCCTACGAGCGAAGGCCTTAGACGTAAACAACGGACACATTGGGCTGCTCACAGATGAACGCGATAGCCCAACCATTGAGATCTACCGTAAGCCGGGCCAGTGGAGTATTGAGGAGTAAAGAGCAAGAGAAGGGCAATGTTGATCAATTTTAAGCGCTAACTGCACGTGACAATGTGTTGTGATTTCCAGCGAGATCAATCTCTTCGCATTTTGGCATATACGATCGACGGCGAGCCGTACGGCGATTACGTTTATGATGACATCCAACGTCCCGATGAGTTTTACATTCGGGCCATGGACGTAGACGACGAGGGCATCTATCTCGGCTTAGAGGACGACATCCCGAAGGTGCTCGTGTTTGCGCATCCGGATGGGCAGTAACCCATATTCCGAAATCTGACCTTAAATGATGAGGTAGTGGATAGAAGGTTAGTGATCGCTGCAGACCTCATCCGCAGGTCATCCTGACCCCCGACCGCCGTCGGGGGAAGGATCCCAACGCCGGCCTCGCACGCTTGAAATCGTGCCCCGCACCGGAGCACCGTGCCCCCCGAAGCAGGTGCTCTGTCCGCGTGACCTGAGATGCTTCACTGCGTTCAGCATGACGGATAGCGGCAACATAGGCTCCTTCTGTATGCATCGTATCACTTAGCATCTGACTACTACCAATGATGACAATGCCTAAGCGTCTGAGGACACGTACCGCATCACTGATTGCATTCGTAGGAGAAGCCGGAGCCGTGCTCGTGGCTGGAGGCGTTCTGCTGTGGGTGCTCCAACTCGACGACCCCGAACCGTGGCGCGTAGCCGCGGCTACTGCCGGGTTTGTGGTCTTTGCTATGCTGTTTGCTGTGTCCAAAGTCGCCGGGCGCGCCACAGATCGTAGAACGGAAGCGTAATAAGAGGCGCGTTTGCTCATGCCTCACCCATTCCGCAGCCGCTCATACGTTTTCTCCAGGTTCACGATGGGCTCCGGGTAGTCGGCGCCGATGACGCAGTTGTATTCTTTCTGCTCTTCGTGGGACATGGTGTGCGGCTCGTGGACGTAATGGTCGGGCACGTCCGCCAACTCGGGCAGCCAGTGGCGCACGTAGTCGCCGTCCGAGTCGTAGCGCTTGGCCTGCTTTACGATGTTGAAGTAGCGGTTGCGCGGGTCGTTGCCCACGCCGCTGTTGTAGGCCCAGTTGCCCCAGTTGCTCGTTACGTCATAATCGACCAGCTGTGCCTCGAAGTACGCCGCGCCGCGTCGCCAGTCGATGTTCAGGCTCTTGGCGAGCATGCTGGCCACGTTCTGGCGGCCTCGGTTGGACATGAAGCCGGTCTGGTTCAGTTCGCGCATGTTCGCATCCACAAAGGGAATGCCGGTGGTGCCGCTGGCCCATGCCTCAAACGAGGGCTCATGCTCGGTCCAGTCTACCTGCACATTCATGGGGCCGGATTGGTGGAAGAGGCGGTCGCCGTACTTCCATCCGATAAACGCAAAGAAGTCGCGCCAGATGAGCTCGAAGATCATCCAGTACGTCGACTTGTTGCTGGTGCGCTCGCGCTCGTAGCGCTTTACCTCGTCGAATATGTAGCGGGGGGAGACGCAGCCGTGGGCCAGCCACGCCGAGAACTTCGACGAATAGTCGGCGCCCAGCAGGCCGTTGCGGGTCTTCTTGTAGCGCTTCAGGTGGTCGCCGCGCCAGATGTATTCGTCGACGCGGTCGAGGGCGCGCGTTTCGCCGCCTTTGAACGGAAGCACGCTGCGCTCGTCGGGCACGCCGTCGTGGTCGAAGCCGAGATCGCTGAGCGCGGGAATGCGTCCGGCGTCGAGTCCGTCGGGCAGCGGGGGTACGGAGTCGGGCGTGGGGTACTGCTCGCGGATGGAGCTCTGCTTTTCGAGCTTCTTGCGCGTGGGGGTGAAGACATCCGGCAGCGCCTCGGGATCGGGAAACGGCAGGTCGTCGATGTGATAGAGTGTCTGGCCCCAGAAAAAGGCCATCTCGGCATCGGTTGGCTCCAGCGCTTCAATGACGGCATCCTCCACATCGCGCTCTTCGGTGCCCAACTGCTCGTAGCACGTCACCTCGGCAACATCGTGCTGCTCAACCAACTGGGGAATTACCTCTTCGGGATGGCCCTCACGCACGACCAGGCTGCTACCTCTTGCCTCCAGCGAACTGCGCAAGTCGTGCAGGCTTTCCAGCAGAAAGCGGGCGCGGAACGGACCGGTTTTCGGGAGGTCCCACCATACCGTATCGAAATGGCGCGGATCCACGCAGTAGAGCGGGATGATGGGGCGATCCTCAGAGAGCGCGTAGGAGAGCGGTTCGTGGTCGTGCAGGCGCAGGTCGTTGCGAAACCAGACGAGAAGCGGTTGAGCCATGAGCGTTAGCAGTTAGTCAGTAGAGGATTTGGCCCACGGCACCTCATCGCGGTTCTTATTGCGGCGGCAACGCTCGCTGCAGTACTTCACGTTCTCCCAGTCGTTTTCCCACTTCTTCCGCCACTCGAACGGACGGTTGCATACCGGGCAGATTTTGGTGGGGAGGTTGGAAGATCCGCGGCGTCCCATGAGATGGTGGGCAAAGGTAGTGGTAAGCAATTGTATAATACCTGCACGACGTTCGCCCGATCTGCGTGCCCGAGAGATGCTATATCTTACGAAGCTATCACGATGCTATGATCTTTTGCAGATGAGAAAAGGGAGCGGAGGGTCCGCTATACGGTAGCAGCTAGACGCTGCATGACGCATCTGCCGTTAGCCGGTAGAAGGGAAGCGGGACCGGGAGCCTGTGACCGACGCGGCGATCTGATGGCCCCGTTGGAGTGGTTCATGCTGCTTAGAAGGCACAAGATTGCCACGTCGCTGGCGCTCCTCGCAATGACATACTCGAAGATTCTCATGTGGGCCTACTTAATTTGGGCTCCGAGTGGCTTCAATGAGCTGCGAATTGCTCCCGATATACTGGCGGCAGTCGGGCTTTCGCCCTCGTATCGGCCCGTAGCCTCGGCTACGAATCTCCATCGGGGTCGAATTTTCGCCGCATTGCTGACCGCTCTCGCCTGTAAACCAAAACCCAAACAGGCTCTGGAAGTCTGAGTGGTGGGTGCGGGCTCGCAGGTAACGAAGTAACGAGCCTGTTCTTCACTGTTGTGAGAGCCTGCGCGTGTGAGAGCCTGCGCGAGGTAGACATGCTGCAGGCGATTGCTATCCGTTGTTCTTTTTCCGTCTCTCCTCTTCCTCCATGGCCCGCTCAAACATGCTTTTGCCCCCACTTTCATGGATTACGGTTTCTTCCGGCGCGCTGCTCTTCGATTGCTGAGTGGGTTCGGGTTCTGGGGAGGCGAGGCGAAGCTGGTCAAACGCTTCATCATGGATGTCGTAGAGCATGTCGAGCCAGTTGCGTACGAGCTGTTCGGCTTGCGCAGGATCCATCTCTTCCAGACGAAACTGAATCCCCTCGGTTTTAAACCCCCGATGCCGTACGCCCATGATTGTACCATCGGGCGTGCGGGCAGACACTTCCAACGCAACCGGAAACTCGTTATCAGACAGCACCGGGGCGGGACTGCTCGATACTTCGAGCGGGGTGCCGATGTTGTGAAAGATGGTAAGCTCGTCGTGCTGTACGGTACCGGTCGCATCGCTATCGGCATGTCTCGTAATTGACGCTCCGAAGGCAGCGCCAATGGCGCGATGTCCGAGCCCGACGCCAAGAATAGGCACCACCGAGGCAAACGACTTGATCGCTGGTACGGCGATGCCAGCGTCTTCCGGAGCACCCGCCCCCTCTGAGAAAACAAGTCCGCTGGGGCGCAACTCGCGGATCGCCTCAAGCGTGATATCGGTACTTGCTTCAACTTGAACCGGAGCCCCACCAATGCGAAGCGCATTGGCCAGCACATTAATGGCCGGGTCTTCGTTGTCAATGATCAGAATCATAAGTCGAATGTCGAAGCTTGTTGAAAGAGCGTGTAGATACGAGCCGAGACGTCACATGGTATGAAACAAGCGCGCAAAGCTATCAACAGAGCAATCATCGGTCTCCCGCGTAAAACAGATCCTGCTCTGACCGTAAAGGCACAAAATGCAACGGTATGGTACTTTATACTTCCTATATAAAGACGTGTTTGGACAATACCAAAAAAACATTGACGGCTTTTGATGGGTAGCGCGCTGCGCTTTTCCCGCTATGCTGTGTAATCGTATCCATACACTCCTCAGGGCCTATGAATGCTGCGATTCAGCACCGTCACACTTGGATTGAAACGGATGCTGGAACCGATGCGTCGGTCCGGCTTCATGTGGTGGAGGCCGGTCCTCCCGATGGGCAACCGGTAATTTTGTTGCACGGCTTCCCTGAGTTCTGGTACGGGTGGCACCGGCAGATCCCCGCGCTGGTGCGTGCCGGACGTCGCGTTGTCGTACCTGATCAGCGGGGCTATCACTGGAGCAGTAAGCCCCGGGGTATAGACGCCTACCGTATTCAGCGACTGGCGCGCGACGTGGAGGCGCTCATCGATTATACCGGGCATACGCGTGCAGATGTTGTTGGGCACGACTGGGGGGCGATGGTCGCCTGGGCGCTGGCTGCATCTGCGCCCCACCGGGTGCGCCGCCTTGGCATTTTGAACGTTCCCCACCCACATGTTATGGTGGATACGCTGCGTACGCGCCCGGCTCAGCGCGTGCGTAGCCTCTACGCTGCATTCTTCCAGCTCCCGCACCTGCCCGAGTGGCTACTGGGCCGATGCGAAGGGGCAGGACTCGCGCTCATGATGCGGATGAGCAGCAAGGCAGACACGTTCTCGGAAGCCGACTGGCAGCGCTACCGTGTAGCATGGCGCCAGCCCGGCGCCCTCCGTGGTATGCTCAACTGGTACCGCGCGGCCGCACAGACCAATGCGTTTGCTCAGATTCCTACAGTGCCCATCGAGCCGCCTACGCTGGTGCTCTGGGGGAAGCAAGACGTAGCCCTATGTGCTGAGATGGCAGCTGCTAGCGTGGCTCGATGCACAAACGGCCGCCTCGTGACGTTCCACGATGCAACCCACTGGGTGCAGCACGATATGCCGGAGCAGGTGAACCGCGAACTCATCGCGTTCCTGGGATCCTGACACCAGATCTGCCGGCGGGGCTGGACTTGCCAAGAGCGTTTGCCGGGCTGGTCGACAGTACTACCCCAGCTCGCCTTCTGATGCCAGCTTCTGGAGCGTATCGGTATGCAGCCGGTGCCCACCGTCGAAAGTGTACGAGGTGGATGCTATATCGTGCTCGTGGAGGCGACGTGCAAGCGCCTCACGCTCACTCATCTCGATGTACGGATCATCTGTGCCAAGCACGAGCGAGATGTCGAGTTGGCGAAAAACATCGTCATGGGCTGCAAGATCAACGTCGGGAGGCATGCCGCCCGACCACAGGGTAAGCCGGTCGACCGATGCAGGCGTGTGCGCGGCCCAGCGGCAGGCCGTGGCAGCGCCTTGCGAAAAGCCCAGCACATGGGTGTGCTGCGGACCGCCGTTGCTGCAAAGGGAGGCGTAGAGCCGATTCAGGTAGGCGAGGTAGTCGCGGATTTCGTCAAGGCGCTCAGCGCTGGTCATCCATGAGGCGCCAACAGGGCCCTGCATTCCTTTCGTGTAGAAACGCGAGAGGCCTTCGGGCGCCACCACACAGACCGCATCCTCCTGAATAGCCTGAAACGGCTTGATGAAGTCAGCCGCCCGCTGTCCGTATCCATGAAGCACAACCCAGAGCGTGCGGGCTGCAGCGGGGGTACCGTACTGCACGTAATGCGCCGTGCGAGGCGTGCAGATGGTATGTGAGCTGGGCGTACTCATCGGGAGAAGGGCATCTACTCGCGAGGCGTGGGAGCGGGAGTCTGCAGCGCTACGTCGAGGTGCGAAAGCGCTGCGTCTGAGCTATCGGCTACACATACAAGGTCATCGTGCGGAGTGCGCGAAAAATGCTGCGAGTAGAGCTCCTCGAAAAAGCCGAGCAGCGAATCGTAGAATCCATTGTGATTTACGATGATAACCGGACGCTCGTGATAGGCCAGCTGACGCAGCGTAAGCACTTCAAGAAACTCCTCAAGCGTTCCGAATCCGCCCGGCAGCACCACAAAAGCGTCGGCGCGCAGGTACATGATGCGCTTGCGCTCGCTCATCGTCTCCGTGACGATCAGTTCGTCGGCTGTGTCGCTTGCAACGCCTTCAATAGATTGGAGCTTCTCAGGAATAACGCCCACGACTGAGCTGCCACGATTGCGCACCGTGCGTGCCACCACGCCCATGAGTCCAGACGTGCCGCCCCCGTAGATCAGCGTATGATTCCGTTCAGCGAGTCCGGCACCCAGGGTACGGGCTACCGGGGTAAACCCGCTGTTAATCTGAGAGCTCGACGAGCAGTATACGCAGATGTTGGCCATGGTATGCGGGGGAGACGGCGTAAAGAAAAGAGTGGTAGAGGCAGGCACACGGAGATCAGCGAGCAGACGACCCCGCTATTCGCCGGGTGATGCCCAGGTATTGCGAAGCGGCTCTTCCAGATCCGTCAGGCCGGCACGTCGCCCGATTTCGAGCGCGTGCTCCGGGTCTTCGTCAAGGAGCAGGTGGGCACGTGCCGCAAACAGCGACCCTACGCGGTTGCCGCTGCTGCAATGCATGAGGATGGGGCGGTTACCGGTATCCTCAAGAATGCGACTCAGCGCTTCCGCATTCTCACGAGTCACGTCTTCCTCGCCCGCAACGGGGATGTGCACGTACGTCATGCCAAGCTCCTCAACCAGTGCCTGTTCATCAAAGTCGTCGAACTCCTCATCAGGGCGCAGATTCACAACCGTCTGAAAGCCGAGATCATTTGCGGCACGCAGGTGGGCCTCCGTCGGCTGGCCGCCAATCACAATGTCGTCGAACGGCATGATGCCATCGGGGAGGTCTGAGAGTCCTTCAGGGGGCGACTGGGCCACCTCAGAGGGGGGGAGCGCATCGGTGTCGGAGGGCGCGCCTGATTCGGGGGCAGGCTCTTCGGCTCCGCATCCGGCAAAAAGAAGTGCCAGGGTTACACCCAAGAGGAATACGTAGGAAGGTAACGTACGCATGATGTACGCAGGTTAAGATATAGAACAGAAGTACGCCAACGTCCTATGTTAGCTGAAAGCACAGCGTTCCCTATGCAGGGCCTCGTAAGAGACGCCTACGCAGGGGCCCTGCAGACACGCTTTCCAAAGAAAAGCTTCGAGGTGGAACGGTTAGGGGTACGATGAAAGAGGCATCGCGTGAGCAGCCAGCGACGCACCGTGCTCGGTGCATGCAAAAGCGCCGTTGCGACGCGTAAGCGTGCCGCGCTCACGCATGTATTCGAGTACCGCGTTTGTTTTTCGGGCTGACCACCCGAATCGCTCGTACAGGCGTTCCGAGGCGGCTTCAGGTGTTAGTGGACGGGTCTGTGGGTGGCAGAGGTAGGCTGCCAGCATCTGTTCGGCGAAGCGCGCTGTATTGGTGCGCTGCTGCATCCGTTGGGCAACGAGGCCGCGCTCGGGGGCAAACAGAAGTGCCAGGCCAAATAGCAGACCGGCAACGGTGGCCATAGAGCCCGCAATGGAAGCGTCGAGCCAGGCAGCTGCAGCGTACCCGATAAGTGCATTGGCTACGCCCAGTGCAGCGCTTAGCCCGATCATCACATCGAGCCGATCGGTGAGCAGGTAGGCCGTTGCGGGCGGACCCACCATGAGCGCGACCACGAGAATGGCCCCAACGGCGTCAAACGCACTTACGGCAGTGACTGAGACCATGCCCATCAGCGCGTAGTGCAGTACGCTTGGCATAAAGCCCAGCGCAGCGGCCAGCACCGGGTCGAAGGTCGCCAGCTTCAGTTCTTTGTAGAAGGCAAACAGGAAAGCCGCGTTCAGCAGCAGTACGGTACCCATAACCCAGAGCGCACGGGGCCCCAGATCTGCTCCAAATAGCTCAAGCCGGTTGAACGGAGCAAAAGCCAGTTCGCCAAGAAGCACCGCGTCCAGGTCGAGATGTACGTCGCCAGCGTACCGCGCGATCAGAATAACCCCGATGCTAAAGAGAATCGGAAATACGATCCCGATAGCGGCGTCTTCCCGGACCAGTCCGGTGCGTTCGATACTCTCGACCAGCGCCACCGTCAGCAGACCTGTTAGCGCCGCCCCGACCAACAGCAGCGGCGATCCGAGCGACTCGGTTAAGAAGAAGCCAACGACAATGCCCGGCAAGATCGCGTGGGTAATCGCATCGCTCATCATGGCCATGCGGCGTAGTACCAGAAACGCACCGGGCAGCGCACAGGCTACCGCAGTAACAGCTGCGACCAGTTGCACCTCTACCTGCGGACTCATAGATCTGTTGGGTCTGTAGCTACGTTCTGCGTACGGGCATTTTGGTCAGGGGGATGCGAAGACGTCTCCGCTTGCGAGAATTGGCGTTGCCAGATCCGCCAGAGCACGCCGCGCTGCGGGGCCAGCAGCAGCGACGCGATAACAACAGCACCCATACAGAGCACAATTGTGGGGCCGGTAGGCACGTTGCGCACCGATGCACTGATGAGCGCGCCGGTGACCCCTGTTGCCGCGCCGATGCCCGCAGCAAGAGCGATCATTATACCGAGCCGGTCGGTCCACTGGCGTGCGGCGGCAGCAGGGGCAATGAGCACAGCGCTCATCAGCACTACCCCCACAGTTTGTAGGCCGATTACAATTGCGACAACGAGTAGCGTTGTGAGCAAACCGTTGAGCATGCGCACAGGTAATCCAACGCTTCGCGCAAAGGCGGTGTCGAACGAAAGTAGTTTGAGCTCCTTCCAGAAGAGCAGCATAACGATGAGTGCGGTGCCACCCAGAGCCGCCATCACGTACACATCGTACATCACCAGTGCGGCGGCCTGCCCGAAGAGAAACGCATCCAGTCCAGCCTGAGAGGCGCCGGCGTGGCGCTGTAGATAAGTGAGCAGGACCAGCCCGAGTCCAAAAAACGACGCAAGCATAAGCGCCAGTGCGCTATCATACGGAACGCGCGTATTGCGGGCCGTGCCATCAACAAACAGGGCTGCGCACAGACCGGTGGCTGCTGCGCCAAGCATCAGCACAAGCGGATCCATCCGGCTGGTGAGCAAGAACGCGCCGGCGATACCCGGCAGCGCAGCGTGGGCGACTGCATCCCCAATGAGGCTCTGGCCTCGAAGGACGGCGTAGCTTCCAAGACTGCCCCCCACAATGCCCAACAGTGCTGCGCCGAGTGCAACAGTGCGGAGCGTGTAATCTGAAAAGAGGGCATGCAGCAAGTCCATACCAGACATGGGTATAGGTGAGCGCGAAAGGCGAGACGGCTATGACGAGACGGCTATGCAGGCATGCGACCCGAATATGTCTTCCGGATATTGTCATCCGTAAATACGGTTTCTACCGGACCGTTTGCAATGGCCCGTACATTCAGAAGCAGTACCTGGTCGAAATACTCACGCACGGTGCTCAGGTCATGATGCACGACGAGAACGGTGCGCCCCTGGTCGCGCAGGTGGCGGAGCAGGTCAATGATGGCATGCTCTGTTGTAGCATCCACGCCCTGGAGCGGTTCATCCATAAGGTAGAGGTCGGCTTCTTGCACAAGCGCACGCGCCAGGAACACGCGCTGCTGCTGTCCCCCTGAGAGCTGACTGATCTGGCGATCGGCATAATCGAGCATGCCGACCTGGTCGAGCGCGTTACGGGCTTTTTCCTTCTCAGCGGCGCCCGGACGCCGAAACCACCCAAGCTGGCCATACAGTCCCATCAGAACCACATCGAGCGCGTTTGTCGGGAAGTCCCAGTCTACGCTGCCACGCTGGGGCACATAGCCCACGCGATTGTGGGTGGCGGCATACGCATCCCCTAATACCCGAACGCGCCCCGATGCTACGGGAACGAGGTCGAGCACCGCTTTGAGCAGGGTTGTCTTTCCGGCTCCGTTGGGTCCTACGATGCCGAGAATTGTGCCGCTCGGAACGGTGAGGTCGATGTCCCAGAGCACGGGTTCGTCATGGTACGCCACGGTCAGCCCACGGATGTCAAGAGCCGGTTCAGCATCGGCAGCCATAAGATAAGTCGGGGTTATGGGTAGATGCAGGCAGGAGCAGCGTATGATGCGCATGACACACCAGCATGATGGTACACACGTTAGCGTGTTGCCATGGGCTCGCTGCCTACGACAGACTCTGCACGTTCAGAGAGCCCCGACACGATTGTCTCCATGTTATGGCGCACGGCTCCTTCGTAAGAGCCCGTGGGGGTGCCTGCGTCGCCGAGTGCATCACCGTAGAGGGCATCGCTGATGTTAACGGCAAACCCACGTGCACGAACGGCCTCTTGCACAGCGCGCAGTCCGCGCTCTGAGACAGAGGTTTCAGCAAACAGGGTGGGAATGCGGCGATCGGCCACAAATTGTGCGAGTGCCTGCACATCGGCTGTGCCGGCTTCGCTGGCGGTCGAGATGCCCTGTAGCCCGCGCACGTCGAGGTCGTAAGCGCGCCCCATATAGCGGAACGCATCGTGCGAGGTGATAAGCACGCGCCGTTCTTCTGGAATCTGCGCAATCTGGTCGCGTGCATAGGTGTCGAGTTCATCCAGACGTTCTGCATACTCGGCAGCACGTCGCTGGTACGTGTCTGCGTGGTCGGGGTCGAGATCGGCCAGGCGTTTTCCTACGTGCAGGGCTGCTTTGCGCCAGAGCGAGACATCGAACCACACGTGGGGGTCGTACGAACTGGCGAACTCGGCAGATGGGATGAGCAGGCTATCGGGTACAGCGGCTTCGGCCAGGGCGGTGGTCGCTACGCCTCGCTGACTCATTTCTGGAAAGAGATCGGTCATGCGGCCTTCCAGGTGCAGTCCGTTATATAGCACCCAGTCGGCCTGTGCCATACGCTGGATATCGCCCTCGCTGGCGTTGTACTGGTGGGGGTCGATGCCGGGCCCCATGAGCGTGGTAAGAGCTACCTCATCTCCGCCAATCTCGCGAACCAGGTCGCCAACTACATTTGTGGTAGCCACAACGCGCAGGCGGTCGTCTGCCTCGGTCGCTGAGGAGCAGCCCACGGCGGATATTAGAAGCAGCCCTGTAAGCAACAGGACACCAGATGCAGCAGCATACGTGCGTATCCAATAGGTCATGGCATGGTGACGTGTGTAGAGAAGCGGAGATTCATGCACGATCAGAAATATTTAGCCGCGCCTAAAAGTTCCGAGTCGCAGCAGAGCAGATGAAGAGATGGCTGCTTTGTTGCGCTGTGGTGCAGCTCATGTGCAGCCGCAGTATGATCCGTGCAGAAACTGGTCAGCGTCTCTGCGCAGCGCCGTCTGCGCGGTGGCAAAAAGCCGAAGAGACGTGCGATGCTATGTAATCGATGGTACGGTAATCAGGATCACGAAGCAATGGGTGTTACGAGGCATTGGGTTTCACGAACACCTTGTTGGCTACAGGATGGCCAAGCAGCGTTTCGTTGCCATCGATTTTGATCACCATGAGTCCTTCTACCGGACGGGTTTCAATGACCTTGACGGTTCGTCCGGGTAGCAGTCCACGCTGCTCCAACAGGGAGAGTACCTCAGCATCGTCATCGGCTACGTGGTCGATGGTTACAGCATCCCCTTCGCCTGCGTCGGCGAGGGTACGGGTAGAGAGCACGTCTACGGTACCGTCGCGCGTGGGGATGGGGTGGCCATGCGGGTCGCGTGTCGGATGGCCCAGCATCTCTTCAATGCGATCCTCGAACGTTTCTGAGATATGGTGTTCGAGGCGCTCGGCCTCGTGGTGGATCGTATCCCAGTCGAGCCCCATCACCTCTTTGAAGTAGAGCTCCAGCAGGCGGTGGTGGCGAATCACCTCAAGGGCGATGGCGCGTCCGGGCTCGGTCAGTGTGGCACCGGCATAGGCTTCGTATGATATGAACCCCAGATCGTCGAGCCGGCGCACCATATTGGAGGCGGAGGCAGGAGCCACCTCCATCGCCTCCGCTATTGCCCCCGAGGAGACAGGAGGCCCCCCGGTACCTGTTTCCAGCTTATAGATGGTCTTGAGGTAGTCCTCGATAGAGGGGGTAGGCATGAGATTCAGCAAGCAGTCCGACAAAAGCGGTATGCGAAGAATCATTACGCACCGTACGAACAGAAGTTACGATACCTCTGCCGGGGTATGGCGGGGGAGCGAAGCAGCAGGGCGAGGTTTTTAGGCAGCGTATGAAAACGCTCCGTGCGCTGCGCGCTGTTGGGCAGCATGTCTCATCATCGTTGGGTTCCATCGATGTAGGCAAGCTACAGTTGCTTCAACTGCTTTGCTGGGAGCGGCTCCCGGTCGACGCTCGCCTGCACGGCTTACTTCTCAGATACTACTAATGCAGTGTCACACGTCAATCTTAGAGGGCGTATCCGGTTGATCTACAACCCAAGCCCCCCAACTTTGTCGTTGCGAGCGGCAGCAACGCAATCCCGTGGG
Source organism: Longimonas haloalkaliphila (assembly GCF_055379825.1). Taxonomy (NCBI): domain Bacteria; kingdom Pseudomonadati; phylum Rhodothermota; class Rhodothermia; order Rhodothermales; family Salisaetaceae; genus Longimonas; species Longimonas haloalkaliphila. The sequence continues at coordinate 404,658 of NZ_AP043948.1, read as the reverse complement.
TTGCCGTTAGGAAACGGGGCTGCCGTGGTGGAACGCACAAGATTGCCACGTCAGTCGCTTCCGCTTCCTTCTCGCGATGACAATTTCGGACGGTAACATTCAGGGGGGACACACTGGTGCAACGGGTAAAGCGCAGGTAGACGAAGCAGAACCGAGAGCACGACAGCAAGACGACCTGTAGCGTGGGTAATAAGAGAGACTGAACATCATATGAGAAGTTAATATATGCGAAGCCGGGTTCTTTTTCTGAGTGCGAGGGTGTTCTCACCTGGATCGAAAGGCAGCAGTAGCAAATGCTGATTTTATGCGAGAGTGGGGCTTGTCCCTTCGATCAAAAATTGAAATGGGGAGATATCCACCTGTTAAAAATAAAACAGACTTGTACCTTATGCGGCGGGTGGCAGTCCGGTTACATCTTACACGACCGCCCCGTTACAGCCATGAAGAGAGGGCAGACGTCGTGTGAAAGAGCGGCGATTCGGAGATGAACCTTGCCCGAAAGAAAAAGGAAGCGCTTTTTCCGCGTAACATTGCGTGCGAGGCGTTCGTCATAAAGGGCGAAGATAGGATGCGCGCCCTATCGGATGCGCCGCAGTTGCTCCGGAGAGCTGCGTGCGGCGCCACTGAATCTGCCAGGTACGTATAGGCAATTTAGTGGCGGACAGAATACAAATCGATTGTCCGCTAAACAGACATATTTACTTAGTAATGTATAACACACCAAAACCACACGATAAAAAGTTTCTCGTTGGCAACTTCATGAGCAGCTACATGCCGCTCGCCCGTCCTCCAGCGCGAAACCTGGATCGTATTGCACTAACTTCAGGAGAGTTGGCCGGACGCTTGCACAAGCGCACGGCTCGACGGGTATCCCGTGAGAGGGGATACAATCTATTTCGCCTCGTTGGATCGGTCGTTGTGATCACAATAATGGCACTTAGCCTCTATGCGGGCATCACTGCGCCAGATATAGAAGACGAGTCGATGCAAGCAGGAACGCCTGCAGAGATTACGGTACCCTCGGTTGAACGAGGACCGGCTGCATCGACTGCGATTCCTGGACTGTTCCAGTAGGCATATGAGGCGTTCTGTTATCCCTCATGGGTTCGCCTGCAATCGTTTCTTACAACGACAGCAAAAACGGCAGATGTGCTCCGCTACGTTGCGGGGGCATCTGCCGTTTTCTTTGTGGACCTGTAGGTCCTGCAGGAAGAGTAGCAAAGTGAACGTGCACTGCCGACTGAGCGGGCTGTACGTTACGTGCTGGTAGACACATGCTTGTCAGAGCATGCGAGTGCCCTGAAATGGCCCACCAGTCAGCGCCGCGCTTAATTCACCGGGCTCCAGTCCATTCAGGAGGAGCGATTCGATGCCGTCATCGGCGAGCGTACACGCAGTGCGCAGGCGGTGAGCCATGCCGCCGGTTACGTCGGTCCCGTCAGGGGCACGCATTGAACGAGCCATGGTACGGGCCCTCTCGCAAGACAGCGTGCTAATCGTGTTGCCCTGTGCATCATACACGCCGTGGGTATTCCCGCACCAGAGCACGCGGTTGGTGGTGTGCTCGTGCTCACGAAGCGCCGAAATGAGGCTCCGAAAAACAGTTTCAGTCGAGCAGATGGCTATATCCTTGTGCGTATCGAGTGTAATGTCGCCGTATGTGACAGGCAGGGCTCCCATAGAGAGCGCCCGGGCAACAGGGGCTGCATTAAACGAGTTTGGGGTGCCCTTCTCTGATACATAGGCACTCGACGGGGCAAACGTGAATGCCGGGAGCCCGGCCTCGCGGAGGGCCAACACAACGTGGCGGTGCAAATCTGATACTGCATGCTGGATGCGACTGAGCGCTTCTTCAGGCGCAGGATGAGGCCCCTCCGAGTCGAGTCCTGCCTCGTGAGCGGCCACATGCCCAAACGAACCGCTACCGTGTCCGAGCACAAGCCGTCCGCGCCACGCAGGCCAGTGCTGCACTAACTCGCGAGCAAGCCGCGTGAGTACACTGGTGCGCACCGCATAGCGTCCCGTCTTTTCGGTGATGAGGCTTCCTCCCCACTTGACAAAGGTGACAGACGGCATAAGCAGTTAAATATGCGATCAGAAGGGTGGTACTGGAGCAGGTCGCGGCTGGTGTGCATCCTTCAAAGAGCGTAGCGCGCGACGAACGGCTCGTACGGCGACGCAGCGGCGCGTTGACTACAGCGAACGTACCACAGCGAACGCGGTGCTTCACGTAGAAACCATCCGTCTCTGAGGTGCAGATGGCATGCTCTCCTGATGAGCATCAGGTAGAGTCCAACAAGACGTATCTTAAAAGAGCGGTTCGACATCGCTGGTGGGGCCGGGGCCAATACCATCTCGGATGACAAGATGTACAGCGTCGAGCGCGTCGAGGCGTGCTGCTACCTGGGGTTCATCGTCTGCGGGGCAGATGACGTGCACGTTCGCCCCGGCGTCCATCGTCGCGTACGCTGAGAGTCCGTCAGCACGCATATCACGCACGACTTCGAGCACGGCTATGGTTCCGGGCGACCAGTAGTAGATTGGGGGGGTAGATGACATCGTGATAAGGTGCAACTCGATCCCCTCTGTTTCAATGATAGGACCGAGCCGGTCAAAGTCGCGGGCTGCAATGCTTTCGCGACCTGCTTCCATTCGGTCGTCGAGGTGCAACAGGCGCTGCTCGTAAAAGGGACTACTGGGGGCGCGCTGATGCCCTTCACGAGAAGGAACCTTCTTGGGGGTAGTTTCGACGACGGCAATGACGTCGCGCAGGTCCCAGTGGGTGTGCGGCTCAATCTGTTCAGCGGCATGGTTGTCGCCGTGAGGCCACGTTACGTATCCCCCAAACACCGACCGTGCTGCCGATCCGGACCCGCTTCGGCGGGCGAGCACCGAACGTTCTTCTCCGCTGGGATTTGCATCGAGAGCGCGCAGCGTAGCCAGTGTAAGCGCAGCAAACCCCGAAGCCGACGACCCGAGTCCGGCTGCTGCCGGAAAGCTGTTTTGCGTGGCGACTCTAAAGGTGCCAGAGCGCCCGGACCAGGTACGAATCCGATCGAGCTGTGCGCGAACGGGATCGGCAAAAGCGGTGCTGGCGGGCGCGAGCGTACCATCGGGACTCGCTTTGAGAACAGTATCAGGCTCTGTAGCGCCCTTGGTGAACTCTACAGTAGTCCGCGAGGCGCACTTCTGCAGGGTCATCGACAGGGACGGCGCCTGGGGAATAGCCTGATCAATGTCTTTTACCCCCCAGTATTTCACGAAGGCAATGTTAGAGGGGGCTTCAACGGTTGCTTTAGCCATGCACATGTAAGGGATCGATGGAATGTGCGCCCGATACACAGAGGGGCACGTCGAATTCAGAAAAGCTGGACAGGTCGTTCCAGATGTCGGTTTCGGGATCGGGGTGATACGCGATGAGCGACCCGGCACTGGGATCGGTGAGCGCGCCGGCCCCCGATATTTTGGCTGCGCCGCCCCGGGCTTCGATGGCACGGATGTGCGTGCGCACGGCAGGAGGCACGACCCCTATCGCTTCGAGACAGGCCTCGCTCTCGCGAATCGTATCAACAAGATCGGCGGGTGCAACCTCCGAAGCTGAGAGCATATCTCGCAGCGTCCGCGTTGCGGTCTCCATGCGGTTGAGCAAGGCTTCGAACGCGGCCGGGTCGTTTGCGCGCTGTGCCCGCACCGCGTCGACGACCGTACCGGTCGACTCGTTGGGCGAGCCTGTGTGGAAGACGCGCATGTCAGAGAGCACAGGGGCTCGGGCAGCCACCGGATGCCACGTGAGCGTCCCTTCTTCGGATTCGGCCCAAAGCAGTCCTCCTCGCAGAATGGTGGCCGGGTCTACGCCTGAGGGGGTGCCGTGCTGGCGCCGTTCAATGTTCAGTGCCACATCGAAGAGGGCATCGGGGCTCAACGACACATCATGAGCTTTCAGGAAAGCCTGTGCGATGGCGATACCAAGCGCTGCAGAGCTTCCGAACCCGGCCCCAATCGGCTGGTCTGATTTAACCGTGAGCGTAAGCGGATGCGGAGCCGTGTGGGCGCGCCGAGCGGCCTCGCCCAGAGCGATCTTGATCAGATGGGTGGGCTCGTTGCTTCGCAGGCGGGCAAACGTTTCAGCTGTTGGGTTTGCAGCGTACTCCTCCCAGCGGGCTCGTACCGCATCGGTATAGGCCTGGATGGCGGACCACGAGGTCACCTCGCTGTGTCCCCACCCCGAGATGCGCAGTTCCACCCCGCTCTTGGGACGGGGGCGTACCGTTGCATGCATCCACAGGCCCAGCGAGGCGACAAGGGCGGGCCGCTGGTACACGACCGCGTGCTCTCCCATCAAGATTAGCTTTGCAGGAGCGCGTACGGTGGTTGCGTGCATGAGCGCGGCCAGGAAAGAAGACGTGAGCGAGAGCGGATGCGCGGCAGGATACGGTTACGCAGTGTCGGCATGACCGTTGGAGGGCGGCGTGGGCCGCCCCAGTTCGTTATGGGCACTGGCCAGGTGGTGCGAGCTGAGCGCTCCCATCAGAGAGAGCTCGCCAGCAAGGACCGTTGCGCCGAGCAACTCAGCTACCTGCATAGCCGCTGCTCCTGGCTGGTCGGGGTTGAGCGACACCCCCATGAGCGAGAGGGCATCAGACTGCGTCTGCAGGGTGGTACCGCCACCTATGGCGCCAAGGGGCACATCCGGCATGAATATAGAGATATAGACGCCTCCATCGCCACGCGCTTCTATGCAGGTTGTACCGAGAGCCCCTTCCACAACCTGGGCGATGTCTTGTCCGGTAGCAACGAAAAACGCAGCCACCATGTTGGCGTAGTGAGCGTTCATGCCCATAGAGCCCGCAGCAGTGGAGCCCAGCATGTTTTTGCGATACTGCACCTCAACGAGGTCGTCGGCATTGGTCTTGAGGTAGCGTTCCAGCACCTCTTTGTCGAGTTCTACCTCCGCAAAGATTCGCTTTCCGCGCCCCTCCTGCACGTTCACGGCAGAAGGCTTCTTATCCACACAGTAGTTGCCCGAGAGCGACACGAACGACACTCCGGTTTCCGGGACGATCAGGTCTTGGATAACGCGGTTGCATGCCAGGGTGGCCATATTCATGCCCATGGCATCGCCGGTCGCAAAGCGGAACCGCAGAAAGACGGTAGAGCCCATCATGAACGGACGAATGTCTTTCATCTTCAGATAGCGGCTTGTCGCCTCTATCTGAGTACGGATCTCTTCTTCATTCTCTTCAACCCAGGCGACGAACGACTTCGACTCGCGGATGCCTGACGTGCGAAAGACCGGGGCACGTGTCATGCCTACGTCTTCGACACGTACGACGGCACCCCCAGCGGCGCGCAGCGTTGCACAGCCCCGGTTAACGCTGGCGATGAGAGCGCCTTCTGTAGTTGCCAGCGGCACATAGCGGTCGTCGTCAATGTAATCGCCACGTACCGGAACGGGACCCACCGCACCCATGGGCACCTGGGCAACGCCGATCAAGTTCTCGCAATTGCTGTTTGATACGGCTTCCGCGTCAAACGAGTAGTGGGCAAGCCCGCTCGTCGTTGTCCCAGCAGCCTGCTCCAGCGCTTCACGTCGAATGGAGGCCGCCTCGCGTGCAGAGAGGGTTTTGGGAAGCTTGTGAAGTGAAAGCTCACCTGTTGCCAGCGCCTGAACGAGTTCATCGCGCTGTACATCAGCAGGCTTTTCCAGAGGAGTACGCACAGAAGAAGCTGTGCCGTTGGTGGGGCTACCGCTATCCATTGCCCTACAGGTATTTGGATTCAAAGGACTCTCATTACCACGTCTATTCATCAGAGATGTTTACATACCGTCAATAATCAGTGGATCGTACACAAAAGCGAGTGGGGATTAAGTAGCGGCCGACAGATGCGATTACCAGGAGAACGCAGAGGAAGCATACAGGCAGGCAGCAGAAAGATAATGTACCGTACTACAGAAGCATTACTGTACAAGCATTGCTCATAGGTACATGGTAAGTGCATTGTTCAGGAGGGCGCGTGATTTTAGAAGGCGGTCGCGTAACACCCTTGTTATACCTTGTTTGGCGTGTAAACCTTGAGGAGCATGGCTACTCAGCATCGCAGACATCTCTGAAGAGGTTCAAAAGGGGGGCGCAAAAGCGCATGTGTGCTATGCTACCGGTTGGTAGGTTTCGTATTGTAATAGCATAACGCACGTACATGGCATATCCACACAGAGTAGAAGGGGGTAATGGGAAGCTATTGCTACACTTTTGCAGAAGCGTGCTTTCTCGAAGGCAGTAACGAGCACGCATGTATGCGTATGGTGGGCTCATAACGATAGGAGTGCGACAGTCAAGGTGCAAATGGGTAGCGGCGCGGACTTCCACCCGGACGTTCGACTGAGCCGCATGCCGCCGCATGCCTCCGCATGCAAAGCACTGGCAAATAGCGGGTGACAGGTAGATCAGGGTGTGTTTGGTACGGACCGCCACGCGACGCGCCTCGTACCTCAGGATGTTTGTATGGGCACCCGCGCTATTCGGTAACGCCGCAGGTGGCCGGTTCTATCGTTTACATGTTCACTACAGCAATATCCGTGCGTCTGTGGTCCTATAACAACGCGGTCTTAGCAGCGTGTACGCTTGCTTTCTTTGCCACGATGGCAGCGCGCCTCGCAATTAGTCCGGTGGTACCCACGATCAGTTCCGAGTTCGGGGTCTCAAACGGTGCAATCGGGGCAGCACTCACCGGCATGTGGTTAGCCTATGCACTCTCGCAATTTCCGAGTGGGTTATTGGGAGACCGAATTGGGGAACGGGCTGTGATCATAATTGCGATCGTTGGGACGGCCGTGACGAGTGCGCTTCTTGCACTGTCTCCGGGATACGCACTTTTCTTTCTCGGGGCGATCGCACTCGGGATTATGGCAGGATTGCACTACAGCGTTGCCACGTCGCTCCTAACACGTACATTTCGGAAAACCGGGATGGCGATCGGAATCCACTCGGCAGGGGCTCCGCTGGCAGGCATTGTAACCCCTATAGCGGTAGGTAGCATCGGAGCTGTTCTGGGATGGCGATACGCGGTCGCCTTTGGTGCATTCGTTGCCGTGCCTACAGCTATTTTCTTCTATGCATTGGTGCGTCCTACTCCGCCGGCGCGCCCTGATACGGCTATTACTGACCGGCTTAAGATCGGTCCGATCTTTAAGCTATTGGCGCGCCCCCCGATCCTGCTTACTGGATTGCTTGCACTGGTCGGGGCGTTCGTTTGGCAGGCAACCGCTTCGTTCCTCCCTACGTTTCTTGTTGAGTATCACAGCTACTCTGAACCCCAGGCCGGCATCCTCTTCTCAATTTACTTCGTGGTGCAAGGCATCGGACAACCCGGTATCGGACGCCTATCCGATTGGATCGGTCGTTACCCTGCAGCAATTCTGGCTACCCTTGTCGGTGTTGTAAGCTACGCGCTTTTCGTGTGGGCAAGCAGTGCAATATTGCTCACGATGGCTACAATGATGGCCGGTGTTGCCATGAGTTGGGGCGCGGCTCTGTTGCCCAAGTTTATGGACCACCTAAGTGCAGAAGAGCGTGGTGCCGGTTTTGGACTTATCCGGACAAGCTACATGGTGCTGGGGGCTACGGGGAGCGTGGCGACCGGCATGATTGCCGACTTCTTTGGGTGGGGGGCTGCCTTCCTGTTGTTGGCGGTGCTACTTGCCGGGATGTCGGTCGTTATGATACTGGCACTCAGGTACGTACCAAGTATCGGTGTGCGTGCATTTCCTGAATGATCGCGCATGTCTGAAGACACGCATGACTAAAAAAGAGGGCTCAGCTTTTGACCCTGCACAAAATCGAATAATGGAAATTAATCTGGTATCAGAGGTGCCTCATCACTAATTGAGCCAATATCTTACCATTCACATTTTCTTTACTTCGTTGTTGGCCAGCAGGGTTGCCATTCATGCATGCTTTATATTATTGTGATCTCATCCTTTTAGAATCTGTTTTGATATGCCGTTAGAGGCGGCTGAGGGCCAATCGTAGCGACGCGAGCCGGACCATGGCGGCACTCGTCTCGGCCAGGCGCTCGTACTCCTTCGCAAGTCGCCGCCAGCCCCCCAACCAGCCGAGTGTTCGTTCGACAATCCAGCGCTTCGGCTCGACGGAGAAGCCCGGCTCTTCGGAGTCGGATTCGGTGATCTCAAGCCGAAGCCCAAGCGCTTCCTCAAGGTCGTCTTCGAGATCGCCGCGGTAGGCCTTGTCAGCGAAGACCGCTTCAAGACGTTCGCTTCGCTGTTCAGCCCGTTCAATGAGCTTGAAGGCGTGCTGGCTTTCGTGCTCATTGGCGGCGTGAATGCCGACGGCCCACGTCCAGCCCTGCGTGTCCGTGAGTATGTGCCGTTTGCGCCCTTTGACTTTTTTATTGCCGTCAAAGCCGCACAGACCGCCTGAGCGGGTGATCGAAACCGATTGGCAGTCAATAATTACCACGCTGGGCTCGGGTTCGCGCCCGGCTTCTCGCCGTGCGCCTCGCCGGGCTATGCTGAGCAGACGTGCGATTACGCCGCGCTGTTTCCACGTTCGGAAGTAGTAGTACACCGTCTGCCACGGCGCAAATCCACCAGGCAACATTCGCCACTGACATCCCGTTTTGACCACGTAGAAAATCGCATCCAGAATGTCGCGGCGCAGGTCATGTTGGCGGTGGCGCGAGGTATTGAGAACCGCTTTAATGTTGTGCCATTGGGAGTCCGTCAAATCGGAGCTATAGTCTTTGCGCATAGCTTCGGTGTCGCTTTCGGTGAAACGTCTGTTCACCACCGAAAACGAGGCGGACTCCCGTTCGTTTTCACTCGCGACGTGTGAAATCAAAACAGGTTCTTAAGCGTATACCGTTTTGAGTAGTGCGAATGGTATCCTGTTCGTGCAGCTCATGCCGTGATGCCTTGATCGGGGTACATATTGCCTTGACGGTAAAATTTACCTGAGTTGATTGCGTCCGGTTTGAGTCAAGGCAATGTGGTCAAGACGTTGTTGTCTTAACCTGATCACCGCTAAAAGGCTTGCTGCCTACTGTGCAATAAGGTTAAGAGCCTGTTTGATCTCTTAATTTGGGCTGCGAGCGGCTTCAATAGGCTGCAAATTGCCCCCGATATTGGCTCGTAGCCCCGGCTACCAACCTCTGTCGAGGTCCAATTTTCGCCGCATTGCTGCTCGCTCTCGCCTGCAAACTACCCCCAAAAACAGGCTCTAAGTGTGTTGCCTGTCGCCGTGCGTTAGCTGCGGCGAATGCCACAATAGGTATCTGCTCCGCAAAGCACCTTCCCAGCAATAACAATACTACTATGGGTTATTGGAACAATACCTCTTCTCTCCCGGCTGTACCAGTCAGAAGACGTTTCCTGTCGGCGGTCCGACATACGCATTCTCTATTTGCGAGTAGTGCCAACCGTGCTATCCTGTTGGCGATAGCGTGCTTGTTTTTGGTGGCAAGTGCACATGGGCAAGAGCTCAATCACAACGCGCCTGAAAGCGCGCTGAACGAGGGAGTCATTCATATCAAAGTGGATGAGGCGGCCAAGCCGCAGGTTGCGCTCTCTCAGGCTGATGGTGTTGTGCAGATGGGCGTTGCGTCGATCGACCAGCTGAATGCAGCCTACGGGGCCCAGCGAATCGAGCGTATCTTCCGCACTGATCCCCGACACGCAGCGCGCCACGCCAGCTGGGGGCTCGACCGATGGTACCGGGTCTATTTCCGCGAAGGAACGGATATTCGGTCTGCCGTTCGATCGTACCATAGTGATGCAAACGTTGAGCTTTCCGAGTTTTCGCTCCGCAAAGAGCGAACGGCTTCTTTGGTAGAGACAGCAGATCGCGCACAGGCCCTCGGCGAGCGCCTCGTTGCGCCTCCAGAAACGCAAAATGATGAGTTTGTACCCGACGACCCACTATACGGCGACCAGTGGCACTTCAATAATACAGGGCAGACAGGAGGCACGCCCGGGGCCGATATTAGCTTGCCTGCAGCCCATGCCGTGCAAACGGGAAGCTCCGATGTCATCGTTCAGGTAATTGACTCCGGAATAGAGCTTAATCATCCGGATATACAAAATAATCTATGGATCAATCCCTGTGAACAGGAAGATGGCGCTGACACGTGTGGTAACGGGTATGTCGACGATATATATGGTTACAACTTTGCTGATAATACATCGAACCCGGAAATTGTAAATCCGGCGTCCGAGAGCAACTCGCACGGCCTTCACGTTTCGGGCACCATCGCAGCTACTAACAACAATGGCGAAGGCGTTGCCAGCGTCGCAGGCGGCGATGGGAATCCCGGAAGCGGTGTCCGCATCATGACAGGACTTACGTTTGGTAGCAGCGTGAGCGGGTTTGCTGAAGCACTCGTCTACGGGGCTGATAATGGCGCTGTCATATCAAACAACAGCTGGGGATATACAACACCGGGTGTCTTTGAACAGGCCGTGCTCGACGCCATCGACTATTTTATCGCTGAAGCTGGTGGACCTGGAGCGCCGATGAGCGGAGGGCTTGTAGTTGTTGCAGCTGGTAACTCCAATAGTTCAGCCGATTGGTACCCAGGCTTCTATCCGCCGGCTATGGCTGTATCAGCGACCGACCATAACGACGGAAAGTCGTCGTTTTCAAATTTCGGTGACTGGATTGAGATTGCAGGACCCAGTGGCGAAGCCTTCTCGCATCCTGTCATCAGCACGACTCATACGAGCCTTGGAACCGGATACGGAGGAGACGTCTGGGCAGGTACGTCCATGGCCGCGCCGCATGTTGCAGGCGTTGCCGCCCTGATCGCGTCTGAGTTCCCCGGCCAAACCGCACAGCAGGTGCGCACGCGCCTGGTCGGCACGGCCGATGCAACCAATGCCACCCAGCCCATCGGACCGCGCGTCAACGCGTTCCGGGCACTCACTGCCGATGATACACCACCGGCGGCGATCACCGACCTTGTTATCCTCGATCAATCCAACACGATACCCGGAGCGGTCGTCGATTTGCAGTGGACGGCAACGGGCGACGCGGGGAGTGAGGGCACAGCGGCCTCATATGATCTCCGGTTTAGCACCGATGGCCCCATTGAAACAGAAGACGATTTTGCCGCCGCCACTCCAGTCCAGAATCTCCCCACGCCACAAGAAGCAGGGACTGTAGAGACATTCTCGGCAGAGGGGCTTCCGTTTGATGCGGAGGTGTACTTTTCGATCAAAGCAATTGACGTGCTGGGGAGCGCCTCAGATCTGTCCAACTCCCCGAGCGCAACTACGGGCCCTGGACCGGTGATCGGCGTTACGCCCGACAATGTAGAAGCGGTTGTTGACCGCGGCACGACAGAAGAACGCACCCTTACAGTGAGCAACGACGGCGAGGGCGTGCTTGAGTACAGCGTATTTGCTGCTATAGATGGCGGAGACGTTGCCCCAAGAATGGTAGCAGCGCCCTCTGACAGCCGTCCGGCCGTATCCCCAGTCGCACGCGCCGAAGTTGCGCGTCTCAACCAGGGCGCGTCTCTGGGCACAAGATCTCCGGTGCCGTTTTTGGCCAGCGACTTTGTTTACCAGCTCGATAAAGGAACGAGCGAGAATTCAATTGGCATTGAAAGCGGAGGGGACATCATGTGGATGAATGCCTTCCAGGTCCTTGAAGGAGCTGAGACGATCACGTCGATCGCGTCAGCATGGGGAGTTAGTGAAGGCGAAGGCGTCTCCGAAGGCCGTCCGGCCGAATTCCTGATCTACGACGACCCTACAAACAATGGAGACCCCAGCGACGCTGTGCTGCTTGCACGGGTCGATACCGAAACACAACTGCCGCATACCGACGAACTTACAGTAGAAGCTATCACGCCAACGTCAGTGAGCGGCGTCTTCTTCATTGCAGCGCTCTACGAAGGCGGAGCCGAGGACTTCCCGGCCCCTATCGACGAGGCGAATCCGCAAGGAGCATCTTGGGTCGTGGGTAACGTTACGCCGAACACCTTTGACGCTGAAAACCTTACCGCAAACGAGATTCCACCCGCTAATCTAATCGACGTCGGGCTCCCAGGAAACTGGCTACTGCGTGCTGACGGAACAGACAACATTGTGGCGTTCAGTCCAAGTGAGGGGCTGGTAGGATCCGGCGAGAGCGAAGACGTAACAGTTACGATCAACGCAGAAGAGATCCCGCCCGGGCAGTATGAGGGCGTAATTCGTTTTGTGAACAACGACCCGGAAAATAGTCCGCTCGACGTTCCCTACGATATTACAGTAGACGGTGGCCCGCCACAGATTGTAGTTGCTCCTCGACTGCTCGAATACGAACCGCAGATCGTTGGTGCGTCGTCCTCGCTGTCATTTACCGTATTGAACGAAGGGGGCGAGCCGCTTGTCGTGGATAATGTAACGTCCGATTCTGAGGACTTTGCGCCGCTGTCGACAAGTGTCGACTCACTGGGCTTCGGAGAGAGTGCAACCATTGCTGTCGCGTTCTCGCCAACCACGACGGGCGTTCGGGTTGGAACGATTGCTATTGAAAGCAACGCGGCGAACCAGTCTGTTATCGAGATTGCGGTTGTCGGTGAAGGATTGCCGGCCCCCGAGATTGCTGCTGATCCTGAATCGTTCGATGTCACCGTTCCAATTGGGTCTACCGTTGAAGATACATTGCGCATCAGCAACGTAGGAGCCGGAGACCTCGACTTCCAGGTCGAAATTGGTACGGGAACATCCGGGGTTAGCCCGTCTGAAGTGGCGTTTCCTTTTAAAGGAGAGCGTGCTGCATTGGCCGGCGAATCCGTTCAGGTAGAGCGCCCGATTGGGAGCCATACAGGTGATGCCTCGGCGTTTCCCGCTCCCACGCAAGCCAGCGATTTTGTCTACCAGCTCGATGATGGCTCAACAGAGAACGCAGTCGGGGCTGGTGGGGGCGATATCGCCTGGCTGAACGCCTTCCAGGTTGTAAATGGCATCACCGAGATTACAGAGATTGCCTCCGTGTTTGGGTCGACTGGAGCTGAAGAAAGTCTTCCAGAGGGAGTAACCGTCGAGTTCTTACTCTATGACGATCCAACAAACAACGGAGACCCCAGCGACGCGGTCTTACTGCAGCGCGTCGAGGCGACCAGTGAGAACCCGGATACAGACCAGTTTCAGGTAGTCTCGTTCGAGCCGACAACGGTTGAAGGCTCATTCTTTGTAGGGGTAGTGTATCGCGATTACGAAGACGGACAATTCCCTGCCCCACTTGACGAAAGCAGCCCATCCCAGGGAGCGTCGTGGATTGTTGCAGGGGGCGACGTGAACGTGGAAGATCTGTCTGATAATGAGTTGGGACCCGGAGTTATTGATAGCTTCGGAATACCTGGCAACTGGCTCTTACGGGCCGATGGCGTAGCGGGGCAAGTTACGCCACTGCCTCCTGAGGCTGTTACGGTAACGCCTTCTGATGGAAATGTGGCTCCTGGCGAAGAGCAAGAGCTGATCATCACGTTCAGTGGCGAAAACGTGCCGGCCGGAGAGTATGGCGGCAACATACGCATCCTCAATAATGACCCGCTAAACTCGCCCTTTGAGATCCCGGTTAGCCTGCTGGTTGATGCCGGGCCCCCTTCGATTACGCTGACGCCCGACCCGCTCGCCTTTGACGATGTCGTACTGGGAAGTGCGCGTACACTGACGTTTGAAGTCGGTAACGAAGGAGAAGGGAGCAACGATGAGGACGACGAGAACGGAACCGAAAGCGCGAATCCGCTCTTCGTCGAGGCCATTACCTCCGACAGCGCAGACTTTGAGGTTCTTACAACGTCGATCCCCTTCGTCGTTCGTGATGGCGAAACGGTGGAAGTCACGGTGCAGTTTGCGCCGACAGCAATCGGCTCGCGCACCGGCTCGCTGACCATAGAGAGTAACGACCTGGATAGCCCGGCAACGCTTGCTCTTGAAGGCGAAGCGCTTGAGACACCGCAGCTTGAACTGAGCCCGGAGGTTGTATCAAGCACGCAGCAGCCCAACGAGCAGGTCAACGTTCCTCTCACGCTTGCGAACAACGGTATGCCCGGCAGTACGCTGGAGTACAGCTTCCCGGCCTTTGCGGCCCAGGAGCTGCTGAACCGGCCAGGGGTGCAGCGTAACAATACGTCGAGTATTGCACCGAACCGCGACTTCGAGAAAGGACAAGAAGACCCCCATGCAGGCGAAGGACATCCGGTCTTGCTTGGTGCAGGAGGGCCCGACGAATTTGGCTACCTCTGGATTGACAGCAATGAGCCCGGCGGACCCGCCTTTCAGTGGTTTGACATCACGGAGCTCGGCGATGAGATCCAACTGAGCGATGACTTCGGTCCAGCACCATCTGTCGAGGTTGATCTCCCATTCGAGTTCGTCTTCTACGGCGAACTGAAAGAGAGCGTACGTGTCGATAACAACGGGTTCTTGTTCTTCGATGGGCCTGCAGGAAACTACTTCATCAACCAGGAAATCCCCAACCCAGCGCCTCCCAATGGAATTGTAGCGCCGTACTGGGATGACCTCAATCCGAGTGCGGGAGGCACCGTCCACACGTATCACGACAGCGAAAACGACCGCTTCGTCGTACAGTACACGGACGTGCCTGATTTCTTCGGCCTCGGCACTTACACGTTCCAGATTTTTCTGCAGCGTAACGGAGCAATTCGCTTCCAGTATCTTGACATGGGCGTGTTTGCCCTGGCTGGTTTCGGAACGGTTGGCATTGAAAGCCCGGACGGGACCGACGGAGTGCAGATTGCTTTCAATACCGAGTACATTGAAAACAATCTTGCCGTTGAGATTGCACCGCCCAGCTTCATCACTGCTGTTGAGCCGGCTTTTGGATCACTGTTGCAAGGGGAAAGTGAAACGGTTCAGGTCACATTCGACTCTGAAGGACTGGGTCCATTCGTGTACGAGGATGAGATTGGCCTCTCAACCAATGCCCCGCGTACTTCATTTGGATTCGTACCTGCAGTGCTCTCAGTGGTTGGCGAGAACGGTCCGACGATTGCGAATGCACCGGCCGACCAGCAATTTACGCTCGGAGGCAGTGCGCCGTTTGAAATAGATGTGGCTGACGTCTTCGATAATCCGCTCGCGGATGAGGAAGAGCTCACCGTCGAGGTGGAGGTTGCGGACGCGCGTGTGGTAGAGGCCACGCTGAGCGAGACAAACCTGCTCACGGTTACGCCGCTCAGCGCCGGTGCGTCGACGGTCTCTATTACAGCAGCAAACTCAGATGGAGAAGCCCGGGCTACGTTCCTGGCTACAGTCGGTCAGCTCGCTGTAAACGTAGAGCGTGACTTCGGCGGTCAGGCTGCCGATGCAACCAACTATCGCCTCGTTGCCTTGCCAGGCGTTATAAGCTTGCCAATGAATGACGTTGTCGCAGGCGAGGCAGGCCTGGACTGGCAGGCCTTCCGGGACGAGGGCGACGGCTCACTGGTCCAGTTCGATGGATCAGAGACCTTCAACTTTGAGGCAGGACGCGGCTTCTGGCTTACCGGACAGCAGGCGTGGCAGTACGCAGGAGAGCATGCAGCTGTAGAGCTTGATCGCCCCGATCGCCGCGTTGCTATTCCGCTCGAAGAGGGGTGGAATATCATCTCAAACCCCATGAGCGTTGACCTTGACCTGGTCGATGACATCGAAGGGCTCAATGGAACGAATCTACAACCGTTCTGGGCATACAATGGGGCATTCGGCGAGCCGGATAGCACCTTCGCTTCTGCCCTTGGCGGAGAAGCGTACTACTTCCTGAACGACGCCGGCCTGGACGAATTGGTCTTGCAGCCGGCTGAAGATCTGCCCGTACCTCCAGCCGCTACAGCAGCACAGGAGGGTCCAGCTACTGATCCGCTTCTGCGTATCGCGGCCCATCTGTCAGGGTACCCCGACGTGTTCTCTGCCGTGCGTGTGGGCGTGACTGAAGCCAATGCTGTTGCTTCACCGCTTGTCGGGCCGCCCAGTAGCCTTGAAGTGGTAAGTCTTCGCATCAACTCGGATGATGCATCCCTGATGCGTGAACAACGCATGCTTATGGGCGACGGAGAAACGTTCGACCTTGACCTGCGCACTCAGCTTGATGAGGCGGTGACGCTGCATATAAGCGATCTTGACGCGCTGAACGGACAAGCGGCAGCCCTGCTGCATCCCGAAGCAGGTACGACATACGACCTCAGTCTGGAGCAGACGGTCACGATAGAGCCCACAGGCGATATGACCACGCTTCAGGTAGCAATCGGTACGCAAGCCTACGTAGACGGTGAGGTAGCACAGGTGCTGCCTGTTGAAGTTACGATGCTGGCCTATCCCAATCCTGTGCAAGATCAAGCCACTGTACGCTACACGCTCAAGGAAGCTGAAGATGTACGCCTTGAGGTGTACGACATACTTGGTCGACGCGTAGCAACGCTTGCTGAAGGTCAGCAAGAAGCCGGCGTGCATGAGGTGCAGTTCAATGCCAATGGCTTAGCCAGCGGCGTGTACTTCGGACGCCTGCGTGTTGGAGGCCAGACCCTGACGCAGAAAATCACGGTTGTGCGATAGCACACGTTGCTGCCTCGCCCCTGTTGGAAGACGACCCAACGGGGGCGGTAGGCACGCAATATATACCGTATCATCCGTTTCTCATCGCACCGACTCAACGCCTATCGTCATGAACAGTAAACCCGATATGAACCCTTTTATTGCTTCTGAACATAGCCTGAAGGCGTCTCCAACGCAGGCAGCCATGCGGGGTAGCCTGATCACCGGACTGCTTCTGCTGTTCCTGCTTATTGGCAGCACTGGATGCTCAGATTCCCCTGTAGACGGCAATCCCAACCCCGAACCGATTCCAGTGCCAGAGGTGGATGCACCTGCTGCTCCATCGGCTCTTACGGCTGACTCGCGCAACGCTCAGGTCGCTTTGAGCTGGGACGCCGTTGAAGGGGCAGAAGCGTATTTCGTATATCGAGGCACAAGCCCGCTCGACGCCTTGCCCGACTCACCGCTATCTGACCGTGTTTCGGGCCCGTCCTTTACCGACAACGGCGTATCAAATGGCACAACGTACTACTACCGTGTTACAGCCGTTGCAGGAGCAAGCGCAGAAAGCGGCCCCTCCGAAGAAGCTGCCGTTACTCCATTTGCAGCGCCTCCCGGAACGCCTGGTGACTAAGCACAGCGCGCTGTTCCATGGCAAGTTATCCGACGTCACGCAGCCCGCTAAGATTTTTTAGACGCTGCATAAGACATGGCCTTCTGCTTCCGACCGGAGGCAGAAGGCCATGTTTTGTTTAAGCGGTGTAGGTGTGCGAGGAGATTTTTGTATCTGGTAATAGCACCTGCCCCAGGCACTCGCAGCACGTTTTAAGGAACGTAATTTGCCCGGTCAGGATACCACCTGTGTTATATACCAATAGCATTCCCGTCGCCAGGCATGTGGAAGCGTTACCGTTCCGTCCTCCAATTTCTATTCAAAGGACTTGCCATCTATGGGATATGGTACGTCGTATACGATCTCTACCTGCTTCCTGATGGGCGCCTGGATGAGTGGCTCTCGGTCAATGTGGCACACGTAAGTGCTGCAATCATAAGCGGGATTGGATACGAGGCCGTTGCCGACTACCGTTCGGTGCTGATGGCCGGCGTGCCCGGTGTGAAAATTATCAACGGTTGCAACGGACTCACTACGATCGGGCTCTTCATTGGCTTTGTGATCGCGTTTCCGGGCTCATGGAAGCACCGTGCCTGGTTCATCCCAGCAGGTATCCTGGCGATCTACATGGCTAATGTTTTCCGTGTCATCGTTATGCTTGGGCTGCAACTCTACTGGCCTGCAGCGTTCGACCCCATGCACTCATTCGGGATGACAACCTTCTTCTACGTCGTGGTATTTGGGCTGTGGATGGCCTGGGCTCATCTGAATGAGGATAACGCATCGACCCCTGAGCAGCAAGACACCTCTACCCCTTCTGCCCAAGCCCCCGCGCTCTCGTCGTAGGTTCTTATGGACCGTCCTTCTTTCGTCGGAGCCGCGCAGGCTGTTGCTGTGCGGAGCTTGCTGATCGTGCTGCTCTTTGTCGGGTATTGGACTGCCTGGCGTCCTGCACGAACGGTCGTGCTGAACCAAGTGGCTGTTCCCGTGCTCCAATGGAGTGCCGAGCGCGAAAGCGATGTGCAGGCGAGCGCCGGACCGGCACGTCTAACGCTGCCGAGCGGACAGGAACGCGGGCTCCCAGCCCCTGCCGGTGTCCCATTTCTACTGCCAGCCCTCTTCCTTGTCGCAGCCTTTCCCCGAAAGCCCTACTGGTTTCTCTTCTGGGTCGGACACTGCGCGCTGTTTTTTCTGATCGTTGCCTTATGGAGTGGGGCCCTTATGATGTGGCCGGGAGCCGAGGCGGTAGCCGGGTTCATGCAGACATATGGCGTTGACCTTTACAGCATCGGCGTTCCCGTTGCGCTGTGGGTGTGGGAGCGTCGCCGTAGCAGCAGAAAATAGCGATTACGACCGACCTCCATTTGACTTACTTCCTTTGAACCCCGACAGGCTACGCTCCGAAAGCAGGTTCACGTCGTAGGTCCGGATGCGGCCCGACGCTTCGGTAAACCGCTGCTGTGCAGCCTGTATCATGCGATGCATGAGCCTGTCAAACGGCACGCCACTCGGCTCCCACAGATAAAACGAGAACGATCCCGGAATGGTGTTGATCTCGTTGAAGTACACGGCACCCGTGTTGCGATCCATCATAAAGTCGATACGGGCCACCCCGGCACATTCAAATAACTGGAAAATGCGCACCGCCTGCTCCTGTATAGCAGCAGTCCGCCCGCTATCTAACTCCGCAGGTATGATCCGGTCGAGCGACGCCATCCCTTCAGGGCCCCGTGCCTTCGTGCCTGACGAGCCGGCATCGTCTTCACGCATGTACTTGTCCTGGAAGGAGAGCACGTCCTCTTCAGCTGACGGAACGGGCTCCTCCAGCACGCTCGCTTCGGCTTCAGCTGGTGTGCCAAGCACCGAACAGTTGATCTCACGTAGCGCCGTTACAGCCTCCTCTACAATTACCTTACTGTCGTATCGGAATGCGTCCTCAATAGCGGCGTCAAGCTCCGTCCGTGTGTCAGCGCGATCAATACCAATTGAAGAGCCGCAGCGTGCGGGCTTCACGATGAGCGGGAGCCCCAGCGTATCCATGCACCGGTCAAGCTGCTCGTCTTCGTGGTGGGCCCATTCACTTTCGCGGAGCGCCACGAAGTCAACAACCGGGATGTCATGTAGACGACAGAGCTCTTTTGAGAGCACCTTGTCTATTCCAATTGCTGATCCGACCACACCGCTCCCGGTGTACGGCACCCCCATCGCCTCGCACAGGCCCTGAATGCTTCCATCCTCGCCGGGGCCCCCGTGCAGGCCAAGGAGCATAACGTCGATTGTTGCACGCAGTGGCGTATGCCGCATGCGCTCCCAGCGCGACTCGGCAGGTACCTCTACGATGCGCAGGGTGCCATGGCGGTTAGGATGCAGGGCTACGGGAGTGGCTTGGGCGCGCAACCTGTCCAGGTCGCGATAGGTTTCTACGTCGAGCAGCGCGTCTCCGGTATACCAGGTTCCATCTTTCGCGATATAGAGCGGGATAGGGTGATAGCGACTGCGATCGAGAGCCGCTGCAGCCTGAAGAGCCGATATGATCGATACCTCATGCTCGGGGGCAACCCCGCCCAGTACAACACCGACGGTACATGTGGAAGTGCTCACGGCAGAACGTAGCTATTAGGTGGGGGCGTATTGGTGGATGCGAGAAGTCGACGTACAGGTCAGCCCGGTATGTATCAGGTGGGTCGCACGTCAAGTACAATCCAATTGTTCTGGATCCAGTTGTACACAACAACAGCATTTCCTATGTTGCACTGTTCTCGTTCTGCATCCCATAAAACATGACACCGTGCGGCTGGCTGTGCTCTCCGACATTCATGCGAACCTGCAAGCGCTTCAGGCAGCGCTTCGCGTTGCGGAGCAGGCTGAGATCGACGCGATATACTGCTTGGGAGACATCGTGGGGTATAATGCCGACCCGGGCCCTTGTATTGATCTCGTACGCAAACACTGCGACATCGTCGTACAAGGCAATCATGATCGTGCCGTTGCAACAGGCGAAGGGGTCGAAACCCTGCCCCCTAACGCACAGGCAGCAGCCTCGTACCAACGGTCTCTGCTAACAGAGGAGCAGCTTTCGTTTTTGAAAGAGCTGCCTCTGCTTGAGGTTGTCGGTGACTGTACATTGGTGCATGCCTCCCCTGATGCGCCAAGCGCATGGAAACGCCTCTCCGCCTACCGGGATATCCGTGCGCAGTTCGACCATTTTGACACCCCGTTCTGCTTCACCGGGCATACGCACGTTCCGGCGGTTATTGCAAACACACTCGGGGTGTTTGAGGTGCGGGCGGGCCACCGGTACCTGATCAACGTAGGAAGCGTAGGGCAGCCGCGCGACCATACGCCCAAGGGAAGCATTGTGCTGTTCGATACCGAAAAGCCCTACCATCGCTGCCTTCGATTTGCCTACGATGTCGAAGGAGCCGCCGAACGAATCAAGGAAGCAGGACTGCCCGAACGGCTGGCGAAGCGAATCCACCAGGGACAATAGGTCTTTGAAGAGCAAAGACCGCACGCGCCCGCATTCGTAAACAGCCCGGTGAGCAGGGCGCGCAATCCCATTACTGATCTTTTTCTCGCATCGACAGTACACACTACGTATCCCTACTGTGTGTACATAATCAAGCTATGAAACGACTTAATTTTACGCTCGACGAAGAAGCCGTTACGCTGCTAAACGAGCTGGCTGCAACGTACTATGGCGGGAATAAGTCGCGTACGGTGCGGGCCGCTCTTGAGAGCCTGGCCACCCACACCGGCCACGACGGATGGGTGATCTCCGGGTATACGCCGACCCAGCTCGACCATGAGGCCGCGTGCCATACGTGCGGCACAACCTACGACGAAGGCGATATCCTACTGCGCCCGGTGTTTGAACGGGGAGCCAGTCCGCAGGCGCTTACGTCGATCCCGGCAGAGGAGTGGCTCGACTGTCCACAATGTGCAGAAGACCGAACGGTGTAACAGACTACAGACTCCGTGTGCAGGTGCCGTGCTGATCTCCAGGCCAGGCGTTGCACTTGCCCGGCTCGATGTGTATCGTTCACTGTAGTCCGTCTTCCTACGTATCGACTTCCATTCCGGCTGCTATGCCCACCCCCCGTGTCGGATGCGCTGCCTTCCCAACCGATCTCCCGTTTGCACGTCAGGTAGCTACAACCCGCGACTGGCCCTGCATACAGGCTGATGTCACGCGTTTTCCGGACGGCGAGATCGATGTGCAGTGGCCCGCCCCCCTGCCCCAAACGGTCGTACTGGTAACGTCGCTCGTGTCCACCCACGACCAGTCGGTGCATGACCAAATCATGCAGCTCGTATTCGGGCTCCACCAGCTCAAGGAAGCCGGGGTAGCGCGCTGCATTGGGCTGGTACCTTATCTCGGATACACGCGCAGCGACACAAAAGCCGCCCCGACAAATTTGCTTGGGCTCAAAGCAGTTGCCCGGCACCTCACGTACGCGGGGTTAGACGCGCTGCTCACCGTTGATGCGCACACGCCCGCTGCACTTCATAACGCGTTTAGCGGACCGACATGGTCGATGAACCCGGTATCGGTCATGGCCGAACAGGCAGATCGCAAACTACCGGAAGAAGCAAAGGTCGCCGTCTGTGCTCCAGATGCAGGCGCATGGAAGCGCGCCCAGGCATGGGCCCAGGCGCTCGCTACCCCGCAGCGTGGCCCCGTAGAACTGGCACTTGTGCACAAGCAGCGTATCCGTCCTGATACCGTTACCCAGAACGCTTTTATGGGAGACGTAACCGGTCGCACGGTGCTTGTTGTTGATGACATGATCAGCACCGGCGGCACCATGGCCCAGGCCGTGCAAACATGCTACGATGCCGGTGCACAATCTGTGTGGGCCGCTGTCACGCACGGACTTCTGTTAGACAACGCCCCCACACGGCTTCACACGGCCGGTCTTGAGCGGCTATTTATCGCGAACACAATCCCCGCAGATCGAGTGACAGGCACACCGATTCACAGCTGCACGCATGCCGTGGATGTGGCGCCACACTGCGCGCGAGATCTTACGGCGGTCATGACGAGAGAAGCCTTTGCTCGATCCTCGCCGCTATAGCGTCTCGCCGCGGGGTCATTACAGCCGGTCACGGCAAGAGGAAACCGGCGCCTGGTAGTTGCCTCTGTTTAGCGAAAGATCACAGCGCATCCGCATAACAGTGGAACCGGCACCCGCTCTCCTCGTTTTGCGGAAATAGACATACATAACGGGGCTATAGCTCAGTTGGTAGAGCGCTGCAATCGCACTGCAGAGGTCAGCGGTTCGAATCCGCTTAGCTCCACTGCCCCCGACCCTCGCCCGAGCCTCGTGCCCGAGCGGGGGTTTTTATATGACATGCAGGCCTCATGCTGCTACACAGCCAAAACATAGAGCCAAAACACAGGCTAACACACAATAGACAAGATACAGGAGGGAAAGCGGTGCGTGGCCGCTACATCAACGCGCATCACGGGATACGTGAGGCCCGATGCCTGCAGCATAGTCGAACCTCTATCTGTAGGAGATTCGTGTCCGGTGCCGTTGTACGGAGAACAGCCTGTATCACGAATCTCGCAGCGGGCCTTTTTAGGAGTACACCCAGAAAACACGTACAGCCGAGTCCGCATAGAGTGGACTCGGCTGCACGAGAGTGATCCTATCTGTCCGCTATGCGGCAGAACAAGGATGGTTAGAACGTTTCAAGATACCGATCCAACTCCCATCCTGATACCGAAGCAAGGTACTCCGTATACTCTACGGTCTTTGCTTCGATAAACTTCTCGCTTACATGAGAGCCGAGCGCTTCAAGAATGACATCGTCTTCCTTCAGTGCATTCACAGCCTGCCCCAGCGTGCTGGGCAGCGTTTCAATACCGCGCTCAACGCGGTCGGCCTCCGTAAAGTCATAGATGTTTTCGCGTACGGGTCCGGGGGCCTCCAGCTCCCGTTCGATGCCGTCGAGTCCAGCATGTATCATCACGGCGAGCGCCAGGTAAGGGTTGCACGACGGATCGGGCGAACGCAGTTCGATGCGCGAAGCTGCAGGAACGCGCGCAGCAGGTTTGCGGACCAGCGCTGAGCGGTTTACATCGCTCCATGCAATGTAAATAGGCGCTTCGTAGCCCGGCACAAGGCGCTTATACGAGTTCACGGTTGGGTTGCAGATGGCCGTGAGAGCAGGGGCATGCTCCAGAATACCGCCCAGGAACTGGTAGGCCTGCGTGCTCAGGTTGAACTCATCATCGTCGTCATGGAACAGGTTCGTGCCGTCTTTGAAGACCGAGAGGTGCGTGTGCATCCCCGATCCGTTGATGCCAGCAATGGGCTTCGGCATGAACGTAGCGTGCGTGCCATGCAGTCCGGCTACCGCACGCACTACAGCGCGGAACGTCGCGATGTTGTCGGCAGTGGTCAGTGCATCGTCGTACTTAAAGTCGATCTCATGCTGCCCGCGAGCCACCTCGTGGTGGCTGGCTTCGACCTCAAAGCCCATCTCTTGCAGCATGTAGATGATTTCGGCACGGATCTCCTGGGCCATGTCTTTCGGACCCAGGTCAAAGTAGCCGCCTGCGTCGTGTGTCTTTGTTGTAGCGCGCCCTTCCTCGTCTTGCTCAAAGATGAAAAACTCCGGTTCGGGCCCTGCATTGATTTCGAAGCCGTGGGCTCCGGCACGCTCAATAGCGCGATGCAACACAAACCGCGGGTCTCCAGCAAAGGGCTCGCCCGTAGACGTATTCATAACGTCGCAGATAAGCCGTGCTGATACCGTACCATCGGAGCGTCGGCTGCGCCAGGGCAGCAACGCAAACGTACTGGGATCGGGCTCCAGGCGCATGTCCGATTCTTGGATGCGCACAAATCCCTCGATTGAGGAGCCGTCAAAGTAGATCCCTTCGCTGAACGCTTTTTCCGCCTGGCCTGCCGGAATCGATACGTTCTTGACCGTGCCGAGAATGTCCGTGAACTGCAAGCGCAGGAAGTCAACGTTCTCCTCCTCAATACGCGTTAAGATGTCTGCTTTGGTCATCGTGCTTGTGTAGGGTAGTCGTGAGAAAACGAATGGGAAGAGGCAAGATGTTATCCCTCATGTTATGCCTCCTCGGTAGGGGCAAATACTTCGATCGGGCGTGTGGGCACGGTGCGCGTCTCCTTAAAAGTGCTGAGCACGATGCTCGTGGATGTGCCTGACACCCCCGGAAGGGCCTGAATACGTGACAGAAAGCGCTCCAGCGAGGTCGTGTTTTCAGTACGAATCTTAAGCACGTGCGACCCTTCGCCGGTGATAGAGTGCACTTCCAATACCTCGGTCATGGCTGTCGCTTCATCCACAAACTGAGGATAGTGCTCGGAGCCGTCTACCCCGACACGGATGAACGCGGTGATGTCAAACCGAAGACGCTTAGCATCGAGCACCGCATGATACCCCTGAATGATGCCGTGGGCCTCAAGCTTGCGCATCCGCTCGCTCACCGCCGATACCGACAGCCCGACCTCTTCAGAGATTACGTTGCGCTGGATGCGACCATCCTCCTGCAACAGCGCAAGAATCTGCGCATCAATCTCGTCAAGCGTATGGCTCATTTTTGCCCGGTTGCTTAATTATTTTTGGTCACAAGGACATTGTACGCCATTATTTTTGGCTTGTCAAGTATTAACCGAAAAAATATTCTATAAAGGAAATGGTAGCGCTTCCAGTATACTGCAGCCGACTTTCTTGAACAGTGACCTCCGAAAATAACCCTCTCGCACAAGATACCTCTGGCACTGCTGGTTCAGGGTCTGCTCGTTCCTTGACAGCTCAACCCCTTTAGGTTGTGGCGCGACCAGAGCAGATACCAGAACATAGAAAGCCCCCGAGCGAGCCGACACGGACACTCGGGGGCAAAAGTGCGACAAACTGGAAAACAGATTCTGAAAAACAGACGCTGCCCTGTCCGGTCACACGGTAAAGGACGCGGCGAACAACGTGATGACGAAACAGGACCTCGGCAGCCTATCTACTCGGCACAGGCGAGCCCCTGATCTCTGATCGCCTGTATGGAAGCGTCAGCCAGCCCGTCAACGCGCGTTAGATCATCAAGACGAGAGAAGGGGCGCGCATCTGCAATGCCCTGAGCGGTAGCCGGGCCTACGTTTGTAATGCGGACGAGCTCGTCTGGCGCTGCGGCGTTTATGTTGATGCACCGCGCGGCGATGAGCGCATCCACATCGACGGTGGGCTCTACGTCGAAGGTACCGTCAGGACGTGCGCTGATGCGAATGGTGCCGTGGGTGTCGGTGCGATACACCTCGGCCCCCACGCTATCATACAACAGCATCGCCTCGTCGTGCGGATGCCCGTAGCGGTTGTCTCCCCCAATGCCCGCCAGCACGACCTGTGGACGCAGCTGCTCGATGGCTTCACGTACATCGCCGTTGCGGCTGGCGTGGTGACTGGCCTTGTGCACCTGTACATCAGGAAACAGATCAGGGTGGTTGGCAAAAAGCCACGCAAACTGATCATGCTCAGCATCTCCATAAAAGGAAGCCTTGAACGTTCCATACGTCAGGAGCAGCCCCACGCTGTTGTCGTTGAGTCCGAGATCCTCGTCGTTGGGAGGCGGAACGATCTCAAGTTCCACCGGGCCAAACTCGATGGTCTGGCGATCCGGATCCAGCAGTTGCGAGCCAGCCGCCTCAATGGCGTCGAGATAGCGCTCGTAGGTGCGTGTGGTATGGGCTATTCCGCTGTCGATGACGAAGCGCGGCTGGTAGGCCTCGATGACATCGGGCAGCCCGCCGATGTGGTCTTCGTGCGGATGCGAGGCAATGATCATATCGATCTGCCCGATCTCAAGAGCACGAAGCTGACTCAACACATCAGCCCGCCGCGGGCCGCCATCATAGAGAACAGTCTGACCCTCGGGGCTGTGCATCAAGACCGCGTCCCCCTGGCCCACGTCAAGCATAGTGATCTGCAGCGGCGTTGCCGAAGAAGTGGCGTCGCCAGAGGCGGCATCGCCATCGGTTACTTCGGGCTCAGGAGATGCGTCTGCCGTTTCATCGGAGGGCCCCGACGCCTCACAGCCTACCCCGAAGACAAGAAGGGCGACAGCAAGAAGGATAGAAGAGAAAAAAGAGCGAGGCATCATAGCGAGATAGGGCCGTCAGGTTTGGAAGAAGATAGCTTGTTACGACGCGCTTGCAGGGTATCGCGTCGGCTCTCGGTGGCGTCGGTATCGCGCGTGAAGGTGACCGTGCTCGACTGCGCTCCGGCCTCGAGGTCGGCGTGCACTACGTCGCCCTCCGATGCTTCGGAGGGGAGCCAGGCAGTGGGTACGTCGAGCATTGTGCCATCCGGCATTTCAAGCACGGCCCAGTCGCCGTCCTCAATGCGATCAATAATGTAACGGGCAGAAGACATAGCGTGTGTGCTGTTAGCTGGATTTGACGTGAACAATGCTCATGGAAGTAACACAAGCAGAGGTACGGAGGCGGGTATACTCGGTTCACTGCGAGGGCAAGAGCGATGGAAACCGCGGGCGAGAAGGAGGTCGTGCTGCCCGGATGAAATCAACGGCTCACCGGGGCCTCAGACTTGACATTACCGCTTTTTTCAGTACCTTGATTAAATGTGGGGAAAAGTGGGGGACTTTCCCATATAGTCCAATGTAGTCCAAAAGTGCTCGCATCCCTCTGATTTGTGGATACGTTTTAAAAGCAGGACACGTTGCTGCGCCGCGCCTAACGAGCTTCATCTGGATGGTATTTAAGGGACAGGCTGAGCATACCATTGACAGTAAAGGGCGGGTTGCTATTCCAGCAAAGATGCGCAAGGTGCTCGGCGACGCAGCGCAGTCCCCATTCACGATCACGCGAGGATTCGAGCAGTGTGTTGTGCTTTACCCTGCAAAGCGCTGGCAAGCGATTGAAGACGAGATCGCTGCACTCAATATGTACAACCGGGCCACACGCGACTTCGTACGCATCATTATGATGTGGGCCGAAGACGCTTCGCTCGATGCACAGGGCCGCGTGCGGCTGCCGGGCTCGCTTGTTGACTTCAGCAACCTGCAAGACACAGCCCGCATCATTGGCGCATTCGACCACATTGAAATCTGGAATCCTGAACGTTTCCAGTCGTACCTTACCCAGCAGCCCAGCAACTACGAAACGCTGGCAGAACGCGTGATGGGCATGTAGGGCATGGGCCTCTGCCTCCACTACGTTTCGCTGCTATAACGACCGCCTTCTTTTACCATGGCCAACGCGTCTCCGAACGGTTCTGACACCCCCTCTTCAGCCTATGCAACCGCATACCACGCGCCCGTGATGGCGTCCGAAGTATGCGACAGCCTCATTACGGATGCGTCGGGCACCTACGTAGACGCTACAGCCGGTGGCGGCGGACATACCGAAGCCCTGCTCGACGCGCTCGCGCCAGACGGGCAGGTTCTTGCCGTTGACCAAGACCCCGAAGCGCTCGGAGCCGTACAAGACCGGCTTGCAGAGGCAGTGGAAGCAGGGCGCCTGCGTCTGATACGCGGAAACTTTCGCGATCTGCCTGCGCTGCTTCGAGAGGCCGGTATAGACACAGTGAGCGGACTGCTTCTCGACCTGGGCGTATCGTCCCATCAGATTGATGAGCCCGAGCGCGGGTTCAGCTTCCAGGCCGACGGGCCGCTCGACATGCGTATGGATCCGGAGTGTCGGCTTACGGCTTACGCCATCGTGAACGAATGGCCCCATGGCGATTTGGCACGGGTACTGGGGCGCTATGGGGAAGAACGCTACGCAGGGCCCATAGCTCGTGCAATTGTCGAAGCACGCCCGCTCAACACCACGGGGGAACTTGCCGAGGCCATTCGCAACGAGGTGCCGGGGCATGTGGTAACAAAAACGTTGGCACGCGTCTTTCAGGGACTGCGCATTGCAGTGAACGGCGAGCTGGAAGCGCTCGAAGCAGTGCTCGAAACCAGCCCTGACATACTGCCTGCCGGACGGCGTATTGCGGTGCTTAGTTATCATTCGCTGGAAGACCGCCGCGTAAAGCGCTTCCTGCGCGATGGCAACTTTGAGGGTACTGTGCAGCGTGATATCTACGGCACGCGCATTGCACCGTTTGCACCCATCGACGCATCGCCACAGACAGCCTCTACGGCGGAAGTGGAGAAGAACCCGCGTGCACGGAGCGCGCGGCTGCGCATCGCTGAACGGCGTGCCGACGACGCAGCAGGCCCCCCTGTGCCGTAATAACTGCATTGTGCACAAAACCGTACACCACGAACCGATATGGCTTTTTCGCGCCCTCCACGTGCGTCCAGCCCCGCCTCGTCGTCGCGCCGTTCCCCGGCACGCACGTCAGGGACCTCTGGGGCGCACGGCCAGCAGTCTCCGAATGGAAAGTCCTCAGCACGCGTATCCAAGAGTGGATGGAAGCGGCACGGCACGGCATTGCCAAGCTGGACCGACCTTGAGCATACAAATGCGCGCCGCTACGCCCCGCAGTCTGGCGAGGCTTTCCTGGAGCAGGTACCCACGTGGAAGTTTGCTCTTGCCGTCATCATCCTTGCTGCGTCGTTTACCGGGTACGTGTGGCACGTGAACGCGACCCAGCAGCTTCTGGCCGACGTGCAGCAGGCCGAAGCCGAGAATCAGTCGCTGCATATCCAGTACAACTACTTGCAAGGCGAGCGCGCCCGGCAAACGGGGCCGTCCGTTATCTACGAACGGGCCCGTGCGCTCGGGCTTGAAGAGACGGTCGCCTTTGGACCAAGCATTCCCCGGGAGGCACTCTCAGACCGCTAAACCGTTTTTCTCCTTCTTACACTGCAGTTGCCGTGAACGCCCGCGACGCAATCCAATTACGGATGTACATCGTCCTGGTCTTGCTGGGGCTTATTCCGCTGCTTGTGGCTGCTCGTATCGGACTCATTCACCTTATTGAGGGGGATGAGCTGCGTGCCCGGGGCGAGCAGCAAGCACATTCTGAGCAGGTCATTCCAGCCATGCGTGGTGCCATTCTGGATCGGCAGGGCAACGCGCTCGCCATCAACACCGCTACCTACGACATTGCGCTCGACCCGACGGTAGACGGATTCGCCGGAGTGGCCGAACGATTCTACGAGGCGCTGGCCTCAGTGACAGACCGGTCTGCAACATACTACCGCAACCGGGTGCGCTCGCGTACAAGTCCGCAGTACGTTCTGCTGCGTCGCGGGCTCGATGAGTCGCAGCGCAGCGTGATCGAGGAGTGGAGCGTGCCGGGGCTCATCGTGACGCCACGCTTTGCCCGCACATACAACCATGGCACCAGCGCCGCGCACGTTCTGGGGCACACCGGGAGCGATGGTGCAGGACTGGCCGGCTTAGAGCTGCAGTACGACGAGTACCTGACCGGGACGCCGGGGCGACGGGCCGTGCAGCGCGACCGTCGCGGACAGATCAAAGCACTGGTGGGGGGGCGCGAGGTGGCTCCGCAGCAAGGCCAGAGCCTGGTGCTTACCATCGATCGCATGTGGCAGGTAGCACTCGAAGACGAGCTGGCGCGTGGTGTGCGCGAGCAGGGCGCCTCGTGGGGCACCGCCATCGCAATGGATCCGCGCACTGGAGCAATTTTGGCGATGGCAAACGTGCCTACTTACAATCCCAATCGGGCTTCTGCGTTTTCGGATGCGCAGCGCCGCAACCGCGCGATCACGGATCGCTTCGAGCCCGGGTCGACCTTTAAGTTTGTGACGGCGGCAGCGGCGCTGGAGCAAGGCCACGTAACGCTGCAAGACACTATTGATACTGGTGACGGGTGGGCAGTTTACTCCGGCTATACCATGCGCGACATAAGCGCATACGGCGCAATCCCCTTTCGGGAAGTGCTGGCCAAGTCGAGTAACGTAGGCACCGCCGAGGTAGCAAGCCGCATCCAGCCGGGTACGCTCTACCAGTATGCCCGCAACTTTGGATTTAGCCAACCGACCTGGATTGATCTTCCGGGAGAGGTGAGCGGTGTATTGCGGCGCCCTTCAGAGTGGAGCCGAACAACACCTACGTCCATGAGCATTGGCTATGAGGTAGCAGTAACTCCTATTCAGTTACTTTCAGCCTACAGTGCACTGAGCAACGGCGGTGTGCTGGTAAAACCGCACGTGGTTGCCGAGCGGCGTGATTACAGGGGCAACACGCTGTGGAAGGCCGAGTCCGACACCATACGACGGGTCGTAGAACCGGAAACGGCAGCACTGCTTATCGAAGCGCTGCAAGACGTCGTCGAAGAGGGCACTGCTACCGCTGCTCGTATCGAAACCGTTCCCATTGCTGGAAAGACAGGAACTGCCCTTGCTGCGCAGGGCGGACAGTACACCCGAAATCAGACCCGAGCGTCGTTTGTCGGCTCTTTTCCGGCCGATGATCCTGAAGTCGCGCTGCTTGTTCTTATTGGGGCACCACAGCAGGGCATGTATGGCGGAGACGTGGCTGCTCCCATCTTCAATCGAATTATGCGCCGCTGGCTAACGACCCTTCCGGGGACCTCCGCACGCCTGATGCAGGCGG
The DNA here is from genome assembly GCF_055379825.1 of Longimonas haloalkaliphila. Lineage (NCBI taxonomy): Bacteria > Pseudomonadati > Rhodothermota > Rhodothermia > Rhodothermales > Salisaetaceae > Longimonas > Longimonas haloalkaliphila. The sequence goes on along the minus strand of NZ_AP043948.1, from coordinate 373,979 downwards.
CCACGCTTCCGGAAGACACGACCGCCACGCCTCCCCCCGTACAACCCGCCACGCTTTCGGTTGACGACCCTTCGACGATGCCTGACTTCCGGGGCATCGGTATGCGAACGGCGCTCCACTGGCTGGAGGCGCAGGGGGTAGACGTTACGCTACGCGGTACAGGCGTCGTAGCACGGCAGTCTATCGAGCCCGGAGGGGCGCTCCCCGATGCAGTAACGCTCATTAGCGAGTAACGAATATGGGACTCTCGGAATCCGACATTAGATCGACCGTCCCGCCGTCATCGCGCACCGTGCGTTTTGATGCGCTCCTCGACCGGCTTCGTGCTGCCGAGGTGGTCACCGATGTAGTGCATGGCGAGCAGGTAGACGCAGATGCTACGTGCTCACTGGCGCAGGTGGCCGACGATAGCCGTAAGGTGCGCGAGGGAGCATGCTTTGTAGCGGTCTCCGGAAATGCTGCTGACGGGCACGCTTACATCGAGATGGCCATCAATCATGGCGCCCAGGTTGTAGTCGCTGAGCGGCTGCCCGAGAGCCCCGCCACCCAGTATCCTGAAGTTCGATTTGTGCAGGTGTCTAACGCGCGAATCGCGCTGGGGCATAGCGCTGCGGCCTACTACGAAGACCCTGCGCGCGAGCTGCGTATGATCGGTATCACCGGAACCAACGGCAAGACAACAACAGCATATCTTACGTACAACGGCTTGCAAGATGTTGGAGAAACCCCCGGACTAATCAGCACAGTAGAGGTGCGAACGCGTACGCTTGCTGTGAATGCAGCCCTCACAACGCCGGGCCCGCTCGAACTGCAGCGCACGCTCCGCCGCATGGTCGATGATGGATGCACGGCCTGCGTCATGGAAGTCTCCTCGCACGCACTCGACCAGTATCGCACCACGCCCATCGCATACGACGTAGCGCTCTTTACCAATCTGAGCACCGACCATATCGACTATCACGGCACCTCCGCGGCCTATCAGGCAACGAAGAAGCGCCTCTTCGATGGCCTGCCCGCAGGCGCAACGGCGATCTATAACCGTGACGACGATGCGGGGCCTGCTATGGTGGCCGACACGGCAGCTGCGATCCGGTCGTACGGTACGCACCCAGACGCCGATATTGCGATGCGCCGCGTCGACGCGCAAGCCCGAGGGCTCTCCATGCGGTTGGACGGCCGCGACGCTACCTTTCAGGTAACCGGACGCTTCAACGCGTACAACCTGGCCGCTGCGTATGGTGCACTGCGGGCCTGCGGCGCCGACGCCGATGCGGCGTGCCGTGCGCTCGAATCAGCACCTCCCGTACCCGGGCGCTTCGAACGCCTTGACCTTAAGGCTGGACCTACCGTCATTGTCGATTATGCGCACACCCCGCATGCCCTGGAGTCCATCCTGCAGACGCTTCGGCCTCTCGTGCCAGACACCGGTGCGCTGTGGTGCGTGTTCGGGTGCGGGGGCGACCGCGACACGGGCAAACGCCGCCTTATGGGCGGCATGGCCGAGACGCTGGCCGACCGTGTGATCGTGACAAACGACAACCCGCGCACCGAAGACCCCTACGCTATTCTGAACGATATCCGGCGCGGCATGAGCCGTCCGGCTGATGCCTGGTGGATTCCTGATCGCGCCGCCGCGATCGAAGAAGCCGCGCGCCGCACGTCCCCGTACGACGTAGTACTCATTGCGGGCAAAGGGCACGAAACGTATCAGATTATCGGCGACGAGCGCCACGCCTTCGACGACCGGGTTGTGGCACGACGCCACTTTGAGGCCTATCACACTTCTGGGCAGCCTGATTTATTCGATTAATCCTGTTTCTGGTCTGGCATCCCGCCCCTCTTCACACCGTACCCCACCGACTGTTCTTAGCCACCTTAATGCATGCTCTACGAACTCCTGAGCCTAATTGAGCGCACGCTCGATCCGCCGGGCTTTCAAGTCTTTCAGTTTATTACTGTACGTGCCTCGCTGGCTGCGCTCACAGCGCTCGTGATTGCGCTGTTCGCAGGGCGTCGTATCATTGTTTGGCTTGAGCGACAGCAGCTCGGCGAGCGCGTTCGCACCGGCGATGCCTCGGGCACGGTAGACCACACCCACAAAGCGGGAACGCCCACCATGGGCGGTCTAATTATCTTACTGGCTCTGCTGGGCAGCGTGCTGCTCTGGGGCGATCTGCGACAGCCATATGTATGGCTGGCCCTGGTCGCCACCGCTTGGATGGGTGCCGTAGGATTTGCCGATGACTACATCAAAACGGTGCTTAAACAGAAAGACGGACTGCCCGCACGGTACAAGGTGTTTGGCCAGGTGGGTATCGGCGTAGTCGTTGGCGCTGTGTTGTACTTCACCCCGGCCTTTGCCGAGTACAACAGTCTCACGTACCTCCCCTTCATAAAAGACTATTCGCTCGACTATTACTTCTTCCGCGACTGGGTAACAACGAGCATTGATCTCGGCTGGCTGGTATACATTCCGGTTGTCGTGTTTATCATGAGCGCCGTTTCCAATGCCGTAAACCTTACCGATGGACTTGACGGACTCGCGGCCGGCGTAACGGCGTTTGTGTCGCTCGGGCTCATGGCGCTGGTGTACGTGTCGGGAAACGTCAACCTGGCCACGTTTCTGAACGTGATGCACCTGCCCGGCACCGGCGAGCTTACGGTGTTTTGCGCCGCAATGGCTGCAGCATGCTTCGGGTTCCTGTGGTACAACGGCTATCCAGCTTCGGTATTTATGGGGGATACGGGCGCGCTTGCACTCGGTGCGGCGGTAGGTGCCGTTACGCTTATGGTGCGAAAAGAGCTGCTGCTTCCCCTGCTGGGTATTGTGTACTTTGCGGAAGCGTTATCCGTAATCATCCAGACCGGGTACTTCAAGTATACACGCCGCAAAACCGGCACCGGGAAGCGTGTCTTTCGGATGGCTCCGCTGCATCACCACTACGAAACACAGGGCACGCACGAAGCCAAAATCGTAACCCGATTCTGGATCATCACAGCGCTTACCGTTATCGCTGCCCTGCTTACGCTTCGCATCCGCTAACCGGATTGCCTGTCGGATTGCCTGTAACGTACCCGCGTCTCGTCTCGAACGCGAGGGCCCCAACCCAACAGGCTGCAAAGCCCGGCATCTCCCTATATTTTCAGACCCTGATTAATCGCCTTCCTCCACGTGCTTCGACCTATGGCTCCTTCCTTAATTGTCGGCAATCGCATCACCATTGTGGGAGGCGCTCGTAGCGGGCAAGCTGCTGTGCGTCTTCTGGGGGATGCGGGCGCCCAGCTCTTTCTGACAGAACAGGGGCCTCCCAACGACGCGGTGCTCGACGCCTTGCAGCAGTACGATGCAGCGTACGAGTTTAACGGACACAGCGACCTGGCCCTTGACGCCGACATTATGGTGCTGAGTCCCGGCGTGCCCTCTACTGCTCCACTGGTGCAGCGGGCCAAAGAGTGGGGCATACGGGTGGTGTCAGAGATCGAGATGGCATCTTGGTTCTGCGACGCTCCGATCGTGGCGATAACCGGGACCAATGGCAAAACGACCACGACCGAGCTAACAGGACATGTGCTACGCAGCGCGTTCAGCGATGATACTGAACGACGCGTTATCGTAGCCGGTAACATCGGCATTCCGTTTAGCGACCACGCCGCCGAGGCGCGCGCGAATGACATTGTGGTGCTCGAAGTGTCGAGCTTCCAGCTTGATCACGTAGACGCGTTCCAGCCACGCGTGAGCGTGCTCCTGAACATTACCCCCGACCATCTTGATCGCTACGGGAACGACGTAGACGCCTACGCGGCAAGCAAGGCACGTATCATGGCGCAGCAGAAAGCCGGTGATACGCTCGTATACAACGCTGACGATAAACGCGTAGCTGCTGCTGTAAATCGGGCGCATCCAGACAGCGCCGCAGCGCGCCCGAACGTATATGGATTTAGCCAGCAGGCCCCTCCCCAACAGGGGCTCTACGTGAGCGATGAGCAGCTCTGGCTGCGCCGGGATGGTGCCACAGATACCTCGCTTTTTGAAACAGCACACATTGCACTCCGTGGTCGCCACAACCGCTACAACGCCATGGCTGCGACGCTTGTCGCTATCGCACTCGGCGTGCCTATAGATGCAACGCGACGTGCGCTGCAGTCTTTTGAAGGGGTGCCGCATCGCCTGGAGGCCGTGCGCACGCATCGTGACGTGCTCTACGTGAACGACTCAAAGGCCACCAACGTGGAAGCCGTATGGTATGCCCTGGAAAGTTTTCAGCGTCCGGTCGTACTCATTGCCGGCGGGCGCGACAAAGGAAATGACTATGCGCCCCTCAAACCACTCGTTCGTGTCGGTGTGCGCACTGTAATCGCGCTGGGCGAAAGCGCTGACACCGTCATGCGTGAGCTTGGTCCGCAGGCTGAGGCATGCGTATACGCAACGTCGATGCGTGATGCTGTTAAACAAGCGCAGCGCCTGGCTCAGCCTGGCGACGCTGTGCTGCTTAGCCCAGCCTGTTCCTCGTTCGACATGTACGCGAACTACGAAGAACGCGGCGATGTTTTTCGGCGCCTGGTTCAGGCCTTGTAACGCGCTGTGTTGCGCACCCTGCATAGCAAAGCTACTGCCTGTAAAGTTAGAGTTAGTACGTCAGCCCCAATCCCGCTTTAACGATCCGCTCGCACCGTCGTGAAAAGACTTTTCCGCGTCCTTGCTGCCCGATTCCAGAGTCTGCCGCCGGCCGATAAGTACGTCACCTGGGTGGTGCTTGTGCTGGCTGCGTTTGGGGTGGTCGCTGTGTACAGCTCAATCACGTTCTTTGCCGAAATGCGGTCTGGTGGTAACACCGAGCTCTTTCTGGTTAGGCACCTCACGCGTGTCGTGCTTGCACTGAGCGCCATGTTCGTTGTAAGCATGATCGACTATCGGATCCTGGCACGCTACAGCCGCATCGGGCTGCTGGGCGCTCTTGGGCTACTCTTCACCGTGAAGGTTATGGGGGCGTTCTCAGAAGGGCCTGCACGCTGGCTCACCCTGGGCGGGTTTGGGTTCCAGCCGTCGGACATAGCGCGTGTCGCGCTCGTGCTCTACGTTGGCGTGCTACTGACGCAGAAGCAAGAATACATCAAAAGCTTCAGCCGCTCCTTTCTACCCGTTCTGGTATGGGTGGGGATCACGGTGGTGCTGGTTGGACTCGAAGATCTGTCTACCTCAGCCGTAATGGTCATGGCTGTCGTTGTGATGTGCTTTATTGCACGCGTTAGTACCATGCAGATCGGTGTACTGGCCATGCTGGGGCTGCTTCTGGGGGTAGGGCTGATTCTGGCAGAACCCCACCGGGCAGCGCGTGTCGAGTCCTTCATTGGCACCAACATGTTCGCATCTACCGATGCCGAATACGTGCTCGACCGGCAGGGCGAAGGCTACCAGGCCGATCAGGCCCGCATCGCTTTTGCGATGGGCGGACTTACAGGAGTGGGGCCAGGGAAAAGCGTACAGCGCGATTTTCTGCCGACCCCCTACAACGACTTCATCTTTGCCATCATTGCTGAGGAGTACGGACTGCTCGGCGCCCTGGCCCTGCTGGGCGCATTTTGCTTGCTGCTCTTCCGAGGCTTTCTGCGTATTGCCCGTGACGCGCCTGACCCCCTTGGCGCGTTCCTGGCAACGGGGTTCACCACGCTCATCGCGCTCTACGGATTTATCCATGCTGGCGTGTCGTGCGGCCTCCTTCCCGTTACTGGACTGCCCATGCCGTTTGTATCATACGGGGGCACTTCTATGATCGCCAACGGAATCATGGTAGGTATCTTACTGAACATCTCGCGACAGACGAACGCATCCAAAGAAAACACATGAGTACACGTCCGCCCCACATTCTGCTGGCAGGAGGAGGCACCGGTGGACATGTCTACCCCGCTATCGCGATTGCTGATGCCATCCGGCACGAGCATCCTGATGCCGTGGTCGTGTTTGCCGGTACGCGCCACCGGCTCGAAGCGCGTGCTGTGCCTAAAGCAGGCTATGCCTTGCACCCCATTACCGTAAGCGGATTTCAGCGCGCGTGGACATGGGATAATCTCGCGTTCCCCGTTAAACTTGTGCGCGGCGTGGTGCAGAGCTGGCGGCTCGTCGGGGCCATACAACCCGACGTGGTTGTGGGTACGGGGGGATACGTGGCCGGGCCTGTTGGACTGGCTGCCTGGATGCGTGGTGTACCTCTGGTTATTCAAGAGCAGAACGCGTATGTAGGCGTCACGAATCGCTTGCTAAGCTCGATGGCTGCGTCGATCCACGTGGCCTTTCCGGAAGCGGCCAGGCAGCTGCCTGAGCAACGTACACATCAGAGTGGCAACCCCGTACGCGAGCGGCTGCTCTCGGTCGATGCTTCGGCTGTGCGACGCCAGTATGATCTCGATGCTGCAGCAACGGTCTTGCTTGTAACAGGCGGCTCGCTGGGGAGTGCAGCGCTCAACGAGGCGGTGCGCCAGCATCACCGGGATCTGCTACAGGCGTTTCCAAACTTGCATCTGTGGTGGCAGACAGGGAGCCGCTACTACGAAACGCTCGACCGGCAGGTAGACTCACATCCGCGCTTGCGGCTGATGGAATACATTGACCGTATGGACCACGCCTATGCGGCTGCCGACCTGGCACTCTGCCGCGCCGGAGCCCTTACGTGCAGCGAGCTGCTGGCTACGGGAACGCCCTCGGTCCTGGTTCCGTCGCCCAATGTCGTAGCTGATCATCAGACAAAGAATGCGAAGAGCCTGCGCGACGCCGGGGCCGCGAAAGTGCTTGCCGAATCCGACCTGCACGATCGGCTCTTTGATGCACTCCATGCGCTACTGAGCACCCCGGACACCCGAACCGCGATGGCACGTGCTGCTCGGGCGCAGGCCCAGCCCCATGCAGCCCGCACCATTGCTCAAGACGTGCTTCGCCTTGCATCGTCCCCTTCCACTCATACCTCCGCCTCTTCATGAGTACATCGCGACGACGACAGCCCGCTCTGGGGCGCATTCGAAAAGTCCACATGGTCGGCATTGGCGGCATTGGCATGAGCTCCATTGCCGAGGTGCTCCTGAACCGGGGGTACCGGGTGAGCGGGTCAGACCTGAAAACCAGTGACGTGACCGACCACCTTGCGTCGCTGGGAGCCACTATCTACCAAGGGCACGATGCCACACAGGTGGGCGATGCCGACGTGGTGGTCTACTCGTCGGCAATCAACCCCGATGCGAATCCCGAAACACAGGCCGCCGACGAGCGGCGCATCTCGCTCATCCCGCGCGCCGAGATGCTTGGTGAGCTCATGCGCATGAAGTTTGGCGTGGGCATCGCCGGCACGCATGGCAAAACAACCACAACTTCTATGGTCGGCCTGGTTACTACGGAAGGCGACTTCGACCCGACCATCATCGTGGGCGGAAAGGTCGCGGTGTTCGGGTCGAACGCCGTCGCCGGAGAGGGCGATATTATCGTGATTGAGGCCGATGAGTATGACCGCACGTTCCTCCGCCTCACGCCTTCGCTGGCTGTTATTACGAGCATCGAGGAGGACCACCTCGATATCTACGAAGACCTCGACGACATCAAGCAGGCCTTCGTGCAGTACGCCAACAGCGTGCCCTTCTTTGGCGCTGCGATTGTCTGTCTCGACGACCCAAACGTACAGTCTATTGTAGGCCGCATTGAGCGGCGTGTGCTCACATACGGCACCACGCGGCAAGCGCAGATTCGTGCCGAAAGCGTTGCGTACGACGGACTGGAGACGCGCTTCACGGTGATGCATGGCACTGATGAGCTGGGCACGATTCGCCTGTCGGTGCCCGGGCGTTACAACATCCGCAACGCCCTGGCTGCAGTAGCTGTTGGATACGAACTTGACATCCCGTTTGCGGACATCCGAGACGGGCTCGCACGCTTTTCAGGGGTACAGCGGCGCTTTGAAAAAGTTGGCGAGGCAGCAGGCGTGACGGTCATCGACGATTATGCGCATCATCCTACCGCACTGAAAGGTACGCTGCAAGCGGCCAGTGAGGGCTTTCCCGACCGCCGTCTGGTTGCCGTTTTCCAGCCCCACCTGTACTCGCGCACCCGCGACATGCTCGATGACTTTGCGCGTTCGTTTTTCAACGCCGACCTGCTCGTCATCACCGACGTATATGGAGCCCGCGAAGCACCGATTGACGGCGTGAGTGGCCGGGTGCTGTCCGAGCGGGCTCGTGACTTTGGGCACCAGTCGGTACAGTGGGCGGCGGCGCTCGACGAACTCCCTGGGCGCCTTCTTGAGGTGACACGCTCGGGCGACGTGGTGCTTATGCTCGGTGCGGGAGACATCTGGCGGGCCAGCCGCAAATTTGTGACGGCGCTCGAAGAACGGGCGTCGGAAGAGGCAAACGTTGGAGGGGCAACCCATGAAGAGCAAGAGTCTACCGCAGCTGAAGCCCCCGACGCGTCGTCATGAACCTACCAGACTGGCTACGTATTGAGTCTCGCTCAGGCCCGTCGTTCATCGCCTCGCTGGTTGTGGCAGTGTGCGTATGTGCAGTGATTGTCGTGCTCGGGTGGCGCTGGTACGCCGGCGGCACCGTGCAGTCCATGTCGGTATCAGGAGCCACCGTGCTGACTGCGGATTCAGTGCGGGCGCTGGCCCATCTGCGCAGCGGGATGTCGCTGCGCGAGGTTGACCCCGAACGCACAACGGCTCGTCTAACACGCCACCCCTGGATTGCCGATGCACAGGTTCGCACGCATCCATTTCGTAACCACGTAGCGGTAGCGCTAGACGAGCGCACCCCGGTGGGCCGCTGGGTGGACGCGGAGGGGCGCCCTCAGTTCTATCTGGATGCACACGGATACGCCCTCCCGCTCCGTAACGATAGTGTCTTCGACGTACCCCTGGTGTACGACGACTCCATTTCGTATCATCAGCATGAGCCTGTTGCGCGACCGGAACTACGACAGGCGCTTCGTGCCATTGCCGGATCTGGAACGACCTACGACATAATTTCCGGCATCGAGATAGGGCCCGATCATGCGGTGCAGCTGTACGTTACGCATCCGCAAGGCCATGCGATGACAGTCCGGCTCGGAAAGCAGGGGTACCCAGAAAAACTTCGACGCCTCGAAGCGTTTCATACGCATGTGATCCAGCAGACTGCAGATCCGGTACGCACGATCGACCTTCGCTTTCGGGGGCAAGTGATCACCCGGCCATGACCAGTGAGTCATGGTCAGTAAGAGCACCGAATAACGCAACACATGTACGTTTCTTTCGCACCACGCATTTACACATACCATGGATGGACAGATCGTAGTGGGGGTCGATATTGGCACGACAAAAGTGTGCGCCGTAGTGGCCGCTGAAGACGAGCTTGGCGAGGTCAATATCTTAGGCATGGGCATGGCGGCCTCAGATGGGCTTAATCGTGGCGTCGTAGTCAACATCGACCGTACCGTAAACGCGGTGCGCAAAGCCATCGAGGAGGCCGAGCGAGCGGCAGGCGTGGAGGTGCACCACGTAATTGTGGGAATTGCAGGCGATCACGTACAAAGCTTCCAAAGCCATGGCGTTGTCACTATTCGCTCTGGCGAGATTACCGAGCACGACGTGCAGCGGCTACTCGAAGACACGATGCAGGTAGCGATGCCAGCCGACCGTGAGATCCTCCACGTGATCCCGCAAGAGTTCGTTGTGGACGGGCAAGATGGCGTGGCCGACCCGGTCGGGATGAGCGGCGTGCGCCTGCAGGCGAACGTTCACATCATCACCGGGCTTGTTTCGGCAGCAAAGAACATCTACCGGTGTATTGAAAAAGCTGGATTTGAGGTGGCAGACATCGTGCTCGAACCCCTCGCCTCCTCGTTTGCAGTGCTCCACGAAGACGAGAAAGAAGTTGGGGTAGCACTTATCGACATCGGGGGCGGGACCACCGATATTGCAGTATTTGAAGACAACACCATCCGCCACACGGCTGTAATCGCTGTTGCAGGTAACAAAGTCACCGATGATATTCGCAAAGGCGTGAGCGTAATGCGCGACCAGGCCGAGCAGCTAAAGCGCCAGTTTGGCACTGCGCTCGTCGACTTTGCAGATCCGAGCGAGCAGATTGAGATTCCGGGTATTGCGGGACGTCCCGAGAAGACGATCGGGCGTGATACGCTGGCTCAGGTTATTCAGCCTCGCATGGAAGAGCTGCTGGAAATTGCTGCGATTGAGATTAAGCGGAGCGGCTATGGCCGGCACCTGGGCGTTGGATGCGTGCTTACGGGAGGCGGGTCGCTGATTCCCGGCACGGCCGATCTGGCTGCTGAAGTGCTGGGCATGGAAGCACGCATCGGACGTCCGATGGGACTTGGTGGGGGACTCGTTGAGGAGGTGACCGATCCGAAGTTTTCCACGGGTGTGGGGCTGGTGCTCTACGGGATGCGGCCCGAAATCATCGGAGGCCCTACGCTGAGCGAAGACGTGGAAGCGCGAAGCAGTGCCAATGGTAAGACCGAAGGGCAGACGCTGATGGATCGCTTGGCAGCCCGCATGAAAGCGTGGTTTGACGAGCTCTAAGTAACTTCTCCAAGATTAAAAAACACGTCGCAGGGTCCGATAGCCTGTATTCGCACCGGAGAAGGCGTCGGGGCCCATGCTTGAGAACAGCAAAGGGTGCACGGGACTTTTGACGGACGTAAGCAAACGAGTCACACGTCGCTATTCCCCAAATGTGTAAAGATAGCCCAACAATATATTTTGAATAATTTGTGAACATACCAGCTCGGCATGCATAGACATCGCTCAATAATTTGGAAGCAACCGTTCTTCTCGTTACAATAGGTGTAGCATTTACACCAATTCTTAGTCATGGCTCTAAGAGCCTGTCTAGGTTTTGGCTTGTATGCGAGAGCGAGCAGCCCATTGAAGCCGCCTGCAGCGCCCCGGTCGCAGGGAGGAAATACCCCTGGGATGCTCAAATTAATAAATTAAATAGGCTATTAAAGTGCAGCGTAACACGTTGCGATACTCATTATGGCGTCTGGGCTAAGAAATTGAAGGACCGACGTTTCCTGCGGTATATTTTATCAGCCCCGCGTGTCTTACCGGTGCTTCAATGCTATACCTATCAAAGCGGATGCACAGCATCTACACCAAAAACGACTTATCAATAGCACCATAAGAGCACGTGCTCTGCGCAGCACACAGAGAAGATGTATGGAGATGCGCTGTTGAAAGAAATGATGGAAGAAATGATATTTACGCATTTACATAGGCGTTGAACATATTTCTTGCACTGTCATAGATTAACAACGAGTGTACCGTATGCACGAAACTGCTCATTTCGTGAGGGGCACTTGCGTTTGTATTTGTATCCAACCTGGAGGGACCCATGGATAATGATTTTGGATCACGATTCTCGTTTGACGACGCAGCCAACGAAGAAGCAAAAATCTGTGTAGTCGGTGTTGGAGGGGGCGGAGGGAACGCCATCAACAACATGATTGAGAAAGGCATTCGCGGTGGAGTCGAGTTTATCGCAATCAACACGGACTCACAGGCGCTTGCCGAAAATAAAGCCTCTCACAAGGTACAGGCGGGCCGTACGCTGACCAAAGGGCTCGGTGCTGGTGCGCGCCCTACAATCGGCGCCGAAGCTGTTGAGGAGAATAGCCATGAGATCGAGCAGGCGCTCGAAGGATATGACATGGTGTTCATCACAGCCGGCATGGGAGGCGGTACCGGAACGGGGGGAGCCCCGGTGGTAGCCTCCATCGCTCGAAGTATGGATATACTCACGGTTGCCGTGGTTACAAAGCCATTTGCATGCGAGGGCGGGCGCCGGATGAAAACAGCTGAAGAAGGGATTGAGCTGCTGCGTGAGAACGTCGATACGCTTATCATTATCCCGAATGAGCGCCTCCTCGATATCGTCGATGATAACACAAGCCTGATCGAGTCTTTCGCAAAAGCAGATGAGGTCCTTTACAACGCTACGCGCGGGATCAGTGACCTGATCACCGTACATGGCCTGATCAACCTGGACTTTGCTGACGTAAAGACGACAATGAAGGACGGCGGCACGGCCCTGATGGGATCCGCTATGGCTTCAGGAAGCGATCGTGCAGAGAAGGCTGCCATCAAAGCGATCAGCAGTCCGCTGCTTAACGGCTTAACGGTTGCTGGTGCAAGCAATGTGCTTGTGAACATCACATCCAGCACGTCGCTTGGGCTGCGCGAAACGACGAAGGCAACCAGTGTCATTCAGAACGAAGCCGGCGAAGATGTCGAAGTCATTCTGGGCACTGTGATTGATGACGATATGGGCGAAGATATGCGCATCACTGTCATTGCCACGGGGTTTGGCCAAGACGATAACACAATGGATAACTCTGGGCATGGAAAGAAAAACGCTCAGGAGCAATCTTCGCAGAGTGGTGTGCGTCGCACCGTTCCACTTGATGGCGAAGACTCGTCGTATCGCTACAAAGGGGAAGATAACCTGCGCACTCTCGACACGCCGGCCTACGAGCGCCGCAGTGCACCGGGGAGTGACAGCGACGCGGCGAGCTCCTCTTCTGAGAATAGCCAGCAGAAGAAAAACCAATCGGGCGGACAGCGGGACAGTAGCCCACGTATCCGACGCTTGCGTGCCGACGACGATGCGGACGAACGTAAAGATCGGAGTGAACGCATCCGCAAAGATGACACAGATACCCCCGCATTTCTCCGAAAGATGATGGATTAGGAGGAATTCGATGCCGTCTCCTACCCGATTTCGGGGCCCTCCAGCCCCACCACGACCCCCGTTTGCTGCTGATTAAAGGAGCATCGCAGGGCCCGGCTAACGATTGAGCACCGTTCGCCTGTCGTGGATTGCGTATACGGAGGTAGTATACTTCCGCTTGCGCACAGATAAAACGCCACGCTTCCAACTATGTGGGAGCGTGGCGTTTCTGTATGAGAGCCTTTTTGGGTTTCTTAATTTGGGCTGTGAGCGGCTTCAATAGGCTGGGGCCGAAGGTTATACCCCTGGTGTAAGTCACTTCCGATATACTTGCGTCAGTCGGGCTGCGCCCTCGTGCCGGCCCGTAGCCCCGGCTACGAACCTCCATCGGGGGCCAATTTTCGCCGCATTTCTGCTCGCTCTCGCCTGCAAACCAAAACCCGAACAGACTCTGAGACTCCCCAAACAGTTGCTTAGAGGGGTCTATCTGCCTGCTGTTCGTGCAGAGGATTCAGACGTTATAGACGTTCAAAAGACAAGGTACATAAGGGCACCGAAGAACGTGCCGAGACCGATGAGAACCAGCCCAATCGCGCGGACGCGAAGCGCAGTAATAAGTGCTTTGTTCGACGTGGTTCGGTCGGCCAACTCCATCGCGCTGTACACAAATGCGGATCCGACAAAAACCATGATGGACGCAAATCCAAGCATGGTATCGACCGTGAACAGCATTACTGTAATAAACAGCATAGAGACGCCGATCAGTACGGCGAAAGCAGCACTGGGACTAAAGTAGCGAGCAACACTCATTTTTCTTTCTCTACGGAGACTGTTTTCATAGCGTCGCCCTCTTCCATAGCGTCGACGACATCTTGGCCCTCTTCGACGATACCGAAGACCGTATGTTTACCATCTAAGTGGCTCTGAGCAGCTCGCGTTATAAAAAATTGGCTACCGTTCGTATTGGGGCCTGCATTCGCCATAGAAATAACCCCGAGTTCGTGTTTGAGCGGATTATCCTGGACCTCGTCGTCAAACGTGTAGCCAGGCCCTCCGCGTCCAGTGCCTTCAGGGTCTCCTCCTTGAATCATAAATCCATCGATCACGCGATGAAACGACAGACCATCATAGAAACCCTGTTCTGCTAAAAACACGAAGTTGTTGACCGTTACGGGCGCATGCTCAGGGTAGAGCGTGAGCACAATCGTGCCTTTAGAGGTATCGATTTCGACCCGGTAAGTCGCCTCCGTGTCAATCGTGAGGTCAGGCGGTGTGCTCCATGTGAGATCTTCGCTCATAAAAGCAGATCAATTTAGTTGATAAACAGACAAAGTTGAGTAATAGCACCCCGCTTTTCCCCTTGGTGTTTCGTTGGGATGCCTTCGCGGTCTTGGCAGACACAGAGCCATGTTCTAACTTTAAGAGCCTGTTTTGATTTCTTAATTTGGGCTACGAGCAGCTCCGATGGGCTGGGGCCGAAGGGCATGCCCTTGGTGCAAACTGTCCTCAATCTACGGTGTCAGTCGGGCTTCGCCCTCGTGTCGTCGCGTAGCCTCGCTACAAACCTCGATCGAAGTCCAATTTTCGCCTCAGCGGCGCTCGCTCTCGCCGGCAAACCCAAACAGGTTCTAAAGGCATGTGCGGGAAACCTCACAAACAGAACCGGACAAGCATGCTCACCCGTACATGCTTGTCCGGCAACGGAGACCCTCGTAGTCGGGTACCGAAATTATGAAGTGGAGTTGTTGTGGGCCTTATTGCATTTGAATGAGAGATAACGCACATGCCAGAGCATACCAGAAAGCCTGTAAGCCCCAGCAGCTTCGTTGTGACGGTACAACTGGAATCTGAGTCGTAGGGTGGGGGCGGCACCTTGTGGAAAGGTGCATATAATGTCACACACGGGCGCAACAGTGGGCGAGTGTAGCCCAATGCGCCGGATAGGTTACAGCCTGCTCGTAGAGCGAGGCGCAGAGTGTTGTGAGACCGCTGAAAAAGAATCAGGTGGCAGAAGCAACAGAGGGAGACTCAGTAAGACGTTTTAGCCACCCCAGCATAATTTCGTTGAATGTCTGCGGATGCTCAATCATTGGAGCATGGCCACATTTGTCGATGAAGTGAAGCTCTGCATTGGGCATCCGATCACGAAACTCTTCCCCCACATCAGGAGGAGTGATCACGTCGTTATTCCCCCATACGAGAAGGGTTGGCATATCCAACTGGCCAAGCTGGTCTGTCACGATCTCTTTATCTGCCGAGCGAGCAATTTTGATAAGGCGGAGTGCGCGCGGGCGATCGCTGACCAGTTCCAGCATTTCATCGATGAGTTCGTCGGTAGCATGAACCGGGTCGTAAAACGTAAGCTCGGTACGTTCTCGGATAAACTCTCGGTCGTAGCGACGCATTGTGGACGTGCCGAGATGGGCTTCATAGATTCCAGAGGATCCGGATAGGACCATAGCTGCAACGCGTTCCGGATGATCGAGGGCATACAGCAGTGCAATGTGTCCCCCAAGCGAGTTGCCTACCAAGACGGTCTGATCAAGACCGATATGCTGCATGAAGTCATGCATGTACGAAGCAAGGCCCGGCACACTCGTTTTGCGGAGCGGCAGATCATACACGGGCATCACCGGTGTGATGACGCGGTAGCCTTGGTGGGCCAGGTCCTCAATCGTGTGTGTCCAGTTGCTAAGGTCGCCCAGCATGCCATGTAGCAGCACAATAGGCGGATGCGATGCATCTTTGGGGCCCTCATCAAGATAAGTGAAATCGTCAGTGTGTTGGACGACATAGGGCGTATCATGCATGAGGGCGAAACGACATTAGATTATAGAGTACATCGTGGTGGTTCGAGGCTCGCAGCGCTTCTTTAGCGCGGTAAGCAATACAAGCAGCAACAGGGCAACCGTTCAGGTAATACCCATACAGGCGATATCGTAGCGCATGAGAAGGTCACGTGCTCTGGGAAGAGCCCATCTCATACTGTATGAAACAAATACCTTACGATAAAAACTATGAGGGGACAAGTAAGTTTTCGCAACGCTATGCCTTCTGTACATAAGCACCACGCAAACATACTGCCACTGCTACAAAGGGTTGAAGAGGCTTTGCTTGCGAAGCGCTTACCACGTTGGTTGATTCAGTTACGTGGGTGTGGGTGTCCTCCGCATCATACGCCCGTCTCGGTGCTACGTCACCTGAGAGCGGTTCCCAGTAGATAATACCGGCAGCACCGCAAAGCAAGAATAAAACAGGAAAGTGCACAGAGTTATCGGAAAGCATCTGCTTCGCGTGCGTTCCGACGTGTCTTGTTATGACGATATAGTCACTTCATGCATACTGAATCGTTCCCAAACAATTGTTATTCATTGCGCTGCGTTTTAGTCTCCATTGTTTCAGGGCTGTTTCAGACGTTATAGGGGGCGTTCGGGGGCAAGCGGGGGCTGTCAGTGTTTGAATCTCAACCAAGTGCTCATGCGCAACGCGCTGTTTACGCTTGCAAGAAACGTGAGAAGTGAGTACAATGCAGTATGGCTACAATGTTTGCTGAAGCGCACGCGCTGTATGATCTGACCTGATGATCTCCACCTGTACGGCTGTCGTACAATTTGGGCCTCGTAGCATCAGGTCGGTGAATAAAGTAGATACACTGCACGTTATCACCTGCGCAAAGTTAAGATCGCAAAGCTAAGGCAAACTACGAGCCTAAATGCAAGCAGTCTCTGCGGCAAAGCCGCAAATCAAGACCGCTTTTTTCTTGTGTTCATCCTGACTGTACCCGAGGATGTCATGTCCGATAAAAAGACGACCCGCATACCGTTTTGGAGCGTACTGATCAGCGGAGCCATTGGCTTTGGGCTGGGAATGCTGTTTGCGCCTCAGCGCGGACCGAATGCCCGCCGTCGTATCGCATACCAGCTCGATCAATTTGCATCTCAGACGGGGTCGTACGTTCGCGGTCTTGCTTCGCCCTCCAGCAGGAGCAGTGAAGCTCGGCGGACGCGCGACGCACTCGTTGCAGATGCCCAGGCGCGTGCCAATAACATTCGAAATGACATCGATTCGCTTTTAGACGAACTCAAGAAACAGCAGCAAGATCGTTCCTCTTCATGAGAGAGAACTGTGCTGGACTGAGCATGTGGCGTTGTACCATGCGCTGATGGTGCGCCACAGGTGCGTTACACGCTATGGTCTTATGCAATGCTGGTCGTGCTAAAAAGCACGCACCAGCTCGTTCTGCGGAGCAGAGCACATATTGCGTGAGGTGCAACAGATTGAGAAGCGTGTGCCCTGTGTAGCGTTGTAGGCCCTCTCTAACTTGACACAGGATGCGTAGTATCTGCTATGCGCAATGCGCCGCGTCTTGTACAGTGTGCGTTCACCCTTTTTTATCCCGTGTTGTAACCCTACATGCCCAACCTTACTGTTCTGCTGGCTCCTTCTGACCAAAAACAGCCCGGTGGCAATCCGTTTGCACCGGATATGTTCGATTACCGGACGTCGGGAACGTTCAATTACTTCGATGCACTCAATCCCGAGCGGCGGTCGTTGATCGACACGCTGCAGGACGTCATTGGTGAACATGACACCGATGCCCTTGCCGATATCTTCGGTCTCGAAGGGGCGATGCTCGACGAGGCTATCCGGGTGAACACCGAAATCTACGATGCGCCGCTCATGTCTGCGCTCGACCGGTACAGCCCCGGAATTATGTATGCCGCGATGGATTTCGCGAACCTGCCAACGGGAGCACAGCGGCGTCTGCTGGAAAACGGGATTATCATCTCTGGGTTGTTTGGATTGCTGCGTCCAGATGACCTCATTCCTAACTATCAGCTTGGCATTACCGACGACGTACCGGATTTAGGAAAACCGGTTGACTATTGGCGTGAAACCATTAGCCCGGTGCTCAACGACTATATCGAAGGACGTTTCGTGTGGGATCTCCTCCCCGAAGCGCATCGGAATGCATGGGAAGATACGCACAGCTACGAAGCGCGTGCGGTCGTGCACTTCGAAGAAAAAACAGGAGGTGCGTACGAACCAGTACCTTCTGAAGAGGAAGATATCCAGCGGGGGCAATTCGTGAACTATGTAGTGCGCGAAACCGCAGAGGAAATCGAAGATCTGGAAGAGTGGGAAGACCACCCCGACGGATTCGCGCTTGCCAAACGAGCGTCTGAGTATGACGATGAAACGCGTACCTGGCATGTGTACATGCGCCGGTAGCTTTTCAACAGCATGAGGCACGTGGCAAAAGCCTGTCGTGCCTCATCTCCACTATCTGCCATGAGTCAGCACTAAGGTCAGCTATGCAACGTCCGGTCTGTATTGGTATTGCCGGCGGTTCGGGGTCGGGTAAGACAACGGTGCTCAAACGCATTGTGAAGGCGATCGGCTCCGACCGTATTGCAATTCTTGACCACGATGCATACTATCGCGACCTCAGTCATCTGGACCCAGAAGAGCGCAGCTCCTTCAACTTTGACCATCCTGATGCGCTCGAAACCGAGCTCATGCGCGCTCACCTGGACACACTTCTGAACGGAAACGTCGTCGAGAAGCCCGTTTACGACTTCAAACGCCACTGTCGCGTTGATGAGACAACCACTGTTAAGCCACGCCCGGTCGTAATCGTTGAGGGCATTCTGGTGCTGGCCGAACCAAGTCTCGAATCCAGCATGGATATCAAGATATACGTTGATACTGCCGACGATGTACGTCTCATGCGGCGCATACGACGTGATCTGGAAGAGCGAGGGCGCACTATCAAGGAGGTCCTCTCACAATACGAAAGTACGGTGCGTCCCATGCATCTGGAATTTGTTGAGCCGTCAAAGCGCAAAGCCGACGTAATCATCCCACGAGGCGGCAAGAACCATGTAGCAATCCATATGGTGCTTGCACGGATACGCGACTTGCTTCAGAAGGCGCAAGGGGCATATTCGTAATGGTGACACCAGTTGTGCGTGCCGTCAACCTGCCCAACCTGAGAGTACATAAGGTAGGTAGATGTGGAATACAGGTGTGAGCATGCCGTTTCTGCCCGTCGTTTAACCATTGCGAATCAGTGCACTACCTGGCATCCTGTTGTCATGCTGACGTCCCGGTTATCCAAGAGTACCCTGGTGGCCTCCTAAAACATACTGAACAATGTCAGGAAAAGTATAGTGAGGTGTAACAGGAAGCGCTTACTATTCAAGTTTCCAATGTCTAACTACGTAGTGTGCGAGGACGAACTACGCGATAAAATTACGTAGTACAATGATATGCCCAATGCAGACGGTGTCTCAAAAATAAGCGACTTGTCCGATAGTGCGCAACTCGCGAAGAGTTTTTAGATACTGCAAAGTTGAAGGTGCGTATCTTCACTGGAGTGTTTCTTCTCAAAAAAAACCGGCGGGCGTCATGCTTCGCAGCATGATAACTTCTGCTTCCCCATCCATAAAACCCGCTCCCTGCGTGTTGACGCTTACGCGCGTTAACGTTTGTAAACTAAAGCAGGTGGACGAACTGATTTGCTGGTCGAGGAGAAATAGCGTACCAGATTCAAAAAGGGAACCCGGCATACGTACCATTGCTTTTATCCGCGCTCTTTACATAAGTACTCTTTCTCATCATGTATACCAATATGCCGATCTTCATGCACCGGCTCCTCGTGCTGCCGGGCTTAATACTCATCGTTATTAGCATGGGGCTTCTTGGATGCGACTCAAGCACCGACCCAGGTCCAGACCCAGGCGATTTTGAAGGGACATACGTCTTCGAAGAGTTCATCTTTGAGATTCCAGGTACAGCTGTTCGAGACCTGGACTTCCTCGAGGATGTGCTTGTCGTCTCCGACAATACACCACGCATGGAGTTCTTTGGGCGGAATGCGAGTGTCGACATTGTGTACCAGTTCGAAGATGGGCGCTCGCGCGTTGCGGGGGTATACAGTGTGAGCGGAGGAAATCAGGTACGGCTTGACTTCAGCGGAGCAAGCGAAAGCGATCTGCAAGAGCTGTTGCTTCCAGCCACGTTCAGCTTCGATGTGAGCAGTGGTGCCGTGCGTCTTGAGGCTGAGTTGGAGCGTACCAACGTCAATCTTGCTCAGCTGTATCCCGAGTTTTACGAGGGGCTGTCACCAGTAGAGCGCGGAATCCTTAAGATGCGTTTGCGACGGGTGTCCGAAAACCCGGCTGCGTTCGGGTATGATGAGTAACGGTCATCCCTGATTTTTATGCCGACTCTTTTCCATCATTCTCGCATCGCTATGACCTACTGTTTGCCGTCTCACACTCAAGGTGCCCCGACGCACCGCCTCCCCCTTCACGCATTGGTGCTGCTTGCCATATTTGGGCTGTACAGCATGCTAAGCATACCGTTGGCCGCTCAGCAAGCGCCTGTTCAGGCCCCAACATCAGATCGTAATATTGGGTACACCCTATCTCCTAAAGTCGAGTGGTTTCAAGGAGAAAACAACTCGGGTTTGCAGCGCGATCTGCTCTTTGGGGGAGAGGCCGGTATCAACCTGGGCCGCTACCTCGAACTCAGCGGAGAAGCACTCTACGGACCTAACTTCCGGACCGACTTCAGTCAGTTTGATGCGCTGGTTCCGCCAAACCGAGACGTGGAGGTGCTACGATATGGCGCGCGCGTCCGTACCAACCTTCGCACCGACGGCGTTATTCCCTTCCTCAGTTTCGGCACAGGGGTCTTTCAGGTAACTCCCGATGGCGCTGATGCATCACGGACGATCTATTCCAGCGCCGAAGCTGGCATTACATATGCTTTCGCAGGCCGCTATCGTGTTTCGTTTGGTGGCGAGCTCCTTGGCTATCGCAACAATCCAGGCACAGCGTTCCTGCCAGGAGACAACGTCTTCACCGGAGAGTCGCGTGTCGTCAACCCCTCATTGAATGCCAGCGTGGCTCTTTTTCTGGGCGGACGTCCCCTTGACGAAGAAACCGCTATCGATGAGTCGTTTCGGCAGCAGTTCGATCGCGGACTTAGTGGACTCCGGTGGTCGGTAGATCCGTTTGTTTCACGCATGGAGTGGAACGAGGCTTTGGGCATGCCCAAAGATCAGAACATGCGTGGCGTAAATGCAGGATTTGAAGTAGGGTCTACACTCAGCCTGCATGGTTTCTATGCACGAGGAGCGGTTGGGGATGACCTTTTTGACGATGTGACTGGTGACTTTGAACGGGCCCAGATGTACGGAGGTGAAGTTCGCGCGCGTCTGCTCCCCCAACGTGGAGGAGCAACACCTCCTATCTCGCCCTTTATTGTTATTGGAGGCGGATATTTTGAGGTCCTCTCCAACTACAGCGACGATCTGCCGGAAAACCTTTCAGCCCCTGCCGATCGGTTCTTTGCAACGACGGGGCTGGGCGTCGAAATTCCGCTGGGAGATACGTTCTCCCTGACAGGATCGGCCCGGTCGGTCTTTATGGAGTCGCAAAACCCTACAGGGACAGCCGATACCGAAATCTATGGCAGCCTGATGTATTCGCTGGGCGTATCGTTTGGAATCGGGGGGCGCGACCGGGCACGGCCGGCTCGGCAAGCCCAGGAGCGCTTAACCGAGCAGCAGCGTCTGGAGGCGCGTCTCGACTCGATCGAGGCTGCACAGGCGTCCGTATCTCCAGAGCAGCAAGATCTGGAAGCACGCATAAATCAGCTCGAGGAACGTGCGCGAGCGCTACAGGAAGGAGAACCCGTTCTCGCAGAACCCGCTCCGGCAGAAGAACGCCGATCGAATATTTCCGGACAGACCATAACGGTACCGGTGCCTGAAGTGGGATCGCTTTACATCCGCTTCGGAGAGGGCGAGCCTGAAATACGTCGTATGGACCGCGAGGAGGAGCGCCGTCCCGATATTGCTGGACGCATGGATGAGGAGGCCATCCGCGATGCTGTACGTGAGGCACTCGGCAACCGCGCCGAAGACCGCGACCGCCCGCTTACCGACGAAGACGTTGAGCAGACCGTGCAGCGCACGCTGCGCCGGCTCCTCGACGAAGACCGTGCTCGCGACGATCGCACTCGCGACATGCGTGACACGCGCACCGACGACGCGCGCGTTGATGCGCTTCAGTCAGAAATCGATGAGCTGCGTCGCGAGCTCCGCCGCGAACGGGGCGAAGATGTTCGCCGCCCCCCCGAGCGCACTGACCTCGAACCGACCATTCCAGGACGCCCGTTCTACAGTTCGTTCTTCGGGCGCCCGCTCACCAACATCGTGCCGGTGACCGGCTTTCGGGCGGGGCAAGGACCTACGCAGTATCAGATTGGGCTGCGTGGCGACTACCGTCGTTCGCCATCGTCTAACTTCCGCTTCCTGCCTGAAGTGGCTATCGGGACAAGTCCGAGTACCACATCAGTTGGTATTCTTGGAAACGTAGCATATACGCTGGCCGAAGGGGTTGTACAGGAGCAAACCGGCTTGCCCCTCTCCCCATATGTTGGTGGCGGGGTTGGTCTGGTGAGTGCACGGGCACTACGCCTCAGTTTTGCTACCAACCTCTTTTTTGGCGCAGAGTACCCGCTCGGACGCGGAGCAGCATTTGCGGAGTACAGCACGCTCAACACCTTCAGCGTGAGCCGCTTCATGATCGGATATCGTATCCCGTTGTAGCTTCGCGTACGTTCTATCGGTTGAACGCATACGCCCCGCTTTCTTCATGAAGGCGGGGCGTTTGTTTGTAAGTACGTCCATACACGAGCGCGACGGACCGGTCACCTGTGACTCAGGCTTTAACTTTCAAAAACAGCGCTGAGGGCCTCTTGTGAGGCCCCGGGTTCGGTCCCCGAATGACATTCAAAGAGCGTTGGGCAGTTGAAATCCCAGGTGAGCACGTAGGCGTCGTGTGGGTCGAGATTGCTGATATGATTGATGTGCATATTCAAAAAGCGCTTCACGGCAGCAGCGGGCCGACCATCCTGGTTTTCTCGAAGCGACCAGTCAGCATGCTCAATCATGAAAGCAATCGAGAGGACACGGCCTACAGTTGTGGCAAATCGATGCGCTCCCGCCTCCAACGTTTCGCCGCCGTCGTCTCGGGCGTTTTTGAGCCAATCATTGGCATCTTTAAATGCCATTACCGCGCCCTTCATCGGACCGATGAGCGTTTCCACCGAGCACCCGATGAGTGTTTCTTTCAAGTCGCGCCGCAGCACCCCAAATTGCTGTTTATGCTCCAGTGTATGAAGAAAGTTGAGCGCCAGATCGTGCGTGGTGCCGTACGCAACGGCGCGGTCGTGCACTGGGGCGAGTACAGCATGCAATCCGTTAGAGGCGCGCCCGGCGCTCTGTCCCCACACCTGGAGGGCTGCACGTGCGATCTCAGCGCCCTGCATCATAGCATGGTGCTTTGCGAGAAGGGCCATCAGTTGAAGTGAGGGCGCGCTGGATTCATCGCCTTTCTCCGTATCATCGAGCAAGCGAACACTGCGGTAGGTCAGGTTAAAGGCAGATTCGTAGCGTGCCTGCATGTCGGCGAGGGTCTCTTGAATGAGTGCGCTATAGGCCAGCTCCTTATCCTGGACGCGCCATGTTTTAGCGGCGCCACGGGCCAACGCGAGTACGCGGCGCATGTGGCTGACGGAAAGCACCGCATCCCAGATATGCTGAAGAAACGGAGCCGGCCCTGCGCGCTCCACCCCTGACTGTAGGTGTTCTGCAGGGACGCTGTCAAGACGTAGTGTTGCGGAGGGGGCGGCAGGATGTATGGCTGAATACACCGGCGCGTGAATATGCACACCGCTGGTTGCAGCGGGCTGATCCAGCAAGAATAAGTGGCGGGTCCCCGATTCGTCTTGGGCCAAAACCAGCACTGCATCCGGGTAGGTGGATGCACGGGCATACGTGCGGCCGTGCAGGCGCCATCTTCCTTCGCTATGCGTCGCTCGAATTGGAGTGTTGGGAGCGGAGAGCGAATGGCTGCGACCCCAAATACCGCACAGGGCAGATGTATCGGGGTCGCGGCTGGTGAGCCGGGGAACAAGCCGCTCCAAGTGGGCGGCTGAGCCCGTTCGCATAAGGGTGTGCACAGCTACATCAGTCGTCGCAATAAGCGGAGCCAGACCAGGCGCCTCAGGAGCCAGCAGATGCACCAAGGCCATCTGCACGAGTCGGCTATGGGCAGCATCGGGACGCGCCTGCGAGCGGTGGATGATGCCATGCTGCGTAAATGCACGGCGGCTCGGCCCCCAGTGGGGGGGAGCCGGAGCTACACGCTGAGGTTGGCCCCACGCGTCTTCAGGAGAAGGCCTGGGCGGTGACTTCTCATGGTAGGGCTGTTCATGGTGGGATTGTGCTACGTAACGCTGTTGTTGGCGGCTGCCTTCGTTGTGGAGCGCGTCGCGTGCGTCCTGGTAGCGTGAAGGTGGTAAGCGATGGGCGAGCATGCCGCGCAAGACCCGATCGGCTTCAAACTGGTTTTGGAGGTTGGGGGCCGTGATGGTAGAGGCGTCCATACAGAGGTCGAGAGCATAATGAGCAGTAGCGTATGCATCCCTCGCATGGATATGCGCTGTGCCGATGCGCTGTGCCCGGGAACGTGGACCGCGCTGCCTGCATGTCGCGTGGTGCTGCTCTATCCCGCTGTCTTGGGCTTTTATGTGGAGCTACTTAGTAGAGCTAAGTAGACCCAAGAAAGAACCTTTCGAGTATGTCATTGCGAGGAGCGTTAGCGACGCGGCGCTGTGAGCGCAGCGAGGAAGTGCTCTTGGAGTGCAATCTTGTGCTTTATAAGCAGGGTAAAACCTTTGCAAGGAACGCATGAGATCGCCGCGTCGGTCGTAAGCTCCCTCCTCGCGATGACAAGGTGTAAATGTATTTTCGGCGACCTACTTAGTAGAGCTACACAATGCGATCAGGCTCTGGCTCGATTTCGGGGCCGCCGTATCCAAAAATGCGCTTAACCCAGCGTGTAACACGGGCAGATTGTTTTTGAGCGTACCATTGGTCTGCTACGCGGCGAGCCGCCAATCCATACGAAGGGTACGGATGTATAGTGTCGGAGAGGGCGCGCAGCGTTACGCCGTTGCGCATTGCCAGCGCAAACTCACTGATGAGCTCACCTGCCCGCGCGCCAAGCACGCTGGTTCCCAGAATCTTGCCGTTCCATTCTTTGGCGTAGACCTTGATTTCGCCCAGTGTATCGCCATCGGTGATAGCCCGGTCGACTTTTGAATAGGGGAAGCGATATGTTTTGAACGAGGTGCCGCTGGATTCGAGCTCGGCCTCGGTAGCGCCTACGTGAGCCAGCTCCGGATCGGTGTACGTGACCCATGGCACGTGGTCCGTATCAAAGCTTGCAGGCACCTTAAGGAGCGCCTTCGTCATCGCCGTCTTGGCCATGTGCTCGCTCATGTGGGTGAACTGGTAGCGCCCGGTAACGTCGCCCACAGCCAGAACGTGCGATCGGTTGGTCTGCCCGGAGTCATTGACCGGAATGCCCTTTTTCGTGTAGGTGATGCCTGCAGCGTCGAGGCCGATGTGTTCAACGTTGGGCTGGCGGCCTGCGGCGACAAGCAACTCATCGGCTACTACTGTGTGGCTGGTATCGTTCTGTTCGGCCTGGATGCGAATGCGTCCGTCGTCGGTCTGCGATACGTGATCGGCCCGTGCATTGAGCAGGAAGCGAACGCCCTCTTCCGCCAGCCGCTTTCTGAGCATTTCGG
Organism: Longimonas haloalkaliphila; assembly: GCF_055379825.1. Lineage (NCBI taxonomy): Bacteria > Pseudomonadati > Rhodothermota > Rhodothermia > Rhodothermales > Salisaetaceae > Longimonas > Longimonas haloalkaliphila. The sequence continues at coordinate 348,599 of NZ_AP043948.1, read as the reverse complement.
TAAGCTCAGGATGGTCGTTACGTAGGATGCGGTCGCCCATCTCGATGACGGTAACGTCGGAGCCCAGTCGGGCAAAGGCCTGCGCCATTTCGATGCCGATGGGTCCTGCTCCAACGATGGCCAGATGGTCGGGCTGCTCGTTGAGGTCGAAGAGCGAGTGATTGGTCAGATACGGAACATCGTCCAGCCCGTCGATAGGCGGCACGAGGGCACGTCCACCCGTAGCGATCACGATTCGGTCGCCTCGCACATGCCGCGTGCTCGCGCCATCGTCGATCGCTACGGTATGGTCATCTACAAAGCGCGCAGTGCCGTGGGCGACTTCGATGCCCATCTCCTCAAAGATCTCGGGCGCGTCTGCGTCCTCGTACACCTCTTGCCGTAGCGTTCTTAAACGCCCCATGACACGCGAAAAGTTAACGGCGCTGTCCGATACGTCAACGCCATATGCATCCGCTTGTGCAACAGTGTGGGCGACCTCGGCACTTTTCAGGAGCGCTTTGCTGGGGATGCAGCCGTACCAGGTGCAGTCGCCGCCGAGCTTGGCTTTTTCGATCATCAGCGTTTTGGCACCGATGTTAGTGGCCACCCCGGCAGCGGTGAGGCCGCCCGCGCCGCCGCCGATAACCACGACATCGAAGTCGTCATCGGGATCAATGTCGACGCCAGCGGCAGGCGGAGCCTCGGCCTGTGCGCGAACCTTGTTTACGGTGGCGACGGCGCCGTATGCCACCAGCGCCACGGCAAAGAAGTAGACCCAGAGCGGCAGGTTCTCGCCGGCCCAGAAGAGGTAGATGTAGGCAGAGAGCATAAAGAAAGAGGCTGCAAGCGTTGGAGGCACTGTGGAAGCGCCTCGTCGTAGGTTGCGAATCAGCCAGGCTATCGACATCCAGAAGAAAGGGATAGCCCCCAGGTAAATGCTTCCAAAAATGACAGGGTCCACGCCGTAGGCGCTCCCCAGTCCCATGAACCAATCCACGAATGTGCTCCAGAAGTCCATCATTACACGTACCCGTTTAATTGCTGAATGCGTAAAGCATGCGGAGCCTTATTTGGTCGGACGCAGCTTACACGGCTACCTCCATGCGATAGGTGCCGATCCGCTGCAGACTGTTACAAGCGCGTACAAGCGCGTGGCTGCACGCACATCAGGGCAAATACGCAGGGGCGACCGGGCAGGGTAGCAAGATGCTGATGGGTACAGTTCGACCCGAGGCCGGAGCAGGTCAAAAGAGATGAAGCGGAAACGCGCCGTTCTGTGCTGCCAGGAGCCAGCTACGGGTTCTAACGGAGGCTACGAAGTGACTCGTGCAGGCCGGTACGCGGGTGTTTTGTGACGAGGGGGAGAGGCGGACTCGTTCCGGGTCTCTTGTTGGGAGGGGGGAGCGTCAGGAAGAGATGAGGAGATCGCGTTGACCCGTTTGGAGGCGCGCGTCGTGGCGCGCACTTTTCGTACGGTAGCAATACCGCCATATACAATACACGCGCCCACAAGCAGGTAAAGCCAGATTGGCAGATTCTCGCCTGCCCAGAACAGGTAGGCGTACGCCATCACCATAAAGAAGCTGGCCGATAGCGCCGGCAAAGTCACCGACGTACCCTTGCGCGCGTTGCGAACGATCCAGGCGACCGATCCCCAGAAAAATGGAATCGTAGCCACGTAAATGCTTCCGAAGATTATGGGATCGACGCCGTACGAGTCGCCAAGTCCCATAAACCAGTCAGAAGCGAGCATCCAGAGGTCAACCATATAGGCGAGCGCGTACACAGACATGTGGGGCATCCGTGCGTACGCTCCGTTTGTGAGAAGAACTCCTCGTTCGCACGAACACCACATCACCTATAGGGTGTTCCGGATTCTCCGCTCGATGCTTTGTATTCCGTTACATTGTGTGCGGATATGTCCCATATGCTTTTGGTCTCATCTCTTATTCATGAAAGGGGCATACATAACGTGCGATGACGCGCTCCTTCCGAGGCGCGCGTCAGAACATGATGCGAGCATATGCGAGCGAAATACGGGCTTCGGTGAGACATGCGTTCACTCAGAGCCTGGAGACCATGCAACGGCGCGAGGTGCTTTCGTGTTAACAGACCTGCATTCCTGTTATCCACCCTGTTTCATAACGACATATTGAACGTATGACCGTATCGCTTCAACGAATCAACGACGCTATCCAGTTTGAAGGTACAAATGCAACAGGCAACCGGCTTACAATCGCATCTAAGGGCGAGCAAGAGGGGGTGAGCCCGATGGAGATGACGGCGATGGCCATTGGTGGGTGCAGCAGCATCGACATCCTCATGATTCTGGAGAAGCAGAAGCAGCAGGTTGACGATTTTGCGGTTCAGGTGGATGCGGAGCGCGCCGAGGATCCGCCGCGCGTGTTCACAGACGTGCAGATCCACTACACCCTGACCGGCGATGCACAGGCGGACAAGGTGCGCCGTGCTATCGACTTGAGTCTCGAAACGTACTGTTCTGTTTCTAAGATGGTTGACAAGACGGCGACGATAACGTACTCGTTTACCCTGAACGGCGAGACATATGAGGGAACCGTGCAAGAAGAGTAGACCAGGGTGCAGTAGTAGGTCCGGGCAGGGTCATCCGGGTAGGGTCATCCGTACCGTTCCACGAAGTCGTGGTACTGCTCGTCGGTGCCCACCATGAGCAGTTCGCGTTCGGGTTCGAGCGTTGTACCGGCGTTTACTTGCGTAATAACATCTTTATTCGGGCAGAGCACGGCAACAACCGTGAGCCCTGTTTGGGCACCGATGTCGCTCTGAGCCAGCGTTTTGTGATGCAAGGAGGGGGGAACCTCTCGGGTAAAGAGGTCGAGCCCTTCGCCCATCACGACCAGCTCTTTATCCATGAGCACGGCCCAGACAGATTCGATGCCGAGCATTGCGTATCCGAGTACAAAGTCGGCCCCTGCGCGATGAATGGCTTCCATGTTACGCCGGTGCACGATTCGACTTACGATGCGAAGGCGCTCGTTCAGGCGGCGGCAGTACGAGGCCAGGTAGATGTTGACGGCATCGTCGTGGGTAGTGAGAAGCACCGACGGGGCATTCTGGATGCCGGCTTCGTCGAGCAGGCTGTAGTCGGAGGCATCGCCCTCAAATACGTTGACATCCAGGCGGCGCAGTGCCTTACACCGGGCGGGATCACGCTCTACGATATTTACATCAATGCCCCGATCAAGAAGCGCCCGGGCTGTTGATTCGCCCACGGTGCCGCCTCCGATAACTAGCACCGGGTGGTCGCTGATATCGTACGAGTTGAGGCGCTGGTCGAGTGCGTCGATCTGATCCTGCATTCCGATAACGACGGGCACGCTCGAGGCGGTAAGTTTATGGTTTGGCCGTGCAGGTTCAAGCGCGCCTCGTTCCCATACGCCGATAATGCTTACTCCTGTGTCGGCACGCAGGGTGGTTTCGCGGATCGTGCGTCCTTCCAGCGGGGTATTCTGAACGGGAAGTTCGGCCAGGACCAGTTCCTTATATCTACCGATGGGATGCACCTCGCAGTGCCGTGCATTAATGCGATTGGCGAGCTGTTCGCCCAGCATCTGCTTGAGCGACAAGACATGGGTGCATCCGACCAGTTCAAGGATGTCTACGGCATCGCGCGAGTGGGCGATCGCGGTGATCGGAGTATTGGGGGCAACCTCACGGGCGGTAAGGGCGATATTCGTATTTTCGACATCGCTTCGATTGGCAAGGATCATGCGGGCCTCGGAAGCACGCGCATTCTCGAAGGTCTCCTTGCTGTCAAAGTCGCCAAGAATGACCGATATGCCATCCAGGTAGTAGTCGGATGCCTGATCGGCATCGGTCTCAATAAGCACATATGGGATACCATCGGTCTCCAGACGGTCGATAAGTCCGGGGTGATCGGGTCATTGTTGCAGATAACGACGTGGTTTTGCATATCGCTGGACACGAAGCGCGGCGCCCGCGCGTGGATCTGGGCTTCCAGCCACGGCGCATAGAAGTACCGGATAAATGCAAACGGGAGCACAATGAGTAGCAGCACGATGCCCGACCCCACCACAAACATGCTGTAGAGGCGCCCGATGTCAGTGTAAAACGTAATATCCCCAAACCCGAGCGTACTCATGGTGACCAGGGTCCAGTAGAATGCAGAGATCCAGCTATGATCCTGGCCCTCCACATGCCACATGATCAACTGGAAGCCTACCGACAGCAGAATCATTGAGACGATCAAAAAGGCAATGTACTTGGAGAGCGCAATAAGATTGCGCCGGGCCTCCTTGTCATCAAATAGATACGCGAGCTGGGTGCTGTAGAACTTCATGAGGTATGGAACGGGGCGATAGGTTACGATGGTGCCAACGAAGACCAATGGGCGAATGCTCTTAATGGGAGCGTTACCAATGGTTCACCTGTGGCGAAGTGAAAACAGTGCGTGCAACCAAAATATCCCGACACCTCGATTGCAGGAGAAAGGAATGGGCTGTCTTTCGCCATTATCATACTGTTAGCGCTTCCAGATTCGTTGAGATTACGCGCACGGGGTCTTAACAAAGTAAGTTGCAATCACTATAAATATGTATGCTGCACACCGTAGCTTATCGCGCACCGTGCAGCACCCACCGTTGCTCCGTTTTACTGTACCTGTTTCATTATGACGCTTCGATACGCCCCGGCGGTCTGGACCGCCGCATTGTTTTTCGTGGTTGCTACGCTGGCTCCGCCAGCCGCCGCCCAGGACCTGCTCCACTACTGGAACTTCAATGACCCGGTGGAGAACGGCAATCCCTGGCCCGCTCCGATAGCGGCTACGCAGGGAAGTGGCGAGATTACGTACTCGTTCGACACAGAAAGCCTAAACAGCTTCGGGGGTACCACAAATAACGCGCAAGGGGGCGACTCGGCTGGATCGAGTTTCGTGCCGACAGGACAGAGCGAAAACGGGGAGCATTTCGACCTCGCCGTTTCGACTGAGGGCTTTGAAGCAATCGAAATGGTCTACGCGACCCGCGGCACGGGTACCGGATTTGATACACAGACGATCTCATACAGCATAGACGGAGGCACCTCATTTAGCGAACTGACGACGTTCACCGAGCGGAACAACACCGGATCCTCTTTTGAGATTCTTGCCGCCGATTTATCTGATATCGAGGCGGCCAATGACAATCCCGACCTTGTCATACGCATCACGGTTGATGGTGCCTCGTCAGGCCCCGGCAACAACCGCTTCGACAATATCACCATCGAAGGCTTTCCGCTCGGGGATGCCCCCGATGACGGGGACAATGGCGACAATGGTGACGACGGCGGCGGAGACAATGATAATGGAGATGGCGAAAATGGGGATGATGAGGGGTACCAGCCGCCGGGTGACGTAGACACGATCAACGAAGCCCGTGAGCAGGGCGAGGGAGCTACGGTTACGATTCAGGGCGTGGTAACGCGTGCCTTTGGCGACTTCGTTCGCCTGCAAGACGGCACCGGCTCCACTGGGGCGAGTGGCATGACGGTGCGCCAGAACGACGGCGCCTTGGCGGATGCGTTTCAGAACGACATTGCGGATGGCACCATCGCTCCAGGTACCATCCTGCGTGTTGAAGGCACCCTATCGGCATTCAACGAACTGCTTCAGATCAACGACGCCGACCTGGAAAGCTACTCGGTTGAAGGGACAACCGAGGTGCCAAGTCCGCAGAACGTAACGCTCTCTACGCTGGATAGCGACGGGGTCAACTATGAGAGCGTCCTGGTGCGGGTCGATGGCGTGACGATTGATGAAACAGGACGCTTTCAGGAAGCAAGCAACTACACCGCCCGGGATGGCACCGGATCGCTAACCCTGCGGGTACAGCGTCCGGGCGAAACCGACGTGATCAACCTGCTGATTCCCTCTGAACCGTTCGACTTTGAAGGCGTCATCGGCCAGTTCAACGGCGATATTCAGCTCATCCCGATGCTGGCAAGCGACTTCATTACCGATGAAAACCTCGACGACCCGGGCGATGCCAACGTCATGCCCGTCGCCGATGCCCGTGCTGAGTCCGACGGCACGCAGGTGACCGTGGAAGGCATCGTGACCCGCGCACGTGGACGCTACGTGCGCTTCCAGGACGACAGCGGAGGGCTTACGATCTTCGACGGCGGTGCCAACTTTAGCGGCACGGTATCGCCCGGCGATAGCATACGTGTTACGAGCACGCTCAATTCGTTCAACGACGCGCGCCAACTCGATACGCCTGTAGACGATCTGCTCATCCTGTCGTCCGGCAACCCGCTTCCTGATCCGCAGGAAATTACGCTCGAAGAGCTTAACGCGAACCTTGCCGACAACGACGGACTGCTGGAGTCGCAGCTTGTGCGCGTAGAAGGCGTCACGATCAATACGAACGATATCGTCTTCCAGTCCAGCACCACCTACGACATCGAAGACGCTACCGATACAGGCTCGCTGCGTCTGCAGCAAGATCGCGATACAGCACTCGACGGCGAGCCGGTGCCGCAAGACGCCATTACATTCCAGGGTATTGTTGGTCGTTTTCAAGACAACTTGCAGCTTGAGGCGGTGCGCGTGAACGATGTGCTGGGGGATAGCGAGCCGATCGACCTGGCTGATGCGCTCATCTGCGAGATTCAGGGGACCAGCTTTACCACGCCGGTCGATGGCGAAGAGGTAACCACCCGAAATAACGTGGTAACCGTACTCGCCGACAACGGCTTCTTCATGCAGATGACCGAGCGCGAAGAAGAGTGCGCCGAACAGGCCTCGCGCGGACTCTTCGTGTTCACCAGCGGAAGTCCCAGCGTGTCGCCCGGCGACCTGGTCGACATTACGGCCACCGCGGTTGACTTCAACGGCTCAACGCAGCTTACCGACAATCCCAACATTAATGTAGTCGGCAGCGCGCCCATTCCAGAGCCCGTTACGTTCAACGCAACCACCCCCGACCCCTCCCCGCGCATCGTGCCCGACCTGTACCGCTACCAGAGCATGCTGGTGCGCGTAAAGAACGCGATCTCGACAAGCGGATCGGACCGCTTTGGTAACTTTTATGTGGATGCGGGCGGTGAGGTTGATGTGGAGCGCAACTTCCGCCAGCCCGGGCTTCCGTTTCCGGGCCAGCCCGGACTGCCAGTGTGGGGCGGAAGTCAGCAGCTCTTTGAGATTGCCACGCGACCGGGTGACTTCCCAAGCAACTTCGACATTGAAGTGCCGCGTGGCACAACGATCCTCGAAGCCGAAGGCCCGCTCACCTTCGCTTTCGGCGAGCATGTGCTCTGGCCTTCGGATCTCGTTATCGAAGACTTTGACATTGAAGACACCGTTTCCGGTGTTCGTCCGCTTGAGGATAACGAGTTCAGCATCGGCACGCTGAACCTCTTCGATGTATTCGGGCCCAGCGGAGGCGGCTCAACACCAGGCGGATACAACGACCGGCTGGCCAAGCACGCGGCTTACATATGCGACTTGATGCAGGCGCCTACCATTCTCGGCGTTCAGGAAGTGGGCGGCCAGGAAACACTTGAAGAGCTCGCCGACGAAGTTGAAAGTACATGCGCTGTTTCCTACGACGCATATACGCCCTCCACACAGCCCACGGCGTTCACAACCGGGGCACTGGTGCAGACCAGCGTGCAGAACGTAACGACGGAAGGACTCGGCGCCGGTGAGACGTTTGGCAACAACAGCCGCGTGCACGATCGCCTGCCCTTTCTCGTCAACGGCGACATTACGACCGACGAGGGCCTCTTTCCCGTAAGTGTGCTCGTGCTGCACAACCGATCACGGATCGGGCTCGATAGTGGCGATCAGTTCGTGCGCGATAAGCGCCTGGCGCAAAGCGAGTCGATAGCACAGATGGTGCAAGACCTGCAGGATGCGAACCCGGGCATTGCACTCTCGGTTGTCGGCGACTTCAACGCGTTCGAGTTTACCGATGGCATCGTTGACGTCGTCGGCGAAATCAGCGGCACGGTGACGCCCGGCGACCAAGAGCTTGAAGGCAACGTAGCGGTGTCTCCGCCGCTGGTCAACCAGGTTACCGAGCTCCCGCCGGAAGAGCGCTACTCGTTTATCTTTGAGGGGGCGGCGCAGGTACTCGACCATATTCTGACCAGCGAAACGCTCACTGCGGGCGTTACTGGGCGCCAGTACGTTCGGGCCAACAGCGATGCGCCTTCGTCCAACACCTTCCTGTCGGATCCGAACACCACGCTGCGCTCGTCCGATCATGATGGGATGGTCGTGTACGTGAGCCCCGGTGCCACGGAGGTCACCAGCGTATCCATTGACGTAAACCGCACCTTTGACGACCCGACCAGTAGCGCCAGCTACCGACTGGTCGGGCTACCCGGGCAGGTGAGCGCTGACCTTGCGGATACGGTAACCGGCGAGCAGGGCCCCGACTGGCGCGCCTTCCGCGAAACGGGCACCACCGACAGCGCAGATGCCTTCCTCGACGCGTACGACGGGAGCGCGGCCTTCACCTTCCGCCCCGGACGCGGCTTCTGGATGCTCGCGCAGAACGGCTGGAGCTTCACTGGAGACGTGGTCACGCTTGAGTCTGCCGTTGCAGGCGACCCCTCGATTGAACTGCAGGACGGATGGAATATTATCTCGAATCCTCTCCTCGCTGATCTCGACTGGGATGCGGTGCAAACCGCAAACAATATCGATGTGCCGCTCTGGCAGTGGAATGGGGCCTGGCAAGAGGCCAGCACGTTTGCTAGTGCATCCGTCGACGGCGAAGCCTACTACGTGCTCAACGAGGACGATCTCGGCACGCTTACGCTGCCGGTCGACGAGGCTGCATCTGGAACTGCCGTGCGGGCTGCTGCTACCGAGCAGGGCTCCGACGAGGCGGAAGCCCGATCCATCGCCCTCACAGGCACCGTAGCGGGCGAACCGTTCTCCGGGTTTACCCTCACGTTCGATGCAAACGCGACAGGCACCCGGTCGCACCTCGCTCCGCCCGCCCACTTCGAACAGGGCGCGCTTCGTGTTGAGGAGGGCGATGCGCGCTATGCATCCCGCGTTGTGCCCGCCGACACCGACCAGCATCAGCTTACCCTTACGCTGCGCGGTACCCCTGGCGCCACCGCTTCTATTGACCTAACGGCACGACACGGCTGGGAGACCAGCGCCGACCTGCCCGGTGTGCGCCTCACTCATGCCGACACCGGACGCGAGTACGCGCTAAACACCGGACCGGCAACCGTCGATATCGGCGATACCGGTACCGTGACCCTGCGTGCTGAAATCGGTGCTCTCGACGCCGTCAGCGAGGTGGTACCTGAGCAGCTCGCACTGCGCCAGAACTACCCGAATCCGTTTCAGGGGCAGACCACCCTGGAGTACGCGGTCCCCGAGTCGATGGATATAGAGGTCTCCGTCTACAACGTGCTGGGGCAGCGCGTCACCACGATTGAGCGCGGCACGAAGACAGCCGGCACGCACCAGGTCGTGTGGGATGGCAAAGCCGACGGACGGACGCTGGCCAGCGGGGTCTACTTCGTGCGCATCACCGGCAATGGGGATTCAGATGTTCGCCGGGTGACCATCGTGCGATGACCTGGCACCCCCCAACCTCTTTGCTGCCTTTTGGATACGAACGCTCTCTTATTATGCATACTCCGTCACTCTTCCGCGCCCCTTTCGCCCCCTGGATGCTTCCCCTCATGATCGTAGGGGCGCTCCTCTTCTTGCCCGCATGTGGCGACGATGGACTAAGCCCCAACGAACGCCCCCCCATTGTCGATAACGAGATCGAGGACCAGCGCGTGAAAGCCGATGACGGGCCGCTCACCGTCGACCTCAACACCGTATTTCGCGACTCTGAAGGGCGCTCCCTTAGCTTTGAGGCCTCGTCGTCCGACGAGGCGGTGGCTACCACTGCCGTGAGCGAAGCAACACTCACGGTCACCTTTGTCGGCGGCGGCTCCACAGAGATCACAGCAACAGCGACCAACGACGACGGCTCGCGCGGAACCAGCTTCATGCTGGAGGTTGATCTGCCCGATCCACCCACCCGTCCGTAAGACATCCATCCACAAGACGGGTGGGCGATATTTGTATGCGGTGCGCTGGCGCTACATATCTGCAGAAGCAAGCGGAGTGACCTGGTGCGGCTGAGGCGGCTGCGGGTCGCTCAGCAGGCCGTGCTCTTCGGCGTATGCACGGCATGCCTGCACAAACGACTGGAAGAGCGGGTGCGGATCGCCAACGGTGGTGCGGTACTCCGGATGAAACTGCACACCCACAAACCAGCGCTTCTCAGGAAGCTCGATGATCTCTACAAGATCCAGATCTGGGTTAATGCCGGTAAACCGCATGCCGCCCTCGCGCAGTCGGTAGCGCAGCACATTGTTCACCTCGTAGCGGTGGCGGTGGCGTTCATGTACCGTTTCGGATTCGTAGACACGGTGCGCTGTAGAGTCGGGATACAGGTCACAGGCGTACTGTCCCAGACGCATGGTGCCGCCCAGCTCCGATACCGTTTTCTGTTCCTCCATCAGGTCGATAACGGGATGCGGCGTATCGTCTTCGAACTCTGTTGAGTGGGCATCGGGCCAGCCGCACACGTTGCGTGCATACTCGATAACGGCACACTGCAGCCCAAGGCAGATGCCGAAGAACGGAATATCGTTTTCGCGTACGTACTGAATAGCGGTGAGCTTTCCTGCTACGCCGCGCTCGCCAAACCCGGGGGCAACGAGCACGCCACTTACATTGCCAAGAAGTTCGTCGACGTTTTCTTCGGTCAACGTATCCGACAGCACAAACCGGATGTCGACCTGCAGTCCGTCGGGGACGCCCGCCAGCATCAGGCTTTCTGTGATCGACTTGTACGCGTCCTGATGTTCTACGTACTTACCTACGAGCGCAATGGTGAGCGTGGACTCCGGGTTTTTCAGGCGTCGAAGGAATTCGATCCAGTCGCTCAGGTCGGGCACCGCCATCATATTCGACTGCTCCTCGTCGCTGAAAAGCGATTCAACGACGAGCGTCCCCAGCCCTTCTTCTTGAAGCAGCAGCGGCACTTCGTAGATAGTCTCTGCATCCAGCATAGGCGTTACCGCCTCGGGGGGCACGTTGCAGAAGAGCGCAATCTTCTCGCGGATGGCCCGGTCCAGGGGCTGCTCAGAGCGGCACACGAGCATATCGGGCTGCAGGCCGTACCCGAGCATGGTTTTGACAGAGTGCTGCGTCGGCTTCGTCTTGAGCTCGCCAGCCGCGCGCAGGTAGGGAACCAGGGTAAGGTGAGCGATGAGCGTATGCGGACGCAGCTCGTTACGCAGTTGGCGAATGGCTTCCAGGTACGGCTGGCTTTCAATGTCGCCGACGGTGCCTCCAATTTCGGTGATGACCACGTCGTAGTCGCCACTGGTGCCCAGCTTCCGCATCCAGTATTTGATCTCGTCGATAATGTGGGGAACGACCTGCACGGTTTTGCCAAGGTAGGCGCCTTCGCGCTCTTTGGTGATGACCTCCATGTATACGCGGCCGGTCGTCACATTATTGGCCTGGCTCATGGAACGCCCCAGGAAGCGCTCGTAGTGGCCGAGGTCAAGATCCGTTTCGGCACCGTCGTCGGTTACGAACACCTCTCCGTGCTCGTATGGGTTCATGGTGCCGGGGTCGACATTGATATACGGGTCGAACTTCTGGATGGTAACGCGCAGACCGCGTGCTTCAAGCAGCCGCCCCAGCGACGCGCTAAAGATGCCTTTGCCTAATGACGACGTGACGCCGCCGGTCACAAAAATGTATTTTGTTTCCACGGGTAGATGCGATGCAATGCAATAAAGTAAGCGAGCGAAAAACCTTGCATACAAGGTACGCTACGGAAGCGGTTGGAATCAATGCAGGCATGCGTCGGGCACGGGAAAAGCGCGTGGAGAGCAGCCTGAATTTGCACTATACCGGTCTGAGAGCATGAGCACCGCTGCCTAACTTTTGTCAGAAGGTGCATCGTGCACGCGCATGAGTCCCTCCTGCGCCACCGAGGCCACCAGCGTACCGTCTCGGGTAAAGACCTGCCCACGCACGAACCCACGCGCGCCATGCGCGGCCGGACTCTCGGCGCTGTAGAGCAGCCACTCATCCATTCGAAACGGGCGATGAAACCACATCGCATGGTCGAGCGACGCCAGCTGCAGGTTGGGCTGCAAGAACGAGCGTCCGTGCGGACGCAGGGCGGTGCTCAGTAGGCCATAATCTGACATATAGGCAAAGATCGCCTGATGAAGCAGTGGGGTGTCGGGCAGCGTGCCGCGCGTGCGTATCCACATATGGTTGATCGGCGATGAGGAGGTGGGGTTGAATGGGTCAACCGGATCAACGCGTCGCACTTCAATGGGCCGCTCTTCCGTGTAGAACGAATGCAGGTGCTGGGGGATGCGATCGGCAATCTGTTCGAGCAGCTGCATGTCGGAGTCGAGTGCATCGGGAGGCGGCACGTCGGGCATCGGCGTCTGATGCGTATCGCCCGGTTCTGGCGTTTGGAACGACGCGGCCATGTTGAAGATGGCGCGTCCGTGCTGAATCGCAATGATGCGGCGCGTGGTGAACGACGACCCATCGCGCAGGCGGTCGACCTCGTACACAATCGGGGCGTCTACGTCGCCGGGCAAGATAAAGTAGCCGTGCATGGAGTGGGCCACGCGGTCGGCGCTGTCGAGGGTGCGTTGTGCTGCTACGAGCGATTGCGCGAGCGCCTGTCCGCCAAACACGCTTCCCGATCCAATGTCGTAGTTCGTGCCGCGAAAGATGGTGTCTTCGATGCGCTCCAGGTCGATGAGCGTGCGCAGATCGTTAAGCGTGTAAGCCATACAGAAGAGAAAAATGTGAAGGTAAGTAAGTCGGTAAAGATACGTTTACACCTTGTCATCGCGAGGAGGGAGCTTGTGACCGACGCGGCGATCTCATGCGCCAGTTAGAGCGGGTCTATCCGGTTCATAAGGCCCAAGATTGGCGCGTCGATGGCGCTCTTCGCAGTGACATGCAAAAAGATGCTTGTGGGGCTCTACTTAAGAGGAGGCGACATACGAAGCAGCAACAAACAGAGCGTTGCTCCTACGTAAAGCGCGGGGGCAGGTGGAGTCCGCCAAGACGGGCAGAGGCGCTTGCACCGGTCACCGAGGGCATAGCCGTTGCCACGCCATTCACCCATTCGTACGCCAAGACAGCCATGCAGAGGGCCTCTTTCATATCGGGGTTAACGCCCACGGTTGCAGTAGAAGCGACCGGAATGGGCGAAAAGGCATCGCATAGCATCTGCATAAGCGCTTTGTTATGCAGTCCGCCGCCGCTTACGAGAACGCGCTCGGCCGGTGCTTCAGGACGAACGAACTGCGCGTAGGCCTGATAGACCGATGCGCTTGTAAGCAGCGTAGCCGTGGCCAGTGCGTCATCCGGATTTCCGCCGGCTGCCTGTACTGTCTTCCAGAGCTGCTCTGCAAACGAAGCACCAAACTGACGGCGCCCGGTAGAGCGCGGCGGTGGCTGCTGAAAGAACGGATCTTGCAGCAGATCGGCGACGACTTCAGCATGTGCGCTGCCGGCCTGAGCGTGCGCGCCGTCTGCATCGTATGGCATGTCGAGCAGAGACGATGCGAGCGCGTCCATCACCATATTGGCGGGACCTGTATCGAAGGCGTTCACATCGTGGCGCGTGCTGTTGGCCGGCACCACCGTAAGGTTTGCAATGCCGCCCAGATTGAGCATAAGGCGTGTCTCGTTCGTATCCCCAAGCAGCATGTAATCGAGATACGGCACGATGGGAGCGCCCTGTCCGCCAAGCGCCATATCGGCGGGGCGGAAGTCGCCAATGACCGGACAGTCGAGGAGCGCGGCAAGAGCGCCGGGGGCCCCGAGTTGCAGCGTGCCGCGTCCGGTTGGGTTGGTGCGGGATGCAGGCGTAGGGCAATGCGCCAGGGTCTGGCCGTGCACGCCCACGAGGTCTACATCCGAAAGCGTGCTATTGGTTGCTGCGAGAAGCGCCCGGGTCGCCACAGCGTATTGCGCCGACAGGCGGCCCTGCAGACGGGTTACATCGTCCAAGGAAACCGTGCGGGCCGTGCTCAGCGCATGGAGCTGCTTCGTTAGATCGTCGGGGTAGGCGATGTGGCGCGCAGCAACCGTATCGACCTGAAGCGTGTGCTCAGATCCCGAGAGGTCGACCAGGAGTGCGTCTACGCCATCGAAAGAGGTACCGCTCATCAGCCCGACAACCCGAAGCGTGGAAGCCGAGCAGAGCGAATCGAGTAGTTCAGGGAGCGACATGGAAAACAGTGCGCAAAGACAGAGTGAAAAAGATTGGCTGCGTGGTGCATGCAATACGTAGACGCGGGGGCTAAACGTTCATCTGGATGTATGTCCGGGTTCCAACACCTCTCCAACGCTACTGTAGGCGTTGCGGTTGGCAGCATTGTGGTTAGTAACCCCTTTGTGCGTAGCGAGACCATGCTCAGGTGTCCGCCATACGAGTCGCTCAGAGGCGACTCAACGTATTGCTCAACGTGGTGCGCTTCAGCGTGTGAAGAGCAGTAGCCATAGCTACCTTGACATTTGAGTTCCTGATATTTCCTGTACAGACCGTACGATATACAAGTTGACCACGTTATGAGGTGGATATACCACAAAAACCACACAGGTGGTCTCTTGGGGCGCTTCAAAGTGAGAGAATTAGCGTACCAGGAGCGGGTGCATCTGGGGGCAGGTGCGGACTGGTGGTAGGATTGATGGGTTGTGCTAATGGGTTGTGATTTGGAGCTATGCTGCAGTGCTGTAGCCAGCCGTTTCCTCGTGCACAAAAACAGCCAGACAAAGCACCTACGCACACTTTGCAGCGCGCTGCGCATCCCCTTAGGCAGGTTACAGACGGAACGTTGCATTCTTCGCGGTGTAACGGAAACGTCCATTGCGAATCTGCAACACATGTATTTCCCTCTTCTGCTCATCGACAACATTTGACGCCTGTGATCCCGTTTCGGTCTTCTTTCTTGTGGTGTGTGGCCTTATGGTGGATTATTTTGGGGATGAGCGGCGGAGCCGTTGTGACATCTGCTTCGGCACAGAGTTTGGACCGTCTGCAGGAGACCGAGACCAGCGTAGCGTACCACTACTACGCACGTCCGGGGGATGCGACCGTGCAGGTATCGGTATGGGGCACCATTGGCAACACCGGGATCTATGAGGTGCCCGAAGATACGCAGTTAGACAAGCTCGTGACAATGGCTGGTGGCGCACCGATTGACGCGCGGCAGCGGGGGCAAGACCCGGATAACATCCAGATAAAGCTGTACCGGACTGCCGAGAACGGGGAGCGCAGCGTGATCTACGAGGCTTCGCTGGAACGCCTCATCGCAGATACGCAGTATCCGGTGCTTCAAGACGACGACATACTGGTTGTCGAACTGGAGCGCGCGCGCACCCCGTTTCGTTTGCGAGACGTGCTCAGCATTACAAGCAGTCTTGCCAGCCTGACGCTGCTCACGTTGCGTCTGATAGACTTTTTCTAAATGCATTGATTGGGCAGTACCGGTGCGCGTTGTGTTTGAGAATGCGCTCTGGAGAATGCGCTCTGGTCCGTAGAGTCGGTGTCGCGGAACCTGCATCGCATACGCCAAGACATTAAACGCGGCTTGCCGGCATCTCTCCAGCCAATCAGTGTACTTAATTTACATACGGGGCGCTACGCTTCTGTCGCATCAGAAGGGAGACGACTCGTACAGAAACTGACAGACCTATGGCCTCTTCTTCGCTGCCTTCATCGAACGGACATAACGGACAGCATGGGCCGAACGGCGCCAACCCTGCTCCATGGCCGGCGCAGGGCCAGCTGTACGACGATCCGTACAGCCAGGAAACCGGTGCTTCGCAGCTGCGCGACCTGCTCGCGATGCTCTGGTCGTACAAGTGGTTCATTCTGGCCGTGCTGATCGCCGTCGTCGGGGTTGCAGCTGTATATACCTACTCGCTACCGAAGCAGTACCAGACGTCGAGTACGGTGCTTATCAAGCCCGATGACCCGACGGTTATGACCACGCGTGCTGGGTCGCGGCTCATGGGCGACCGATCGATTGCCAACCAGCTCTTCGTGCTGCGCCAGTCCGACGAGCTGGCCGAGCGCGTAGCTGTGCGCATGATAGAGGAGTACCCGGAAGGCGAGCGCGCAGGGCCGCCCATCATGTACTGGGGAGAAGAGGATGAACAGGAGCGCCTCTCGCAAGAACAGTTAGCCCGCCGGCTTTCGGGGCGCATACAAGCGCGTTCGGGGGGGGAAGAGATTGACGTGATTCGGCTGAGCACCACGAGCACCAACCCACAGGAAGCTGCGCTTATCGTCAATCTGTTTTCGGAAGAGTATGTTGAGTACTCACGTGACCAGAGCCGGCAGAGCGTGCAGGCCTCGTATGATTTTCTGGAACGACAAGCCGAAACGCTACGCGAGGAAATCGCGGAGGCCGAGCAGCGTGTCGTTGACTTCATGCGTGAAGAGGAAGCGGTTGCCCTCGACCAAGAAACCAACTCAACGGTGTCGCGCATCACCAGCCTGGAGACGGAGCGTGCTCAGTTGAGCATTGAGCTGGATATGCACCGTTCGCGCTTGCAGGCGCAGCAAGACAACGTGGAGTCCATCGAGCCCCAGCTGGCCGAACGGCTCGCCTCCGACATCGACCAGGAGCTGGCTCGCATTCAAGAGCAGCGCGCCGAACTCAAGGCGCAGCTTGAGCGGGCCCGCGAGCGGAATCCAAATCTTGTGGCCAACGCAACGGGCGGACCGCTGGAGCGCGAGCTGGCGCGGATTGAAGAACGCCTGCAGGCGCTCGATGAGCGCGCCGAAGAGGTGGCCACGCAATATGTAGACCAGGCGCTGGCAGCCGGGGGCGCCGGGCCCGGGGAGAGCAGCAGCCGGGGCGTAGGATACGTTGCCCAGCAACGCGAGCAGCTGGTGCGCCAGCGCATTGAGATCAGCGGTATAGAGGCACGGCTGGCGAACATAGACAGCCAGCTCAGAGAGAACCGGGCGCGTCTTCAGGAGCTGCCGGCTCAGTCGCTTCAGCTTGCACGCCTGCAGCGCGAGCGACGCTCTTCGGAAAGCGTGTACAACTTTGTGCAGCAGCAGATGCAGGAAGCCCGCATGACCCTGGAGTCGGAAATGGGCAATGCCGAGGTGGTACGCTTCGCCGGCGTGCCCCGTACACCCGTCTCGCCCGATCCGCAGCAGAACATAATGCTTGCAGCGCTTCTTGGACTGGTGCTGGGAGGCGGGCTCGTCTTCATCTGGGAGATGATGGACACCCGCGTGCGTCAGCCGGAGGACGTTCGGGAGACGGGCGAGAACCTGATGGGTGTCATTCCTTCAATGAAGACACTCATTGAGCGCGACTTCGACGGAGCCGATCACATCACGATCGATGGGCGTAAAGTGCCTACAACGCTGCCCATGCTCGTAAGTCCTATGTCGGCAGTGGCCGAGTCGTATCGTCGATTGCGAACCAACTTGCGCTTTGTACGCCCTGACGACGAGGTGCGCACAGTGGCTGTTACTAGCTCCCACAAAGGCGAAGGCAAAACAACAACCGCTGCAAACCTGGCACTTGCACTGGCCAGTGCAGGACAGCGCACGCTTCTTATCGACGCTGACCTACGCCGGCCACGCCTGCATACCATATTTAACGCGTCTGACGCACTTCCCTTGATTGATGTGCTGTACGACGGCCTCGCTGACCCCGAAGCCCTGTCTACTTCCGTAGACCACCTCTACGTAATGGCCGGAGGCGAGAAGGTGCCGAACCCGGCAGAACTGCTGGGTTCGCAGCGAATGAAGACACTCATCGATGACATGGAGGCCGAGTTTGATTATGTCATCATTGATACGGCGCCGGTGCTACTGTTTAGCGACGCTATTGCGCTGTCGCCGTTCTGCAAGGGCGTTGTCATGGTTGCCTCAGCAGGCCAGACCGATAGCCGGGCGCTCGATCATGCCCTGCACCAGTTGCGCGACGTGGAAGCGCCACTCATCGGGTGCGTGCTTAATGCATACACATCAGATCAGAGCGGAAGCCGGTATGCGTACAATTATGACAACTACGGGTATGCACAGAGCCTGAAGAGCCTGGGCGAGTATTACAACGAAGACACCTCCTCGAAGAGCCGCCTGCGCCAATGGCTCGGGCGTTAAGCGACGTCTGAAAAGTGATTGCGCCAGCCGCCTACAGTTTGTGAAGCGGTCTCAAACGGAGTGCGCACTTGCCCCGCATCGTTCCTCCTGCGCGTTGAGCAACGGCTATCTCCATAGGTGGAGTACGACAGACACACTGGCTTGCACGTGCGTGCAGGACAGATACCACTTGAACGTGTTTCGTCGCGTATTACAGCGCTGTGTTATAAAACAGGTTGCGCGGATGAGGTGGGTGTTCGTACCTTACAGCAATTGACCCCCCGCCAAACCAACTATGCTGTATGATTCGATCGCTGTTACTCACTGCACTTCTCTGCTGCATTGTCGGAACCGCCGCCGCGCAGTCTGACGACGACTGGGACGTAAATACCGCGCTTGACCCCGAGATCGACGTGTCGTTCACCGTCGACGAGGGCACATGGATGAACGTAGATGTGCATCCCGACGGTGAGGAGGTCGTCTTTGACTTGCTGGGCGACATCTATACGCTTCCCATTGAAGGCGGCACAGCTACCCGCATCACCAGCGGTCCCAGCATGACTATCCAGCCACGCTACAGCCCGGATGGGAGCCGCATCGCGTTTACCAGCGATCAGAGCGGGGGTGACAACATCTGGACGATGACGCGCACCGGAGATAGCCAGCAGCAGGTCACCGACGAGTCGTTCCGCCTGCTCAACAATCCGGCGTGGACGCCCGATGGCGACTACATCGTAGCGCGCAAGCACTTTACCTCTCGACGGTCCCTTGGTGCTGGCGAGATGTGGATGTATCATCGCGCAGGCGGTACCGCGGGCATCCAGCTGACCGAGCGGCGCACCGACCAGAAAGACGCCGGCGAACCGGTCGTTTCGCCCGACGGACGCTACCTGTACTGGAGTGAGGATGTTACGTCTGGGCAGACGTTTGAGTACGATAAGGATCCGAACGGGGTCATCTACGCCATTCGGCAGCTCGATCGCGAAACGGGCGATATTACCACGTTGATCAGCGGACGGGGCAGCGCCATGGGGCCACAGGTGTCGCCCGATGGCGAGCAGATCTCGTTTGTCCGGCGTGTGCGCAACGAGAGCGTGCTCTTCCTTTACGACATGGAAACCGGTGCGGAGACGCCGATCTTTGAGGGACTGAGTCGCGACCAGCAGGAAACATGGGCGATCTTTGGACCCTATCCGAGCTA
Source organism: Longimonas haloalkaliphila (assembly GCF_055379825.1). Lineage (NCBI taxonomy): Bacteria > Pseudomonadati > Rhodothermota > Rhodothermia > Rhodothermales > Salisaetaceae > Longimonas > Longimonas haloalkaliphila. The sequence goes on along the minus strand of NZ_AP043948.1, from coordinate 329,234 downwards.
CTCCTGGCATCCGAACGGCGAAGAGATAGTCATCTACGGCAAAGGTAAACTGCATCGCGTCGATGTTGAAACGGGCGATAGCCAGATCATCCCCTTCGAAGCAGAGGTTGAGCAGCAGCTGGCCGAGACCGTTCATTCGCAACAGGAGCTTCCCGGCGATACCTTCCGCGCACGCATGCTGCGCGACGCAGTCACTTCGCCCGGCGGGCAGACGCTCGTTTTCCATGCAGCAGGCCATCTGTACCGCATGACGCTGCCAGATGGCACGCCCGAGCGCCTCACGTCGACCGATCACTTCGCATACGCCCCCGCGTTCAGTCCAGATGGGCAGCGCATCGTGTATACCACCTGGAGCGACGAAGACTTCGGCACCGTGCGTTCGATTGGAGTAGACGGAAGCGGCGCACGCACACTGGTGGATGCGCCAGGGTACTACCACAGTCCGCAATTTTCGCCCGACGGGGCAACCGTCGTCTACAGACGTGCGAGCGGAAACAGCCTGATCGGTACGCTCCATAGCACCGATACCGGGCTCTACACAGTAGATGCCACGGGCGGCGAGCCGACACACATTACCGACGACGGGCGGGCGCCTCGCTTTACGGCTGATGGCGAACGTATTTACTACCTGACAGGCGGCGGACTCAGCAAAGCATACCGCAGTGTGGACCTCAATGGTGGCACGGAGCGCACGCACTTTACGATGCGCGACGTAAGCGCTGTGGTGCCCTCTCCTGATGGCAACTGGGTGGCCTTCCAGGAGCTCTTCCATGTCTACGTGGCCCCGTTCCCCCAAACAGGCGGTTCGCTGGAGCTCACCAAAGATACGCCGGCGATTCCCGTTGCAAAAGTGAGCGAGCAGGGCGGTAGCTATCTGCATTGGTCGGGGGACAGTGAGCAGCTGCACTGGATGGCGGGCCCTGAGCACTTCACGCTGAATCTGGACGATGCATTTGCATTTCTCCAGAACGGCGATGATGTAGATCCGACCTCGGCGGCAAGAACTACGGAGGTAGACCTGACGCTTCCCGTTGACCGGCCCAGCGGGCAGGTCGCGTTCACGAATGCGCGTATCATTACCATGAACGGTGATGAGGTCATTGAAAACGGCACACTCATCGTTGAAGAAGATCGCATCGCCGCAGTGGGCGCGGCCGATGCCATTGACGTGCCATCAGGGGCGCATGTCGTAGACGCTGACGGCCATACCCTGATACCGGGCCTGATCGATGCCCACGCCCACGAAGGGCACTTCTTTGGCGGCATAATGCCGCAGACCAACTGGTACTACCACGCCAACTTGGCGTTTGGTATAACAACCATCCACGACCCATCAGCAAACACCGAGAACGTGTTCAACCAGTCCGAGATGGTGCGAGCCGGGCATTCCGTCGGGCCGCGCGTGTTCTCGACCGGGCGCATCCTCTACGGCGCTGATGGTGACTTCCGGGCCGAAATCGACGGGCTCGACGATGCGCGCTTCCACCTGAACCGGTTAAAAGCGGTAGGCGCCTTCTCAGTAAAAAGCTACAACCAGCCGCGCCGCGACCAGCGCCAGCAGGTGCTCCAGGCCGCCCGCGAACTTGACATGTTGGTCTATCCAGAGGGCGGGTCAACCTTCTATCATAACATGAACATGATCCAGGATGGACATACTGGAATCGAGCACAACATCCCGGTTGCCCCGCTCTACAGCGACATGCTTCAGATGTGGGAGGCGACTGATGTTGGCTACACTCCTACGCTGGTGGTGAGCTACGGGGGCTACCGCGGCGAGCACTACTTCTATCATCACGACAACGTATGGGAGAACGACCGATTGCTCACGTTCGTGCCGCGCCCGATGGTTGACGAGCGTTCTCGGCGCCGCACAATCGTGCCCGAAGAGGAATACTTTCACTTCGAGACGGCTGCTGCAACTAAAGATGTGTACGACCTGGGGCAGACCGTTCAGATTGGTGGGCACGGGCAGATGCAAGGCATCGCCCCTCACTGGGAGCTCTGGATGTTTGAGCAAGGTGGCATGACCCCCCACGAAGCGCTCCGCAGCGCTACAATGCACGGCGCGACCTATCTCGGCATGGATCACGAGCTCGGGTCGCTTGAGGCAGGCAAACGTGCCGATATCGTTGTGCTCCGTTCAAGTCCGCTCGACGACATACGCAATAGCGAGGACATCGCGTACGTGATGAAAAACGGACGTCTCTACGATGCGGAAACCATGAACGAGGTGGGGAATCACCCGCGTGAGCGTAGCACATTTTACTTTGAACGTGACGGAATGAGCGATCACATGGTGTGGGACGACCAGGCCCTGCAGCAGTGCACCTGCGATGCACACGGCCATGTGCATGCTGCACACTGAAGAACCGCTGGAGTAACGTGGTGACCTCCATACGCGTATCGGCATCCGTCCATACAGACCAGCCGTGCCCCTCATTACAAAGGAGCACGGCTGTTTTTTACGGACCTACTTTGCGCAAGTATACCATACAGCGTTTGCAGGCCATCTGAGGCCGCATTAACTGCTACGAATCCGGGTGAAAGAGACATATTGTGAAGAAAAGAAAAATGAGTAGGCGCCCCTGTTACCTTGCTGTTTTCACGGGCGGCTTCGCCGTTGTCTGCAAGTGCACTCAAAGTTGCCTTGATAGATAAACGACATTAAACAACCTGGCCGGTTTGCCCCCACACCGCCAGCTGGGTAGCCCCTGTTGAGCAGCACGCTATCGCACCAATCCTGCATCTGTTCTGCGAGAAGTTGTTACGACATCTTGCAGAGGCTGTAGGTCTGGAACGCCAGAATTACGGATCAGCCTTCCGGGCAGGCGGTTTGCACGCTCAGAGAAACGCCATGCTATACCCTCCAAAAACGCAATAGCGCACAGCCGAATGTCTCATCCGCTTGCCATATCGGATCAAGAAGCAGCCGCACCCAAACGGGTTGCGCTGTTCGCTGGGGCATACAACCACATTGCAGATGGTGTGTCGCTTACGCTCAACCGACTGGTAAAGCACCTTGCAGCGCAAGATGACACGGCGGTGCGGGTCTTTGCCCCAACCGTCGAAAACCCTGCACTTAATCATGCAGGTACGTTCTGTCCGGTGCCTTCGGTGCCGGCGCTCGGGCGCCCGGAATACCGGATTTCTCTGGGACTGTCTACAGAAGCCCGACAGGTTATCCAGGCGTTTGAACCGACGATCTTCCACATTGCTACCCCCGACCTGCTGGGCTTTCATGCGCTCCAAACAGCGCGACGAAGAAAGCGCCCTGTAGTGGCTTCCTACCACACACATTTCAGCTCGTACCTGAAATACTACAAGCTTACTGCGCTTGAGCCGGTACTTTGGAGCTACCTCCGCGCGTTTTACACGCAGTGCGAGCACATCTACGTCCCTTCTTCTGCGATGGCCGACATTCTGCGAGCACACGGAATTACGGAGGGACTCCGGCCGTGGGAGCGCGGCATTGATACCGAAGCGTTCCACCCGAAGCACCGCAGCCTATCGTGGCGACGCGAGTGTGGGATTGAAGACCGCGAGGTCGTCATCGGATTTGTGAGCCGGCTTGTATGGGAGAAGGGGCTGGCGCTCCTTCCAGAGATCCATGATACACTCAAGCAGCGTGGATGCGATGCGCGTATGCTTATCGTCGGCGATGGCCCCGCGCGCGAGGAGCTGGAGGAAGCGCTCCCCGATGCCCATTTTACAGGGTTTCTTCGTGGCACAGAATTGGCAACAGCATATGCCAGTGCCGACGCATTCGTCTTTCCAAGCGATACCGAAACCTTTGGAAACGTAACGCTCGAAGCCATGGCCTCAGGCGTTCCCACCGTATGTGCTGACGCGGTAGGAAGTCGTGACCTCGTGGACCAAGGGACTACCGGCTTCCTCTGCCCGCCCGGAAACGTACACGCCTTTACGGATGCACTCGCCCGGCTTATTCAAGATGATAGCGGCCGCGCTGCCATGGGAGAGGCAGCTCGCACACGCGCCCACAAGTACGAATGGGCAACCCTCCTGAAGCGCATGGACCGATACTACGATGAGCTGATCGCTCGTTCTGAAGAGCCGAGCGCGGAACGAGCCCCGGCCCTTGCCTCGCAACCTGCTTAACAGCCCACCTTGCATCGTGCACCTTCTGTACGTTTCTCACTCGTTGCCGCCCAAAGGACGCCCCATGGCAAATGTTGGGGGGATGCAACGCGTTTCGCTTAAACTGCACGAGGCGCTGAATGCGCGCAGTGCGCCACCACATGTCGATGCCGTTCTGCTTCGCAGTTCGTGGAAGTGGACACCATACAAGGTGCCGTTCTTCCTTGGACGGGCTGCCTGGCGCATCCGCCAAGCCGTGTTAAAGCAGGAAGCCGACGTTGTTCTCTTCTCCTCGATGGTAACCGCGTCGCTCGCGGTACCACTGCGCCGCTTCTTTGACCGGCATGGCGTGAAGGCCGCAACCATTGCACACGGACGTGACGTAACGCTCGACTTTCCCCCTTATCAATGGTTCGTTCCCAAAGTGTTCAACGCGTTGGACGCAGTTCTTCCGGTAAGCCGGGCCACCGGTGCGGCATGCACGGAACGAGGCATGGCCGCGGAAAAAGTGCACGTGGTACCAAACGGAATTGACTTAGATCGCTATCCTCAGCCGCAGAGCAAGTCAGAGATGCGGGGCGTACTTGAGGACGCTCTCGGCACACCGTCGGCGCCTCTTCCCGACGATGCGCTGCTGCTCTGCAGCGTAGGGCGTCAGGTGAAGCGCAAAGGCTTTGCCTGGTTCGCCGAGAACGTCATGCCAACGCTGCCCGAAAATGTGCATTACTGGATTGCAGGCGACGGCCCCGAGTTCGATAAGATCGGACACGTCATCCGGCGCAACAATCTGGGGCATCGCGTGCGCCAGCTCGGTCGCATCTCAAATGCTGATCTGGCACGCCTGTATCGGGGAGCCGACCTCTTTATTATGCCGAACATTCCGGTGGAAGGCGACATGGAAGGCTTCGGCGTTGTAATGCTCGAAGCTGGGCAGTGCGGATGCCCCTCGGTAGCGTCGCGCCTTGAAGGCATTCAAGACGTCATCACCGAAGGACAGAATGGGCATCTCGTGGAAAGCGAAAATCCGGACTCGTTCCGCGAGGCAATCATGCAGTACAAAAACGCGCCACAGCGTCTCAAGCGTGCTTCTGCGCGGGCCGTGCGCCACACAGAAGACACGTTCGGGTGGAGCGCTGTCGCCGAACAGTACGTTGACACGCTCTGCCAGCTCGTTACGTCGCCGGCGTTCTCAGGAGACACACTCCCAACTGCTGAAGTCGACGTTGCACTTGCATCATCCCCAGATGCATCATCCCCAGATGCATCATCCCCAGATGCATCATCCCCAGATGCACTATCCTCGCAAGCATCATCCTCAAGCGAGGCATGCGAGACAGCCGCAGATCACGAAAACGCGTCAGCGCCTGTCTCCAACACCGTTTCGTAAGTTCAACATTGATTCTGTGCAGGACAGATGCGCCGCAAACTGGACCTGCGCCGAACCGGGTGTTGCACAGAAGTATGCCATCTCTCAGCTTTTGCGTGAAGCGTGAACTGCATGTGGGTATCGTGCATTACAAACCCGCGAAAGTGCCTATGCAGAGGTGCTCTTTCAGCCACGCGCTGCAGATCATGCCGAATAGCCTGATGGTGGTACCGAATCAGCCCACGGGTATCCGGTCTATCGGTTTGGAATGAGCGCGCCCGTTGTGCTTCTCATGCTTGTACGTTGCTTATGTCGCGTCGCAACCTTACCCGCGAACTCGCCGAACTCCGAAACCTTCTGCTCACGATGTCAGACATCGTTGCAGAGCAGTTTACAGATGCGACCGAGGCATTGCTCAGTCGCGATATTGAAAAAGCCAACGCCGTCATCGAGCGCGACAATGAAATCGACAGTCTTGAGCTGCAGATTGATCGGCAGTGCGAGCGTATCCTGGCACTCTATCAGCCCGTAGCAATTGATCTACGCCTCATTATTGTCGTGGTGAAGATCAACACAGATCTGGAGCGCATGGGTGATCACTGCCGCAATCTGGCGCGTAACGTAAAGCACGTAGAAGACGTGCCTGAGGTGATTGAGCATACCCGGCTGCGTGAGCTTTCGGAGGCGTGCAACGATATGCTTGTGGAGGCGCGTCGCTCGTTTCTGGAGCGCGACCATTCGCTGGCAGAGCAGGTGCCTTCGTTTGATGAACGCATAAACGCGCTTCACGAAGAGAACTTCGACCGCCTGGTAGACTTCTGCCGCTCACATCCAGAGAAGGCTGAGCCGGCAGCGTATCTCATCACCGCAAGCAAAGCTATTGAACGCATTGGCGACCATGCCAAAAACATCGCTAAGTGTGTCATTTTCCTGATTGAGGGCGAAGACGTGCGCCACGCTTCGCTGCAAGAAGAGGCCGAGGAGTAAAGAGAAGAGAGATAACCTCTGGCCCCAGCGTTTGGCCCCAGCGTTTGGCGGGGAGCTGAGTGAGGTTGCGCCTACAAGCATATCGTCTTACTCATTTTCAGCAATCTGCTCCATGCATCGCACAATGCGTGCGGGCGTTCGCTCCACGCGATCACGGTATGCAGTGCTGCGGAGCGTGTATGAATGCTCGCTGTGTTTGAGCAGGCTGCTTAAGTCGAACCGATCGGCACGCACACCTGCACCAGACCGTACGGTATCGTAGGCGTTGCACAGTTGCTCGTAGTGATTCGCTACCGGCACGACCTGAACGGGCGTGTTCAGATACATCGCCTCGGCTACCGACTCAAATCCAGATGTGCAGGCGAGTCCGCGCGCGTTTGCCATTGAGGTGACGAAGCAATCATCGCTCAGCGGGTAAATCGTAAGGGTGCGGTCTACGGATTCGGGCTTGTCGATACCGGGGCGGGCCCAGAAGCAACGTAGCGGCACATGAGGGTTTGCCTTGTGCCACTGCATGATCTGCTCCGCATAGCTGCGGTTCATCAGGTACACTTGTAGGTACGTGTTGCGCTGCCTTACAGCGGACTTTTCCCGTATCAGAGGGCGTACGAGGGGGGCCACAACGATAAGGCCCGAAGCAGGAGAGTCAGGGGCCGGGTAGAGCGAAAGGGCAATGCGTGCAGAAGCGCCCCAGGCGGTAAGGCGGGTAAACCAGTGGGTGAGCACGCGCTTGCCCCGGTGCCCCGGGGGAAACCGGTAGCCAGGATGCAAGAACATGTATTGATGCGCTATCGCGACAATCGGAGGGGAGATACCCCGCTTGGCAGCAAGCACCCCCAGCATCGGCTCGAAGAAGTTCACGATGATGTCGGGCCGGGTGCGCTCAATGGCCTTCTGCAACGTATCGAGCGACCGATCGTCGCACAGCACGCGCCGGGCCCCACGCGCAAGTGTTGCAACAGGGCGTACGTGGCCGTGCTTCGGGTCGGTTGCAATGGTGAGACTGCGAAGCGGAATGATGGGGGGCATCGCCTCCACAAAAAACGCAGGCCAGTCAGCGTCTCCGCTGTGTCCGACTACGGCCTCCACAACGCGGTGCCCGTGTGCGCGAAGCGCATCATAGAGCGTAAGGGCCTGGGTGAGGTGGCCTCGCCCTTCGCCTTGGATCACAAACAGACATCGCATATATCGACTGCTTTTTGTTGGGCAGGTTGAACAGGTTCGTTGGAAGCCGGACTGTACGCCGGATGTATTCACAACGAAAGCAGACGTTCAAAAACGAAACTCCGTCATATCTGCGCCTATGCCAGTCGGATGCCGAAACCCCCGTGTATCCGATTCGTTGAGCCTCCGATCTTGAAGGGGACCCTCTCGTGCCGTGGCCGACCAAAAAGGCAATACGTATTTCATCCTGTTTGCGCTCTGGCTGATGATGTTTTCAGCCAGCAGCCAAGTTGTTATTGTTATCCCCATCCTTCCCGAAATCAGCCAGACGCTCGGAGTCAACGAGTTCTGGCAGGGGGTGCTGCTCGGGTCCTACGCGTTTGCGTTGGGCGTATCAGCCGTCGTAACGGGACCCATATCTGACCGCATCGGCAGGCGGCGTATCCTGATTATTGGGTCGGCGCTCATGGCGGTGGCGCTTACGCTCCACACGGTGGCTGCCGACTTCACGCTGCTCCTGGTGATGCGCACACTGGCGGGCATCGGCGGCGGTATCTTGAGTGGGGGATCGGTCGCCTATATCGGCGACTACTTTCCCTACGACCGCCGCGGGTGGGCTAACGGATGGGTGATGAGCGGCACAGCGTTCGGGCAGATCGCTGGCGTACCCATCGGAAAAATCTTGGCCACATCGTACGGCTACCGGTGGCCCTTCCTGCTGTTTGCTATCACGATGGGGGGAGCAACCGTGCTCATCTGGTACTTCCTGCCTGCAGTCAATGCATATCTTGATCCGAAGCGCCTTACGCTGCGCCGCATGGTTACAAAGTATGTGCGGCTTGTGCGGCGCTCCGAGGTTGTAGCCGCAGTGGCCACCTACTTTCTTATGTTTCTGGGCATCGGGCTCTTCGCTTCGTTCTTGCCTACCTGGCTGGAGGTGGAAATCGGCATCTCAGGTCTCCAGATTGCACTGCTCTTCGCCATTGGGGGAATGGCTAACATCGTGGCGGCGCCCGTAGCCGGACATGTCTCCGACACAATCGGACGTAAGCCGCTCGTCATTGCCTCCTGTATCGGGCTGAGTGCCGCTATCGTTGTGGCGCCTTACCTGATTGACGGTTTTGCTATGGCCGCTTTCCTCTTCTTCCTGGCTATGGTTGCTGTAGGCATTCGTATTAGTCCGCTACAGGCGCTTATGACGGCGCTTGTGAAAGACGAGCGGCGGGGACTCCTGATGGGGCTTGCTATCGGGTTTGGGCAGGTTGGGTTTGGTGTTGGTAGCTTCATCGCCGGCATTACGTATGGTCCGTATGGATACGTAAGTAACACGTTCATGGGGGCGGCTTCTGTGCTGGTTATGGCTGCCATCGTAAAGTGGGGGCTCCCCGAGCCCGACTTGAATGCGGCCCGACCGGCCCAGGTCGAAGACGCAGCATCTTCCGATGATCGCGACACCCCTCCAGATGTCGTGAAGGCTTCGTCGTGAAAGGTGCTCAAGCAGGAGGCAACGGGTGTAACGGTGGATGGGGGAGGCCAACGTAGTCTGCGTACGCTTCTCATCCAACAACATCTGCAGCCTCATGGCAACGTCATATGATCTTCTGGTAGTAGGAACGGGGGGCGGCGGGTCGGTCGCAGCACGCCGGTGCAACGACGCGGGCTGGTCGGTCGCCCAGATTGATAACCGTCCGTTTGGGGGTACCTGTGCGCAGCGCGGCTGCGACCCCAAGAAAGTGCTCGTCGGAGCCTCGCATATTGTCGACCAGGCGCGCCGGCTCGAAGGATACGGCATTGCCGGTGCGTTGCAGGTCGACTGGCCTGCCCTGATGGCCTTCAAGCGCACCTTCACGGCACCCGTCTCAGAGGCGCGCGAGCGGTCGCTCCACGATGCAGGTATCGACGCCTATCATGGCACCGCACGTTTCGTAGATGAGTCGACGCTTCAGGTCGGCGAGCACACCGTGCACGGTACACACATCCTGCTTGCTACAGGCATGCGCCCGGCTCCGCTGCCGTTTGAGGGGGGCGATCTGCTCGCGACGAGCGATGCATTCATGGAGCTCGACGAGCTGCCCGGATCCATTACCTTTATCGGTGGGGGCTATATCTCGATGGAGTTCGCGCATATGGCGCTTCGAGCAGGCGCCTCGGTGCGTGTCATCCAGCGCGAGTCGCACGTGCTTCCGCCCTTTGATTCCGACTGCACCGATCGTCTGGTTACGCACTCGCGTGAGCTCGGCATGCAGATTCATCTGAACACCGACGCGACGCACGTCCGCCAGACCGAAGAGGGATTCGAAGTAGGCACACGTAGCCGCGACGGCAGCGAACAGACGTACGCTGCCGACCTGGTGGTGCACGGGGCCGGGCGCGTCCCCAACGTAGATGCGCTCAACCTGGAGGCCGGGAGCGTTGCAGCCGGGCGCGGAGGCGTTACGGTGAACAAGTACCTGCAGAGCACGACGAACCCCCGCGTGTATGCTGCTGGAGACGACGCCGATACGCCAGGCCTGCCGCTCACGCCGCTCTCTGGGCACGAGTCGCACATCGTAGCCGACAACCTGCTGAGCGATACGCCGCAGCCCGCCACGTATGGACTACAGCCCAGCGCAGCGTTTACTCAGCCGCCGCTGGCTACCGTCGGACTCACTGTTGCGGAGGCCGAACAGGCCGGCCGCAGCGTGCGCATCTCCGAAAACGACCTGAGCAGCTGGTACAGTTACCGGCGTATTCGGGCCGACGTAGCGTATGCCAAAGTGCTGATAGATGAGGAAACGGATGCGCTTGTTGGTGCACACCTTGTTGGCGAGCAGGCCCCCGAACTCATCAATCTGTTTACCCTCGCTATCCGTCACGAGATGACGCCAGACGACATTCGCGATACGACATTTGCGTATCCCACCCACGGGTCTGATCTCAAGTATATGGTATAGCGCAGCGCGCTACCTTCGTGCTACAGCAGCACTGCGGCTGAGCCTTGTGACACTGAGAGGGCATTCAGTCGGGGATGAGCGTTGTAGTGACTTGCACCGACTCGGCCTCGCGCAGAGGGACGGTAAGCCGGGTGCGGAAGCGGAGATCGCGGGGGAGCCATGTGCCATCGGGGCGGGCCTGAAGCGCAATGTAGAATACGCTGTCTTCGCTATACAGCAGCGCCCGCTCAGCACGCACGAGATAGGTGCTCACCACCGTGTTGGTGCCTGGGAGCACGTCGACGCGCGCGTAAGGAATTGGCACGTCGCGCCCATCGTCGGTGTCACGGGCCACCACCTCGATGCGGTCGACAGGGATCTGCGGATCCAGCGTGTCGCGGCGTATTCCGTAATGATAGGCGGGCTGGTTGCGGGCTTCCAGAAACGAGGGGGTGTCGGGATACGCGTCGCGCACCACGTTCTGGGGCAAGGCCGATGCATCCGCGCGCGGCGCCAGTCCCCATAGGTCGCGGTCGGGCACCGTGCCGCTGCGTTCCTCATCAAGCAGTTCAGAAGCCGCATCGGGGCGATGGGCCCAGGTCTGACGCAGCCGTCCACGCAGCGAGTCGTCGGGCGTAAATATATCGGTGCGGGTATGCCGCGTCAGGGGGATGCGGGGGAGGGCGGCAAAGGCCGAGTCCATCACTGCAAAGTCAAGCGTCTCTAACCGGTCGATCACAGGCGCCCCGGTGGACGTCCAGGCTGTGGTATCAGCTGCCGGTGCATAGCGTGGTGGAGTCCCCTCGTCCGAAGAACAGCCCGAGGCTCCTACAAACGCAGCCAGCGCTGCACCAATGAGCAGAACGGGGCGTATCCAAACAGAAACGGAAGGCATACCAGAGAGGCGAGAACAAGCAGGAACGCGAGGGGGCGATTCGACGAAAAATCGAGAGAGCGCAGGGGTACGGCCTGCACGAGTCGGCGCCGATGCCTATGTTACAAATGTTGTAGCTAGCACAACTGGTACAGCACAACGTTGATCAACGACCTACCCCACACCCGCACCCGCTGAAAAGTTTCGGAAGGCGGGTATTTGTTTCAACTGGTTGTACACACTACGTTATGGATACCTCTGCTTCGCATCGACATGCACGTTCGGTCGCTGAGGCGGCAGCGCGTGCTGCGGGCGCCGTTATTCGCCGCTATGTTGGGGCCAACCCGTCAGTAGAGGCGAAGGGCACCAACGACTTCGTGACCGAAGCCGACACAGCCGCGCAGCATGCCGTCGTGCGGGTGCTCAACGACGCGTTTCCTGACGACGCCATTCTGGCTGAAGAGCAAGACGACGCTGAGTCGGCCTCGCCCGATTATGACGGGCGGCGCTGGATCATCGACCCCATCGATGGCACCACGAACTTTATGCACGCGTTGCCCCCGTATGCGGTGAGCATCGCGCTGCAGGAAGGCCCCGAGATCGTGGCTGCCGTGGTGTACGACGTTGCACATGACTGGCTCTACGCTGCTGCCAAAGATGAAGGCGCCACCCGCAACGGGGAGCCGATCCATGTGAACGCGTCGGCTGAGTTGTCGGATGCGCTTGTCGCAACGGGCTTTCCGTATCGGCGCTTCGAACATATGGATACGTACCTGCAGGTGCTGCGTGACGTGCTGCTGACAACACGCGGCGTGCGGCGCCACGGGGCTGCAGCCATTGACCTGGTACGTGTGGCAGCCGGACACGTAGGCGCCTTCTACGAAACGGGTTTGCGTCCGTGGGATGTAGCCGCAGGTGCGCTCATTCTGCGCGAGGCAGGAGGAACGCTCACCGATTTTGAAGGAAACGGAGCCCTAACACCGGTCTTCGGTCGGCAGGTTATGGCTACAAATGGCATTCTGCACGAGGCGCTGCAACCCACGCTCGCACCGCTCATTGATACCCACGCTTAACGACTTACGTAAGTCGGCAAAAATACGTTTACACCTTGTGGTAGCGGTTCAATGGTAAGTGATTGTCGTATAGCTGACATGATCGGATCCGGCTCAACCCCCTCTGTCTACCGAGCTTCGCCGCAGGCGTGATCCTGTGGACATCTCCCCTTGGACAAGGGGGAGAAACCCGACACGAGCCTGCAAACCAAAACCCAAACAGGTTATAAGAGGGAGAGGGTTCGAACAAGACAAACCTACAGTGTCTGATAGCTTTATCACTTAGCGTCTACCCACTACCCACCTTGTCATTGCGGGGAGGGAGCCTGCGACCAACGCGTTGCTGGCGCGCCTCGCAGTGACAGACTCGAAGACTCTTTTGTGGACCTACTTAACCGCTCCCCTTGCGTTCTTACGGCATCGTTAGGCGCGCTCTCTACACACTACTTTCCCTCCAACCCCTATTTGTATGTCTGATTCTGGATATGGACTCCTCGAAGGCAAAACCGGCATCATTTTTGGCGCACTGACAGAAGACAGCATCGCCTGGCATGTGGCTGAGGCCGCCCACCGCGAGGGCGCGAAGTTTGCGCTCTCGAATGCGCCCGTGGCACGCCGCCTCGGCAGCATGGATGAACTCGCTGATGCCACCGATAGCCCCGTCATCTGGGCCGACGCGACCAGCGACGAGGATCTCGAGTCGCTCTTCAACGAGCTCAACGAAACCTATGATGGCGGCATCGACTTCATCGTCCACTCTATCGGCATGGGCGTGAACGTGCGCAAAGACAATCCTTACGAAGACCTGAACTACAACTGGTACCAGAAGACGCTCGACATTTCGTCGGTGAGCCTGCACCGGATTGTGCACCACGCGCTCGAAACAGGTGCGCTTAACGATGGCGGATCGGTCGTAGCCATGAGCTACATTGGTGCACAGCGCATCTTCTCGAAGTACTCCGAGATGGGCGATGCCAAGGCGCTGCTCGAAAGCATCGTACGCTCCTTCGGCTATCGCCTCGGCAAGCGCGACATCCGCATCAACGCCGTGTCGCAGAGTCCGACTCGCACCACAGCCGGTTCAGGCATTGAAGGCTTCGACGCCATGTTCGAATTCGCCGAGCGCGTGTCGCCCATGGGCAACGCCGACGCCGCCAGCTGCGCCGACTATACAGTTACGCTCTTGAGCGACCTCACGCGCATGGTCACCATGCAGACCCTCTACCACGACGGCGGCTTTAGCACCATGGGCATCTCCGATGAACTGGTGGAGGCGATGCGCGATGCCTTCGAAAACGCCGACGACGCGTAATTCAGTACGCCTTGCTTCGCTTGAAACCGTATGCCTCGCATCCGCCTGTTTGTTTCTGATATTGACGGCTGTCTCGCGGCCCCGTACACGCCGTACGACCTGGACACGCTGCACACGCTGGCCACCTACGCCCATAAAGCAGGGTCTATGGAAGCCCGTGCCGATACGGCGCTTCCCGTGCTTTCGTTGTGCTCTGGGCGCCCGTATTCGTACGTCGAAGCCATGGCACAGGTGCTGGGACTTACCACGCCGGTCCTCTTTGAGAGCGGCGCGGGGATGTTCGACCCGGTCGCGGCACAGACAACCTGGCATCCGGCGTTTACCCCTGAACTACAGGAGCAGGTAGCCGCCATGCGCGACTGGTTTGCGCGTGAGGCCGTACCTGGTACCAAAATATCGATCGATTATGGCAAGCGTGCCCAGGCAGGCATCGTAACACCCGATCCCGACGAGATTAAAGCCGTGCGACCGCGTACGATCGCGTTTGCCGAAAAGCATCTGCCCGATCTGAAGGTTTGCACGACCGACGTCTCGATTGACGTGATTTCGCCTGCTATCACGAAAGAGGTCGGGTTGCAGTGGCTGGGCGAGCATCTGGACGTGAGCCTCAGCGAAATGGCGTTTATCGGCGACACCGATGGCGATATCGAGGCGATTCAGGCAGTAGCCTATGGCTTTGCTCCGGCCAATGCCCACGACGTCGTGAAGGATCAGGCTGACTACGTAACAGAGAAAGCCGTTGCAGCCGGTACGCTGGAAGCGTATCGGTGGTGCGTAGCCTCCTACAAACAATCTGTATGAGCGTTAAGCCCGCAGGTCCTCAAGCAGGTTCGTACCGTCCTCAAACCGTTCCCCACCGCTGAAACGCTTATGTGTGTAGTTCGCCCGCTCCTTACCGCATGGATCACTGTCTGTATCGGCATCCTATTCGGGGTGGATGTATACGGACAGCCCGCTTCAGAGCGAATGGAGCGGGCCGTGGCCGAAGAAGAAATATCCGACGTCAACCTCTACTACGTAGCAGGGCATCGAGGGGCTACGCTCTACCGGTACGCAAATGAAAATGCGCCGCTACGCCGCATGCCGGTACGTACGCCCCTGCACGAGCTGGGATGTAACGGTGACTGGTGCCAGGTGCAGCTGGAAGATGGAGAGCAGGGATACGTGCGCGAGGAGGCGCTTTCGAATATCTGGATTCGTGTCGACAAAGACCAGCGCCGTGTGCGCCTCTACGCCGGCCCGGATCTGATCAAAACCTACAACGCCGACTTTGGCCCCAACGTGTTTCTCGACAAAGAGCGCCGGGGTAGTCAGCAAGATAGCGACCACTGGCGTACTCCCGAAGGGCTGTTTCACGTTGTAAATCGCAATCCGAATAGCATGTACTACAAAGCGCTGGTCATTGACTATCCGGGACGCGACGATGCCGAGCGTGGCCTGCAGCAAGGCATTATCTCTGAAGCTGAATATGCGTCGATCATAGAAGCGCACGACGAGCGCCGCATGCCGCCTATGTCCACGAAGTTGGGCGGGTGGATTGAGATCCATGGCGATGGCACCGGCGCGTCGACAGACTGGACGCGCGGATGCGTTGCGCTCCATAATACCGACATGGATCATATCTGGCAGTACGCGGAGGTGGGCACACCGGTGCTGATAGAGTAGCGGCCGGCTCGAACAGGCTCGCGATGTGACGGAGGCGGAACTGCCCCGATCCCGCTTGGATTCATGCGCATAAACGAGCTTCACCATACGCAACAAGACGATCCTCCATGCGGGCGTGCGCACTGCTATGAGGTGTCTGTGCGGCCCCCATCCAGCACAATCTTTGCCATTATCCTGAAGAGCTTATGCACCGACTTTCTTTTTATGCGATTTCGACCTCTCTGCTGGCGCTTATGCTTTTGCTGACAGCCTGTGGCGAGAGCGACCCTACTGCTCCCCCAGACGGATGGGAGACAAACGGTGACCGCTGGTGGACCGCCGACGCCGATACTGCAGAAGCCTTCCGTGATCTAAGCGACCTGCGTGCCATGGGCGTATTCAGCGAGGAAGAAGCAGCTGACCTCGCCATTGAAGGCGATCAGGTGAGCGGCGAGCAGTTCATTCGCGGCGTGAAGCAAGGCCTGAACGACTTCTATCAGAGCAATCCACAGGTCATTGATGATCTGTTCGAACAGTATGCGCGCGAAGAAATCGGGGAAGAGCCCCGCACCGGCGATGTAGAAGAGCTGGTGCAAGAAGCTGTTCAGGAAGCTCGTAACCTGCTCGACAGCTACTACCAGCGTCCACAGGTACAAGAGCAAGAGCCGATTAGCTACCCGCGTGATCTTTACGAAGAAGGCGTTACCGGTACTGTAGAACTGCAGGTGCGTGTAAATAGCTCCGGCGAGCCTGTCGCCATAAAGGTGGTCGAGTCCGTTCATCCTCAGCTCGATGCGATTGCAATGCGGTCGGCCGCGTTGATGCGCGCCTCCTCGCCGCAGGTCCGCTACTCGGAAGACGAGGAGTGGGAAGATATCGAGGGCTGGATTCACTTCAGCGTGCCGTTCCAGGTGTAGCGACAGCCATTCATTCTCTTTAACGTTGCCTCCAACGGTCGTAACCACCGCAGGGCGAGCCTCCATCTGGAAGCTCGCCCTGCTTTGTTGTGCTCATTGGCGAAACAGGCTCCTATACGGCTACCGCCTCTCGCTTGTCCTGGTACTCCGCCGGGTCGTACGCGAGACGGTCGGCCAGCCACTGCTCGATTTCGGCCACCTTCATGTTTTTGCGGGATGCGTAGTCTTCGATCTGGTCGCGCTGGAAGGTGCCCACGTTGTAGTAGCTCGCTTCCGGATGCGCAAAGTAGACGCCGCATACCGACGCACTGGGGTACATCGCAAGGTTCTCGGTGAGTGAGATATCGGTGTGCTTCTCCACACCCATCAGGTCCCAGATAAGCGGCTTCTCGGTGTGGTCGGGACACGCTGGGTAGCCCGGCGCCGGACGAATCCCGCGGTACTGCTCGCGAACCAGCTCCTGGTTGGCGAACTCTTCGTCGGGGGCATACCCCCAGTAGTCGGTGCGCACCTGCTGGTGCAGGAACTCGGCAAACGCCTCCGCCAGCCGGTCTGCCAGCGCCTGTGCCATGATGACGTTATAATCGTCCTGCGCGGTCTTGAAGTCCTCGATGATGTGCTCCAGGCCGATGCCGGCAGTAACAGCAAAGGCACCGATATAGTCGTTGACGCCGCTGTCTTTGGGAGCTACGTAGTCGGAGAGTGCGCGATTGGGCATATCGCCGCGCTTCTCGGTCTGCTGGCGCAGTGCGTGCAGCACGGTGGCCACTTCCGTGCGGGTGTCGTTGGTGTACACCTCGATGTCATCGCCTACGCGGTTAGCCGGATATAGCCCGATGATGCCATTGCAGGTAAGCGAGCGGCGCCGTGAGAGCCGGTCAAGCATCGCATTGGCATCCTCATAGAGCCGGCGAGCTTCCTCGCCTTTCTCCTCATCGTCGAAGATCGCCGGATACTTGCCGCTGATGTCCCACGCGATGAAGAAGGGCGTCCAGTCAATGTAGTCGCGCAGGGTACTCACGGGTACCTTGGGGAGGACGGTGGTGCCGAGCTTGTTTGGTTTCGTGATGGGCACCTCGTCCCAGTTGCTGGTGAAGCGGTTGGCACGCGCCTCGTCGATAGGCAGATACGTCTTGCGCCGCCCGCCCCGCTTATGACGCTCGCGGAGCGTCTCATAGCGCTCCTCCACTTCGCGCAGGAACGTGTCGCGCAGGTCCTCGGCCACCAGGTTGCCCGTTACGTTCACGCTGCGTGAGGCATCCAGTACGTGCACAACCGGACCGCTATAGTGCTCGGCGATCTTTACAGCGGTGTGGATTTCGGACGTGGTGGCGCCGCCAATCAGGAGCGGAATATCGAATCCCTCTCGCTCCATCTCTTCGGCCACATGCACCATCTCATCGAGCGACGGCGTGATGAGTCCGCTCAGCCCGATGATGTCCACATCGTGCTCGCGCGCCTTAGCAAGGATCTCCTGGGCCGGCACCATCACGCCCAGATCCACCACATCGTAGCCGTTACACTGCAGCACTACCCCGACAATGTTCTTGCCGATGTCGTGCACATCGCCCTTTACCGTGGCCAGGAGCACCTTCGGATTGTCGGTGTCTTCGCGCGGAGCCTCCCCAGCAGCCTCGCGACGGGCGTCTTCAGCTGCCTGTTCCTCTTCGATATACGGACGCAGGTGGGCCACGGCTTTTTTCATGACGCGCGCGCTCTTCACGACCTGTGGCAAGAACATCTTGCCATCGCCAAACAGATCGCCGACCACGTCCATGCCGTCCATGAGCGGGCCTTCGATCACGTCGAGCGATTCGTCGTATTTCTGGCGTGCCTCCTCCGCATCGTCTACAATATGATCGAGAATGCCTTTTACAAGTGCGTGCTCAATGCGCTGCTCGACCGGCTCCTCGCGCCATTCAGCGGTTTTTTCCTCCTGCTCGGTATCGTCTTCTTGCGCGGCAATTTCTTCAGCCAGGTCCACTAAGCGCTCGGTGGCATCGTTGCGGCGGTTGAAGAGCACGTCTTCGATGTGCTCACGCAGGGTCTCGTCGATCTGGTCGTACACCTCGATCTGCCCCGCGTTGACGATCGCCATGTCCATCCCGCGCTTGATCGCGTGGTACAGGAAGATCGTATGCATGGCCTCACGGACGCGGTTGTTGCCGCGAAACGAGAAGCTGATGTTGGAGAGTCCGCCACTGACTTTGGCGTGGGGCAAGTTCTCCTTAATCCACTCGGTGGCTTCGAGAAAGTCGATGCCGTAGGTGGCGTGTTCTTCGATGCCGGTCGCGATGGCAAAGATATTCGGGTCAAAGATGATGTCCTGCGGAGGAAAGCCGACTTCGTCGACGAGCAGGTTGTAGGCGCGCTCGCAGATCTCGATTTTGCGTTCGTACGTGTCGGCCTGACCGTCTTCGTCGAAGGCCATCACGATAACGGCGGCGCCGTAGCGGCGGCAGAGGCGAGCGTGTTCTAAGAACTCCTCTTCGCCCTCTTTCATCGAGATCGAGTTTACGACCGGCTTGCCCTGCACGCAGCGTAGTCCAGTTTCGAGCACCTCCCACTTTGAGGAGTCGATCACGATAGGCACGCGCGAGATGTCGGGTTCAGCGGCTACAAGCTGTAAGAAGCGCTTCATAGCGGCCGGGCCGTCGATCATGCCCTCGTCCATGTTCACGTCGACCATCTGCGCGCCGTTTTCGACCTGCTGGCGCGCCACGTTCAGGGCGGTCTCGTAGTCATCGTTCTTGATGAGGCGCTTGAAGCGACGCGAGCCCATCACGTTAGTGCGCTCGCCAATGTTCACAAAGTTGAGGTCGTCGCGAAAGACCAGCGGTTCGAGTCCACTCAGGCGGAGCGTAGTCGAGGGCTCCGGACGCTCGCGCGGCTCGTGGTGGGCCGCCACCTCCACAAACTGCTCGATGTGATCGGGCGTGGTGCCGCAGCAACCGCCGACGATGTTGAGCCAGCCTTCGCTCAGATAGCTGTCGAGCTGCTCGGCCATGAATTCAGGCGTCTCGTCGTATCCGCCAAACTCGTTGGGCAAGCCCGCATTCGGATAGAGACTCGTGAACGTTTCAGCCGCATTGGCCAGCTCCTCGATAAACGGACGCATCTGCTTGGAGCCGAGCGCGCAGTTGAGTCCCACGCTCAAAAGCTGCGGCTGGTGCATGACCGACGTGTAGAAGGCTTCGGGCGTTTGGCCCGAGAGCGTACGCCCGCTCATGTCGGTGATCGTCCCCGAAATCATGACGGGCCACTGCTGGTCGCGATCATCGAAGAGGCGCTGAATGGCGTAGAGCGCCGCCTTGCAGTTCAGCGTATCGAAGACCGTTTCCACAAGCAGAATATCCACACCGCCATCTACAAGCCCGCGAGCTTGCTCGTAGTAGGCCGTCTGCAGCTCCTCAAAGGTCGCCGCACGGTAGCCGGGGTCGTTGACGTCGGGGGATACCGAGAGCGTCTTGTTGGTCGGCCCCATAGCGCCGGCTACGAACCGGGGCTTGTCGGCGGTTGAGGCATCGTCGGCAGCCTCGCGTGCCAACCGGGCGCTGGCCACGTTCAGCTCGTACGCGAGATGCTGCAGCGAGTAATCCTCCTGCGCAATGGCGGTGGCGCTGAAGGTGTTCGTCTCAATGATATCGCTGCCCGCTGCAAGGTACTGCCGGTGGATGTCTTGAATGACATCCGGACGCGTGAGAGAGAGGAGATCGTTGTTGCCTTTCAGGTCGGCTTCGACATCGGCCACCTGGGCGTTGCGGAAGTCATCTTCTGTAAGATCGTGGCGCTGGATCATCGTGCCCATCGCGCCGTCCATTACCAGGATGCGCCGGGTAAGCAGGGTGCAGAGGGTCTCAAACGTCGTTGCCATAAGAGCGGGAGCGTACATGAACGAGAGGATATCAGGCTAACGTACCTATCTGAAAGCAGGGATGTTGCGACAACTTGAAGTGGAACCGCTTCCACAAAATACTTCACAACATCGGAAGATGTATTCAGGATGTATTTAGGGGGATACGGACCTTTCTGCCCCATCAGATGCATTCAACGGGACGTGTAATACGCTGATCATATGGTCGCTGAGTTCTCTATATAACCCCGGTTTCTCATGCAGGAATCTCCCACGCTTGTCCGTCCTCGCTTTCTGAACGATCGTTTCCAGAGCGCAATTATTCTGGAGCACCCCGATCCCTCGCTCGACGACTACCTGCGGGAGCAGGGGATCACGCCCGAGCGCGTCCCCCACGAAGAAACGTCGGATGTCGATTCTGTCATTGCCCGGCTTGAAGAGGGGCAGCACGACTTGCTCTACAAGCGAAGCAAGTTTCCCGTCACCGAAGAAGTGCTTGCAGCATCGCCCAACCTGGCGGCGATTATGCTTTGCTGTATCGGCGATGACACGGTCGACAAGCAGGCGTGTGCCGAGGCGGGCGTGCTCGTCATGAACGACCCGGTGAGCAACGGGCGGTCTGTCGTGGAGATGGTCTTTGGTGAGATGATTGGTATTGCACGACGTATTTTTACCGCGAATGAAGCGGGACGCCAGCATCTATGGACGAAGTCGAGCTCGCGTCGCTACGAGCTGCTGGGCAAAACGCTATCGATTATCGGACTCGGTAGCATTGGTAAACAGATTGCCAAGCTTGCCGACAACTTTGGTATGGACATCTGTTTCTACGACGCCTCAGAGGTGGCCAGCGAGGTGGGGGAAACGCTGGGATGGACGGCCTGCAACAGCATTGAAGAGGCGTTTGCTAAAGGCGATT
Organism: Longimonas haloalkaliphila; assembly: GCF_055379825.1. NCBI lineage: Bacteria > Pseudomonadati > Rhodothermota > Rhodothermia > Rhodothermales > Salisaetaceae > Longimonas > Longimonas haloalkaliphila. The sequence goes on along the minus strand of NZ_AP043948.1, from coordinate 308,142 downwards.
TTGTAACGCTGCACGTGTCGGCTGAAGACCCAAAAGGCCGCTCCAACCAGGGCCTTATCACGTACAACCACTTCAAGCGATTGGCCGCCGACCGCCCTGAGAACAGCCCGCGCGGGTTTATCAACGCAGCGCGCGGCTTTCTCTACGACCCGAACGACCTGAAGCGCGCGATCAAAGAAGGCCATGTGCGTGCCGCTGCGATCGATGTCTTTCCGGAAGAGCCGGGAAGTAGTAACGAAGAGTGGCAGAACCCTTATGCAGAGGTCGGAGAGGTCGTTACCACCCCGCACATTGGCGCAGCCACGCAAGAGGCGCAGCCTCGCATCGCGTCGCGCATCGCCACCACCACGCGGATGTTCAACGAACACGCTACGGTGCGCGACACCGTGTTTGCTCCGCAAGAGACCATCGGCGCCCGCGTAGAGCCGCCGTACTGGGCGCTCTCGGTGGTGCACAGCGACGTGCGGGGCACGAAGAAAGCCATCGACGACTCAGTGTATGAAGCCGGAGCGAGCAATCTCAACTCAAATCACTGCGACTTCCCCGAATACGGTATCGCCTACGACGTGAATGCGCTCAACGAGCCGCTGTCGGATGTGCAAATCGACGACCTGGTCGAGCGCGCCGTCGAGCTATCAGGAGATCCGCACGCCATCCGGTCCATCCGGCAGTTCAAAGTGAATGGGGACCAGGCGTGACAGTAGGAACCCACAGGCGCTGTGTGCTCAATCGCACATAGAGCACATAGAGATGGACGTAGAGCACGAAAAGACTTGCCTGAAAGTGCGCACCCCCCTACTTTAGGTGCATGGGTAGTATCCCAGATGAGCAGGCGATTCCGTACTAATGAGCCCCAACGCAGTAATACACAATGTCCTCCTCTCGTGTTGAAGCTCTTCATGCATATGGTATTCTGGACACCCCTCCAGAAGAGGCGTTCGATCGCTTCGTAGAGCACGCGGCGGACTTGCTTGATGTGCCGATTGCAGCGATCAACTTTGTTGATGCGGAGCGGCAGTGGGCCAAGGCAGCCATTGGAACTCACATCCAAGAGACAGAACGCACCCTCTCGTTTTGTGCACACACCATCCAAGATGCCTCGCCGCTTATTATTCAGGATGCGGCAGAAGACAAACGCTTTGCTTCAAACCCACTGGTAGCTGAGCCGCCCCATGTTCGTTTCTATGCGGGAGCGCCCCTCGAAACCGCAGAGGGATATCGTGTTGGCACGCTATGTGTGCTGGATACTAAACCACGCGTCTTTACGGATTCGCAGGTGCAGCAGCTTCGCACGCTGGCTCGAATGGTGGTAGACCGGCTGGAGCAGCGCCGAGAGGCGCTGCAACGCGAGAAAGAGCTGCGAGAAAGTGAGGCCCGCTATCGGGTGCTTGCCTCGCATTTCCCCAACGGCCTTGTTGCCCTTTTTGACAGCAACTTGCGCTACCAACTGGTACGCGGACAGGGACTGCAGGACCACGGGTTGGATCCAGAAATGGTTGAAGGGCGCCGGGTGCAGGATCTGTTCGAAGAGCCGCTGTCAAGTGTGTTGGCGAAGCACTATCGAGACGCGCTTCAGGGCAACACGTCATCATTTGAAGTGACGTATCAAGATCGGCGTCATCGGCTGTACGTAGTTCCTGTTGGAGAAGATGGGACTTACGGGATGGCAATGTCGCAAGACATCACAGAGGCTGAAGAGTACAGGCACCAGCTTGACACGCTCGTTGATAACCTTCCGGGTATTGTGTACCGTGCTCGCCTTGAGGAGGAGTGGCCCCTCGAATTCATTAAAGGAGACGTCGAGGGAATTACCGGGTATACTGCCTCTGAGTTGCTTGATCAGATGGGTGGTGGCATGCTGGTACACCCGGACGACCGCGCGTATGTGAAGAAAACAGTTGACGCGGGCGTTCGGCGCGACGGGCATTACGACCTTACGTTTCGCATCCTGACCAAACAAGGGGAGGTGAGGTGGCTCTGGGAGCGCGGCGTGAAGGTGAGAGACCCTATCTCTGGGGCAGAGCGGGTCGAAGGGTTTCTCACCGACGTAACAGAGCGGGAGAAGGCACGCCAGACGGTACGTGAGCGTGAGTCGCGCCTTCGGGGCGTTGCAAGTAGCATCCCCGGGGTCGTGTTTCAATTCGCCATAGATGACAGTGGCAACCAGGAGATACGATTCGTAGGCAACAGTGCTGAGCGCCTTCTGGGTATTCCGGCGAACCCCAGTCGGTATGGGGATTTTCTGTCTTGCATCCCAGCGCCGCACCTCGACACGCTCATCGCATCTGTCTGGCAAGCGGTTGAGGAGCACCATGTATGGGAGCATGTGTTTCCCTACGATCACCCCCATACGGGAGAGCGTATCTGGCTACAGGGCATTTCAATACCTGCTGATGCTGAGACGGCCAATACCGGAAAAGAGATTGTGTACAATGGGGTCGTAATCGATATCACGACGCGTAAGCAACGCGAGCAGGAGCGAGAAGCGATGCGCGAGCGCATGGAACTGGCGCTGGAAAAAACAGACGCTGTTCTGTTCGAAGTTGACTTCTCTGAAGAGACGGTGGTCCGTATGGGGCCGTTCGAGCGCCTCTTCGGTATCGAACGGGAGAAAGTGAAGAGCCTGGAGACCTTCCTGGCTAAAGTTGTGCACCCAGAAGATCGTGAGGCGCTTCGGTCCTTTCTGTCACGCCTGAAGACTGCAGATCCAAAAACACAGATCGTTACCTATCGCACGCATCCTGACCGAGGCGCCGTGCGGTGGATACGTGGCGAGGTGCACCAGGTAGAGCACACCGAGGCAGGCACGTGGCGGCTTATTGGACTGGAGCGCGATGTTACAGCGCAAAAGGAAGCACAAAAAGAGCGCCGCATGCTGGCTGCTGCAGTAGAGCAGGCTTCAGAAGCCGTTCTGATCACGGAAGCCGCCCCAATCGATAACCCGGGTCCGCGTATCATATACGCGAATCCAGCGTTTGAGGCCATGACGGGATACGAGATCGACGAGATTGTGGGCAAAACGCCCCGCATCCTACAAGGCCCTGATACTGACTCGGCGGTGCTTGAACGCTTGCGCACGCATCTCCAGAATGAAAAGCCGTTTCGCGGCGAGACGGTGAACTATCGCAAAGATGGTACGCCTTACGTCGTTCGCTGGGATATTGCCCCGGTGCGCAATGCCCGCAATGAAGTGGAGTACTGGGTATCGGTGCAGTACGATATAACGGATGAACGCAGGCGTGAGGAAGAGTTGCGTACAGCCAAGAAAGAGGCCGAAAAGGCAGCACGCCTGCAGGAAGCGATGCTTGCCAACATGAGCCACGAAGTGCGCACGCCACTTACGTCCATGATTGGCTTCACCGAGATCCTTCTCGACGAGACCGAGGGCGCTCCTGCCGAGCATGCGGCTATCATATACCGAAGCAGCAAGCGGCTGCACAAGACGCTGGAGTCGATGTTGCAGCTGTCGGAGCTCCGCGGCGGTGCCTATCAGCTATCGGTGGATGACGTTGACCTTCGAGCACTGGCTACCGAGGTCGTTGAAACTATGCATTCCAAAGCAACCCGAAGCGACGTTGCACTCCAACTGGTGGAGCCGGGCTATTCGGTACAAGCGCATGTCGACCCGATTGCAGTGCAGCGCATTATCACTAATCTGGTAGATAACGCGATCAAGTTTACGCCCGAGAACGGGCAGGTGAGTGTTCAGGTCGGCACAGGAAATGAAGACGCGGACCACGATGGCCATTACATAGAAGTTAGAGATACCGGAATTGGTATCGCTCCTGAAGCGGTAAACGATATGTTTATCGCATTCAAGCAAGAGTCAGATGGCTTCTCGCGTACGTACGAGGGGAGCGGGCTCGGGCTGGCGATTGTAAAGCAGCTGGTTGACCAGATGGGCGGTACGATCACTGCTGAAAGCGAAAAAGGACAAGGTACATGTATGCGTGTGTCTTTTCCCGTCCAAGCTTCAGAAGAGGGAGCGTAAAGTTCTCTCCACTCTTTTTGAATATCTGGTTCTGCGGCACCAGGGGCACCCCGACCGTGGGAGAAAGTACTCCTGGAAAGCCCAGATTAAGAAATCAAGACAGGCTCTTTAAACGCATTTTTCATATACGTCAGATAGTCCGCATGAGCAGAAAACGCAAAGCCCTTACTTCTGAAGAAAAAGCGATGGTAGACGAGATGGTCGCGCCGTATATCGATCCAACGGTGCATCCACTTGGCGAAGATACGCGAGGGGTTTCGCGCTATGACAAGCGTGAAGACATGTACGATGGCACCGGTACCGTGTACCTTTTGCAGCTATTTAGCCCCGACGAGCTTGTTAATAATCGCATTGCGGCGTACATGGTGCTGCCAAGTGCAGACGATAGCGTGGGGTTTCATACCCACGGTGATCGAAACGAAGAGGAGCTTTACGTGGTGATGCATGGAAGCGGAGTATACATGGAAAAGGCTTCGGCTGATGGCGAGCCTCGGTCGATACCTGTTCATACAGGAAGCGTTACAAGCGTACGGGGCGAGGCGCTGCATGCAGTCCGCAATACCGGTACAGAGCCGCTCATCGTATTTGTTGTAACGACAAACGAGTCTACATGAATGCGACGGAGGGGGGAGAGCTGTTAGCCACTCGGCGTCTTGGACATTGCGTTTCGCCACGTTTCGCATCGCTTAAAACACTGGGCTTCATAGTCACGTCAAAAAGCATAAAAGTGGCCCTTCGCCTTAGAGATGCCCGCAAACAATGAAGACAGACAGTTACACGGTTTTTCTGGACGCTGTAGGAGTCCGGTCGCTACCCTACGAACATGCTTGGAAGCGATGTGGCATCGTCGTTCTTGCGTACATACTTTTATGGATGGGGACGCTACTTCTTGGTCAAGAAGCCATTGCGCAAGAAAGGGTTGCAGATGCAGAAGACGCGCCTTCCCTGCTTAGTGAAGGGTATGCGTACAACCGGGCAACCGACCAAATGAATCGCTTCCAGTTATATGCTGATAGCACCCTGGTGCTCAGCGTGAGGGGGGATGAAGGGCTACAGACAATTCGAATGCCCGTCTCTCTCTTTGAGCTTGTAGGAGAACGCGTAGAAGAGCGTCTATATGGAGAACGTCCCTCGCGCAGCGAGATCGGGTTGGGTATTGAAGACCGGGCGCTGCATCTGAGCTTAATCCAGCAATATGACTTGTTGCTGTTCGGTGGGCTTGGAGGGGGCATTTTGATCTTGATGAGTCTTTCCATCTGGCTTGGCGTGCGACTGCGCCGCAGCCGCCGCGAGGAGCAGGCGCTCCGTTTGCGGTATCAGGCTCTACAGGAAGGCGAAGAGCGAGAGCGTCGCCGCGTTGCGCGCGAGATTCACGACGGTCCTGTTCAAACGCTGCACGGCCTGCATCTGCATATGGCGGCTACTCAGCTTGGAGCACGCGGCGATGGAGCCTCTTCAGACACAGAACAGGGTGAAGGGTTTTCGCTCGACATGGAAAGCAGTCTCATGGATGCGGTGCGCGAACTGCGTGCAATCAGTGAGGGGCTGCATCCGGCTAGCCTGGAGCGTTTTGGTTTACTGGCTGCGCTTCGTGCACATGCGCACCGCCTCACCGAAACAGCGACCGCAGGAGCTGATCCAGCTATCCGTATTGAAGGAAGCGAAGACATGCTCTGTCTGTCCGATAGCAAGCGCCTTGCGCTATACCGTATCGGACAAGAGGCACTGTCTAATGCAGTGCAGCATGCCGGGGCAACTACTATTGACCTGCAGGTTCAAACCAAGGATAATCATCTTCATCTTGTAGTGCGAGATGACGGTACGGGGTTTGACGCAACGGCCCATTCCAAACAGCGAACAGAAAAAAATGGAGCACGCGAGCAACTCGGACTCATCGGTTTGCATGAGCGCGCCGATATGATCGGAGCGTCTGTTGAGATAGAGAGCATGTATGGAATAGGCACGACCATACGTGTCACTTGTCCGTATGAGGCCCAATCCGAGGGTGTTAGCCAGAGAAGTAGAGAGCATCCAGAGTCGGTATACACATTGGAATAAGCGTGACGAGCTTACAGAGAATGCCGTGTAAGCCAGCGATGCGAGATCGTCTCGTATTCTTGTATAGCTACCAACCTTTCACCTATGAGTGCGCTTCGCGTTGTTCTTGCTGATGATCATACCGTAGTTCGTCGCGGATTGAGGACGATTCTGGAAGCCAGCGATCCAAGCGGCCTGTTGCCGATTGAAGTCGTTGGGGAAGCCGGAACGGGGCCAGAAGCGCTACGGCTCGTCGAAGTTCATGAGCCTGACGTGCTGCTGCTCGACGTAGAAATGCCAGGGGCTGACGGGGTTGAGGTTGCTCAGACATTAAGCGTACGAGGCACATCGACAGCGGTGTTGGCACTGTCCTCGCACGAAGATCCGATTTATGTGCAGGGGCTATTGCGAGCAGGAGCTTCAGGGTACCTGACAAAGGAGCAAGCACCGACTCTTATTCGCGAGGCAGTGCGTGCGGTAGCAGAAGGCCAGAAGCGGTGGTTCGTATCTGTTTCGCCCGAGACACACCCGCTTAACAATATAACTGAACGGGAGCGTACGGTACTTCGCCTGCTAATTGAAGGACATGCCACCGGTGCGATTGCCGAGAAAATGAATGTAGCTCCTAATACAGTTCGAAAGTATGCTTCGGTACTATACGATAAGATTGGTGTGGAAGACGGCCGGTCTGCTATCGCATGGGCGTGGAAGCAGGGAGTAGCTGAGCGCCTCTGAGGACGAGGGGGGCGCTCTGGAGAGAATCATATCTTAAGATATCATAAGATATCATATCGCGCACTGGCTTTGCGCAGGTCGAAGTAAGCCGTAAAGTTAGACGATACGCAGCAGTGCTGCGTAGTTGTATCGGAATCTATCCACATCTGTGGACTCAAAGAGGGAACAGGTGTGCATAGTTAAGGCGATGAGAGGAGGCTACTTTAAGTGTAAAGCATCCCGCATACGAGACGGGATGCAGGCCAGCAACGCCCGGAGGCACAAACCCTCTTGCACGGCTCCTCTTGCGGGGCAGGCGCACAATTGCCATATGACTGGTCAGAATACTGCGTTGCTTTTTCCTCTCAACATCCACTGCGCTATGTTTAAGTTATCGACCTTTTGGACACTTTTAGCATCCTTCGGAATGCTTTTCATGCTGGTTGGCTGCGATGCAGCTACAGATGTTGAACCTGAAGAAGACGCCATTCCGCATATTGCGGGACAGACATTCGGGTGGCAGGGCTTGAGCGTTTCCATGGATCAGGGAGTCGCTATTCCTGGCAACGAACGGTTGCGTGTGGAAACAGAAGACGACCGCCACGCCCACTTTCAGATACAGCCATCCTCAGGAGAGCGCATGGACCTGCTGTTTTCGCTTGATGCAATCGAGCGGGGCGATCCTTTCTCCATCAAGGTGATCGGGCGAAGTGCTACCGGCGATCCCGTAGTGATGAGCGAGATTCTGCATCGTCCTTCTGGAGAAGAAGGGAGCGTTGATCTTTCGCATGCCATGGCGTACGGACAGCGGGCAGATGTCACATGTCGCATCGGTAACACGGCTCCTCGCTCCATGATTGACGTTACCAGCGCAGATGAAGGCACACTGGAGATGGGTACACTCAGTGACTGGCCCTCCTCATTCCATTACATCCGTCGCGGTGATGACGTTGTAATTGAGATTGACTACGAACGTGAAATGCAACAGGAAGAAAACTTGCAGACAGCACATCTTTCGCTGAATCCCAGCCTGGCAGCGAGTCAACTGAACGTTACGGGCCAGTTCGAGCCGCAGCAACAGGAATGCTCCCACATTGGATTCCAGATGGCGGGAATCCCTGCTTCGACCGAGCTGCATGCCGTTGAGATGTCGCTTCCCAGTGCAATAGAGATTGCTCGGGCAGAGCGTTAAGAAAGATGCAATCGGCTTGTTAATATCATACACATGATCCAGTAGGGGGGAGTCAGATGCCAGGAGTACGTCTCTCAGGACATAAATACCCGCTATACTCTGTTTCTCGCGAAGTAGACCCAAGGAGACTGGTTATGGCTAAGCGTCGGCAGGAAGTTGTTGAACAATACAACATCGTCGGCACTCCCCCTGAAGAGGCTTTCGACTCTGTGGTGCGCCACGCAGCGGATGTGATTGAGGCACCCACTGCGATGCTAAACTTCTCAATAGAAGCAGAGTGGTTCTGGTGCAAAGCTGCCACCGGCATAGATCAAGTTGGCCACACGTTCCGGTCGGCACTCTGCGAGCAGACCATGGAAGCCGGAGCGCTTACAGAGATCAATAGAGACCTGGAAGGTGAGCCTTTTTCAGGAAAACAGTCTTCGTTTGAACTATGCATCTTCAAGGCGTATGTCGGAGTGCCCTTGCACACATCTGGCGGAGTCTGTATTGGTACGCTCTGCATTCTTGACACGGTCCTGCGATCCTTCTCAGATGCCGATTGCAGACGCCTGAAAGACATTGCAGCACTGGTTGTGCATCTTTTAGAGCAGCGCCGAAAAGCGCTTCGCTCGGGCACGCACTCAGGCACAGGGAGGGCATCGGGATTGCGTCCTCGAAAAAGCCGACAGGCAAAACAGCACCGGCCTCCCTCTGAGCAAGACTTCAAGACCCTCAAAACGTCGCTACTTGCCAATATAAGCCACGAAGTGCGTACGCCGCTTACCGCGATTATCGGATTCGCGGAGATTCTGGAGGATGAACTTGATACTCCGATGGCTGAACGCGCTTCGATCATCAAGCGATATGGCAAGCAGCTGAATCAAACGCTACAGGCTACGATGCGGCTTTCTGAACTGGAAAGCGGTACGCACGCCATCAGGGCATGCGAAATAGACATCGCCCGGGTTGTGCGCAGCACCGTAAAGGCTTACGAAGAGGACGCATGCCGTGCAGGCATAAAGGTCAACGAGAACATACCGTTGCAGCCGGTGCACGCCTGGGGCGATCAGGAGGCTCTCATGCATATCGTAGCGAACGTGATCGACAATGCGATCAAGTTCAATCGACCCGGAGGCCAGGTGAAGGTCCGTATAGAAAACGTAGAAAATGAGGGTGTAGAGCAGGCGCAGGTTGTTGTCGAGGACACGGGGATTGGAATCACTGAGGAGGCTATCCCGCGTGTATTTGAGGCGTTCCGGCAAGAGTCAGAGGGAACAGCACGATCCTACGAAGGGGTGGGCATTGGGCTCACCATTGTAAAACATCTGGCAGAGCAGATGGGAGGATGCGTGCACCTGCAGAGCAAAAAGGGACAGGGTACGTCTGTTGCAATCAATCTCCCAATACATTCACCCGGGTAAGTGATGCTGTGTCATGTGATGCTGCGTCATATGTCTGATCGTTTCACTCCTGTGATATAGTAGAAGTCTGATTGATAACTTCTATCTTTATACCGCGAGGGGAAAGACGTAGTACGGCAGTTATTTCTCCTTACGAAAGACATACCATCTGTTTATTCAGGAAGCTTTAGTCCGGTCGCATCGATGTTTTACGCATGTCTTATCCCATTCTCATCCTACCACCCTCTTTGTTCATTCTCCCTGCGTGCAAATGGGTTACTTAAGTAGCGAAGCATACTGGAAAGCTGTTCACGCGCACATCGATGCTCTCCTTGACCTCCCAATAGAAGAGCACGATGCATATCTTGATGCCCACTGTGGCGATATTGCAATGCGTCGCGACGTAAAGTCCTGGCTCGGCTACATTTACTCCCCATCAAATGTGCTTGACGAGTCGGTGGTAACCTATGCACAGGCGCTGCTTGCCGATCACCGGCCTCCACGTCGCCCCCCGCTCTGGAGCGATCCCTCAACCATGCACGAGTCGGATGCTGAAAACAATGGCTCCTCGCAGGAAAATCAGTCCGGTCAACGTTTAGAGCAGCCAGGCCCCTTTTTGCAAGACGAACTTGAACAACCGAGACCGCGCTCTGTCACAGAATCAGAAAGCGGGTGCAAAGGGGAATCGGTCGCTAAAGAAGAGAAAACGGGTGTATCCTCGAAGCGATCTGAGTGGATGCTCTGGGCTGTTAGCGTTATTTCGATTGTTGGAGCGCTGTTCTGGTGGTATACACAAGGGTGAGCAGCCGCTCGGAGCCCAAATCAAGAAATCAAAACGGACTCTACAGAGCGTAGAAAACCGAAAGGCCGTGCATGGCGTGCACGGCCTTTTGTCATACGTGTCAATACGTTCTGATGCATCAGGGGACCCCGGAGGACCCGGGGATACGCACAGGCCGTGTTGTCTGCTCTACGCGTTAATTACCGAAGTAGCAGCCATGCTATCGCCCCAGCGCTGCTGATCGCTGCGTGTGAGCACGCGATAGGCCTCGTACAGAACAATGATCAAAGCCGCAAACGAGAGCGGAAGCGCCAGCAACCAGCCGAGAAAGGGGATCTCTGCGAGCAGTGCGGTAACACCGCCAATCGCAAACATCCAGTTCCGACGCACCGATGTTTCGATGTCCATGGCACGTCCATCGGCACGCTTCACCTTGAGGCCCATCAGGTGCTTCCCGATAGAGCGCTGGTTCATGAAATCGAGCGAGAGACCGTCGCGCACGAGGAAGTAGGCTGCGCCGAGCACGGGACCGATAACAGGAATCCATGTGACTACCATGGCAAGGATAGAGTCGATAAGCAGGGCCAGAAATCGGGTACCTTTGCCAGGAGACGTTTCAGACGTTTCAGACGTTTCAGACGTTTCAGACATAGTAGATGACGCGTTGATGTTTGTAGGGTCCGGGGGAGACGTTGGCATCAGGGGGGGCAGCTTGTGAGCAAGACGGAAACAAGAGAACCTGTATAATCATGCGTAAAAGGCAATCCAAGCAGGACACGCCCGCCCGGAGGCCCTGCTATCACGGCAGAACGGCCAACGGCTCTAGAAGACGCTACATAGACAGCGAAGCCCCCGGCAGCGTTGACGGCTGCTGGAGGCTTCGCGTTGAATCGTACGACCCGGCGGCGCAGAGCTCAAGAACTGGGCGTTATGTTACACCTCGACTGGCTCCGCCTTGGGCTCTGTTTCGAATGTCAGACCGCTTTCGTCGTGGGCGAGTTCGATGTGCACGGTGTCGCCATCGCTGATCCAGCCGCTGAGTAGCTCTTCAGCGAGCGGATTGGCCACCTGGCGCTGCATCACTCGCTTGAGCGGACGCGCGCCAAACGCGGGATCGTAGCCGCGGTCGGCGAGCCAGTCTTTGGCAGCGTCGCTTAGCTCCAGCGTAAGATGGTGATTCTTTGCCGCGATCCGACCGATACGCTCCATTTGAATCTCCACGATCTGCCGGATCTCTTTGCGTCCGAGCGAACGAAACATTACGATGTCGTCGATGCGGTTCAAGAACTCGGGGCGCAGCTTCCGCTTCAGGAGCTGCATGATCTTCTCTTCGAGCTCCTGCTGCTCCGCATCCGACAGAAAGCCGTCGTCGGCGCGGTCCATGCGCTCAGTGATAACTTCAGAGCCCAGGTTGCTCGTCATGATGATGATCGTGTTTGTGAAGTCGACCGTGCGGCCCTGGTTGTCGGTCAGGCGCCCGTCGTCGAGCACCTGCAACAGCGTGTTGAAGACTTCGTTGTGGGCTTTCTCGATCTCATCGAAGAGCACGACCGAGTACGGCTTACGGCGCACCTGTTCGGTGAGCTGCCCGCCTTCTTCGTAGCCCACGTAGCCGGGCGCAGCGCCGATGAGGCGGCTCACGGTGTGGCGCTCCTGGTACTCGCTCATGTCGATGCGCACCATTGCGTCTTCGTCGTTGAAGAGGAAGTGCGCGAGCGACTTTGCGAGTTCGGTTTTGCCTACGCCGGTCGTCCCCAGGAAAATAAACGAGCCAATGGGACGCGACGCCTCCTGCAGGCCTGCGCGTCCGCGGCGCACGGCATCAGAGACGGCTTTGATCGCTTCAGGCTGCCCCACCACGCGCTGTGCAAGCTCGTCCTCCATGCGCAGCAGCTTCTGCCGTTCGCTTTCGAGCATACGGCTCACCGGAATGCCCGTCCACCGCGACACGATGTCGGCGATATCCTCATCGTCGATCTCTTCCTTCAAGAGCGCACCGTCTTCTTGGATCGAAGCCAGTTTCTCGTTGGCTGCCTTCGTCTCCTCTTCCAGGTCAGGAATGCGTCCGTAGCGGATTTCGGCGACGGCGTCGTATTTGCCCTCGCGCTCCAGATTCTCCGCCTCCACGCGCAGCTGGTCGATCTCTTCTTTCGCAGCGCGCACCGTCTGAATCAGGTCTTTCTCCTCTTTCCAGCGCGACCGCAGCGCATCCCGCTCATCTTCAAGGTTTGCAATTTGCTGGTTGATAGAGGCCAGCTTCTCGTCGTCCTCGTCGCGCTTGACCGCCTCGCGCTCAATCTCAAGCTGACGAATATCGCGCTCCAGCTGGTCGAGCTCAGCCGGCATCGAGTCAATTTCGATGCGTAGCTGCGCCGCCGACTCGTCGATCAAGTCGATGGCCTTATCGGGCAGGAAACGGTCGGTAATGTAGCGCTCGCTCAGTTCCGCCGCTGCTACCAGCGCGCTGTCCTGGATGCGAATGCCGTGGTGCACCTCGTAGCGCTCCTTCAGCCCGCGCAAAATCGAGATGGTGTCTTCGATGCTGGGCTCGTCAACGACCACCTTCTGGAAGCGGCGCTCCAGGGCACGGTCTTTCTCAAAGTGCTTGCGGAACTCGTCGAGCGTGGTGGCGCCAATCGCGCGCAGCTCGCCCCGCGCCAGCGCCGGCTTCAAGATATTGGCAGCGTCCATGGCGCCCTCGGTAGCACCTGCCCCGACGAGCGTGTGGATCTCGTCGATGAAGAGGATCAGCTCGCCATCCGATTCGCTAACCTCTTTGACGACGGCCTTCAGGCGGTCCTCAAATTCGCCGCGGTACTTGGCTCCGGCAATGAGGGCCCCCATGTCGAGCGCCACAATCCGCTTTGACCGCATGCTCTCGGGCACGTCGCCCTGCACGATGCGCGTGGCAATGCCCTCGGCAATGGCGGTTTTACCCACGCCGGCCTCGCCAATCAGTACCGGATTGTTCTTCGTGCGCCGCGACAGAATGCGCAGCACGCGCCGGATCTCCTGGTCGCGCCCAATCACCGGGTCGATCTTGCCCTTGCGCGCCAGCTCGTTCAAGTCGCGTGCGAAACGGTCGAGCGCCTCATAACGGCTCTCGGCGTGCGGATCGTCGGCGCGCTGCGTACCGCGCACGTCATCCATCACGTCGAGCAGCGTCTCCTTCGACGCGCCCTGATCGCGCAGCGCCTGCCCGGTGGTGTCTTTGCCCTCAACGAGCCCCACGAGCAGGTGCTCGGTCGATACGTACTCATCGCCCATCACGTCGGCCTCGGCGCGGGCCCGGTCGAACACCTTTTTCAGGTCATCGCCCAGGTACTGCCCCGATACGCTGGCCCCTGACACCTTGGGAAGCTTATCGAGTGCCGTATCCGCTTGTTTTTGCAGGCGATCGATGTTGGCACCAATGCGCCGCAGAATCGATACAGCAATCCCTTCCGGATCGCTCAGTACGGCTTTGAGCACGTGGGCAGGCTCTACGCCCTGATGCTGGTGCGAGGCCGCAATCTCCATCGCCTTCTGCACGGCCTCTTGCGCCTTAACGGTAAACTTCTGTAGATTCATACTATATCTCTTATGCTGCCGAGTAAACAATTCGATATCGTGCAATGCAGGCCATCATGCACCTGGGTACTTCATGGCTCGCACGCACCCTGCAAACAGGTCGAAAAGCATACCACGCTATACAATGCTGCCAGCATGACAGAGGTAAGCAGGCCCAGCCCCACTCTCACTTCCGATCGTGCACCGAATGTCAGGTCGGGTTGCCGGGGCGTCAGGAGGAGTCAGAGGGATGCGTCAGCGCGGCGGCTTCGTGCTGCGTACCGAGCCATTTCGGCAGGTAAGGGTCTTCATGAAGCGCATCGTCTCGTAGGCGCGCCGCATGCGCCCGCTCCAAAATTCGGATGCTCGCCGGACACCGGATCAACCAACGCCGCAGGCCGCTGAAATCGCTCCGGGGCGGTACCCGTTTGCGTGCTGTAAAACAGAAGACGGGGTAAGCCAGAGCGAGCAAGACCGGCCCAATGCCTTGCATATGCAAGAGATCGTCTGAAATTCCACAATTCTTTGTTGCCTTTCCGCACTTTGACCACGAAGGCAGGAAGCAATTGATGGGTCGCTCTGCTATGTTCATGGACGTGCCGCCTGCGCTATCTCTTGGCGCATCTGCGCGGTTGCGATGCGCTGCCGACCGAATCACTGGACTGACCATTTCCTCATGGACGTACAAACAGCAACAGACACAGGCTCTATCGTCGAAATCGTAGGCCCGGTGGTGGACGTAGAGTTCCCGCCGGATGCGGTGCCCGACATCCTCAGTGCGCTCGTTATTGAGCGCGAAACGGGTGAGGATCTCATTCTCGAGGTGCAGCAGCACCTGGGCGAGCGCCGCGTGCGCTCCATCGCCATGGATACTACCGACGGCCTCCAGCGAGGCCAGGCGGTGAAACAGACCGGAGGTCCGATCTCGGTTCCTATCGGCGAATCCATTCGTGGGCGCCTGTTCGACGTTACCGGTCAGGCGGTTGACGGGCTGCCGGAGCCCGAGACCGACGAGCGCCGTGCCATCCACCAGCCGTCGCCTGCATACGACCAGCTGGCGTCGTCGGTCGAGATGCTCGAAACAGGCATTAAGGTGATCGACCTCATCCAGCCGGTCCCGAAAGGCGGTAAAGTTGGTCTGTTCGGCGGTGCTGGCGTGGGCAAGACCGTGCTCATCCAGGAGCTGATTAACAACATTGCGAAGGCGCACGAAGGCCTCTCGGTGTTCAGCGGCGTGGGCGAGCGCACCCGCGAAGGCAACGACTTGCTTCGTGAAATGCTCGAATCGGGCGTAATGACCTACGGCGAAGAGTTCGATGAGGTCATGGAAGAAGGCGGCTGGGATCTTGACAAGGTCGACATGGACGCCGTGAAGACCTCAAACCTGGCGCTTGTATTCGGCCAGATGAACGAGCCGCCGGGAGCACGTGCCCGCGTTGGACTCACAGGCCTCACCATTGCAGAGTACTTCCGCGATCTGGGCGGACGTGACGTGCTGTTCTTCCTTGACAACATCTTCCGCTTCGTCCAGGCAGGTTCAGAGGTGTCGGCCCTCATGGGGCGCATGCCGAGTGCTGTGGGATACCAGCCTACCCTGGCCAGCGAAATGGGCGACCTGCAGGAGCGCATTACCTCCACGCAGAAAGGGTCAATTACGTCGTTCCAGGCTGTTTACGTACCTGCTGATGACTTGACTGACCCCGCTCCGGCCACTACGTTTGCTCACCTCGATGCCACTACGGTGCTGTCGCGTCAGCTGTCTGCGCAGGGTATCTATCCGGCTATTGACCCGCTCGACTCCAACAGCCAGATTCTGAATGAGCGTACCGTCGGGAAAGAGCACTATCGCACCGCGCAAGAGGTGAAGCGCATTCTGCAGCGCTACAAAGAGCTGCAGGACATCATCGCTATTCTCGGAATGGACGAGCTCTCTGACGAAGACAAGCAGGCCGTGAACCGCGCCCGCCGCGTACAGCGCTTCCTCAGCCAGCCGTTCTTCGTGGCCGAGCAGTTTACGGGCACGCCCGGCGTATACGTCTCGATCGAAGAGACCATTCGTGGCTTCCGCATGATCCTGGATGGCGAGCTTGATCACCTGCCCGAACAGGCGTTCCTGCTGAAGGGAACCATCGAGGAGGTCATCGAAGCCGGCGAGAAGATGCTGGCTGAAGACGACGCGTAACGTTCATCCCTGGGCCGCCTCAGTTAGGGGCGGCCTGGCCCTATCCCTCTGTTTCTATGGCCGACCAACTCCAAGTTGACATTGTAACCCCCGCCGGACGCGCGTTTGAGGGCGAGGCCCGTGGCGTAAAAGCACCGGGTATCAAAGGGTCGTTTGAAGTGCTGCGCAACCACGCGCCCATGATCGCCGCGTTTGGCATCGGGCAGCTGGTTGTGAAGACGCAGGACGCGTACGAAGACCTCACGATCAGCGACGGACGCATCGAGTTTGCGACCAGCGGTGGGTTTCTGGAAGTGCTCGATAACCGCGTTATCGTGCTAGCGGAGACGGTTGAACCGGCCTCCGATATTGATACCGAGCGCGCCGAAGCCGCCGAGCAGCGCGCGCTACAGCGCCTGCGCGAAAGCACCTCGCCCGACGAGCGCGAGGAGGCGCAGGAGGCTCTCGACCGGGCACGCAACCGCCTGCGCGTCTCAATGAGTGGCATGTGATGAGCGGCGTGTGATACCGTCTCCGCGTGCTCCGATGCGAGATAGAGGTATGGTAATGTGTGAACGGCCAAACGAGTACTAACGCCTCTCCTTCCATTCCCACACGAGGCCGACTGACGAAGAGTACCTGGGGCACCGTCTCTGCCTTCGACCAACTGCTACTTGCCTGCGCCCATCTCGACTTTCGGGATGGGCGTTTTTGATGGTTTTGATGGAGACGCTCCACGTGTGTCCGCTGTCGTGCCCAGTACGGGAGTCCCAGCACGGAGTCCCAGCACGGAATCTACATGCGGACTTCTGCCACATTCACTGTTTTTAATACTGCACCCTGTGTCTATGCTGATCGACGATCTTTCTACCCCCGCCCTGCTGGTTGACCTGAATCGCCTGACCGACAACATCGAGCGGATGCAGGCCAAAGCCGTTGACCAAGGGGTTGCGCTGCGCCCACATGCCAAGACACACAAGTCCCCCGATATTGCCCGGCGCCAGCGCGACGCGGGCGCTGTGGGCCTGACCGTTGCGACCGTCGACGAGGCGGAGCAGTTTGTTGACGCAGGCTTCACCGACATCACCATTGCGTACCCGATGGTAGGCCGGCATATGCATGAGCGGATTCAGGCCCTGCGCACCCGGGCTACGATCCGCTTCTGCGTGGATACGCCCGAAGGCATCGAGCAGGCTGCAGCCGCCTACACGGCAGACGACCCGGTTGAGGTGCTACTCGAAATCGACACGGGACACGGGCGCTGCGGGACCGCGCACGATAGCGATGCGACTGTCTCCTGCGCGCGACATGCTATCGAGGCGCCATCGCTGCGGCTGGCGGGCGTGCTCACGCATGCGGGGCAGGGATACAGCGGTCCACAGAATGGCGAGACGCCTGAGGAGGCGCTGCGCCGCGCATCCCACCAGGAAACCCGCGGCATTCTGCACGCGGCGGCACGAATCTATGAGGAGGCGACGCCGCAGGTGCCGAAAGACGCGTTTATCGTGAGCACTGGGTCGACGCCAACGATGCGGTTTTTTGAGAACACCGAGCACGAGGGCCTGCACATCACCGAAATACGTCCGGGTAACTACGTATTTTACGACGCCATGCAGCAGAGCCTGGGTGTGTGTCCGCTCGACCATTGCGCGCTTACGGTTTACACGCAGGTCGTAAGTCGCCACCGGGCGCCCAACGGCACCGAAAAGGTGTTTCTGGATGCGGGCAAGAAGGTGATGACGACGGACACCGGGCCGCGGACTACGGGGTTTGGGATTCCGCTCTACAACGCAGCATACATGCGCGAGCATCCGCATGCGCAGATTACGAATCTGTCGGAGGAGCACGGCTGGATGCAGGTGCCAGGCGGCGCCACGATGGGCGTCGGCGACCGGCTGCGGGTGGTGCCAAACCATGCGTGTGTGACCGTGGCCACGCAGCCGGTGCTGTACGCTGTAGATCGCGACGAGGTTGTGGATACGTGGCCCGTGCTGCAGCGCCAAGTGCAAGCGACGTAAGTCACGGCATGTGCAGGTTTCCTTCCTCCTTTGTTGATCGCCGCCTTGTCGCAGAATGCGCGGTCCTCACATCCCCCATTCCCTCACGCTGTTCGGGATTTCCCCCTTCGCGAAGGGGAAATGTCGCGTAGCCACAAAGGGGGATATACGCCCAAAAGGATAATGGAAAACTTGCACACGGCGTTAAGTCCGCCCTGAGTACTCAAGAGGCGGTATGGTGTACGCGAATGCTTCGCGCGAACGTTTGGGGGGTTGACGCGTGCGCTTATGCTGCATTCGCATTGCTTGTGTTCGTTAACCTGCTCGTGGCTTCATGACCCCCTCGCTGTCTCCCTTACTCGACGACCGTTTGTATGCCGACTTGCTTGTGCGCATCGGCGAAATTGCGCAGCACGAAGGCATTGAAGCATATGCGGTAGGAGGACTCGTGCGCGACCTGCTCCTCGATCGCTCCACCACCGACCTGGACTTCGTGACGGTGGGGGAGGGAACCGGCATTGCGTTGGCCGAAGCGGTAGCGGACGATCTGGGCGGCACGAAGGCGCACGTGTATCCGAACTTCGGTACGGCTGCCATTCGGCTGCCCGCGCCGTGGGCGCCTGGCGTTGACGAAGACGCTGATCCGCTTGTGTTGGAGTTTGTGGCGGCACGCAAAGAGAGCTATCGGCGTTCCTCGCGCAAGCCGATCGTGGAAGACGGCACGCTCGAAGACGACCAGCACCGCCGCGACTTCACGATCAACGCGATGGCGATGCACCTGCATCCCGCCCGCTTCGGGGCGTTGATCGACCCGTTCGACGGGCAGCGCGACCTGGACCGCGAGACGATCGACACGCCCCTCGACCCGGTAGAGACGTTCGACGACGATCCGCTGCGCATGGTGCGCGCCGCGCGGTTTGCTACGCAGCTCGCGTTTCGGGTGTCCGACCGCGTGTTCGAGGCGATGAAAGACCGCGCCGACCGCGTCGAGATCTTGAGTCAGGAACGCATCACCGACGAGCTCAACAAGATCTTGCGGGCCGATACGCCTTCGATCGGATTCAAGATTATGGAGGCGACAGGCATTCTTGCGCATCTTCTCCCACTCGTGCAGCGCCTGAAGGGCGTAGAGGAACGCGACGGGCGTGGCCACAAAGACAACTTCTACCATACGCTCAAGGTGCTCGACAACCTCGCCGAGCGCACCGCCGACCGCGATGATGAGAATGTATTGTGGCTGCGGTGGGCGGCCCTTTTCCACGACATCGCCAAGCCCGACACCAAGCGCTACTCCAAGAAAGACGGCTGGACGTTCCACGGGCACGAGCACAAAGGGGCGCGCATGATCCCGGACCTCTTCCGGCGTTTGAAGCTGCCAATGGATGAGCGCATGCAGTATGTCAAAAAGCTGATCTACCTGCACCATCGCCCCATCGCGCTGGTTGATGAGGACGTGACCGACTCGGCTGTGCGACGCCTACTCTACGAAGCGGGCGACGATGTCGATGACCTGATGACGCTCGTACGCAGCGATGTGACCTCGGGCAATCCGCGTCGCCGCCGCCGCTACCTGCGGGCGTTCGACCGCGTGGAAAAGAAGATGGCCGAGGTTGAGGAGAAAGACCGCCTGCGCAACTTTGAGCCGCCCGTCGACGGCTACGAGATCATGAAGACGCTTGGCATCGACGAAGGCGTAGCCGTGGGCATTGCCAAGACCTGGATCCGCGAGGCGATCTTAGACGGCAAGATCCCCAACGAGCACGACGCAGCGTTCGACTACCTCATGCAGGTCAAAGACGAAGCGCTGCGGCGCGGTGAGCTGTTTGAGACGATGCTCCACCGGCTCAGTGGTCCCGAGCGCCGGGCCACGGGCGCGATCAAAGAAGCCGTGTTCAACGACGATCTGCCGGATGACGAAGACGACGCGCTGGCATATCTTGAACGCGTAAAACGCGATACGCTGACGCCCGCCGAACCTGCCTCGTCTGACTGACTTCGCCGCTATGCCCGATTCCAACACGTCACTCTCTGGTGCCGACGCCTCCACCAAAGTCGCCACGCTGGCGCGGCTGGCTGCGTGGCTGGTCCGTGGCGTGGGGTGGTTTGCAGTGGGCTCGCTGCTGGCTGGACTTGGCGCCTGGTGGGTGCTCTTCGGCGGATGGCCCGCGCACGGTTTCGCGCAGCTGCTCGCGGTGGGGCTGGGCGGACTCCTGCTCCTTCCGGCTGCTGTGCTTGCGCTCTTCTACCAGGGACTGCGCGACCTGATGGCGCTGCCCGAGCACATCCGCAACCAGATCGAAACCGACAAGCATGCAGCCGCCGATACCGCTCGCGCAATGATGCCAGAGAACAAGAGCAGAAAGAAAGGCAGCCGGCTGTGGCGGTTCGTGAAAGGTATCTGGGCGCTGCGCACGGCGATTATGGAGAGCAAGGGCCTGCTCATTCGGTACGGCGCGATGATCCGGTTCGTAAATCCGTGGTCGATGCTCGCTGTGCTGGCCGCCACCGCAGCGACCGTTGTGCTGGGGGCATTTGCGCTCGTAGGTGGTACGCTACGTCTGCTGATCGGGTAACCGTATCTTCTTCATGAACCTTAACAACTTCATGAGTCTCAACAACGGCCCGATGTCCCGTCTTTCCGCTGTGCTCGCCGGCGCTGCCCTGCTTTTGCTTGCCTCCGCGCCCTCTGTCGCATACGCCGCGTTGCCTGCTCTGCCTGATACCACCACCTTCGATCTCGACGAGCACCGGTGGACACACCGTCCACTGCTCATTTTTGCGCCGAGTGATACGAGCGTGGCGCTTACCAGCCAGCACGAACGCCTCGATCGCCAGCACGACGGACTCCGCGAGCGCGACATGGTCGTCGTAACGCTGCGTGCCAGCGGCACCAGCACCTATGAGGGTACGCCGCTCCATGCCGACACCGCTGCGCGCCTGCGTACCCGGTTCGAGGTTGCACGTGATGCCTTTCGGGTGCTGCTTATCGGCAAAGACGGCACCGAAAAACGTCGCTACGACGAGGTGACCGCCCCAGAAACTATCTTTCAGGTCATCGACGCCATGCCCATGCGCCAGCGCGAAATGCGCCGCGACAGCACCGATGCGAAATAGGGCAGTTCCCTATCGTTCTGGGCTCACCCCGGCCGCACGCGGTGCGTGGCTGTTGCGCGATAGGGATCATCAGGCCAGTAGTGCTTGGGATAGCGGCCCTTTATCTCCTTCTTAACCTCAAAGTACGTCTCGTCCCAGAAGTGCGCCAGATCCTGGGTGATCTGCACCGGACGCTGCGCTATGCTCTTCATGATATCAACGGTTGTTTTTCATGCTGGTGGCGGATCGAAGTCAATTTCTTCCTCAGTGATCATCACGCGGCGCTTCAGGTGCACGCTGATATCGCGGATGTCGCTCCAGAGCTGGCAGAACTCGACGCGGCCGAGCGGCCCCTCCTCTGGACTGAGACGAAATGCGCTGTGGTCTTCACGCCGAAAAACGATTGCACCATCGTAGCGGACGTGCTCACTGTCGTAGGAGGGCCCGCTACTTCCTTCTGAGGCGATCACTCGCTCAAAGATGTCGATTTTATGCACAGGGGGCACGCCCTGAAAAGGTTTCATCGTGAGCGTATTCGCCACATTCCCCGCCTGTGCTCGTTTGATGTCAGCAGGATGCGATGCACGGCAAACCTGCAGATGACCGTAATGCCACCCACCCGGTGTGTCGCCCCGCTCGTTCTCTACTACTATGTAGTCTCCGCTCTCGGTGCGAAGCGAAAAGCTCGGCGAAAGAACGTGATGCGAGCCTTGCAGCTTCACGTTTGCCTGATGAAGCACCAAAGAGGGCAGAGAACTACCGAGGAGTCGGTGCAACTGGCGCACCCCTTTCTCGTCGATTAAGGCTTTGTCGGTAAATTCCTTCATCTGTGAGATGCCTTTTACCAGTTTCCGAATCTTATTTCCCGCCACGAGTCGCTGGGACCGAAAGGACCGCCGACTCGAATAGTGGGAAGACCTTCTGACGAAGACTCGTAGAGAGTCATCGTAGTCGGATTGTTGGAATTTCCAAATTCGATGACGTCTGGAATATTTCCAGAGGGTGGCCGATTGGCATACTTCCGAGAGAAGTTGCCAAAGACACCCCGCGCATTGCCTTCCATCAGGCGATATACCCGGTTGCTATCGCCTGCGCGTTGTCCTAGTCTACTGGCATCGTAGAGCACGTCAAGATCGCCAATGGTGTTCGCAAAGTCCCCCATGTTTTGGGCCAATCGGGGGAAGTACTGCGAACTGTGCAGTGCGCCAATTACGTCGGTGTGTCAGTTTTGGCTGGAGTGCTTTTCAGCCTTGAACGTGCTAAATATCTCCAAGAAGTCCTTGTCGATGAGTTGACCCGCCGCGCAGTCGTGCCCTTCCAGAAGCACAGTCTGGCGTCAGATTCAGAACGGTTCACGTGCTATCGTCCGCTACAGAACAAGGCAACGCGACTACTGCTTTGTTGCCCTGTCCTCGTTAATGATCTGACTTACCTTGCACCCCTCAATCACTTCGTGGATTTCGGCGGGGTCGCTGCTGATGCCCAGCAGCCCGGCAATGCTTGAGTCATCTACAAAGAGCAGAAGTTGCTGATCGCCAGCTTGCTCGAAAAGCACGGCCTTATCGAAACTGACACGCTCGGTGAAGCCGCGTTCATGGTTTTCCTCCTCGCACTCGTAGCGGTACACCGCGATGCGCTCGATTGGTGCCGAAGGTGGGGACGTGTAGAACTCCGGCTCCCTGAAACTAATGCCCGTCCACGGGAAAATCGGCCCATTCTTTTTCTCACTGTATTGTTCACTCGTCCATTTAGGAGCTTTTTCCAAGTAGCGCGCTTCGATCCGGAAAGCATTCATGGCGAAGTGCTCTGTGTCGGCCCAATCCGGGAACGCGACGGTAACGAGACCGCCTGGCACAGGCAACGCGATCTTTTCGGTGCGTAGGCGCGGTGATTTTCCCGCAACCAGGTGTGCTCGTAGGCTCGAACAAAGACCGGCCCGTAACGACTGGCCCACGAGTCGTGAGAGAGATTCGAGCGTGCTTTCGTCAGCACTCCATTCAATTTCGGTCGGTGCAGTGTGTGTGTTGTTAGAGGACTCCATATCAAAACTGTCCAAATCGGATTTCTCGATAGCTGTCGGTCGGACCGAATGGTCCTTGAATCTCGATGGTCGGCAAGTTATTGTCTGTAGACGACCGCCGCAGAATCATGGTCGTATTGCCATTGTCGATAATGTCGGGAATGCTGCCAGTCGGAGCGCGTCCCTCCCATTTCCGAGAGAAGTTGCTGAAGACATCACGGGCGTTGCCGTCCATGAGGCGGTAGACGCGGTAGCTATCACCGCTGCGCTGCCCGATCCGACTCGCGGTGTCAGTCCTTGCATACTGACTTAAGCCTTCGCTCCGATTTCAACGCATGAGGTAGTTGCGCTCAAAACGACTCTGGTAGAGCGTAGGGACATGCTCAAGGTATTCTCGGATTTGCTCTTCGTCTGTACCTGGGCATTCAGCAATGAAGGACTCCAGAACTGTCCATTCTGCATTTAACACACCAATGTTATACGGTTCGGAGCTGACGAACCCCCAGTCAGGTCGCCTTCCAAACATATAAAAATCAATCGGTTGCCCTTCGATATGATACTGACCCGCATCGTCAAATTCACCAGTGTGCTGCCGCAGTTGGAAGACAATTCCTACGTGTTCACTCTCCTCGTTCAAAGCCCCTCTGTCCAGGACGACAAACTCATTCTCTCCAAGGCGACGCAATACTCGTTCTATGCCGCGGTAGTCTCTTCGCAAAAAATAAGGTTGCGGATGGTATACGGTGATTTCTGCCGTGTGTGAGAATACTTGGTTGGGAAGCCATGGCGCCCCGTCCTCTTCGCCACTGTGCTGAAACAACGTCATGAAGGACGCACGCCACTCCTCCTCAAAAGTGCGTCTCGATAGCTTAGAGCGCTGATACATGCGCATGGTGCAATCTCCCAATTTGAGCGAGTGAGAGGGTACCTTTGGACTTCTGTGTTATTCACCAAATCGTATCTTCACGATTGACCCATCCGGCCTGCGAAATTGAAGTGTCCATCGTCCGGGGTCTCCTGTTGTGGAAGGATACCGCGTGAGTACGGTCCCGTCAGGTGCCGTCGCTGTCCATGACCCAGGCGGCTTGTCGGGAAAGTATCCCTCTTACGAGGGAAAGTCAACATACCAGGTTTTATCATGGTGAGCACGCAAAGAACTGCGAGCCCGGAGCACGCCGAACCATTTCCACGGCGTTCAGCAGATGGCTTTTGAGCAGACGGTTCCCTTACAGGTCTGACTGTTGCTGTCGTGATAGAGCAAACCACTTGTTAGCATTCACAACAAGAAAGTAGATCGTCAGTGACCAGAGAACACTGTTCAGTAAAACTAAGCCCCACCCAAACACAATGCTCCACCCCTCCCCGACCGAGTAAAACGAGGCTGGGATAAGAGATACGGGAAAGCTTAATGCCGAGAAGATATATCTACTCACCTGGTGTCCCAGCAAAGGATCAACAGGCATATCTCCACGAGGCAACGCGCCACCCAGTGCAATTAGCCCCGTGACGACGTACAAGCCCAGGTGCAGGACAACACCTGTAAATATAAGAGTTGATGCTTTAGTCTCGCTTAGCATACCCACAGTTTATTCACTTAAATATAATCAGTTTATGACATCAATAGTCCGTGCAGGTTGAGACGGCGGTGATCGCGGTCAGAGGGCCATGCGCCCGGTGCGGATCACCGATTGAATCCGGGGATCTGTTCGGTCATACTCGGCGCTGAGGCCCAATTGGGATAAAAGATGACTCACGAGCAGCCGATTGTAGGCTTCGCGGCGGTAGGTCCGCTTTGAACACGCGCTCTTCTGCGCCGGGAGCCAAAGCAGGTTCGCCGTAGCGACGGACATGTTCAGATGGAAGTCGAACTTCTCCTGGCTGCGGGCCTGACAGTGCGTGAGTCCCGTGTGCTGCTTGGCATCGCGAATGACCTGTTCCGCTCCATCTGAGCCCTCTTCATTTGGGCCCTCTCCTGAGCCCGCTCCACCGGGGCCGAGCAGAAGGACGACCCGGAGATCGCGCCCAAAGTGTGGGCTGTTGGCTACCGTGGTGAGGATCCGAACCTCCGGCTGACCTGGGAGACGGCCCACCTCGTCGAACCGGCGCCTGAGTTCGTCGGGGTCGTCCCAGTCAATTTTGCCGTCGTACTGCTTGGGCCGGCCCGGGCCGTTGCGTCGAGGGCCAGTGTACAGGTAGCGCAGATTCGCATCCGAGCGGAGCCGCGTGATCAGATCGCCGCCCAGATCGGTCACGGTATCGAAGACCTTCTGCTTCGCGTAGAAGCCATCCCCCACCCAGTAGGAGACGCCCAGTTCGGTAAGCGTCTCGTACAGATCGGTGATCTGCTCCAGATAAAAGTCTACGCGGGAGTATTCGCCGGTCTTGTATTCGCCGGTCTCGTTTGCCGAGAGATCAGAAGGCGTCTGGGTGGCATCGACCCCGAAGGCGCGGCGGCTCTGTGTTGCAACGACGCCGAGAATCGATACTTCCAGTCCCTTCTTCGAGCGCCCCGCCAACGATGAAAAGAATCGACCGAGGCCCCACGTCTTGCTTCCGCTTTTGGGCAGAAAGCTACAATCGAACACCCCGATGATCGGCTCGTCTGGATGCCGACGCGAGCGCACCATCGTCAGGTTGAACCAACCCCACTGAAACGCCTTCTGGAAATGGCGACGGAAGGTTTGCTCGTGCAGCGGGCTGAAGCGGGCCAAGTTCGTGAAGTTGACGCGTCCCCGAAGAGCACAGACCGCTTCAAACAGCGTCTGTAGGAACCGGCGTTGCCAGGATCCGATGTTGCAGTTGTAAATGTCCGTCATTTTTCGGAAGATAGTAGATACCACAGGCGCAAACAGCGGTTGTGGGAGCATAGGCCGTAGGGGCTCGGGATTCGTTTGGTCGCGAACCGTACCTTACGGCCTATCGCTTTTTCATGCAAATCTGCCCCGTACCTGCACGGAGTGTTGGACATGGGGTGTATATGTAAATCATGAGATTGGTCGCAGTATCCTGCTCCTCTCTTTATGAGATTTCCTATAGCCGAAGATCGCCTGCGTCCTCGTCGACACTGGACAACATCCGGTGATTAAACACAAAGAGTCACATACAATTAGGGGCCTTTTGTTAGTCGAGAGATGTATTACCGCACCCCCATCGACTCTGTGTTTCTGGACATCGCCATAATTGGAGCGTTCCATCGTCGCGTGCCTCTAAAATTCGTGATTCTATCTCATTTGGGTATAAGTTACCTATCATTCTTCCCACGGCGTTATTATGTAAGTCCATATTTGTGGCATGCTCGTCTAAAACCATTTCATCGGTTTCTCCTTTATCTGGTGTCTCATGTGCATCTGCCCATTTTTTTGCAACCGTTGACCCAATTCGTTTGGCCATTTCGGCATTCCACATAGCATGTCTTAAAGCATCTTGTGGGTCATTCCAGCCCCCCATTTCATCTCCGCCCATTGGCTCAACATCTGATGACCATTCAAACGCTATCTCTGCAGATGTTGCAACATCTGACCATGTTGTTGGATGTTGGACTGCAACCCATTTCTCAGCATTGTTTAGTCTGTTGTAGTCATCTGGGGGGATGCCTTCGGGTGCGTTGGCTGGAGGAAGAGGCTCATTTGGGCTGTCCCCATCTCCCGGACACTGAATACAACAGCTCTGGGTGGCTGCTCCGAACACGGAAAACGAGGGCGCTACCGCGATTACTCTGTCATCGTCATTAAAACAATCATCACCAGGTTCAAACGCAGTAGAACAATCGTCATTGTCTCCGCCACTGCTTCCGTCGTCGCCACCTCCAGGAGGATCAGGGGCTGGGGGTGGATCTTCACTGGGCGGATTAGGATCCTGTGGTGGGTCAGGCCAGGGATCATGATCCCCATCATCAGGCCAATCACTTCCCCCTTCATCACCATCGTCGGGCGGCCAGTTCCCACCTCCAGCATCACCACCCCCTCCGCCGCCGCTACCTCCATCGCCTCCGCCCCCGCCAGGTCCATCACATGACTGCGGCACGTACAAGGCTGATCCCACATCGGTCGTGTGAGCGGTTTCGGTGATGCATACATCGGCATCAGCACATGCGGTTTTCTCCTGCTCGATCGTCGCATACGACGGGTTCACATGCGCCTGGGTAGACCAGCCCAGTTGGGCAACGATCTGGCGCTTTACGTCGGCCTGGCCTGGCACCCGGCAGTACGCCTCCCGAAGTACCGTGCCATCGGGACTGCGCAGCTGATAACGCAGTTGCACTGCATCCAGAGACTCCTCCGACGCGCGAACCGGTTGGGACCAAGTTTCAGAGAGGCGTAGGATGATCGTGTCATACTGAAACGAGGCGTCGCTGAGGCGCTGCATATCGGTCGTGCTTTGCTCAACAGCGCTTGGCCCCGCCTTCCATGCGCTGAGTTGCCCCAAATCCCAATTCGCTGTAGACCGCATGCGAATGTGGCATCGGAACGGGGCGCGAGCGGCCTCTTCTTCTGTAGATGCTCGCTGGATGTGAAGCGCAAACTTCTCGACAGAGGATTGCGATGCCGGATTTGATGGTGGGGCAGTAACACGGCTATCGACCGGCTCCGACAGATCACTGTCTACCGCTGTGTCACACCCAACGAGCATGAGCACACTTACAAGTACAAGTGCAGGGCCTGCACCTATAAGTCGCACTGTTCTGACGAAAGAAGATTGATTTTGTCTTGTAAATTGGGTTGCGATCTGTGCAAATAAACGCATTGACAGCTTAGGTCGTGTGGACAATCAGAGCAGTAGGGTAATAATCGCCGCCACATGCAGGAAAGCCAGGTAGTTACGAGCGGTTTTCTCGTAGCGGGTGGCAATGCGCCGATAGTGTTTGATGCGACTGAAAAAGCGCTCGATCTTATTTCGGTCCGCATATAAGTTGGTGTCAATCACACGCTGGATCGTCCGGTTCTTTTTTGAAGGAATGACCGCCTCGGCCTCAAGGGCTCCGATGTATGCAATGAACCGATCACTGTCAAAGCCTTTGTCGCCGATCACCGCCTCGGGCTTGAAGCCCATGACCAATGGTTCGGCCTGGGTGATATCTGCTCGTTGGCCCGGCGTCAAAATGAAGCGCAAAGGATTGCCTAAAGCATCTACAGCCGCGTGCACTTTCGTCGTGAAGCCACCGCGCGAACGGCCGAGTGCTTCGGCGGTGGCATTAGTTTTTTTTGGCCGGCAGCACACTGAGCAGCACACTGATGCGCACGCACAGTTGTCGAATCGACCATCATCCACTCCAAGTCCGGCTCCTGCAGGGTCTTGAAGACGCGCTCCCAGACGCCAGCTTTAGACCATCGGCTGAATCGCCGATAGACGGAGTTCCACTTGCCAAAATGAGGCGGAAGATCTCTCCAGGGCGAGCCCGTGCGACTGATCCAGAGCACTGCATTGATGAACAAGCGGTTGTCCCGGGCTGTGCGACCCGGATCCGTCTTTTTACCGGGCAGAAGTCTGGCGATTCG
The DNA here is from genome assembly GCF_055379825.1 of Longimonas haloalkaliphila. Lineage (NCBI taxonomy): Bacteria > Pseudomonadati > Rhodothermota > Rhodothermia > Rhodothermales > Salisaetaceae > Longimonas > Longimonas haloalkaliphila. Next base: position 279,730 of record NZ_AP043948.1, on the reverse strand, counting down.
CTCCCAATCCTGGTCGGTGATCGCGTGTCGAGGTCGTTCCATTACGGGTTGCATTAGGGCGCCAGTGGAATCAGAGTTCGGAAAAATCAACCGCATCGACTTTTAGGCCAGCTATTGGTTCCGTATGTCCACACGCTCTAGGAGTCTGATTCTTCAACGTGCGAAATGGCGTGTAAGAGAGAGCGGCAAGAATATATGCGCTCTCCAGAAGAGCCTCACAATGTCGAACGGACCACTGTACAGAAAGGCGTTGCTAAAATGCATTTGTAAAGTAGCCCCCCCCCTCAGACCTGCAAGTAAATTGCGTGCAGTTATCGTGAAGATAAGTACTTCAAAATACACGCCCCTTCCAAGCGATGGCTAAGGAATCGATAGGCGACGCGAAATCGGGAAGAGACCACGTCCGGTCATACCGGCAAGAAGCAGGCTCTAAGTAGGCCCGCAAAAGTATCTTTGATTATGTCATTGCGAGCATAGCGACGCAATCTTGTGCTATCGAACCAGGCGGCACCGCCCAGGTCGAGGGCATGAGATCGCCACGTCAGTCGCAGGGCTCCTTCCTCGCGATGACAAGGTGTAAACATAGTTTTATTGAGCTACTTAGTGGTCTTCTCGCCAAGTCGGACCTTTTTTCGGCGGAGGCGTAGGACGAGCATTTCCGTTCCGCCTTCCATGAGAATCAACGATGCCGAACCGACTCTCCCTCCGCCCGGTCTCCACTTCGGAAGCCACAGAGATTCGACACATGGCCGCCTCCCGGGTCCAGCCGGCCCGCTTAGTGCAACGGGCCCGGGTCCAGCCGGCCCGCTTAGTGCAACGGGCCCGGGTCCAGCCGGCCCGCTTAGTGCAACGGGCCCAGGTTCTGGCGGCGATGCTGGAGGACCCAACCCTGAGCGCGAAAGAGGCAGGCCTCCGCGCTGGATATCGCAGCGCGCCAAGCGGGCCAAAGTGGGTCCGCCGGTTTAACGACGGCGGCCTGGAGGCCCTGGACGACCGGCCTCGATCGGGGCGCCCGCCGATCCACGGCGAAGCGGTGCGCTCGAAGCTCTTAGATCTGGCGCTCCAGAAGCCTCGCTCGCTCGGTCTTCCCTTTGCGATGTGGACCCTGGAGCGTCTGCAGACGGCCTTCTTCGAGCGAGAGGGAATACCGTTGGCGACCTCTACAATATGGGAATACGTGGAGGCGGAGGGCCTGCGCTGGAAACGCCAACAAAGCTGGTTCTATGAAGCGGAAAAGCACGATGAGCGCTTTGCAGAAAAAAGGGGGCCATCATCGCAGCCTACGTCCGTCCGCCCCCGAGAACGCGCGTGATCTGCATCGACGAACTCGGCCCCCTCTCGGCCAAGACCTATCCTGGTGCCGAATGGAAACGAGGACCACAGCGAGCCACCTTTGAGCCGGATTACGGGCGGCGAGGCACACTCTGGGTGCACGGCGCCTTTGAGCCGACTACCGGAGAAGCAGCCATGGTCGTCAGCGGAAAGCGCGACTCGAAGAGTCATAGCGCACTCTTGGAACGAATGATTGAGGTCTTTCCCTCGGATCGATGGCTCGTCGTCGAAGACAACCTGAGTACGCACCATAGCAGAGAGACAAAGGTGGCCTTGCTGGCCTGGCCAGAGGTCCAGGTGCAATTTATTCCGAAGTATGCCTCGTGGCTAAACCTCATCGAACCATGGTGGAAGCAGTTGAGAAGCCTGGCGCTGAAGGGACGCCGATTTGAAACCGTCGAGGAACTCAGAGAAGCGCTCTGGGAGGCGTTGGCCTACTGGAATGCCCACTGTCATCCCTACCGATGGAAGAAGCGTCCGCAGAAGCAGGAAGAGATCTCCGCGCTGTGGAGTGCAGCCCGGACTCTCGGGGGATACGGGTCGGTCCTCTTTCCTGACAACACACCCACTTAGCGAGAGCACCACTTAGTCCGGCCGCACGCGGTGCGTGGCTGTTGCACGATAGGGATCATCGGGCCAGTAGTGCTTGGGGTAGCGACCCTTCATCTCCTTCTTGACCTCGAAGTACGTCTCGTCCCAGAAGTGCGCCAGGTCCTGCGTGATCTGTACCGGACGCTGCGCCGGGGAGAGCAGATGCAGCGTAAGCGGTACGCGTCCGCCAGCGAGACGCGGGGTGTCGGTCGCGCCGAACATCTCCTGCAGACGCACCTTGAGCGCGGGGGCCTCCGGATCGCTGTAGTCGATGGGGCGGTTTTGTCCGCTGGGCACGGTGAGATGCGTGGGGGCCAGGTCGTCGAGCTTCTCGCGCTGCTCCCACGACAGGCGCTGCTTGAGCAGCTCGTGCAGGTTGAGACGGTTCAGGTCGCCGGTGCGCCGCATGCCGTACAGGTGCGGCATCAGCCAGTCGTCGAGCGTGTTGAGCAGGTGCTCGTCGGAGGCGTCGGGCCAGTCGTCGAGGTGGTGATGCACAAACACGAGCCGCTGCTGCAGGCGGCGGGCGCCTTTGCTCCACGGCAAGAGGTCGAGCTCGGTATCGGTAACGCCGGTGCACAGTGCAGCGGCGAGCGGCTCAGCGGGCGGGTCGGAGAGGGGACCATCCTTCAAGGTGAGTGCCCCCAGCGTACGCTGCGAGCGCGCCTGTACGCGACCCGACTGCGCATCCCACTGAACCACGGTATCGTGACGGATGAGGGCGTCGAAGAAGGTGGTGAGGTCATCGGCTGAGATGGGCGCGGCCAGCCGAATCTGTGCGGTGCGGTCGCGCCCGGCTACGTGAGCGCAGGCCAGGTAGTCGGATTCGGAGAGCAACTGGGCATGCGGCAGTGCGGCGGCCTGTCCGTTGGCAAGACGAAAGCGATCGGATGGCCCGTCGTGCCGCTCGGCGATGCGGTCGGGGTAGGCGAACGCGGTGAGCAGGCCGCAGGCCGTGGCGTCGCTGCGCGCGTTGCGGGGCACCCCCAGGCGACGGCGCCAGTGCCCGGCCATCTTCTGCACGCGCCGGAGCGTGCCACGCGCCAGTCGGCTCTGGCGAAGCGCATTCGGCAGGTGGGTTTGCCCCTCGCGAGCGCGCTGCAGAATGTCGAGACGCAGGCGCAGGTCAGCATCAGGCGCCTCGCCGCGTCCGCGTACGATGTCTCGCTCGCTCAAGAGCGCAGCCACATCGCAGGCCGCGGCCTCGTAGCCGAGGTCCTGCGCCCGGCAGAGCATGTGCGCCAGCCTGGGGTGAATACCCATCGCCGCCATCTCGCGTCCGTGGGACGTGATGGTGCCATCCTCGTTGAGCGCGCCAAGGCGCTGTAGCAGATCAACGGCTTGCTGCATGGTGCCTGCAGGAGGCGGCGAAAGCCAGCGCAGCTCGCCTGGATCGGTGGTCCCCCACGCGGCCAACTCCAGCGCAAGCGGCGCGAGATCAGCGTGTGCAATCTCAGGCGGCGTGTGTTCGGTGCGATGCATGTGCGTGTGGCGCGTCCACAGCCGATAGCACACACCCGGCGCCGTCCGTCCAGCCCGCCCCGCGCGCTGATCGGCGGAGGCTTTCGAGATAGGCACCGTCTTGAGCTGTGTCATGCCGCTGTTCGGATCGAACTGGGGCGTACGACGCTTGCCGCTGTCGATGACCACGCGCACCCCGTCGATCGTGAGGCTGGTTTCAGCGATGGGCGTACTCAGCACGATCTTGCGCTCGCCCGCCTCGCTCGGCGCAATGGCGCGGTCTTGCTCGTCGTGCGGCAGATTGCCGAAGAGCGGGTAGACGTTGACATGGGGGGGCAGTCCGCGCTGCTTGATCTGCCGCTCTACGCGCTTAATCGAGGCGGCGCCGGGCAGAAAAACCAGCATGTCGCCCTCAGTATCGGGCAGCGTCTCCATGATTTTGTCGGATACGTAGGGTTCGATGTATCCATCAGGGCGCCGGTCGGCGTAGTGGATATCGACCGGATACGTGCGTCCTTCACTAGTGATGCGCGGCGCATCCCCCAGAAGCTCAGCTACGGGTCCTACATCGAGGGTGGCCGACATAACGAGAAGCCGCAGGTCGGCGCGCAGCGATTCGTGGACGTCGAGTGCGAGGGCGAGTCCGAGATCGGCCTGCAGACTGCGCTCGTGAAACTCGTCGAAGATGACCGCGCCGATGTCGTCAAGAAAGGGATCGTCCTGGATCATGCGCGTGAGCACGCCTTCGGTGACGACCTCGATGCGGGTCTGGCGACTGACCTGCGTATCCATGCGCACGCGGTAGCCGATAGTCTGCCCGACAGATTCGCCGCGTTCCTGCGCCATGCGACGGGCGGCGGCACGGGCGGCCAGGCGACGCGGCTCCAGCATGAGGATGCGCTGGTTGCCCAGCCAGTCGGCCTCAAGCAGTGCGGGTGGCACGCGGGTGGTTTTGCCTGCGCCGGTGGGCGCTTCGAGTACGGCCCGAGGCGTATCGCGCAGCGAAGCGCGCAGTTCGGGCAGCACGTCATCGATGGGGAGGGGCGTCATGCGTGGCGGTAACCGTTCGTTTGAAGTCCAGACGGTTTACCTGAACGGAAGAGAAACGCGATTTGTTGGGGCGTTTGCGCGGCGTGGCGAGATCGCCAAGAGAACACCCATGCTGGCTTTGATCTGCTGACCTGCTAATGGAGCTACCGTCCGATGAGTCGTTCGGAAGCACGTGCGCAGTAAAAATGTGCTACTACGAAGGTTCAAAAAACTACAAGCCGTGCATCAACAGTATTACATATCTACGTCTCGGCACCAAGCTTTGACTCTTTTGTCACAACTTAATACTTTAGATCGAAAGGTTGCTCCTTAGTACTGGAACGCCTATCACATCATACATTATCTCGTTTCGTTCAAAAATATGGGCACGTCGATATGCCGCGCACGCTACGCTACTTTCGCACCCTTTTTCTCGTCTCTCTTATTTGCAGCGCAGTAGGGCTTCCTGCGAGCAACGCACAGAACATAGAAGTCCCCGATGAGCCCGCCGAGTGGGGCGAGGTATCTGTCGATGTTCTTGAGATGGACCACTATCCCGCCGACTCTAACGCAACGGCTGTAATCCTGTCCGACTACGGTGAGACTTCGTTTCGACCAAACGGGCGCCTGGCGTTTGAACGGCATCGCCGCGTCAAGATCTTGAGCGAGGACGCCTATGACAGTTGGGGGACGGTCGAGATTCCGTATTATGCTGCAGACGGCACCGAACGGGTCGACCGCATTGACGGACAGACGATGGTGCTCGGAGCGGACGGCAGCGTAGAGACGTATGAGCTTGACAGCGACGACGTTTTCGAGGAAAACATCGACGGCGATTATGAGCGGATCACGTTCACGCTCCCTAATCTGCAGCCAGGTGCTGTGATTGAGTACTCGTATCGCATCCGCTCATATCAGCCTCAGTTCTTGCGCTCATGGGCCTTTCAGACGACCGAGCCCACGCTCTATAGCGAGTACGAAACCAGCATCCCAGAGGTGTTTGAATACGTTTTTCTCTCGCAGGGTGAGCACCCGTACGCTGTGGAGGAGAACGACCGGATCAACTTTGGCCATAACCTGCGAGCTACGAAGCACCGGTGGGTCATGACGGAGGTGCCCGCCCTGCGCGAAGAGCCCTTCATGACCACGCTGGAGAATTATCGCTCTAAGATCCGCTTTCAGCTGCAGGCTGTAAACCTTCCGAACCGGCCGCGGAAGCCTGTTATGAGTTCGTGGCCCGAGCTGGCTGAAGACTTGTTAGACCATGACAACCTGGGTGACCAGATGGGCGACCACCGTTCGGTGCGCGACGAGGCGCGTTCCATTATCGACGGCATCGAGGACCCGATGCAGCAGATGAATGCGATCTATGATGCAGTGGCCACGTGGATGAGCTGGAACGGGATGCGCAGAGTCTACGCAAGCAGCGATCTTGACGATGTGCTGGAGCGGCGCAGCGGAACCAGTGCAGAAATCAATCTGCTGCTGGTGTCTATGCTCCAGGAGGCCGACCTTGCTCTGGCTGCGCCGGTGCTCATCAGCACGCGCGACCATGGCCATACCGTGCCGTTGTACCCGTTCCTCTCGCAGTTCAACGACTTGATCGTTGTAGCGTCTACGGATGAACAAGTTATGTTTTTGGATGCGACCAATCCACATCGTCCGGCAGGAGTGCTACCCCTTCGGGCACTGAACGACAACGGGTTTATGCTGAACGAGGAGAACGCGCAGTGGATTGACATTCCGCGCAATGTGCCGGATCAGCGCTCCTTCTTCACGCAGGGAGAGCTGCACGCGGACGGCACCATAGAAGCGAATGTGCAGGCCACGTACAGCGGGCCGAGCATTGCTCTGCGCCGTAGCGACTACGAATCGGCTGACGACGATGCGTCGTTTGTCGTGTCGACCCTGTTCGACCGCTACGACGACGCCGAGGTTGACGCTCCCCGTGTCGAGATTCCTGATGCACGCCGCGAGTCTGTTGTCGTTCGGTCTGATGTGACCATTCCACGATATGCCAACACGGCCGCCGACTTTATCTACCTCAACCCCATGCTGCTTTCGCGATGGGAAGAGAATCCGTTTCAGGTGGAGGAGCGCACGTACCCAGTTGACTTTGGATATCCCGGGCAGGTAGAGCAGGTCATTTCGCTGCAGTTGCCTGAGGGATACGTGATCGAGGAGATGCCCGGCAACATGCAGGTACAACTGCCTAACGAAGGGGGCGCCTACACACGACTCGCTCAGGAGCAGTTTGGACGCCTGACCGTCCGATCGGTGTACACCCTGAACCAGCCGGTTATCGGTTCGCAAGACTACGAAGGGCTGCGCGACTTCTTTGCGCGCATCGTCGACATGGAATCTGAGCCGATCGTGTTACGCAAGGAAGCTGAGGAAGCTGAGGAAGCTGAGGAAGCTACGGAGTCTCCCTCTGAGGCTGCGTCGCAGTGACGAGCCGTAATAAACAGTGATGAGCGCGCTGCTCACGGCCCAACATCATCTCCTATTGCCTCCAACCGCTTCACGATAATCGTATGCACATTCGATCTGCAGGATGGGCCGGTATCCTCGTATGGATCCTGCTGGCCTGTCCGGTAACAGCACAAGACATAGGCCCCTTATCCAGCGACCTGGAAAACAAGTCGCTTGCGCTTCGTACCGTGCCGCTTCCCATGATGGAGGCAGGCCCCGACGCCATCGTACGTCGCCACATTGAGCACATAGAAGCGCACGAAGTGGGGTCGGTATCCCATCATGTCCGCAAAGCCGTCACGATCTTCTCGCGGCAAGGACGCGACGCGTTCGGGCGGGTTCATCTCTTTCACGACTCGTTCCGCTCGATCGCCCACCTGGACGGGTGGGTACTGGATGCCGAGGGCACGGTTGTGGCAGAGCTGGACGACGACGATCTGCGCGACTATCCGGCCAACGACGGCTTTTCGCTCTATCGCGATCTGCGCGTCACCATTGCCGAGCTGAACCATAGCACATACCCGCATACCATCGTATTTGAGTATACGATTGACCGGGAAGGCCACCTGGACTGGCCGGTGTGGCAGCCGCATCATCAGAGCGCGTCGGTGGAGCACGCGCAGTACATGGTCGACACGCCCGCAGCGATGCAGGTGCATTACGACCTGCGGCGCGGCGCCCCCGAGCCGGAAAGTCGCCTCCACGACGACCGCCGCGTACACACGTGGACGGTGCGTGGCGCTGAGGCGTTGAAGGCCGAGCCCCACGGGCCGCCGTGGCACCAGCAGGCACCAGCGGTACACGTGGTTCCCGACCGGTTTGCCATCAGCGACACGGAAGGGACGTTTGCCAGCTGGAGTGCATTTGGCGACTGGTACTACGGGCTCACTGAGGGCCGCCAGGGGCTTTCGCCGGTCTCCACAGTTCGTGTCCACGAGGTGGTAGAGGGGGCTGCAACGCGTCGTGACTCGGTACAAGCCCTCTACGAGTATATGCAAGATCACACGCGCTACGTAAGCGTGCAGCTGGGGCTTGGGGGGTGGCAGCCCTTTGATGCGGGCTACGTAGAGCGTACCGGTTATGGCGACTGCAAGGCGCTCTCAAACTACATGCAGGCGCTGCTGGAAGAAGTGGGGATTGAGGCCTTCCCTGTGCTTATCTATGGTGGGTCCAATCCCCCCGAGCTGCGTGACGACTTTCCCGAAAACCGGTTCAATCACATGATTCTGGCGGTGCCTGCCGAGCAAGACACGCTCTGGTTGGAGACGACCAGTCAGGTGCTTCCGTTTGGGCATGTGCCGCGTAGCATCAAAAACCGGCGCGCGCTGCTGGTGCGTGAAGAGGGAAGCCACCTGGTTGAATTGCCGTCGTCGCAGCCCGAAGCAAACCAGCGCACGCGGGTTGCTGAAGTTCAGCTCACATCTTCAGGAGATGCCACTGCCTCCATAACGAACAGGTACACAGGCATTTTTCAGGACGCGCCGCGCCATCGGTTAACGAATGCTTCGGCGCGAGCACGTACCGAGTGGCTGCGCGACCAGATCCGTTTCTCCACATTTCAGATTGTAGATGCAGACTTCGCATCAGTCGATGCGCGCGAGCGAGAGATTCGACTTCCTGTTACGCTGGATCTGCCTCGGTATGCAGCCTCTACGTCTTCCCGTCTGTTCGTTGAACTGGGACTGCAAGGTCGGACCCGCTCAGTTCCCGACGAACCTGACGACAGGCGGAGGCATCCGGTGCATGGCTTCACCGCGCCAGCAGTTTACACCGACTCGGTAACCTACGTCTTACCGGATGGGTACGGCGTGGAGGCGCTTCCCGGCGGAACGGTGTTCGATGCACCGTTTGCGACGTACACGGTGACAGTAACCCACGAGGCTCCAGATCAGATCGTGTATGTGCGTCACTTCAAGGTGAGGGAGGCGGTGCTCCGCCCCGACCACTACGAGCGCTACCGCGAGCTTCTCCGCCAGATGCGTGAAACCGACGCCATGCAGGCCGTGCTGGTAAAGCAGTAAGGTGCCCCTGTTGGACAAACGCAGAGGACAAACGCAGAAATGCCCCCTAAAACAGTAGAAGCTCCTGCAAACGCAGGAGCTTCCATGTAGGTACGTGCAAGGTAGTGGGCCTTCCTGGCCCAAATATAGTGGCATGCCCGGTTACTTCATTTCTCAACTACCACACCAAATCACCCTTCAGAGCGTATCAGCGTATTTTCTTGTTAATATTCATTGCAGTGGACTTCGTGGTTTGTTGTACCTATGTTGTACCACCGTTGGATATTGGTACAACAAATCAGCTACATCGTACACATGGCGATCACCGTAACTCCTGTCCTGCGCAAGAGCAAGAAACGCGACAGCGGACGTGCTCCTGTTTGGATTCGTATCACCGCTAACCGGAAGAGCCGGTTTGTATCCACTGGTGTCCAAATCGCACCAGAATACTGGAATGACACAAAGAAGACCGTTCGGAAGACACACGAACTCGCGTCGGCATACAACGCGAAGATACGCCGTGTCAGACTGCAAGCCGAAGAGGCCGCTCTCGAATCTGATAGCGCAGAGGCCGTAAAAACCCAAATAACGAGTAGTGGAGGCAGCTTTACTGCTTACTTTGAGTCGTTTATCGGGCGGCTCAGGGATCGTGACCAGTACTGGGAGCGCAAGAAGTACAATACTACGCTGAACAAGCTACAGGCCACACTGGGCAATCAGATCTCATGGAATGACCTTACGCCTGCTGCCCTCCGCAAACTGGAACGTCACTGCCGTGAGGAGCGCGGTAACAACCCGAATACCACCCGCAAAGAACTGTCTCGTGTACGCCGTGTCATCAATCAGGCGGTTAAGGAACAGCTGCTGGATGCCGGTAGCGACCCATTTCAGGTATACGAGTTGCCAAAGGGCGTAGCGACCGACCGGAGACGGCTCTCCATGGAGAATATGCAGGCGCTCCAAGAACTGGATCCTCCCCCCAGCTCTGATCTGCTACGTGATCGGGATGCGTTCCTTCTTGCGTTTTATGGTGGTGGCGTCCGCTTTGGCGACGTGTGCCGCCTACGCCCTGGTATGGTTGCAGGGGGAAGGTTACGCTACCGGATGATGAAGACCGATAAACCGGTGAGTGTACAACTTCCAGATCCCGCACACGATATCGTAGCGCGTTGGTCCAATGATGACGAGACGCCCTATCTTTTCCCATACTTAGACAAGGGAGACGAACGCGACCCGGTTCACCTGCGCAAGCGCATCTCTGTGTGGAATCAGATGGCGAACCGCAGTCTCAAGAAGTTAGCCGCTCAAGCCGGGATTGAGAACCCCGACGACGTGACTTTTCACGTCGCACGGCACAGCTTTGCGGACCTGGCACGCAAGAGTTCAGGAGATCTGTACGCCGTCAGCAAGGCGTTAGGGCACTCCAATCTCAAGATCACCGAACGCTACCTCTCCTCCTTCGACCAGGACGCCGTTGACAGTCTCACCGATAGCATGTGGAATGATGAGTAATGAATACAGCGAAGACACGCGCGAGTGGCTCCGTGACTTGACTGGAACGTCGTGGTCTTACTCCTTGCCCACACACTGCCTGAGCAGTCGCTACCAGCTTCTACATCCGCAAACATGGCCTTTTCCGGGCGTTCCTGCGTTCACGCAGCGTCCCCCTGAGCGCCTTTTGAGTCCTTTCCTGAGTAATGGAAATCAGATGGTATCCGATTCAGATTGGGGCCTGGCTCAAAACATGGGTATTTCCCTGATTCGCGAGACACGCGAAGAGTTTTGCACATACTTGGACGATGGAGCGCAAGGTGCTCACCGTCTGCGTCAAACAGTTAAGCGGCTCAGCGAGCACACGAAAGAGCTGGCTACTTTGATAAATGAGACATTTCGAGCAACACGTACGATATCTGACAGAGAACAAAAGGCATGGCGTGACAAGATGGATCAGTACCCTGTTGTTGCTCATCACGCAGGGGAGTTGACTCCAGAGACAACGACGCCGGACGAAGCCATGCGCCTGCACAATATTCTGGAGCGAGCTAAGTCTGAGGATGCAAACAGAAACTTAAGAGATATCATACCCAAAGACGCATCCGTAGAAGAACGTGTCTGGCATATTCGATCGGAGCGCTCAGAGACGGCTTCTCTGATCGCTTCAAGGCCGAAAAGGGAGGGAAACGACCTTCTATCTCCGTTCCAAGCTCCTGAGCAACGGATGTGTGTTTCGCTTCCATCGTGGGGATTCGACTGCGGTTTGAATCACATGCCCGTTAACATGACACTCGATCAAGCACTCTTCTACTTTCGGTGCTACGCCGATGACCTTGAAGAGGCTGCTTACTCCTACGGTAATACGCACGCGCTGCTTTATTTCCGGGCATTGATGGCAAAGATGGTACTCCGAGAGTTTGATATGTACGGCAAGGCCGAAGAGTGGCCACCAGGGCACTTCCAGGACTTTGATAACCGGCAGTATGATTTCCATCGGACACGCGAGAAGACCCTCGAACTCCTGAAGGGGTCGAAAGAATTCTGGCGCAAGGAGAGTAACCAGATGGTCCCAAACAAAAAGGCTCTATATGATCACCTACATCTGCTTGAAGAGAGCCCACTGCAAAAAAGTAATGGCGACAACATAGGGTTAGGGCGATACCGGCAGGAATTCGATAATATGGTGTCACCCGAAAAAGAGGAAGAGGCGCGAAACAAGGCTTTTTAGATCCAAAACATTGACCCCATTGAGTTTAAAAGCAAAAATTTTCGTTTAGGCACCGAAATTTTCGCTGTTTGGATGCCCTTCGACATACCATGGACTGCAATAGACAACGAATTATACCATAGCCACGACATGGCAACTGACTCAGACCGCATCATCGTCGCTGATGGCGACACACTCCGCAGCGCACTCGCTGATATCGTACGCGACTCGATGATTCGACACGTCCCCGATGCACTTCGCGAGGCCGATAAGGCTGAATGGCTCCACCCGGATACGGTCAAAGAGCGCTATGGACTCACGAATCGCCAGCTGCAGTACCTCCGCGACAACGAGCGCGTGACGTACAGCCAGCATGGACGACGCATCTGGTACCACCGCGAATCCATCGAGGAGTACTTCGATGAGGGCCGTGTGGATGCACGTGACGTGTAGCGACACGCTTCGTTCTTTTCACAGACAACAATAGAGCCTCATGGTACACCACCGAGCTCCACCAGACAAGGAAAAGCCTCAAGCAGCGCGGCAACGCTGCCTGAGGCCAAATATGGATTCATTCCCAGAGAAGGAAATTCACCAATAGTACTGCTATGAACAAAGATTCCTCTACGGGGATCCGAAGGGATACCCCACTCCAAACTGTATTATCATGCTTAAACAGCGTATCAGAGACCGGCTCGGGCTATCAAGCGCAGTGCCCAGCACATGACGATAGCTCTCCCTCGCTCTCTATTACAGAGGCCGAACCGGGCGGCAAGGTGTTGCTGAAATGTCATGCAAACTGCGATGCGTCCGACGTAGTCCACGCTATGGGCCTGGAATGGCGTGACCTCTTCCCCGATGACGCCGACGCATCTTGGAAGCCGTGGGAAGGCGATCTGGTGGACCGATACACCTACCACGATGCCAACGGCAACCCGCTCTTCCAGGTCGTCCGTTACGAAATGCGGGATCCAGAGCACCCGGCCTACGGGCAGAAGACCTTCCTCCAACATGCATACCTGCCGGACCATCCGGATGCAGGCAAATACGACCGGAAGCCCGGATACGTTAGCGGTCGCCATGACGTGGATCCCGTGCTCTATCGACTGCCGCGTGTACGGAAGGCAATCGACTATAGTGACACGGTATACCTCGTCGAAGGTGAGAAGGACGTCCAGACACTCGAACGACTCGGTCTCACGGCGACATGCAACCCCGGTGGCGCCAGCAAAGGCCCTGATCCGGGTAAGAAGTGGGCTCAATCAATGACTGACACACTTGAAGGCGCTGATGTCGTGTGTCTGCCGGATAATGACACCGCTGGGCGTGACTTCATGAGAGCCATCGCCGACAAGATCGTGCGCTGCGCAACGTCAGTCTGTATTCTCCCGCTTCCACGGCTGCGTGCAAAGGAGGATATGACCGACTGGATAAAGAAACGTGAGGGAAGCCTCCAAGAGCTACGCACACTCGTTAAGGCCACAGATCGGCACCAATGGACGCCGCAGACCGCCACAGATCTCGTCGAATATTGTGAAGCGGAAGGCACTGCTGACGATGTCTTCGAGCACATCGACTTGCTCGCAGCAGTCTCTCCAGATCGGTATCCAAAGCTTAAAAAGCGAATCAAGGCGGCAACCAAGATCAACCTGAATGACCTTCGGAGTGCTGTGGAAGCAACCCGTAAGCGACTGCAGGACGAGGAAGAACGCCAGGAGCAGAAAGCACGGCGGGAGAGACTGGCACAGAAGGCCCCTGTCATCGAAATCTCCGACCGCCCCTCATCGGAAATTGTCGATGAGATCTGCGAGGCTATAAAGATGGCTAACGACCCACCGGAGTTGTACCGACGGTCGGGCATTGCCCGTGTAGAGAAGGACCCTCAAGGAAAGCCTGAGATTGCGCCTGTTGCAGAGCCTGAGCTCGACGACTTCATCAGTCGCTGCACCAACTGCGTCGGAGAAAAGATGAAGCCCCAAGACCCGCCTCTACGCATGGTACGGCGAATCAGACATCTCCTCGACCTTCCTGTGCTGGATGGTATCACGCATGTTCCCATACTGAGACCGGATGGTACAGTCTGTGACACGCCGGGCTACGACGAAGAGACCAATCTTCTGTACTACCTACCGGATGGACACTCGCTCGTCTCGGTCCCTGAAAAGCCTACGGAGCAGGACGTACGGGATGCCCTTAACTTTGTGAACGAGGCATGGTGCGACCACCCCTTTGCCGATCAAGCGAGCCTTGCGGGCGCACTGGCTTTAGCCCTTACCCTGATTGTGCTTCCACTCTTGAAGGGGGCAAACACCCCACTGGCCATCATTGATGCAACCCGCGCTGGATCTGGGAAGAGCCTCCTCGCCATGATCATCGGTATCATAGGCACAGGCATAGTGCCTGCCACAATGAGTGCACCCATAGGCGATGCGGAGTGGCGCAAGCAAATCACCGCCCAGCTGCGCGCCGGAGAGCGGTTTATCATTGTAGATGATGTGAGCGGCACGCTCGACAGTCCATCCCTCCGACGGGCCATTACGTCAGACACTTGGTCCGACCGCATTCTCGGGGTCTCTACGCAGATGCGTGTGCCGTCCACGGCTGTATGGTGTGCCACTGGCAACAATCTACGTCCGAGTGGCGATATGGTGCGGCGCTGCTTTCTCATCCGCCTCGACACGCGTATGGCCAAGCCGTGGACACGTGACGGATTCACCCACCAACAGCCACAGTGGACGAAGGAAAACCGCGCAGAGCTCTCTGCAGCGCTGCTCACCATGGCTCGAAAGTGGGTCGTTGCCGGACGTCCAGAACCGAAAAATGTCCCGGTCTTGGGCTCCTTTGAGCGCTGGCGCACGGTCGTCGGTGGGATCCTGGAGCATGTCGGGGTCAGCGGATTTCTGGGTAATATTGATGAGCTGACCGACAGTGTCTTTGTGGAAGACGACGACTGGGCCCACCTACTCGAAGCCATCCATACGTGGGAAGAATCGCGCTCTGAGATCGGCTTTACCGTACGCGAACTGGCCGGTGCCATGGAAGAGGATATACAGGAAGAAGACTTTATGCGGGATGCCAATCTCAAACGCATCGTCGAGTGGCTCCCCGATGAAATAAGATCTCGTCTGCGCTACCGGGAGCCTATCACGCGCTCACTCGGAAACGCATTTGGCTATCGGAAGGACCGCCGGTTCGCCGGTGGATGGTATCTCACCATCATATCGGATGGCCGAGAGGGGAAGCAGTGGTCGGTGCGACGCGACGAAGAAGAGATCGACGCCACGAATCAAAGTTTGCAACCTACGCGGGGGGGCTCCCCACCTCGTCCAGATGACAAGGTGGGGGGAGGGGGGAACCCAGATCCATCTGAAGATCTGGAGTCGTGGCACCACACATGGGGAGATGAAGATGGATCGGATAACCCACCTGAGGGAGAAATCCCCTTCTAAGGGTGCTCATTCGCCACACAGGGGTAAAAAGTACCGGCTCGTTGTGCCACGACTCCAGAATCCTGGATTGATCGCTTCTAACCCCACCCCCACCTTGAAACCTAAGGTAGAGGGTTGCGAGCACCCGCGCGAAGTGGGAAACTGGAGTCGTAGCACCACAACACAACCCTCTCCGATGTCGCGCACTGTGCGTGGTCATCCGGCACAACCCACTATCATGAGCTGAGGAGAGCAGCCTATCGAATGATAGCTTACACACTAACTTTTACTCAAGCATCTACAAACCATGAATGATCTCGAACTCATACTCGTCCACAATCACAAAGGCGGCACGGGGAAGACCATGCTGGCTGTCCATCTCGCTCTTTATATGGCCGCGCAGGGTCAATCCTGGACGTTCTGGGACGTGGATGCGCAGTGCAACGCCATATCCTGGGCCACCCAGCATGAGTGGGAGGGCGAAGATGGAATCACGATACCAGGTAGTAGGAGCGCAGCCGACCTCATCGCAACGGTCGATCCTCGCCACATAGTAGGGGCATCGCACCTGCTCGTGGACACGCCTCCTGCTGAGTCTATTCTGGACTTTGTCGATCAGCACGTCAAGATCAACACGAAGGATATGGTCATCTGCCCGGTGAATGGGCGACTGTCCATTGACGGTGCAATCAAAGTGGCTGAAGAGATGGCCCACACGGGATGCCGTGTGGTGCTCGTCCCCAATTTCACGGATCCACGCGACACGCACGCTCAGGAAGAGATTGCAGCCATCGAGCAGCTTGTTGACATGACGGATGCCAATGTGGAGGTCTTCCAGATGGCCATCCCGCGAAACGAAAAGTACATGCGGGAAGCGGAGTTGCGTGGCGTTCCTGTATGGGACCTTCCCTACGCCTCTCGAACCTACATGGTCAAAGCCCTCATGGCTTTCTGTGACTGGGTCGCGCGTGGTGCGCCGCCCCATGAGAATCAGCCGGATGCCCATAGCAACGAGCGCTCCTCGTACAACGTATCCTCTTCGCTGAAGAGGCGGTTATGGCGATAAAGCCATGCTACACCCATTAAATCTGCCCGTTTAGGCATCCATGGGCATCTGCTGGCTGCCCATGGATGCCACTGGCTTCAGTTGGTGCCCATTGGATGCCATTGGATTCCATCTGTATCTATCTGCATCCACCGGTATCCATCTGAGTCGATTGGCATCCACTGGTATCACCTGCTCGTTTTCCACAGACATACCCCCTACTCACCATGAACAAGCCATATAAACCCATTACGGGCAACCCACGCCGCAAGACCAAGGGATCCCCAGACGGTGCGGAGCAATCCTCGGAGACGTCTTCCAGGGAGGACTCTTCCACGGAAGAGAAGAGCGCATCCAAGGCAAACAACTCCACTGAACGCAAGCGCCGAGTAGCTGTCACGCCACAAGACCCCGAAGCTCTGAAGGCTATTTCGGAAGATCTCGGCCTCCCACACTCCAAGGTCTATAATCTCGCGTTCAAGGCGCTAATGGAGAAGCTGGGGCGCAGGTAAACAACAATTGAGCCTGCTCATAATGTTGACCATCATCCCTTGACTAAGACTATAAATCCCCATAGCACCCATATGGAGAGGGCCTCAACAAATAAATTGAGCAAGGTATGGATTTAGTGCAGTTGCTACCGATGCTTTCAGTCATTAGATTTTGGGTATCAGATTGTAGGGGCTAGACCCTACACTTTCAATAGTCTCTATAGGGTGACTTACAGTTATGAGCAACAGAAGTGACACTGGGGAATCGATCGATATTGATCAAAACCAGCCTAAGCACCAATTCAATACCTCTATTCGACAGAGCGTTTTAGAACTCCTAAGAGCGGCATCATTCCATGAAGACGAACCCATCTCTGAGATCGTCGAACGGGCAGTCATTAAAGAACTAAACCGGATGCAGAAAGAACGAGAGAGTGAATATGAAGTCTATCCTCCACACCGGATCAAGTGAACATAACAATAGTTTGTAGGTCCTACAAATTTTATATTATGTTGTAGGTTTTTGTTTGAGATAATATCGTCAACCATCGCACTGCAAGGATACAGACATGGAAACTCCGCTCAGGGATATCAAGCCACATTCGTCTATACAATCTTTAGAGATCTCGTTTAGCGATGAGGAACTTGAACGAGAATTTGACCAGCAGTTGGTTGCAAGCCTTGTCGGAATGGATCCCAAGTTTGTTCGCAAAGTAATCGGTACTCGAAGTAAGCGACCTGTAACACTCCGAGAGATTATTGTTTTACTTAGGCAAGATGCTTTCAGAGAGACGTTTGTCCCGCGCAGCAGAATTCCATCCTATCTACTTGACAGGTCATCGGAGTCAGGGGATCTAGATCGTCTTGAAATCGATGACCGTCATTCATTTTTCAAAGGGGACGCAAAGAACTTAATCAGACGTCTCCCTCCTGAGTCTATCCAATCAGTTATAACGTCAACTCCATACTGGGGCCTTCGTCTCTATGACACACATTTCAGTGTCTTGTGGGCAGATGGGGAAACATGCCCATTTGGGCATGAACAAACACCAGAGGGTTTTATCAGACACACCACAGAGATTCTTTTCTATTTGAAAGAGGCTCTAAAAGAAGAGGGATCAATCTGGTGGAATTTGATGGACACCTACAATACACGTACTCAAATTCGCTCGAATGCGAGTGAGACTCTGAACGCAATGAAAGGCAATGACTCCCGAAGCTGGAGCGACTACGATTGTCGACGCTACAGCGCGGGGCACTCTCATCTCAAGGATGGAGAACTGTGCCTAATACCAAATAAAATAGCTGATCGAGCCTCCCGAATCGGATATTGGGTCAAAAGCTTCATTACTTGGAAAAAAGACGGTTCTCTTCCTGAACCTGTTCGAACTAGAGCTACAAGGGAAGGAGAATACATAATACACCTTTCCCTTAAACGAGGCCCGTACTTTGACAAAGATGCTTACCAGCGCCTTTCCCCCCGACTTGGAGGTCAGTACCAAGACTACGAAGCAGATAAAATGACTGACATTTGGTGTTTTCCAACGGCAAGCGGAAAAGATAACCATGGAGCAGCTTTCCCTGTAGCTCTTCCAGGCCGTTGCATAGGTCTCACTTCCCGGAAAGACGACACTATTTTGGACCCGTTTGTCGGATCTGGAACAACCTCTCTAGCAGCACTGCAACTCGGAAGAAAATCTATAGGCTTTGATATTGATGATGATTATCTCGAAACAGCGAAATCCCGGTTGAATGGGGCTCCTATGAATTTAGAGGTGTGAGAACCTTTTCTGAAAGACTTCTTTCCGTCTCACTGTAATCTTGCATCGGGACTCGAAGCTCGTAGACTACCTTTCCTTCCAAAGTGCGGCGCCGGTTTAGACTCTCTTCGTGACGAGAAGGGAGAATTAACATACCTGTATCGCAGTCAAAGGCGTCTAGATAGGTAGCAAGTTGATAGTAATCCGATGACTCTATCCGATGAGCATCCGGCTTGTATTTAACATCTATGACGAGCTGATCGCCCTTCGCATCAGACACCAAAATATCTGGCTCCATAGTACAAGTCCCATCAAGAAAAAGGCTGGGAGCTTGACTGCTTCCTGCGACCTTTTTCACTGTGAGACCTTGAGGAGACAGTGCTCTGGAAATCGTTCTCCGCGTGTAGCGCTCGAAGAGAAGATCCATGTTCGTAACTAAAGCCTCCGCCTCAACAAGCTCTGTATGGTCAAACTGAATATTGCCTTGTGCTAAGATGAGACGGGCCATAACCAAGGCAGGAATGTAATACGCTCTCGGTCCAGTATAGCGCCCCGAAATAAGACCGTTGACCACTTGCTGAAAATCAGCGAAGCTCAATCTCCTGTCTGAACAATTTGCCCAACGCGCAAGAGCGGGTGCTTCCGTCGATGATGCAACCCCCAAATTGAGTAGTTGAGCTGCCGCAGCAGAGAGCATCCGATTTTCTGCTGTCTCGAACGTCTTCTCAGAATACCTACAGTGAACGGGACGGGGCTCCCTGCGGGCTACCGATTTGAGAGTAGGGAGAACCTCAAGATGTCCACGCACAAAACCCAGTTGGTCTCTTCGCCGTCTCCGCTCCGGCATTAAGCTCTCTTTTTCAATCTGTCGCAGCTTAGCAGCGTAGGGGCGTTTGAGAAGTTGCATCCAAGACCCGTCTCCCTGGTCATAGGCGATTTGGGCCAGCTCATCAAACTCAGCACCAACAGAATTCGCTAACCCTTCCGAGACAACAAGCATCCGAGAGAACATCCTTCTCCCGACACGAGGAGTGAGGTAAAGTACACGGTCTCCTTTAAGCGGAATAGCGCCTACATAGGGTCCAACTTTTACATGAACCGTCTTTCCCTGGCCCGCTTTCACCACTCTTGGTGTTACATATTCATATGCTGCAGCGGGTAGCCAATCTAACTCAAAATTAACGATTTCAGTTGTCGAATTATCAGGGGCCTCGAAAACGTCCATTACTGCCCGAACAGTTGATCTACCTTTTCATCGATCGCATCTAGCTCATCTTCTCTGTAACCCTCCAAATGCTTTTGCAAAATCGGCCTAATTCGAGTCATATAGAAATCGAGTGGAGGCGTATCAGGAGTTAACGAAGCAAAATAACCATGCCCTACAGGGTGGTAATCTTGGATAAACGCGAATAGCTCAAGCCAGTCATCTGCCTCACCTACTCCGTTTTGGTTGAGGATATCAGTGAGTTGCTCAACTCTTGGAGGGAACTCTACAGCGTCCATACGACCAAACAGAGCATCGTCAATATTCTCTGTCGAGCGGTCAAGTGTATTCATCGTACAGATGATGACTGTGTCTTCTGGGATAAAAAAGGAATCGCCATCTTTGAGAGCTATCGCATGGTCTGGACCTCTGTAGGCCTCTTCGATTAATGAAAAAACTTCCCCGATTGCCTGGCTGAAATCAGTTCGGTTAATCTCTTCCAACACTATATAGTCCTTCTCATCCTCGATAGCCTTTCGAAGCGGACCAGATTTGTATTTCCACTCCCCTCCAGGATGAGGTCTAAGCCCAACGATTAAGTCGTCATACCCCCAACCCTCGTGAATTTGTATTCGCTCAGATTCCGAATCTGATAATACTTGCAAGCATGCTCTGGTCTTTCCCGTTCGAGGAGGACCATACAGCAAAACGGCTTTTGAACCTCTTTCGAGAACACTTTTCAGTCGTTCTTGAGGATCGGAAACTAACCAATTTGGCTTATCAACTGCTGTAGTCACGCGCGTTTTAACTTTTGTGATATGTTCTTCCATTGTTTGCTCTATGACTTTCGCCTTTTGCGAACCTTCTTCAATTGCTTCCAAGACAATGGTTTGCAAATCATTGTCAGACAATGGACTATGATTGGTTTCTACATCCCAATCAGGTTCGCCCGAGACGAATATATTTTGCACTTCCCCAGTCGTTAAGCTCAAATCTCGCTTCAAAGCCTCCCGAAAACTTCGCGCATCAGGATTCTCAGGGACCGATTCTTGCCGATAGTACCATACCCCAAATGGGACAATCGGTATTGTGACACGTGTATCCTCGCTCAAAGCGAAACCATCTTCCCCCTGACCTAAACCCTGCGGATAGTTTCGACCAGGCTTTACCTTCACTACATTATCATGCCCCTTCTCAATTTTGAGGTAGCTTGTGGGATCCACCGTGACCACTGATCCGCTTTCCGCCCACCTGACTAAGTTTGTCTGTATGATAGAGCGGCTGGCATCTTCCTTCATTGTTATAAATCTCTTCGTGTGAGAGAACGGGACGAAGAAACTCCCTTCAGGATCACCGTATCCGAAAAGCCTTTCCAATGCCGATGTCGAGTTGCTTGTGTTTATTGAGACTGGATTATCTGCGGTCATCCCCATCTGCTTGAGCACAAGCCAAATTTTCAGCATATGGCCGGCTGTACCCTTTAGATTCTCAATGGCGTTTTTTAGAGAGTTGCTAGATACATATGGCATAAGTGGCTTAGGTTTTGAGATTTTCTCTACCTTAAAATAGGCTTGTACTCCAAAATCCAATCTGTCTGCCTTCCAGGACCACTTGTGCAAGAATCGCCAAATTCTATAATGGGCCCTGGTGTCAGTGGATACTCCTCACGGATACGTTTTGGAGGCCAAATGGCATCCCGAATAGCAAAGGTAATGTGTCGATTACGTGTCTCTTGTTCGGTAAGACTAATATCCGACATAAAATGGGTAGACGGGGCCTGAGAGACAACTGGTACACAACATGATGTAGATACAAATTACCATAAACCTCACAAAAAGGATGATACCCGGATGTCAAAAGACAAGATTGTTGTACCTACGTTGTACCACTGATCTAATAAACCCCTGCAAAACAGGGGTTTACGCAAAACTATAGTGGGCCTTCCTGGATTTGAACCAGGGACCTCTCGCGTGTGAGGCGAGCGCTCTAAACCCCTGAGCTAAAGGCCCATTAAAGGACAGTTTTAGACCTGTACATCAGTCGATTGTGCCGTGCTGAACGTCAAGAAGAGACGAAAGGTGTACACGGGTCATCGTTGCGTGCGTATGAGGGTGAGGGGCGACCGGTTTTGCAGCGTATCGAGAGCCAGGGCAGGAAGTTGCCAGCTGTCGGCCCCTATAGCTGAGGCAGCAGCAGAGCGTGATGAGCGTTCGCTCTGTGCCCCGGGGGTCAGTAGCGGGAGCGCCGGACGGTCAGCAGCCAGAGTTGGAGATGCAGGCAGTGCTGTTTCTTCTATTGTGGTTGACTCGTAAGATGTCGGGGTTGGAGTGCTCACTACAGTGGCCCCCACAACAAGACCAACCACGAGGGCCGTGAGCATAGAAAAAATCAACCCGGTTGCGAACTGCGGGCGTCCGCCGAGGGCTTCCTGCATCGAAAGGCGTGACCGCAACAAGTCAGACTCGACATGGTCGCGCACGTCGGTGCATGCCTGGTCAGTGGATGGTGGGTCAGAGAAGCGGCACTGCCCGAGCAACTCGCGCGTCTGCTGCAGTTCTTCGACGTGAGACTTCAGGTCGGGGTTGGCCTCAACATAAGACGTGAACACGGCTTCGAGGGCCGGATCCATCGTACCATCGACGTACTCACAGAGCCACTCGTCAATCCAGGCATAGGGCACGTCGTCTCCTTGCGGAGAATCGCCCGGAGTTTCGTCCGAGAAAGGGGCGTCGTTACTCATAGCAATTGGACATGATGAGCCTCACTAAAACCAGTGGATATGGGCTGCGCGGACACACACCGGCTGAAGCAGGCCGGGTGCAAGCAGGCCGCATGCGTGGATGCATGCGTGTGCAACAGACGAAAAGCATCTTGCTGCACAATCTGTGAACGAGTATGGTATTTCAGAGCGTCTGGTTCCGGTGAAGAGGCGCGCTGCGTACGGATTCACAGACTGCGTCCTGCAATATACGCCTCGGATCTCAACGTAGATAAATCAAACCAGGCGCCAAAACATCAGAGAAAACAACAGTTGATGCGTCATTTAGCTATACCGATCGCAGGCGCAACACGATGCACTGCTCAGGAGACTTGAGCCGGTTTACAGCGTCAACACGAAACCACTGGCAGCGACGCTGCTTTGTCTGCAGACGGAGTAGCCACGACGTGTGGCGCGTGTGCGCGTTCACCATGTGCGCAAGGTCACGCATCACGCGAGGCAGGTTGTAGCCGTGCACATGGGTGAAGAAGTAGCGGTCGATGGTATCCTCCGTCCGGTAGCCGAGCACGCGCCGGGCCGTGTGTGAGATCTCCTGAATATAGCCATCGCGGCTCAGGCAGATTACCGGAAGAGGGAACGATTCCACCCCTTGCTGGAAGCGCTTCCAGAACGAATCTGAGAAAATAGGAGGCGCGGAAACGCGGGAGACGCCTGCCGAGGGCTCTGTAGAGGGCCTCGCAGACTTTTCCGAAGGGACCATGTACGTTTGAGATGACATAGCTGCACCCGAAAAATGAAAAGAAAGATTGTGACGAGTATGATACAAGACGCAGAAAGGCGCGTCTGGTTGCATGGATCTACTGGCTGCATAGATCTACCAGATTCTCCAGAACGTCTGTGTATGTAGCCCGATCAGGTCGTCTTACGCAGGTCGTCTTACGTCGAACAACCCCCATGGGAACAGAGGGCAACATAATACTCCACTTGCGTAGCATCATAGAGCAACGGCATAGCTCACCTGTCAAGAAGACGCCCGTCTGTCTGTAAGGCGATTCCCCACGCTGGCGCAGACAGCTACGCATTCTGTATTCGGCTTAAATCCTGACAAAACGTCTGGATCCTGCCGCGATAATACGGGTGTTACAACATGACGCATCTACCCTTTTCTTAGATATCATGTTGATATGGACCGTACCTCTATTCAGGAACGCTTTGGCATCGTCGGGTCGTCGGACGTTATCAAGCATGTGATCGACCGGGCGCGTCAGGTTGCGCCCACGGCGATCACGGTGCTCCTGCAGGGAGAAAGCGGTGTGGGGAAGGAGCTCATCGCGCAGGTGATACACGAGCTTAGCAAGCGCCGCCACGAAGACATGGTCATCGTAAACTGTGGAGCCATCCCGGAAGGACTTATCGAAAGTGAGCTCTTTGGCGCTGAAAAAGGAGCATATACCGGAGCAGTGCAGCAGCGTAACGGGTACTTTGAAGAGGCCGATGGTGGCACTATCTTTCTGGATGAGATCGGCGAGATGCCCAAAGAAGCACAGGTGCGTTTGCTGCGCGTGCTTGAATCAGGACAGTTCAGCCGTGTTGGATCCTCCGACCAGCTTCGCGTTGACGTGCGCGTCGTTGCGGCCACGAACAAGAACCTGGCGACGGAAGTGCAAGAAGGGCGCTTCCGTAAAGATCTGTACTATCGGCTCAGTACGGTACGCATCGACCTCCCCCCGCTGCGCGACCGTCCCGAAGATATCCTGCCTATCTTCGATACATACCTGCACCGTTTCACGCAAGAGTACGAGTCGCGTCCCAAATCGCTGACCGACGACGCCAAAGAGGCGCTCCGATCGTACCGCTGGCCCGGCAACGTGCGTGAACTGCGCAACGTAGCCGAGCAGTGCGTGGTGCTGCTGCGCGGAGACACCATTGAGATGTCTGACGTGGAGCCGCTGCTGCGCGACATTGACCGGGCTGCGGCCGGAGAATCAACCGGACTCATGCGCGTGTCCGATTCCGACACGAAAGGCGGTCCTGAAACACATGAGCGCGAGCTGCTCTATCGCGCTATTCTGGAAATGCGAATGGAGATGCGAGAGATGAAAGACCAGCTGCGGGCGCTTGCCTCGAACATCGGCGTAGTTGTGCCGCGACGCATTGCCGAGCGCACAGACTTCCCGCAAGATTACAGTGACTTCGTCGTGATGCATGGGCAGAAGCACAACTCCGGAGCATCGCCCGGCATGGAGCCTGAGCGTTCCTCCGCAGGCACATATGCAGAGGAGTACGACGACGAGTACGAGAGCAACTACGATTCGTTTATTGAGGACGTGGTGTACGAGGTCGAAAACGACCCCGAGAGTGAGTCGCAGAACGAACCAGACGAACAAGCCGTCCAGCGTAAAGGCGAGCAAGCATCTTCGCAGAGCGCATTCGCCGCCCTGGTGCACCCCGACTCCGACGCTCCCCTTCCAACGGTGAAAGAGGCCGAGCGCGAGCTCATCCGCTGTGCATTGGACCGCTTCGACGGCAACCGTCGCAAGACAGCAGAAGCGCTCGACATCAGCGAGCGGACGCTGTATCGCAAGCTTAAAGAGATGGAAGACGTAGCGTGATGAGTAGAATACAAGACCACATGACATGCGCACGGCGCGCGCTCCACGGCACTGTCGTAGCGCTTGCGCTTATGCTGGCCAGCGTTACAGGGGGATGCGGGGCGTATAGCTTCAGCGGGGCAACCATTCCCTCACACATTGAAACCATCGCTATCCCGATCGTTGACGACCGTAGCACGAGTCCGTTTACCACGCTCGACCGCGATCTAACCGATCTGCTGGTCGATCGCTTCGTGAACCAGACCCGCCTGTCGCTAACCACAAACGAGGCCGACGCCGACGCGCTCCTGGACGTACGCATCCAGCGATATACCAACGAGCCTACCACCGTGCGCGGCGACGAGCGCGCTTCGGTGAACCGCATATCGCTTAACGTACAGGTGGAATATGTCGACCAGGTAAACGATGAGGCGTTTGTCAGCCGCTCGTTCACGACTAACAGCGACTATGATCCTGTTGAAGAGGGCATCGAAGGGGAAGAAGACGCTGTTCAGCGTGCCATCAGCAACCTGGCCGATGATATCTTTACCGAAGCGACCTCAAACTGGTAGCTTCTGGAGGATGGCGTCACCCGTCGTCTCGGAGCAGACAACGTGCAGACACTTCGATACCGGTAAAAACAAAAGCGAGAAGCCGACACGGAGCCGGCTTCTCGCTAATGAATGCAAGGCAGGGGAGCTCGCGTTCAAGCGTAGCACCAACATGCTGTTTCAGGTTGTGGCATCTACGAGTTCATCTTTTCAAGGAACTCCTCGTTGTTTTCGGTGCCGCGCATCTTGTCGAGCAGGAACTCCATGGCCTCGTCGGGCGACATGTCAGCAATCAGCTTCCGGATAATCCAGATGCGCTTCAGGGTGGGCTTGTCAAGAAGAAGTTCTTCGCGGCGCGTGCCAGACTTTAGCAGATCGATAGCCGGGTAGATGCGGCGGTCGGCCATCTCACGGTCGAGCACAAGCTCCATGTTGCCTGTGCCCTTGAACTCCTCAAAGATCACCTCATCCATCCGGCTTCCGGTATCGATAAGCGCGGTGCCGATGATGGTGAGTGAGCCCCCGTCTTCAACCTTACGGGCTGCACCGAAGAACCGCTTCGGTCCGCGCAGGGCCCCTGCTTCCACGCCGCCCGATAGGGTGCGCCCCTGGCTGGGGGCCACAGCGTTGTGAGCGCGTGCGAGGCGGGTAATAGAGTCAAGCAAAATAACTACATCTTGTCCAGATTCAACCAGGCGCTTGGCTTTGAGGAGGGTCGTTTCTGCGACTTCAACGTGACGCTGTGGCTCCCGGTCGAATGTAGAAGCGATCACTTCACCGTCTACGTTGCGATCCATATCTGTAACCTCCTCAGGACGTTCGTCGATGAGCAGGACTAAGAGATGTGCATCGGGGTGATTCTTGGTGACGCCTGCAGCGATTTTTTGCAAGAGTACCGTTTTACCGGCTTTGGGCGGAGCAACGATAAGGCCGCGTTGGCCCATCCCGATAGGAGCAAACATGTCAAGCACCCGGGTGCCATACTCTTCTGCTTCGGTTTCGAGCGTAAGCCGTGTGTTGGGGAAGACCGGGGTCAGGTGTTCGTAGTCGATCCGCTCTTCGGCATCGGTAGGAGGCTGGCCATTAACCAGGTCTACCTGGATGAGTGCGAAAAATTTCTCGCCCTCTTTCGGCGGGCGCACCTTACCTGTCACGGTATCTCCCTCCTGAAGTCCAAAGCGCTTAATCTGAGAGGGCGACACGTAAATATCGTCGGGGCTCGACTCATAGTTGTACTCGTCGGAGCGCAGAAAGCCGTACCCATCGGGGAGTACTTCCAGCATGCCGCGTTTCTCGATCATGCCGCGAAGCTCTGTCTTGTCGGCGTCGTAGGTCGCCATATAGTCGGGACGATCGCCATAGAGGCGTTCCTCGCGGCGTGAGCGGCGAGCACGACGCCCGCGGGAGCGCGAAGAAGAGGAAGACGACGATGAACGCGAACGGTCTGAGGAAGAGCGGCTGCTTCCGCCAGATCGACTCCCGCCAGAGCGGCTGCTTCCAGATCGGCTCCTGCCAGAGCGGCTTCCTGAACGTCGGGACGTGCGGCCTTTGGCGGATGAATCGGCGCTTGAGGAGTCGTCTTGCGAAGCCTTCTCTTGTTCGGTCGATTCCTGCTCGGTCGAGGCTTCCGGCGCATCATCGTCAGATGTGCTCGAGGCCCCGTTCTTGGACTCTTTGTCGAGGTCTGGCGTTGCCACGCCCTCGGCCTGAGCCTCCAGGATGCGGTAGATGAGATCTTGCTTCCGAAGCTTCGAGTAACCACTGAGGTTCATCTCGCGCGCCATCGCACGCAACTCGTCAAGCTTCTTCTCTTGTAAGGTGGAAATCTTCATGGGTTTGATCGTAAATGATCGTCAATCTTGGAAGCGAAATGGGTTGTCCACTGTGGCGGAATAGAGCCGCTTTCGTGTAATCTATTGCGTGATCCGCTGTGCAACGGGGCGCGAACGCAGTCCGTTACGGGTGGGGGATCAGTGTGGAGCCAGGCGTTCAGGTAAGATGTCAGCAAGACCGGATCAATGAGTAACGCTGCTTGAAACGGTCTGCACAGGTAAGGCGAACGGTTCGAACAGATGCAAAGATGTACTTGAACTGATACACGGGTTGGCTGTCACACACAAACATGCGCATGCATTGTGTTAAGACCGAGCGCTAAGGCCGAGCGCACGCCAGCTGGCGTGCGCCACGCGGCGTTGACACTTCGGTACCACAGGGGCCTTGGAGAGCGAACTGCAAACCACAAGCGTCTACAGTGAGGTTACAGGAAGTAAGATCACAGGGACATTGTGAGACACGGTGGGGAGGAAAGAGTAGCTGCCTAACACCTAACATACAACGTATAACTGTTAGCAGCAAGTCTGTCTCACTTTATCCTCCTACGTTGCCGCATAATGAGATGTCCTGCAAAAATCGATACAGACTCGTTGTCTCTGTAAATTATGAGTGAAGCAGTGTAGGTTCGTCTTTCAGAAAAAGCATATATTGGCGGGCCTTCTAATTATGTTCATGCATTAGTATGTTAAAGATCCCATTTTGTTGAACTGCGCGTACCGACGGTGTCGTGCGTCACGCTTCTGTGATGCATGCGCTACGCAACTCAGTGCATGCAACTCGGTGCATGAAGTGCATTGAAAGATGCGCTACATCTTCTGTCTCTGTCGTTGTTTTTGACTTGCTCTTTTTTCTATGACGTATCGATGGATCCTGCGCACGCTTGAGGACCCCGGTGTGGTTCCTCGCCTGCAGCCTCGCCTGAATGACCTCCCGGCAGCGCTCACACGCGCCCTTGCGCTTCGCAATGTAAATTCGTTTGAGTCGGCCCGCGATTTTTTCCGGGCCTCGCGTACCGACCTGCACGACCCGCTTGAGATGGCCGATATGCAGCGTGCCGCAGAGCGGATCGCTCAGGCGATCGCCGACGAGGAAACCGTGCTGGTCTACGGAGACTACGACGTCGACGGGGCGACCGCAACAACAATCTGCACCGATTTCCTGCGCAAAGAAGGCGTATCCGCATCCTTCTTCATCCCCGATCGCTATCGCGACGGGTATGGACTCTGCAAGCGCGGAATCGATACTGCGGTTGAGCGGGGAGCGTCACTGATCATCGCGCTGGATTGCGGGATCACGGCGCACGAAGAGGCTGAGTACGCACGACAGCAGGGGCTTGACCTTATCATCTGCGACCATCATACGCCCAAGGCCACCCTGCCCGACGCGTATGCTGTGCTCGATCCAAAGCGCGACGACTGTTCGTATCCCTTTAAAGAACTGCCTGGAGCTGGCGTAGGATTTAAGCTGCTCCAGGCTACGCAGCGCATCCGAAAGGCCTCTGAAGATGCGGTGTTTGCATACCTCGACCTGCTGGGCATCGCCATTGCGAGCGATATCGTGCCCATGTATGGCGAAAATCGGGTGTTCATGCAGGAGGGACTTAGCGCGCTGCGCACAACGGAGCGTACCGGGTTGCAGGCCCTGGCGGATGCGGCGGAGCTTGACCTCTCAACGGTGAAGACGACTGGCACCATCGTGTTTACTATTGGCCCACGTATCAACGCGGCCGGACGCATGGCCCATGCGCACAAAGCGGTAGACCTCCTTCTGGAGGCTGACTCGGCCGCCGCGCGCGATCGGGCTGCGGAGCTCGAAACGCTTAACAAGGAGCGCCGCAACCTCGACAAGCGGATCCTCAGTGAGGCGACAAAGCAGGCCGAGCGTCACATCACGGCCCGCACCTCGCACGCGCTCGTGCTTTACGACCCGGATTGGCATCTCGGGGTCATTGGTATTGTGGCAAGCCGGATCGTTGAGCAGTTCTACAAGCCAACCATCATGCTTACGCGCAACGGGGATTTCGTAAAAGGGTCGGCTCGCTCTATTAGCGGCGTGAACATCTACAACGCGCTTACAGATTGCGAGGACGTGCTTACGCAGTTCGGGGGGCACGACTACGCAGCAGGGATGTCGCTACCTGAAAAAAATGTGTCGACGCTGCGTACCCGCTTCAACGAAGCCATTGCCGAGCGCATTACGCCAGAGCTTCTCACCCCGACAATTAAGGTGGATGCGCATGTAGATCTGGCAACCATCGGGGGAGCGCAGGATCGATTCTGGGCGGTGCTCCAGCAGTTTGGGCCATTCGGTCCGTCGAACCCGCGCCCGGTCTTTCACATTGGTCCCTGCCGCGTAGACGGATCGCCACGCACGGTGGGAAGCGACGGGGCTCACCTCAAGTTCGCCGTCGCCCCTGCCGACGAGTCCAACGGCCCGTCGCTCGACGTGATTGGCTTTGGGGATGGCGATAAGCTCTCGTTGCTTCGCGAAAGTCAGCGTACCGATACCCCGATTGAGCTGGTGGCTACGGTAGACGAGAACACCTGGCGTGGGAACACTACGCTACAGCTCAAGCTGCGAGATGTGCGACTGTTCAACCCGGAGCGTACGCTTCGCGAGCAGGCACCGCACGCATCTGCCAAACCGGCCACAGACGCGTCTGATGCGTAGGCAATGCGTGGTGTCCGTTGCTCTTCGGCTCAAACGCACCGGTAGATGCCCGCCTGCACTCGTACCGTAGTCGGGGCCGACGCACTTCGGAGCAAGATCGGGCTCTGGTAACGTCCCTGAACGATGTGACCCTGCTGGTTCTGTGCGTCTGGAACGATCATGAGATCAACATAGTCGCGCAGGTCCAGAAGGGTATGATCGGAATCGACCCCCGAAGCGGTTGCAGGACTGGGGGGGCGGGCAGAGGCAAAAGGCTCCTCAACGGGAGAGCCCGTGTGCCTGTTGCCTCCTGAAACGCCCTGGTGTTCATGGGAATTACGGTACACGGTTGTACTCTCGCGCTGAAAGCAGCGCGGCGAATGCAGCACGCGGGCCAGATCCTGATTCATGAGAAGTGGTTCGTACTCGTTTACAGTGAGCGCGGCACCCGTCGTAGAACTGACCTGCAGCCGAATGCGCCCGTACTGTACCCCGTGTCTGGCCAGGTGCGTGTAGAGCGTGTCGAAAAGACCGAGGCGTGCGTCGCGAAGGCTCACAGACGTAGCATCCTGCGAAGGTACAGATATGCTGAAGCTGGATACCTGCTGCTCGGTGGTAAACCCCAGCGCCGTAACGCGCCGCAGGCGCTGGCGGCCGGTATCCTGGTTCACCCCGTCGAGATCGAGCAGGTACACCGGACGGTCGGGGGCAGAGGGGGACGACATGCACGGCGTGAGCCCCGCTCCGATATAGACGAGATGGGCATCGGCATTGCGCGGCTCGCATTCGCGCTGCTTGGGACTCAACTCACGGCGCCGATCCATCTCATCGTGTTTGTAGTCGGCTCCAAAAGGAAACAGCGTCCGAAACGGTTCTACGTGATCTCGAACAGCGCGTTGGTCTGGAAACGGATGTTCAGGAAGCGGCCCCACGAATCCAGCCGTGGTATGATGTGCAAAGTAGAGCACCTTCGCATGCGTCTGCAGCAGGTCGGCTCCGGCTTGCTGGAGCGAAGCATTCACATCCATAGCCTGCACACGCTGTTGAGGATGCAGCGATACGGGCACAACGCGGGGCGGAGCAGGCATGGCAACAGAACAGACGGAAAACAGACGGAAAAAATAGGAAGCAAACTATAAGACATCTGCATTTATGCGTGTCGCGCGCTTCCGTTCGTGCCTGCATGAAGGAAGCGGGAGGTCGAACGCAGGTATCGTTAACAGAGATATTAGTCCGGTGTAGACGTGTCGGCGTCTGGGGCGCTACGGTGCGGCGGCTCCTGTGATGGCGCTTCCGGGAGCGGTGTGTCGGATACGAGCCGCGCCTGGCGGGTGCCATCCTGAAACCGAAGCACAACAGGCTGGTCGTCGTTCAGGTCAGACGCTGACGTTACCGGCGCGCCGTTTTGTGTGACAAGGGCAAAGCCCTGCTGCATGGGGCGGCGTGGGTTCGCGCTTTGCAGACGCTGCTGGGCCGTTTCTGCCCGTGTACGTAGCCGGTCGACGCGCGCTGTCATGCTGCGCGTAAGGCGTTCAATCACATGGTCAAGGTGCTGGCGGTGCTGGTCGAGTTGGTAGCGGGGCGTATGCAGGGCACGGGCATTACGCAGCCGTTCGACCGCACGCCGGTGGCGCCTGAGGCGCTCTGCAAGTGGACTGCGCAGCCGGTCGTGCAGCGTGCGGATTCGACTGCGCAGCGCCTGCTGGTCAGGTACCGCAATCTCGGCAGCCATCGACGGCGTAGCGGCCTGGCGGTCAGCAACGAAGTCCGTAATAGACGTATCTGTTTCGTGGCCTACAGCGCTAATGGTGGGAATCGTACAGGCAGCGAGCTGACGCGCTACCTGTTCATCGTTAAACGCCCAGAGGTCCTCGGTAGACCCGCCGCCACGCCCCATGATGAGTACATCGGGGCGCTGCGGGTGGTCGGCAGGCAGCGCGCTAAACGCGCCGATCGCATCCGCAATAGCCTGGGGGGCGTCGATCCCTTGCACGGGTACCGGACGCAATACGACATCGGCCAGGGGGTAGCGCCGGGCAAGCACGGTCCGGATGTCCTCAATAGCAGCGCCTTCGCCCGAAGTAATAACGCCTACCCGCGAAGGAAAAGCCGGTAACGGACGCTTGCGGTTTGCGTCAAACAGTCCTTCAGCTTTCAGCGTGCGTTTGAGCCGCTCATAGGCTGCTTGCTGCGCCCCGTGCCCGGCCTGACGCATCGACGTGGCCATGAGCTGCAGCTGTCCACGAGCTGGATAGATCGTCGCCTCCCCCGTACATCGTACCTGCTGGCCATCCTTTGGAGTAAAGTAAATATGCCGGGTGTGGTAGCGCCACATCACGCAGCGCAGCTGGGCGTCGTCGTCTTTGATTGTGAAGTAGCAATGCCCAGAGGCGGCCCGCTTAAAATTCGACAACTCCCCCTCCACCGTCACGTCACCAAACGTTGACTCAACCGTATCTTTAAGAGCGTGGGTGAGCTCGGTGACGGTGTGAACGGTATCACGCTGCGGTAATGCGTTCGAGGAAGAATTGCGCGCAGACGTCGCTGGCGCGGTGGTGCTGCCTGCCGAGCCTTCGCGATCCGTCCCTTCCGACGACGCGTTCGCCGAAGAAGCTTCCTTGTCTTGGCTTGATGTGTCTTGGCTTGATGTGTCTTGATTCGATGGGCGCTCGCTACCCTCATCCTCAGACGAGAGTACGCTGAAAAGGTCGGGCTCAGACATGGGAGGGAAGAAGAACCAGAAGGACGGGCACATTGCCTTGCGGGTATCCGTAAAGCCTTGCACGCGCTACGGTGTTTCCGCACCGCGTACGCGCTTCGTAGCAACCTCTTGTAGACGATGCAACGACCAGCTTATGAGCGATACCATCCGGATCCACTTCGTATGCCTTGGCAACATCTGCCGGAGTCCGCTGGCAGAAGGCGTTTTCCGTGAGAAAGTCCGCGAGAAGGGGCTTGAAGACGCGTTCGAGATTGAGTCGTCGGGCACGGGCGACTGGCATGTGGGGAGCAAGGCCGATCAGCGAATGCGACAGACAGCCAAGCGGCATGGCCTCTCCATAGAAGACCACCGCGCTTCGCAGTTCAAAGCAAGCGATCTCGAAGCGTACGACCATATCTTTGTGATGGACAAGAGCAACCTGAACGACGTCTTGTATCTTGACGACGACACACACAGCGGCAAGGTGCGTCTATTCCGGGAGCTTGACCCTGAGCCGGGAAATTACCAGGTGCCAGACCCGTACCATGATGGGAGAGAGGGCTTCGAGCGGGTGTACAACATCGTTGATCGTAGCACGGAGCAGCTGTTAGATCGCCTTATCGATGAATATGATTTATCGCCGCAGACCGCATGAGTACGCACATGCTTGCCAGTGAGCCCGCGCTTGTGCAGGCTCTATCGGATGCGATCGGGGGAGCCATTACGGCTGCTACTCCCGTGTCGGGAGGGTGCATAGCACAAGCAACCCGGTTGCAAACCGAACGCGGGGTGTTCTTCCTGAAATGGGGACGCGGGGCAGTTGCCGAAGCCTTTGCAGGAGAGGCGGCCGGGTTAGAGGCGCTTGCCAAGCCCGATACGCCGCTCCGTATCCCCAAGGTGTATAGTACACAGGAAGAAATAGACACGCGCCCCGGATATCTGCTGATGGAGTGGATCGAGCCTGGTGCTCCCGACCCAACCTTCGACGCGGACCTTGGCGAGGCGCTGGCGTACCTGCATCGGCATACCGCCGACACGTACGGGTTCGAGGTCGATAACCATATCGGGAAGTTACCGCAGCAAAATCCACGAACGGGCGATTGGCCTACGTTCTTTCGTGATCACCGCCTGCGTCCACAAGCTAAACGCGCACGAACCCAGGGCCGCTGGAAGAGCCACTGGGAGGCCCCGTTCGTCACGGTTCTGGAGGGACTCGACCGCTGGCTTCCGCAGTCGCCCCGGCCGGCTCTCGTGCACGGTGATCTGTGGCGTGGCAACGTAATGGCAACCCAGGCGGGTGGGCCTTCGCTCGTTGATCCGGCTACGTACTACGGGCACCGCGAGGTCGACCTGGCGATGGCAGATCTCTTCGGCGGGTTCGATGAGGCGTTCTACGCTGCGTATCGGTCTGTTGACCCGCTTCATGCCGGATACAGCCGCCGTGCTTCGATTTACAACCTCTATCATCTCATCAACCATCTTAACCACTTTGGAGGAGCGTATGCGCAGCAGGTGGAGCATACGATGCGGGAGATCGTTTCGTAGCTGTAGACGCTGAGGCTTAACGGAGGGGCTGAATCAACCCACTTAAAAAGCCGGTCCAGGTGGCCCGGACGCCCGTCTTCGGTGCTTCAATTCGCTGCTATAATGCAAGAGGCTCCGAAGACAGAGGAAGCTTCGCCCGGAACTTCGTGAGAGAGGGAGCGGACTGAACGTCGGGTTCACGGGGCAATGTGAAGTAGAACGTACTGCCTTCTTGCAGCGTGCTCTCTACCCACAACCTGCCTTCGTGGCGCTGGATCATCTCCTTGCATAGCTGCAACCCAAGTCCTGTCCCCATTTCACCGGCTGTTCCCGACGTGGCATGCATATCCGAACCCGAAAGGAGGTTCTCTTTTGCACTGGCGCTGAGCCCGATGCCGGTGTCGGTTACCATCACAACAATCCACTCCTTGTTGAGGGGCTCAGACGACACGACCGTGCGTCCGCCAGCATCGGTAAACTTAACTGCATTTGACACCAGGTTGCGAAGCA
Source organism: Longimonas haloalkaliphila (assembly GCF_055379825.1). Classification (NCBI taxonomy): domain Bacteria; kingdom Pseudomonadati; phylum Rhodothermota; class Rhodothermia; order Rhodothermales; family Salisaetaceae; genus Longimonas; species Longimonas haloalkaliphila. The sequence continues at coordinate 245,138 of NZ_AP043948.1, read as the reverse complement.
CGATGGTGATCATGCGCGGATCGATGTACGCATGAGTAGCCGGGGAGACCTGGTTAATGAGTTCAATATCTTTGTGCTGTGCGGTGCCGCCCAGCAGGGCAAAGCACTCGTCGACCAGCAGATGGATAGACGAACGGCTGGGCTCAATGGCCATCTTGTTCGTATCGAGGCGGCTCCACAGGAGCAGGTTCTCAACCATATCGAGGGCTTGCTGCGACGACTGCTGAATAAGCCGCAGCATGCGCGATTCGCGGCTTCGTTCGGCTCCTGTAATGCGTTCGCCGAGCACCTCGGCCAGGCCGCGAATGCCAACAAGTGGATTCTTGAGATCGTGCGAGAGAATAGACATCATCCGGTTGGAGGCTGCCAACGCGTCGCGCAGCCGCTGCTCAGATGCCTTGAGCTTACTATTGAGCGCAGCGATCTGGTCTGCCGTTGTTGTAAGCAAGGCCGTGCTCTGCTCAAGCACATGTGCTGATGAGGCCGATGGGCGGTGGGCAGATGGGGCAGGAGGAACTGCATCCGGGGGGAGATAGCCGCGTAGCCGTTTGCCGGCGGAGGCAAGCACCAACTGCGCACGATTGCGCTCAGAAATGAGCATGCCAACTAACAGTCCGGCTGAGGCTAACACAATCAGAAACAGGTGTAGCTCTACAAGGCCCGCTGCAGAGTTGATGTAGAGAGGCATGGCCAGTGATATGCCCAGCGCTGATGCCAAGGCGGCAACGGAAGCAGCCGGAAGCCCATGCCGCAGCGCCATCCAGAGCACGGGAATAAAGCATACGTAGTACTGAGGGGGAGACAGAGCTGGAAAGAAGAACGCGAGGTAGATGGCAAGCGGCACGAGTAGCCACTCAAGCAGAAACGTGGATTGATCAGTACGCGAGGCTGGAATCCACTCGATCCACGCTGACCCGTTCTCGGCATACACAGGATGAAACGTCCACCCCAAAAGCGCGAGTGCGGGGGTTACGGTAAGCATACCGGCGCTTTCTGTGAGTGCAGACTGGGTCACGCTTTGCAGCCAGGCCCCCCACATGAGAGGCGACGCCGACGCGACCTCTATCACAGATGCTGTAATTGTAGCGACGATCCATGGCGTAGCCAGGGCTCCAAAGAGAAACGTACGGGCCGTCTGCAGCGAAGCCAGCGGAGGGAAAAAGTAACGCTGCATGACTCGAGCAGCGGCCACGTAAATTCCCGCGTAGGTAACGCTTACGACAATCATCGCCCACACCGGGAGCACCGTAAACACAAACGCAAGGCGTGCGGCTACGGCAAGTGCAATAGCCCCAAGAGCTGGCCCGGTTGGTACCAGGAGGGCTAGCGCCAGGTGCAGGCCCGCAGAAGGACGCCATATGTACTCAGAGTATGAGGGGGCTATGGTGTAGCTCCATCCCTCAAACAGAGCAAAAAGGCTTGCATAGGCAAGTAAATACCATGCAGTACGCGTTGAGGAAAGGGGCATTCGTAACGGTTGGCGGCATGAGGCGTGTGGTGGTAACTCGCGTTAGGTACAATGTTAACCTATATTCCGTATGACATGTACCGGCCATCGGTGGGCTGTAAACGCAGGAGCAAAAACCAAACCATCTTCGGTACCCGCCAGCACAGCGCAACCTGCAGAGAGAGTAACCCTTGTAGTGTGCCTGCAACATGCCATCTGGGTAGCTACGGTACGTACATGGTTTTGTAGTGGTACAGCAAGTGCGCGCCGGGCTTAGAGCCTGTTTGGGTTTTGGTTTGCAGGCGAGAGCGAGCGCCGCTGAGGCGAAAATTGGACCCCGATGGCGGTTCGTAGCCGGGGCTACGGGCCGACATTGGGGGCAATTTGCACCAGGGGCATGACCTTCGGCCCCAGTCCAGCGCCGCCGCTCGGAGCCCAAATTAAGAAATCAAAACAGGTTCTTAGAGCGCGATGACGCCCTCAATAGACGACGCTTCTTTGTAGACTGAAACCACCTCTGCACTTGAGGCCACCTGTACCTGCGCCGTTACGCTCTTGTAGGTGCCCTTGCTTGAAGACCGAACCCGTACAGGATGGCCCCCAAATACAGCCTTTACGTCGTCAACGTTGGAAGCCGGTACAATGAATTTGAACGTGTAGTGGGCGGGCCACTCGTTTTGGTCGTCAAGCAAATTCTTAAACCGGTCCCATTCTCCCTCGCCTTCAGGGATGTCAGGGCGCAGTCCGTTGTTAGGCAGTAGACTCATATATACGTGTATGTATTTAGTATTAGTATACGTGTGTGGTGGGTAAGCAGTGTACAAAGCTGCGACGCGCGGCAGACAGACTGCAGACAGGTCAGACAGCCGGGATGCCGGGGCTCGTCGGGGCGATCCAACCAGAATGTGCAACCAAGTGAAGGCGCAACACGCGCTAACTACCTCAACCAGGGGAATGAATTAATTAGGCCCACAAAAGACCCTTCGAGTTTGTCACTGCGAGGAGCGTCAGCGACGCGCTGCTATGAGCGTAGCGAGGAAGTGCCTTTAGGGGGCAGTCTTGCACCCTATAAGCAGGATAAGCCACGTCCAATCGGCACATGAGATTGCTACGTCGGTCGCAGGCTCCTCCTCGCGATGACAAGGTATTTTCGTCGACTTACTTAACCAGGGCCCTGGGAACGTAGGACAACTTTAGGCGGCACAGTGCCGTCATCATATACTCGGTTACGGAGTGCTGTAACAATCGTTTTAAGCCAGCCGTATCTAAGTTGACATGTTGCGCGATACGCACGCGCATGATGCACAAAATCAAGATGTTCGCATCCCGTTCTTCCAACGAACACCACTGCTTTCTATGGCTTTCCTCACTTCGCTGCGTGTCCTTCGCGGCCTATCTACCATTATACTGGCTGCTCTTCTCTGGGTGGGATTAGCATCCCATACCGCCTCCTCGCAAGATTTGCTCCAGCAATTCGAGGACCGGGTCACGACCTTCACGCTCGATAACGGGCTGACCTTCGTTGTCGTTGAGCGTCCTGAGGCGCCGGTTGTATCCTTCCACACCTATGCCGATGTAGGATCGGTTGATGAGCCCGCCGGCCAGACAGGCATCGCACACATGTTTGAGCACATGGCGTTCAAAGGAACGACGCAACTGGGCACAACCAATATCGACGAAGAGATCGCTGCCATGAACGAGAAGGAAGCGATCTACCAGCAGATCCGGCAAGAACGGGCTCGTCCAAATCCGGACGAGGAGCGCCTCGCGTCTCTCCAAAACGCGTTTGACGAGGCCCAAGAGCAGGCCCATGAACATATGGATCCGGGTGCCTACGACGGCTTGCTCGAACGCGAGGGAGCAACTGGCTTGAATGCATTTACCAGCGCCGACGCAACCGGCTACCTCTACAGCCTGCCTGCCAACAAGATCGAGCTCTTCTTCGCGACCGAGTCAGAGCGTTTCCTGTATCCCGTATTGCGGGAATTCTATACCGAACGCGACGTTGTAATGGAAGAGCGCCGCCAGCGTACCGAGTCTAACCCGACCGGGCGTCTGCTTGAGGAGTTCGTTGCAACGGCGTTCAAGGCGCATCCCTACGGCAATCCCGTTATCGGGCACATGTCGGATCTGCAGGATCTTACCATTACAGAGGCCGAGGCCTTTTTTGAGAAATACTATCAGGCCAATAACCTGACGATTGCGATTGCCGGCGATGTCGACGTAGACGAGGTACGTACCCTTGCAGAGCAGTACTTCAGCCGCCTTCCGGAAGGAGATTCGCCCATGCCCGTAACGACCGTTGAGCCCGAGCAGCTGGGCGAACGTCGCGTTACGCTCATCGAACAGTCGCAGCCCATCATGCTGATCGGATACCACCGAGGCAGCATGTTTAGCGACGACGCGGCCGTCTACCGGGTACTGCAAGACGTCCTCACACGTGGACGCACCAGCCGCCTCTACCAGTCGCTTGTGGATACAGGCGAGGCCCTGCAGGTGCAGGCCATTCCCAGCTTTCCGGGCAGCAAGTACCCCAGCCTCTTTGCGCTGGTAGGCGTGCCCAGCCAGGATACCAATCCCGAAGACCTGGAGCAGGCCATCTACGACGAACTGGAGCAGCTAATCAGCGAAGGCATCTCCGACGACGAGCTACAGCGTGCCAAGACGCGTGCCCGCGCCGACCTGGTACGACAGCTCGAATCCAATATGGGGCTGGCGCGCCAGTTTGCACAGATGCAGGCCCTCACCGGCGACTGGCGTGCGGTCTTCCAGGATATTGAAGCGGTTGAATCCGTCACCGCCGCCGATGTGCAGCGTGTGGCAGAGCGTACCTTTACGCGCAGTAACCGCACGGTAGCCATGCTCAAGCCCGCCGAGGAAGCGTCTTCCGCAGACGAAGGCACTGAATAGGTACATCGCGCCGCATGTTGGCCGGCCCGAATTCTGTGATCTCTCCATCTATCCATTTTGCGCATCCCTTTATGATTCGACGGACCTCTATTACGGCATTGCTTGCACTACTGCTCATCTGGGCAGGAGCGCTGGCTACCCCTTCACTGTCGCAGTACGAACCCGGAGACGTACCAACTTCGGAGTACGACGCTACGGCGCTCACCTATCCCGACCTGCGCGACTTTGACGTGCCCAACCCAGAGCGGGTTACGCTCGACAATGGCATGACCATCTTCTTGCTTGAGGATGCGGAGCTTCCTCTCGTACGGGCCACGGCCCGCATCAACACCGGAGGCGTCTACGACCCCGACGACAAGGTCGGACTCGCTTCCATCGCTGGCCAGGTGATGCGTTCAGGGGGAACCGAGACGCTGACGCCCGATGAGCTGAACGACCAGCTCGAAAACATCGGAGCCAGCGTCGAGACAGGCATCGGCTCTACATCGGGGTCGGCGTTTATGTCGACACTCAGTGAGAACGTGGGCACCGTACTCCCCCTCTTCGCTGATGTACTGCGCCAGCCCCGCTTCGATCAGGAGCAGGTTGATCTGGCAAAGACCCAGCAGCGCTCGGCTATCTCGCGCCGCAACGACAACCCCCAGCAGATTGCACAGCGCGAGTTCGACAAGGTGCTCTATGGTGCCGACAGCCCATACGCACGTACAACCGAGTACTACACGGTCGATGCGATTGAGCGCGATGATCTCGTCGCGTTCCATCAGCAGCATATCCATCCCGAAAACATCATCCTGAGCGTGTGGGGCGACTTCGATGCCGATGACATGCGCGCCCAGCTGGAAGCTGCATTTGCAGACTGGACGCCCGGCGAGGACGCCGTTGTGCCTACTCCGCCCGAGCGCTCCGTGAACGAAGGCGCCAGCGTAAACTTCGTACCCAAAGACGATGTGAACCAGAGCACCATCTTCATCGGGCACGGCGGCGACATCACGCGCGACCATCCCGACTATCCGGCTGTGCTGGCCATGAACGAAGTGCTCAGCGGCGGCTTCTCCGGACGCCTGTTCCAGAACGTGCGTCGCGAGCAGGGGCTCGCCTACTCGGTCTTCGGGTCGTATGGGGCCGGATATGACGCTCCCGGACGCTTTTACTCCGGGGTCTTTACCCGTAGCGAGCGCACGGTCGACGCTGCGGAAGCAGTGCTCGATCAAATCAGAGGGATGCGTACGGCGCCGCCCTCGCAGGAGGAACTCGACCAGGCCCGCGATGGCTACCTGAACTCCTTCGTGTTTAACTTCGACTCGAAGCGCCAGATTCTGTCGCGCCTCATGACCTATAATCACTACGGATACGACGCCGACTACCTGCAGGGGCTTGTCGAGGCGATGGCCGACGTAACGCCTGGCGACGTGCAGCGCGTCGCTGAAGCATACCTGCGCCCAGACGACGCACACATTCTCGTGCTGGGGCGTGAGGCAGACTTCAGCCGTGCGCTTGCCGAGCTTTCTCCGGGTGGCACCGTGAATGAGATCGACATCAGCATCCCAACCAGCCCACCAGCCGAGGAGGTTGCGGTTACAGAGGAAGAACGAGCCGAAGGCCGGGCGCTTCTCGGCGACGTGCAAGAGGCGCTTGGAGGCGAAACGCTCGCATCTGCCGATATGATGCGGCTGGTCGTTGAAACCCGAGCCCAGCAGCAAGGCCAAGAAGTCGTGACCGAGCGCCGTAGCACACTGGCCGTAGACGGGCGGCTGCACCTGGAGCAAGAACTGCCCAACGGAATGACGCTTACCGTTATCGATGACGGCGACACGATGTGGCTCAGCATCCCGATGCAGGGCACACAAGAGGCGCCCGCACAGGTCCGCGAACAGTTTGGCCACGAACGCTGGCGCGAACTCCCGTACCTGCTGGCCCGCCTCGACCATGACGACCTTGAGGTGCAGGCCACTGGCTCCGAGACGGTCGACGGACGCGAGCTACGTACGGTCCGCATCACGCCGCCTGCAGGCGAACCGTTTACGCTTTACGTGGATGCAGAATCCGGGCTTCCCCAACGTATGGATTACACCACCATCGGGCAGAGCGGTCCAGTTGCGCTCACCGATATCTACGAAGATTACCAGGAGGTAGACGGTGTGATGATCGCCTTCACAGTCGTGTCGCTTCGTGATGGCGAAGAGGCCCAGCGCTCGCTCGTGCAAGAAGTGGACGTGAACCCGGAGGTGGCTGACGATCTCTTCTCGGTCGACGTTGAGTAAGCATCGTTCTACATCACGCCGCATGCCTGATAGGACTACGCCAGCGTGCGTGCTCAGACGGCATGGCAATCTGTGCGCCGCCTTCTCAGATCGTTCTGGGGAGGCGGCGTTCTGTGTGGTGCCCGAGAGGCGAGTGCCGTCGGCCGTGCGGTTTTCAACAGCCATATTGTAACGGATGCGCCGACAAACGTAACACAATAACACATGCACTCGGATCTCAACCACCGCTTTTTCGTGTACGTCTCTGTCATTGTTATCCGTTCGTTACAACCCAATGAACGCCATGGCACGCCACGCCCTTTCGCCGTCTGCGCTGCCCTCGCAGGTTACGCTCTGTGAGGTAGGTCCCCGCGACGGATTCCAATTTGAGGATGAGTTTATCCCGACTGAGGAAAAAATAGCCTGTATCGAAGCTCTCGCCGATGCCGGGCTGTCGCGTATACAGGTAACCTCGTTCGTGCATCCGGATTGGGTGCCGCAGATGCGTGATGCCGAGGCCGTGTGCGCTGCTCTGCCCGAGCGAGACGACGTCGTCTACAGCGGACTGGTGCTGAACATGGCCGGCTTAGAACGGGCGCTGGATACCCGGCTAACGCACATTGACCTGTCGATCGCTACGCACGACCGCCACAGTCTCGACAATGCTAACATGACCGTCGAGGAAGCGGTCGAACAAGCCGAACAGATGATCGGGGTGGCACAGCATGCTGGCGCGAGCGTGCAGCTGAATTTCCAGACGGTATTCGGCTACCAGTCACCGGGCGATACGCCGCTGGAACAGGTGGTTGAGATGACGCGCCACTTTGCGGGTCGGGGGCTCGATTCGCTCTCGCTGGCCGATTCCACCGGCATGGCCAACCCGCGCATGATCCAGGAACGTGTAACCACTGTGCAAGAGGTCATTGGGAGTACACCGTTGGTTCTGCATTTGCATGACACGCGCGGCCTTGGTTTGGCGAATGTGATGGAAGCGCTTTCATGCGGTGTTCACTGGTTCGACACGTCACTGGCAGGCATGGGCGGCTGTCCGTTCATCCCGGGTGCCACGGGTAACATATCAACAGAAGACACGGTCTACCTGCTCGACCAGCTGGGTATTGAAACAGGCGTAGACGGGCGCGCCGTGGCCGAGGTCTCGCACCATCTTGAAGACCTGCTCGACAAGCAGTTCGCCGGCACCATGCATCGCCTATGGGGCCGTGAGGTCATGGCATAGTCAGGACGTGCCGCACAGAGGAAGACCTCTCTTTCTAAATCGCGGTAGCTGCTAATCTCGAAGTGATTGATGTTGGCAGCGAACAAGTAGATCCCGGACCAGGGACGCTAAAGGCACCTTGGCCGGGATGACTGTTTTGTAGGTATCACGTGCGATCCAACGTAATCTAAGAGGCATCTAAATCTCCCCGTTCAGCCCCCCCTTTACGCTCTTTTGAGGGAGTGTTTTCAGGCCTCGGCACGATGTTTCTTCCAGAAGCGCTTTAGCCCGGCTGCACCCATCCAACTCGGATTCGCCGTCTCGTAGCGCGTCCAGAGCGGACCCGATACGCCGTCTTGCTCTGCTTCTGTGCGCATCCACTCGGTAACCGCCTCTTGAATTTCGTCGTCGGTCGGATCTGAAGCCATCAGTTCTTCGGCAAAGCGTTCGACCGAGTCGAGGCGTGCAGCCAGCCGGTCAAGATGATCGTGCGCATCGGAGAACAGTCCGAAGTGGGTCGGGGCGATATACGAAAGATCGCGATCGCGCAGCCGCTCGATGCTGGAGCGCCACGCCTCCAGGTCGATCTCGGGCGGGGCCAGTGGCGGAGCAATGTGTAGCGCCCCCGGTAGCCGTACGCCAGCTACATCGCCGGTGAACGCGATGTCTTCGAGCAGATAGGTATGGTGATGATACGCATGGCCGGGCGTGTCCAGCGCCTCAATAGTCAGATCGCCAACTGTAATGGTATCGCCGTCATCCAGTGCGTTGAGCTGCGCTTCAGGCACCGGACGCATCTCTCCCCAGAGCGCTTCCATGTCATTGCCATAGATGCGAGACGCGCTCTTCCAAAGCGTGCTGGGGTCAGCCAGATGCGGAGCTCCTGCGGTGTGCACATGCACGGTAGCACCCTGCCCGGCCCACCACCCGGCGGCGCCGGCATGGTCAAGGTGGATGTGCGTAACCAGCACATCAGTCACGTCTGCAGGGGCCAGTCCGATCGTGTCGAGGCGGTCTGTTACGGCATCGGTAACCGTTTCCGGACCCGTCTCTACGAGTAGCGCCCCGCTCTCATGAGGGATGCAGAACGAAGCGATGGCTTCAGGAACGCCCTGAAAATGCGTGTCAATCAACTGGATACGGTCAATCATAGTCAGAGCAGATTGGAAGCGGGAGCATGTGCGCACAAGTCATTATCGATACGTCGTGCGCGTCGGATGGGTTGCGCGACTCCACTGGACTTGCACACAACCGTAAAAAGTTGTAAAGTGTATATACAACCACTATTAGTTGTTACGTAAAAACACATGCCTCGTCTGTGCGCAGTACTTACCGGAGATGTGATTCAGTCGGGGGCGGGCGCAACAACCGGTCCGATTGCGGAGCACCTGCACGCTGCTCACGACCGGGTGCAGCCGGCATATGTCGAAGCTGCCCCTCACCCTATTTCAGTATTCCGAGGCGACAGTTGGCAACTCGTTGTCACCGAGCCTGTGTATGCGCTGCATATTGCTGTTGCCTTCCGTACAGCCGTGCGCAGGCACGCTCAGCGAGATACGCGCGTTGCTATTGCGGTCGATACGATCGATGCGCTGGACACCACCCAGGTCACGCAGAGCACAGGGCCCGCCTTTAAGCGTTCCGGGGAGATGCTTGATACACTCGAAAGACCCTATCGGATGCGATGTGTTATGCCCGAGTCGGCACCGCACGCCGTGGGTCTCGCAGCTTCTGCACTGACCGACATGGCCGACCATCTGGCTACACACTGGACCGACGCACAAGCACAGGCCATTCACCTCAACCTGACTGCTCGGGCGATGAATCGCACAGTTTCGCAGCGCGAGTTGGCTGCGCAATGGCACCCACAAGCCGTCTCGCAACAGGCGTTTAGCAAGCATCTGCAACACGCGCACTGGCAGCGCCTGCAGGATGCACTGGAACGCTATCAAACACTTTTATCGAACATCATATCTACATAGAGATCATGGATATCGCAATCGACCTCGGAATCCTTGTCCTTGGTGCACTCCTCGTCATCTACGGCGGCGGGTGGTGGGTTGGGCGTATGCTGGACCGCTACGATGACACAATCAGTGAAGAAGGACTTCCCGGCGCGGGACGCCTCATCGGCTACACAGAACGAACGCTTATCCTCGTCTTTGTGCTGGCCAGCGCTCCTGCAGCCATCGGCTTTTTGGTCACTGCTAAGTCCATCTTCCGATTCGACAGTGTGCAGCGCGAGCGCGCCCACGCCGAGTACGTCATCATCGGCACACTGCTCAGCTTTGCGTACGCGGTGACGCTATCGTACGGCCTACGCCTGGCCCTGCACGCATCAGGCATGTTCTGAGCCGCCTGCACTTCATCACGTCAGCACGGTGTTCAAAACAGGGCAGTTGAGGTCGAGGCAGCCACTTCGTATCCTAATAATCTGGCTCATTACCCTCCAACTCAAGTCTCCTCTGTTGATGCGCACCGCTATACTTCGCCGGACGTTAGCCCTTGCACTCGGATTGGTTTTAGGGATAAGCAGCGTGGGCGTCCACGCGCAGCAGATCCTTGACCACGATGACTACGCCATCTGGAATCAGATCCATACACAGGCCCTCTCGCCCGATGGCGAGGCGCTGCTCTATGTGCTGGGCCCCGAGCAGGGCGACGATACCCTGCGCGTGGCTACGCACGAGGGCACGCACCAGTTGGATGTGCCGCGCAGCACTACCGAAGCACGGTTCACCGCCGACAGCCGTCACGTAGTGACACGCCTCGTACCGCCGCATAGCCACGACGAAGACGATGCGCCCGACTCGCTTGCGGTCGCGCATCTTGAGTCTGGCGACGTGCAGCGCATCCCGCACCTTGAATCGTTCGCGCTCCCCAATGACAACGGCCGCTGGCTCGCCTATCGCCATACCGACGACATAGAGAATGGCGATGAAAACGGCCATGAGAATAGTGATGAGACCAGCGACGAGAGCGGTGAAAATAACGACGAGCGCGACGATGCAGGCACACGCCTCGTGCTGCAGGACCTCGACAACGGAACCACCACCGAAATCGAGCACGTGAGCGCGTATCACTTCACCGATGCGGGCGACTGGCTGGTCTACGCGACGGCCACGCCCGACAGCACCGGCGACGGCGTGTTTGCCCTTGCCACAGAGACCGGTGAAACCACGCCGCTCCTCGAAGGCCCCGGTACGTACAGCCCCCTCGCGCTCGACGACGACGGCACCCAGGTCGCCTTCCTCACCAATCGTGATGACTTCGACGCCGAAGCGATCGACGCTGATGAGGAAGCGTACACGCTCTACCACGCATCGCTTGGCGACGCAGCCACGCAGGTTGCTTCGCTTGGTACCGACGGAATCCCTGCCGACTGGTGGGTGAGCAAGCATGGATCGCTCTCGTTTTCCGACAACGGGAACCGCCTCTTCTTTGGCACGGCCCCGCAGCCGGGTCCCGACACCACCGCCACGCTCTTAGACGAACCCGTCGAGGTAGACGTATGGCACTGGCAGGATGAGCGTCCACAGAGCGTGCAGTTGGAAAATCGTGACGACGAACTGCAGCGCAGCTATCAGGCGGTGGCGCATCTTAACGACGGGAATCGCGTCGTACAGCTCGCGACTGAAGAGCGCCCGGATATAACAGTCGGCGACAACGGAAATGCCGATCTTGCCATTTCCAACACCAATCGTCCGTATCAACAAGAAATGTCGTGGGACTTCCCGACCTACTACGATGTCTACCTGATTGATGTAGACACGGGCGAAGATCGCCTCGCCGCGGAGCGCGTGCAGTATCCGGCCTCACTCTCGCCCGAAGCGCAGTACCTTACGTGGTGGGACGGTCCCGCGCAGACCTGGCGTGCACAGTCTGTTGCCGAAGGAAGCGAGCCTGTTGACCTCGGCGCGGCCATCGACGCCCCGCTCTACAACGAGCAGCACGACCGGCCCTTCCCAGCCTTTCCGTATGGATCCGCAGGCTGGATTGCAGATGATGACGCCTTCGTCCTCTATGACGAGTTCGACGCGTGGGCGGTAGACCCCACGAATCCAGCGGCCCCGACCAACCTCACCGGTGGCATGGGCCGCTCCCAGGCGCTGCAGTTTCGCATCCGCCAGCTCGACCCGGATGCTGATGCGCTCGACCCCGACGAGCCGCTGATGCTCCACGCCTTTAACATCGACACCAAAGCCTCGGGCTACTACCGGGGCACGGTCGATAGCAGCGCGCCCACTGAACTCATTATGGATGACCGGCGCTTCTCGTCGCTCAGCCAGGCCGACGAGGCCGAGCGCCTGCTCTACCAGCGCGAAGACGTGCGCGAGTTTCCGAACCTGTGGACGACCGGCCTCGACTTCAGCGATCCGGTGCAGGTCAGCGATGCCAATCCGCAGCAGGCCAACTACCGCTGGAGCACCGCCGAGCCGATGTCGTGGACTTCGCTTGTAGGGGAGGAGCTCGACGGCATCCTCTACACGCCCGACGACTTCGATGCGAGCGAAACGTATCCGCTCATGGTCTACTTCTATGAGCGCAGCAGCGATAACCTACACAACCACTGGGCGCCCGCGCCGCACCGCTCCATCATCAACCCCACCTTCTACGCCAGCCGCGGCTACGTCGTGTTTGTGCCCGACGTTGTGTACGAAGAGGGCTATCCGGGCGAGAGCGCCTACAACAGCATTATGCCGGGCGTGATGATGCTTGCCGAAGAGCCCTACATCGACAAAGACCGGATGGGCCTGCAAGGACATAGCTGGGCGGGATACCAGATTGCCTACATGCTGACGCGCACCGATATCTTTGCTGCTGCGGAGGGTGGCGCTCCCGTAGCCAACATGACCAGTGCCTACGGCGGCATTCGATGGGGCAGCGGGCGCAGCCGCATGTTTCAGTACGAGCGCACGCAGAGCCGCATTGGCGGCACGCTCTGGGAGTACCCGAAGCGCTACTGGGAAAACTCGCCGCTCTTCTACGCCGATCGCATCAGCACCCCGCTTATGATGATGCACAACGACGAAGACGGCGCGGTGCCGTTCGAGCAGGGCGTAGAGCTGTTCATGGCGCTGCGTCGCCTCGGGCAGCCGGCCTGGCTCATCAACTACAACGGCGAGCCCCACTGGCCCACGCAGTACCACCTGAAAGTGGACTGGCAGATGCGCATGCAGCAGTTCTTCGACCACTACCTGATGGACGCCGACGCTCCGGCCTGGCTCGAAGAAGGCATTCCCGCCACGGAGAAAGGCCGCACGCTGGGCTACGAGGTAGAGTAGTCTACGTCTGTATTTCGATCCCGAACGGGAGTCACTCATCGTGAGCGGCTCCCGTTTTTTGTTTAGGGGGATACGAAGCGTGTCCGCCTGCACATCTGTTTTTGCGCTATATACAGTAGCCTACAGTACACGACAAAAGTCAGACGACTCTTCATAGGGGCATGTCACCCCCGAAAGGGTGGGTTCAGATGAATGGTTTCCCCTCCATCCTACCCTTCCTCCCCAGGGAGGAAGGAACCAGAGGGCGCTTTCATGAAGTTCCCCTCGGAGGAGGGGGATGTAGGGGGAGGGATTTTGCGCTCAAACGCGAAACAATCAAGCGTGACAGTGCAGTCGTCCCGTTGAAACGGTTTTGATCGACGCCTCTGATTCTGGAAGGCGCTGATGCCCGAGACGAATATGAAGGCTCGCAATTTTTTTGTCATGTACCATGACAGTAGCCACTACACGGTGAATATACCCCCTCAAAAACGCAAAAGTAACTGGATATGTCTATGCAATCGCGTGTAACGAAAGCTCTCGCATCCCCGAGCCGCCTCATGGGGGCGCTCCTGCTCCTGCTAATGATTGGCACGCCGCTGGCGCAGGCACAGTCGGCCTTCGACCTGCAGTTTAGCGATCGCGCCCTGGCCACGCTGGAGCGCTCTGCCGAGGACGGCATCACCCCCGAACGCTTTGCCGAATGGATGGCCGAGCACGGCGAGGTGGGTCTCAAAATCGATGGTGAGATCGGCGAATCATCACTCCAGCTTATGATCGCCGTGTTTGACGGAGAAGGCGCTATCGTCGGCCAGAATGGCATTCCACTGCGCGCCGAACGGGAGCGCCACACGCTGGGCGACATGGTCAGTGCCCGCGAGGTCGGGCGGCTCGTCGGGCGAATTATACCGGGCAGTACCTGGAGCATACCAGGCGATGCGTTCATCCCCGGCGATGCATTCTTTCCAGGCGATCACTTTGTATCCACTTCAGAGGAAGCCCTGCGTGCTGTGGCCGAGCAGAGCCGCGAAGCCGGTGCCCGTTTCGCCGACCGTGAGCGCGGCGCCCCGCACGGCATTGCGATCATGATCCTGCCCGAAGGCGAGCGGTTCGAGCAGCCCGTGCGTCCCGGAGGCGGCCTGTTCATCGCATGGATTTAACTGCCTGCGTTTAATCCTGTGCTTCAGGGCACCTGCGTTAGGCTGCTGCCAGACACAAAGCTTGCCGAAACATCCCCCGGCGTTCAGCAGATACGGCGGAGGAGCCCTGTCAATCCCGTTGCTTGTCTTCGGCGGCGTTGAGTATAAGACGCAGCTTGGACAAGGAGGCTACCCCGACTCCGGTCGCTCCGGTTCGGCCCCTGGATCCAAGAATGCGATGGTGGCGCCCCAGCTGCTCTTGTCGGTAGCCGGGCGGTGCCGCAGCACGAGCGGATCGCGATCAAGCAGCGTTACGACCCCTTTCCGCAGTTTACCCGTTCCTTTCCCATGGATAATTCGTACCCGGTAGATCTCTTTCTCGTGGCAGGCTCGCAGATAATCCGGCACCAGATCGCCAATGACACTTGGGTCGAAGACGTGCAGGTCGAGCACGCCGTTGATCGGGTATTCGGTTGGTTCGGAAGGCGTCATCGGAATATTGGAATGGAGGAGGCAAGAAGATCTACTCCGTGCGTTCGGCTTCTTCCGCATCGCCATAGATGCGCACGACACGCTCACCGTCTGCATCGATTGAGGCCCGGTACATGCCTTCGGTGTTGAACGGCATGGCTACCGTGCCGTCTGCATCCAGCGAAATGACGCCGCCGGTTCCACCCAGGTTGGGCAGGGCATCGTGGATCACAGCATCAGCGGCATCAGCCAGCGCCTGTCCGCCGTGCTGCATGCGCGCCGCAATGTCGTGGGCAACGACGCTGCGGATGAAGTACTCGCCATGGCCGGTTGATGAGACCGCGCAGGTGGCGTTATGGGCGTAGGTGCCCGCGCCAATGATCGGCGAGTCGCCCACGCGTCCGAACTGCTTGTTCGTCATGCCTCCGGTCGAAGTACCCGCGGCCAGATTCCCGTCGCGGTCGAGCGCTACGGCGCCGACGGTGCCAAGCGGTGCGTCCATGTCTTCGGAGAGGCGCAGGCTGGAGGTGGCATCGTCGCTTCGCGCCTCACGGGCCTGCTGCAGGCGGCGCTCCGTGTGGAAGTACTCATTGTCGACGCGCTCCAGGTCGAAGCCGTCTGCAAACGTTTCAGCGCCTTCCCCTGCCATCATAACATGTGGCGACTCATGCATGATGGTGCGCGCCAGCTGGATCGGATTGCGCACCGTGGTCACGCCGGTGAGCGCTCCGGCGTGACGGGTTGCACCATCCATGATAGAGGCATCCAGCTCTACGCGATCGTCGCTGGTAAAGACCGCACCGTGTCCGGCGTTGAAGAGCGGGTTATCTTCCATCACCATAATGGCCGCCTCCACAGCTTCGAGACTGGTGCCACCGTCTTCAAGCACTGCATAGCCCGTGTCGAGCGCTTCGTTGAGTGCTTCGCGATAGGCTGCATCTTCGTCATCGGACATCGCATCCGATGAGATCACTCCGGCTCCGCCGTGGATGGCCAGCGCGATGGGGGCCTCCGTCGAGGGCTCCGACGACGCCTCACTGTTGCATCCCAGAAGCAGGGCGCTTCCTGCGAGAAGACTTACCGTAGCGAGTATGCCGATAAGGGAAAAGAAAGTGTACCGCATGATAGACAGTAGGGGTCGGGTAGCGTATACGAAAACACACGAGCAGGGTAACGCCTGCATCCCGCAACCTACATAACAGGTGTGAGAAAGGCCACCGGCTTTGTGGCAGGCTCCTGTGGTGCGTTGCCAATACGGCACGCATCCGCCAGAATGACGCGCCGCGCCATGATTTCACGGCTCTTTTTCACGTATGGAGTGGATTGCGGTAGATTGGACTGCAATTTGCTGCTATAATGTGTCCACCAAGTACAGGTAAGGAACAAGTCAAGGCGTACCGTATTCGTGACAACTTACATTTGCGTTTGGTTTGGCTCGGCGTGAATATTAAGCGTGTACAGTTAAGATACGCCCTGACTTCCACTGGCGTTTACGTAGCAATAGCAGCAGATATATGGCGAAGGACAAAGAAGTCGTAACCAAGACGAAGAAGGACACCAAGTCCTTCAACCGGTATGATGCGCTCCAGGACATGAGCGACGAAGATCTCATGTCGCAGTTTCAGGCCGGTACCGTGGAGGCATTCAATATTCTTGTGGAGCGGTACTCCGACCGGCTCATGCAGTACCTCTATCGCTTTCTGGGCGATATGAAGCGCTGCGAAGACCTGTTGCAGGAGACGTTCCTGCGCGTACACCGCAACCGCCACTCGTACCGGCGCATTGCAAAGTTCTCGACGTGGCTCTACACGATTGCTGGAAACCTGGCACGCTCCGAATATCGCAAGCGCAAACGCCGCCGGATGCAGTCCATCCAGTCGGTGAACCGGGACAACGAAGAGTACGAGATGGAAATCCCGGATGAGTCGTTCTCGCCCGATAAGCACGCGGAGAGCACGATTCAGGACCACTACATTCAGGAGGCGATGAACGAGATCCCGCCCGCCTTCCGCGAAGTGGTGGTGCTGCGCGACATCCAGCAGCTGGCCTATGACGAGATTGCGGAGATCACTGGCCTGCCCATGGGCACGGTCAAGAGCCGCATCAACCGCGGACGAACCAAGCTGCAAGCGCTCCTGAAGGACGTCTACCCCTTCGAAGGCGAAAGCTGATGCCCGCACACCATACAGGTTCAGGGGGATGCAACATACGTTGCTTCCCCCGACACCCAGACCGCGCGCCATCGAGATACGCTCTCGGTGGGGCGTTTTTGTCGGTGCGTCTACGCTGGTACCCATGAACGAGAATTGTGAGCAGAGCCGACAATCTCCCTCGACGGACGGGCGCAAGCAGATTCTCGTGTACGTGTTTTAGTGTAGGAAGAAACAAGTGTAAACGTGCCATCACAAGCCGCTCCCCTGGAGAGGGGAGCTGTCGCGCAGCGACTGAGGGGTGGATCCGAAGCGGTACTTCATGTGACGCTCCCAGCCTGTGAGCCGTATGCTTCTGCCAGGGTGGAAGAGATGTTCGTAGAGCGCATGCCGTTCTGGGCTACAGGTCGCTAAACATGTACACACTCCCCGTTAATCCATACTACCGATACCGAAGGCGTCTGCGATAAATCCCGATCACAACTTCGTTACAATCCAGCCTTGCAGATCTGCGGGGGGGGGGGGGCTACTCTATAGGTGCATTTTAGCTGCCCGTCTGCGTATGCCGAGTGACATATCTATCGGCATGCGCCCCATACGATCGCCGTCGGTACGAGGCGTGATCGGGCTCAACGCTGTACACGGTTGTTTTGCTGCCGTTGCGCTGTACTCGTCTGCTTTTCTGGTTTCCTTTTCTGTGTCCCGTGCTGGTTCGTTTTTCTTGGCCTTCGACGGCCTCGTGTCTGCGTTCTTCGTCTCTACCGTCTTTACTCTACCCCATGCCGCTCCTGCTGCTGGGCGGGCTGCTCCTTGTTGCAGGCTGCGACTCGTCTGTAGATCTGCAACAAGATGATGCAGACCCCACGGCACGTACGGTGCCCGATGATTCATCGGGGCTGGCACTGGCGCCGATGCCCACCGGGTCCGAGCTGCTCACGCCGGGCGATCCGGCTCCGAAGAACAATGCCGACGCCTCCGCCTACGGCTGCTACCTGGCCTCGCGTCCCTATTCAGACGAGGTGGCCTTTCATAGCCGATATCTGCACTTTCCGGAGGAGGTTGTTGCCGAAGCGGGGAACGATACGCGGCGCGTGATATGGAGCGTTGCGGCTCGGACTGAAACCGCCCCGGCCCTCACCGGAGTCCGGTACATGCACTGTATCCTGCCCGACACCGACGCTGCGGAGCAGTTGGCGCGGGAGCAGATTCTGGAGACAGGACTGGAAGCGGCGGCGTATAAGGCGATCCAGGATGAAGAGGGGGTTGCATCGAAGAGTGGAGGGTGTACAACCATCACAGTACGAGAGGTGCTGTTCTGTGTAGGACCGGTTGACGGCCCGTTCCACACCTGTGATTATATCGAGTACGACATCACAGTCTGTGAAGACGATTCAGATGAGGGCAGCAGTAGCTTTCCTGACGGAGACGATGGGGGAGCCAGTGGCGGGGGCAATGAAAATGGAGACGACGGCCAAGGATGTAATACAGGGGATGGCCCGGCCACGAGCCCGGTAGAGAGCACACCTCCCGGATCAGACTGCGAGCCGGTCGATCCTTGCGAAAGCGACAACCCACCTGCGGATTGTGACGATGAGGAGGATGACGCTACCCCTTGCTCGGAAGTGGAGTTTGACAACGATACGCATGCTGAGATCATGGAGACGCTTGATGAATTGGGAATTCTTGAGTCTCTGAAAGACGAGTCAAACTTTGGGGCGAACCAGGGAGATCGATTGGAGAACGGACGTTGGATCGTTCGCAATGAGGATAGTACAATTGAGACAGAACCGTTCGACCAGACAGCAGACTCGCCGATTACACTTGGGAACCCAGGCCCTCCACCTGCGAATGCAATTGGATCGATCCATACGCATCCGTTTTCTGACGGAGAGGTTTTCACTGACCACGATCTCGTAGATGAAGCCGTCACAGATGAGGTTCTTGAAGATTATGGCGTTGATAACCTTGCAAATCCTGACTCGTTTCCTAATATAATATACGATAGTAAACCAAGTCCAGGTGACTATCAGTTCTCGTCTTCCTTTCTTGAACTCGACTATACCAATGAATCACATCATTTTGTAATAGATGAAAGCGGTGTTATCGAGTATCAGGGGGAAGACACTACCGGAGACGGAAACGTGGATAATGAGGGAAGCGCAGAATTTGAGCGATGTGGTTTCTGATTTACTGAAACCCTACCCATACAAAATTATGTTTAGTATAAGTTTAGATAAGACATGCATAAAATTATTCTTCTCACAGTCGCGTTCTTTGCTTTTACAGCCGCTGCACCAGTGGTGGCTCAAGAAGCCCCCAACTGTTCAGGCGTCACCAACGATCAGGCTGAAAATCGACTTGAAAATACTCTTACCGAGGATGGTTGGTTCTCTTCCCTCAAAAAAGAGAACTATGAGGTACCACCGGCAAGTGAGTTGCGGGTCATGACCAATGAGCAAGACCCCGAGGCCTGTGCCGAAATTGGACGTGGGGTAGGGGAAGACTCCAAATACGACTTTTATCTCTATACAGCAGGGTCGTACTATTTTGCGGTAGGCTACCCGCGTCGTGAAAATGGCGAATGGTCGTCCCCAGTTGGTGTGCTTGAAGTGTATGATGAGGATGCAAATGCTATTGCCTTTTTTGTCCCGTAGATGTTTCTAATCCCAGGCACAGAAATTCGGCTTTCAGGTCGAAATGCGTTTTCTTTCTCGACGTCCTCTGCGAACCTGCTGGATCGTTGCATGTGCCTTCTGCCTGCTTGCAGCTTCGGGCTACGCCCAAGACACCCCCAACTGTTCGGGCGTAGCCAACGATCGGGCCGAAAGGCTGCTCGAAGATGTTATCACTGAAGAACAGTGGAAATCCCGTCTTGAGTCATACAACATTGATGTATCATCAGTGGAAGAACTGCATGTTATGACGAATGAACGAGACACTGAGGCGTGTTCTAAGATTGGGCTGGACGTCGAAGCGGATTCTAAATATGACTTCTACCTCTACACGGCAGAACCGTATTACTTTGGGGTAGGCTTTCCCCGCCGCGTGGATGGCGAATGGACCACCCCCAACGGCATACTTATTGTATATGATGAGGAGGCAAACGCAGTTGCAGGATCACCGATATAAACCATATCATGCACTATCGACGTCCTCTGCGAGACTGCTGGATAAGACTGCTCATTCTCTGCCTGCTTGCAGCTCCGGGCCACGCCCAAGGCGACCCCAACTGCTCAGAGGTGACAAACGAACGAGCCGAGCGCCTGCTTGAAAATGTGCTTACTGAGGAAAGTTGGATATCTTCCCTCGAAAAAGACAACATTGATGTGCCACCAGTAAACGAGTTGCGTGTCATGACCAATGAGCAAGACCCCGAGGCATGTGCCGAAATTGGACGCGGGGTAGGAGAAGACTCCAAATATGACTTCTACCTTTACACAGCAGGACCGTACTATTTTGCGGTAGGTTATCCGCGTCGTGAGAATGGCGAATGGACCTCCCCTCGTGGTATGCTCACCATCTACGACGAGAATAGAGATGCCGTAGTTATATATGTAATATAATGTGTTTTCCTCAAAAGCGTATAAGATTACTAATTAAGCTTGTGGTCTCACTCATTCTCACAAGTGCAACCAGTGGACTTGCGTATGGACAGGCAAATGGCTGTCATGGAGTTGAAAGTAACGCCCCGCAGTCGTATATCCACAATTTTATCACAGAAGACTGGGATAGACTTGTTGAAGCAACACCTGGTTCTGAGTCGTTTCCGCCTCCTTCTGCTGAGTCCCTGCGAGTCATAACGAATGAACGGGACGCCGATGTTTGTGATGAAATTGGGCAGCCCCACGAAGTAGATGACTTTCAAAGTTACTTTTATACGGCAGGCGAGTATTACTTTGAAATGTACTACCCAAAGTACGATCCTGATAATCCGTCGACGGAAGGTCCGGTATTCATAGTTAATAAAAGAGACGCGGAGGGAGAAATACGCTCAATCTTTATGACGATTTAAGCTTTGCATGGGACAACAACTGAAAGAAACTTGCTCAATGCAAACGGGAGAAATAAAACCATTCGATTTACAAATATGCTGCGTTACAGAACGTGAGCACATCTGAATCGTGTTCAGTGCTATCGAGCACCTATACACTATGTCAAATGGATACCAGAGCTATCGTAGCTGCCCTGCTTCTCCTCCTTATAATGCCAAATGAACTTGCACACGCCCAGGCAACTGGCTGTCCCGAAGAAGGCAATAACCGGGCCCGAGCACAGGTGACGAGCATGTTAGACGGCCGTCAAGATATACTTCAGCGAGACGGCATCGACGCCTCTCCCAGCGAACTGCGGCTGATGACCAACGACCAGGATCCTGATGCCTGTGCTGAGCTTGTTCGCCCTTATCTAAACATGGAAGAAGGAGAAGATAGTTATCGCTATCAAAACTTTTTCTACACAACCGGGGACTACTATTTTAAAGTTCAGACCGTTCGTCCGTTAGAGGAGCGTCCTGGGGACGACCCCTGGGAGCCCTTAGCTGGAAACATTATGGTCTTCGACACTGAGTATAATCTTGTTGCTATATACGCGTAACAACATATCTAAAGGCCATGTATGCACAACCCCTCTGGCAACGCTGCTGGCTCGTGGCGTGGATGCTGTGCCTGGTCGCGGCTCCGGGCTATGCCCAAGATGTCGATGTTTTCCGTGGCGAGGATATGCATGGACAGACGAGCGAACGACCATACATCAGCTATGGAGATTTGCAGGGGGTGTCTATAGGGCGTGATGGCGCCGACGTGCAGACCCTGAACCGTGGTCTGGTATTCCAGGAGCTGTTGGAGGTCTCTTCAGTCGATGCCATCATCAATATGCTGGGGGAACCTGTATCGGTTGATCAAACCCGCCATGCGACAACATTGGACTACGAGGGAGCCCGCATTGAATACTACGAGCATGAGGGCTCAACTGGCGTCATAAACATTGAGATAGATGGTTGCGATTGGTCATTGACTGTTGCAGGGACCCGGTTGTATCCAGGCATGTACGTTGAGGCGTTGAGTCCATCTGTGCAAGCCGACCGCAAGGCGGGTGATACATCCACATTCGACGCTCAAGACATCGATAGCTTTATGGCTATCCCCATTGCAGCTCCTGACTCGGGGCGGGGCGGAGCCCCAGAAATGATGCAAGAGGGACGCGCGCAGTTCTTGTTGTTTGCGAATGATGAGACCGATGTTGTGGAGATGATTCGTTTCACTCGTCTGGGTCCCTGGTAGGCACAACTCGGAGCGCAGAGCAGTAGCGAGCGAGGTTTGAATCGAATATCAGCGCCTTAACGATTCGTATGAAAGCAAAACTGACCTCGCTGGCTTTCCTGCTTTTGTTATGCCCCATACTGGTTTCGGCACAAGCATCTTCATTCGACACCATCAACCGAGACGAGGTAGAGATTGGAGGGGCAATCACGTACGGGGATAGTGCTGATGATCTTACATCAGCATTCGGTGATCCCGAACATACCAGGGACTATTACCTGGAGATGGACGAAAAGACAGAGGTGCAGTACATCTACGCTGATGGCTCGGAGTTCAGGTTCATAGACGACAAGCTGCACAGTTTCAAAATTGCATCTCCCGACTACACATTGTCGCTGGGGGAGGCTCAGCTTCAGATCGGCGATTCGCTGGCGTCAGTGGCGTCTTCGTTTCCCAATTCACGCAGCTATATGGAGAACGACGCAACGGCGATGATCATCGGGTTGGGAACCGGTGACCATGACGTTTTGCTTGTTGTCTTTGATGCGGAAGAGACAGTGTGGGAAATCCGCCAACGCACGTTTTGACACACGCCGATGCGTTGTCGTGCGCGCCGTCGAAATATCAGACCACTCGCTCTACGAGTACGATCTGACTGTGGCCTATACCGCTGACCAGGGATGGACAGTCGTGGAGAAGACATTGATCGATGGAGCGGCTTCGTAAGTGCGTATTGCTTGTGCGGAAGCACACGACGACACGCGAAGGAGGCGCTTAGAACAGAAAGCCATGCGCACATCTCCAGCGGCACCCCATCCGCTCCCTACACCGCCACCGCACACGCTTCCAGCGCCTGCTCCAGATCGGCCCACAGCGCATCCGCGCTCTCTAAGCCGACGGAGAGGCGCACCAGTCCGGGCGTGATGCCGTGATCGGACTTTGCGTCGTCGGCCACTACGCCGTGGGTGAGCGAGGCGGGGTGCTGGATGAGCGTGTCGGTGGAGCCGAGGCTCACTGCCGCGGTGATGAGTGAGACCGCCTCGACTGTCGCCCGCGCGGCGTCGTACGTGCCCAGCTCGAATGAAATCAGCGTGCCGGGGCCGTCCATCTGCCGTGTGTAGCAGGGAGCGGTATCGTATCCCGGAAAGTGCACGGCCTGCACCGCCGGGTGCGCCTGCAGCCGGTCGGCCAGGGCGGTGGCGGTGGACTGCGCGCGCTCCACGCGGGCCGGAAGTGTGGGCATGCTGCGATGCATCAGGTAGGCGGCGTGGGGATGCAGCAGCGCGCCGGTAGCCACCCGCACATGACGCAGCGCCGCGGCCCAGTCCGCATCCGAGGTCGAGACGACCCCGCCCATCACATCGCCGTGTCCGCCCAGGAACTTCGTTGCGCTGTGCAGAGAGAGCGTGGCCCCGTGCTCCAGCGGACGCTGAATGACGGGCGGCGCAAACGTCGAATCCACCACCACCGGCACATCTCCTGCTTGATTCACCACCGCCTGGATATCCACCAGGTCGAGCGTCGGGTTGGCGGGCGTCTCGATCATTACGAGGGCGGTGGTGGAGCGCATCGCCTCTGCAATCGCATCGGGGGCGGCCCACGATACATCGATCCCGAGCAGGTTGCTGGTGAGCAGGTGGTCGGTCGTGCCGTAGATGGGGCGCACAGCTACAACATGCGGCGTGGCATTGTTGTCACAGAGCGTGCGCGTGGCCATCAGCACAGCGGTGACGGCGGCCATGCCCGAGGCATACGCCACGGTGTCGGTGGCGCCCTCCAATTCGGCAACGGCCTGCTCGGCCCGGGCTACCGTGGGATTGTGCAGGCGAGCGTAAACGGGCGTCTCGGCGGTGGATGCACCGTGCGCCAGCTCGGTGAGACTGCGAGCGGCAGCGTCCATATCGTCGAACGGATACGTTGACGACAGGTCAATGGGCGGCGCGTGCTTGCCCAGCGCATGAACAGAAGCGCGTCCGGCATGAACCGCGGTGGTGTACAGATCATCAGAAGCAGGCATAGCGCATCAGGGAGCGATGGGACAAGAACGTAACGGGCTCGTATAATCGGAAGCGCTTACAGCATCCGCAAACGTTCCGAATTATCTTCGTTCGATTCTGCTATGGCTACGCTCGACCAAACGGACTGCGAAATCCTCCGCATCCTACAGAAGAATGCTCGCATCCCCAACAAAACGCTGGCTGAACAAGTCGGACTCGCCGAATCCACCTGCCTGATGCGGGTGCGGCGGCTGCGCGAGGAGGGCGTCATCTGCGGCACGCGTACGGTGGTGGATGCGGAGGCGCTCGGCATTGGCGTGCAGGCGATGGTGGCCGTGCAACTGCGGAGCCACTCGCGCACCACGGTCGAGCAGTTTCAGCAGGCCGCGGTGCAGCGCCCAGAGGTCGTGGCCTGCTACCATCTGGGCGGACGCACCGACTTTCTGCTGCACGTCACCGTTCGCGATCCAGCGCATCTGCGCGACTTGATCCTGAGCGCCTTCACCGCCCGCGACGAGGTGCAGCAGGTCGAAACCTCGCTCATCTACGACCAGCAGCACACCGACGCCTGGCCCATCTATCCGGAAGCGCGCAAGGATTAAAAGATTTGTGATTTTGGATTCCACAGGAGCATTGCAACTCCTCCTTACAGTAAGATCTCTGGCTTCGCAAATGCGACGACACCGCCCTCAGAAAGTGAAAGCAAGTATACGCTATCACTGTCGATTTCTAAGTCATGAACTGGAAAAGGCAGGGTGAATTGAAATTGATAGGCTCCTGTTTCCTTATCAAAAACATCTACACGTGTGCTGGTTAGTACGTCTTGCATGTCATTTTCTTCATTCACTACAGCACCCGAATGGAGCGCGTACACGTACTGGTTATCGGTATCCAAACGTAGCGTCATCGTTGGGTACACATTGCGTGGAGGCTCCATCATGTCAACGCCTTCGCGGGCTCCAAGAAAATCAGGAGGGTTCACGTCATGCGGTGCCGACGTGTTGAAAACAACTTCACCTGTTTCAGATATGGCAACGATGTGGCTTGCGTGCTCAAAGCCCATGTACGCGGTACCCTCGTCTAAAACTGTAGGCCCCTTTTTGGCCACGAAGTTTTCCTCAAAGGGGACAAACGCATCTCCAAATTCGCTGAGTTGTACTTCCCAAGCCAGTTCGTCAATGACGATACGCTCGTCTTCATTAATCTGCAAAGCGTGCGCATGTGCGAGTACGTTCGGATCAGACGGTCGCCGAACTATTTTTGTATTCCCTATCCCAGGTTGGAATGGTACAGGTACATTTACACGATGCATGAACGTTCCTGTGTCACGGTCAAAAATAGACAGGAGCTGATTTTGTACGTCTCGGAGTGCAATATATTCGTCCTGAATAATGTGAAAGGAGCCCAGCCATTCAATATGACCGGGACCCGATCCTTCTTCTCCCACGTGTTGTTCGAATGATCCATCGGTGGCGTTAAATATCCAGAGCGGTCGTTCGCCTCGAAAGTCGCCAACAAGAACTGCCCCGTCATGAACGTCGATGAACCGTGGATCTACCAAAAATAATTAGGATGTATGTCGTCGGCCGTACGCCATAGCTCTTCCCAATCAGGCTGGATAACTTCAGGAACGTCAGCTACAGAAGCATTTTCGGGATTCAGATTATTACTGGAAGTGTAAGCAGAACCTTGATTGTCATGAGTAGTGATTCCGCAGCATAGTAAAACGATGAGCGTTATAGGAAAAAGGGGCTTCGTTTGCATGGCTACACGCATTTTCAAATATGAACGTTTAAAACAAAAAAGGGGCATACACTGCTTCGCAATGTATGCCCCTCTGGAACGGCTTGTGGAAGGTATAACGCTTTAGATCAACTACTGCATCTACCCATCGATTGCTATTGTGGCATTGCCATAGAATGAGATGCCCATGTACTCAAAGTAGATAGAAGGATCCGACTCGCATTCAATATCGCCTGAACTGCGACGTATATTTCCCATCATACCAGCTTCTACGACATCAGAGCACGTTGCGTCTTCAGACAAAACGGCTTTTACCGAAGGATGAACTTGTCCGGGTACTGTGACAGTTTCGTACGCCGTAGGCTCATCCTCTTCAGGAGAAGGGGCGTCTGCATGCACCACAGAAGTTCCCAGAAATGCGACAGAGAGAATCAGGAGGCTCGCGAGGAGTCCACCTCGCTGGAGGTTCAAAGCAGCCATAAGATGTTGGGCTTTGAATGATAAAGATTATGTTTACTTCAAAAGCAGGGTACGAGAAAAAAAGAATACCAAGCGGCCTCACGTGCGTTTGCATTTTCTTAATATTGGGGTCAGATTGAAGAAGTCGATCGTATCTGGCTCTGCGTGCACTCTCCTCAACTGTTAGGAGACGGAGTTTGGAATGCACGACTGCACACAGCTTCCATCTACCATCGTCCATCTCGCGATCCACCCATCTTGACCTGCTTCCGCAACAGCACACAAGCCCGCACCAGAAGTCAATCCAAAATCCGGACGTAAACCTTTCGTCGGGGGCGAATCCTCTTCGGAGGCCGAGCCGTCTTATGCTCTCCGGTAGTTCCCCTCCGTATCCCCAAGAGCACACTGATGAATCGCTTTACGCTCTCGATGGCCTGGCGCGATAGCCGAGGCAGCCGCGGACGGCTTCTGCTGTACCTGTCGGCGCTGGTGGTAGGGGTGGCGGTGCTTGTAGCCATCAACGGGTTTGGGGATAACCTGACGCGGACCATCGACAACGAGTCGCGGCAGCTTCTGGGGGCGGATTTTGCCCTGGAGCGCGACAGTGCGTTTCCGGATAGCATCCGCGCCGTGACCGATTCGATTGGCGGCACGCAGGCGCAGCGCATCTCGTTTTCGTCGATGGTGACTTTTGGTGCTGACGGCGGCACGCGTCTCTCCACCATCCGTGCCACTGAGCCGGGCTACCCGTTTTACGGTGCGGTGGAAACTACGCCCGAGGACCGCTACGACGGCTTTGCCGAGCGCGGCGAAGCGCTGGTGGATGCCACGCTTTGGAACGAGTTTGCCCTGTCGGAGGGCGACTCCATCCGCGTAGGACGCAACTGGTATCCGGTAGCCGGGCGCGTTGACCAGATGCCCAACGAAGCCGGCATCGCCTCCTCGTTCAGTCCGCGGGTGTATGTGCCCTACGCCGGACTCGACACCACCCTCCTTGGCCCCGGCAGCCGGGCTGAGCATGAGCTCTACTTTCAGTTCGATGACGACCGCGATATAGAGGCGCTGGTCGACACCATCCGTCCAGCCATGGAGGCGGCGGATGTAGACATCGACACGGTCGAGGAGGCAGCAGGCAACTGGCAGGAGGGGCTGGGCAACCTGTATCGGTTCCTGAGTCTGGTGGGATTCATGGCGT
This sequence comes from Longimonas haloalkaliphila, assembly GCF_055379825.1. Lineage (NCBI taxonomy): Bacteria > Pseudomonadati > Rhodothermota > Rhodothermia > Rhodothermales > Salisaetaceae > Longimonas > Longimonas haloalkaliphila. Next base: position 217,649 of record NZ_AP043948.1, on the reverse strand, counting down.
TGATTCTCGGATGTATTGGCATTGCCAGCGCCATGCATGTGTACATCCAACAGCGCCTGACCTCGGTTGCGGTGCTGCGCTGCCTAGGTGCAAAGTCCGGGCAAACCTTTCGCATCTACCTGACGCAGGCCGCTGCACTGGGTGCGCTTGGCGGTGCACTGGGCACAGCGCTGGGCGTGCTGATGCAGGTGGGCGTTCCATACGTATTGGAAGACTTTCTGCCTGTACCTGTCGCGTTCTCGGTGTCGCTGCGCGCGGTGGGGCTTGGACTTGGTATGGGCACAGCGGCAACTGTACTGTTTGCGCTGATTCCGCTCCTCCCGGTGCGGCGCGTGTCGCCGCTGCAAGCGCTGCGGCATCAGGAGGCGGGAACCGGCGGGCGAGACTGGGCACGCTGGGCCGTGGTCATCGCGATTGGCGGAGCACTCACGGGGTTTGCTGTAGCACAGGCGCCCACCTGGCAGATCGGACTCGGCTACGCAGCCGGACTGGTAGCGGTGTTTGGTGCGCTGGCTGCGCTCGCGTATGCGCTCATGGTCGGGCTGCGCCATCTCGTGCCTCAGCAGTGGAGCTACCCCTGGCGGCAGGGGCTGGCCAACCTGCACCGGCCTCACAACCAGACCACCGTGCTACTCGTGGCGCTGGGACTCGGTACGTTTCTGATCGCTACCCTGCTGATCTCCCAGGAAACGATCCTGTCGCAGATTCGCATCTCCGGCGAGGGCGAGACGCGTCCCAATATGGTTCTGTTCGACGTGCAGCCCGACCAGGTGCAGGGGATTACCGAAACCATTGAGAGCGCCGGAGCGCCGGTGCTCAACGCTTCGCCGATCGTGACGATGCGCCTGTCGGCGGTGAACGGACGCCCAGTTAACGAGCTGCGCGAAGATCCTGAGGTGCGTACCACATGGGCACATCGCCGCGAATACCGATCAACCTATCGTGATTATCTAACGGAGAGCGAGAAGATCATTGCGGGCACTTTCGTCACTGAGCGGGTAGATGGGCGCGAGCCTGTGCCCGTATCGCTTGAAGAAGGGATTGCCGACGAACTGAACGTATCGCTGGGCGACCGGCTTACGTTCGACGTGCAGGGGCAGCCTATCACCACCGAAGTGCGCAGTCTCCGCGAGGTCGACTGGCAGCGCATCGGCACTAACTTCTTCGTGGTGTTTCCGCCCGGTGTGCTCGAAGAAGCCCCGCAGATCTACGCCATGCTCAGCCGCACCAACAACACCAGTCACGCCACAACAGTGCAGCGTGCAGTGGTCGACGCATTCCCCAACGTATCGATTATTGATCTGACGCTGGTGCTGCGCACCGCGCAAGATCTGTTCGACCGGCTCGGGTACGTGATTCGCGTTATGGCGCTCTTTAGCGTGCTTACCGGGCTGCTTGTGCTGCTGGGTACGCTGCTCGTAAACCGCTACCAGCGGGCTGGAGAGAGCGTGCTCTTGAAAACACTCGGCGCCTCGCGCACAACGGTGCTTAAAATTTTGGCCATTGAGTATCTCTTGATTGGGGCGCTTGCTGCCGCAGCAGGCATTGGACTGGCCATCGTAGCGGGCTGGACACTCGCTACGTTTGTCTTTGATGGCGCCTTTGCAGTGGCTTGGGGCGAACTCGCGATTACCTTTGTTGTGATCGTAACGTTGGTTCTCGGACTCGGACTATTCAACAGCCGTACGCTTTACGACAAACCACCAATGGATGTCTTGCAGGCCGAAGCATAAGAACAAACCCCGTAATAGCGATAGCTCTCTCTGGTACGGAGCAGTATACGGAGCAACAATGCATGTGGGGCGGCACGCCGGCGCATTTAGCTGGATTCAACTGCACTTAGCTTCACTTTAGGTCTACACTTAGCATCCGGTAAATTCCGTACCATGGAGCAACGCATTAGACAAGCGCTTCCGAAATTTTGAACGCATTCTATGCTTGAACATTCGTTTACATGTCCATACTGTTGGGAGACGCTCACCGAACAGGTCGACCCGGTTGAGGGGACGCACGAGTACGTGGTCGACTGCTGGGTCTGTTGCCGGCCTATCCAGGTGCGTGCAGTGGTGAAGGACGGTCGGATCGTCTCGTTCGTTGCCCAGCCCTCAGGGGGGCACGCGTAGCGCCTCCAACGCGTCGTATCCATCACCACTGCGCGTCTGATACGAAGTCCACCTTCTGGGTTAGCACCCATACGTTTGATCCCTCATTCCGTATCCAAGAATCATTCTGTGAACGCATACCATGCCTGACACCGCAACGCAACTTTCTCCGCAAGCTGTACAAGACCGCGTCGACACCGTGCGCGAGCGTATCGCACAAGCCTGTGAGCGGGCCGGGCGCGATACCGATGAAATTACCATCGTTGCCGTGTCGAAGACGTTTCCGATGCAAGCGATTACGTCGGGGATTGCAGCCGGGCTCACCCACTTCGGCGAGAACCGTGCACGTGCCCTCCGCGACCGCGCTGAAGAACGTCCGGGTCAGTGGAAAGGGGGAGACGTATGCTGGCATATGATTGGACATCTGCAGACGAATAAGGCCAAATTTGTGGCCCGCCATGCCGACCGGTTCGAGGCCCTTGACAGCCCGCGCCTTGCCGAAGAGCTTGATAAACGCGCGGCGAAGAACGATCGAGTTATTCCCTGCTTTGTACAGGTGAATATTAGCGGTGCCGATCAAAAGTACGGGCTTCTTCCCAATGAACTCCATGATTTTCTGGATGCATGCGAGGCACACGAACATCTGAAGATTGATGGGCTCATGGGGATGGCTTCGTTTGTGGATGATTCTGAAACGGTACGTTCCGAATTTGCGCACCTGCGCACATTGGCTGAAACGTACACTGGAGGCGCAGCAAACATATCACTCGATCATCTTTCGATGGGAATGAGCAACGACTTTGAGGTGGCCATAGAAGAGGGGAGCACGATGGTCCGTATCGGAAGTGCTATCTTTGGTCCGCGCTCGTAAGGCCAGGCCTTTGGAGGCGGTCACCTGGGCGGTGGAGATGCTACGTGGTCACGCAAAGAGACTCGTGCAGCCCAGAAAGCAGGTCAATCTGAGGAGTACTCATAAATGACACTGTGTGCAGAACAGGCGAAACAGAATGGAGGGCTCCTCGTGAAACACCTGTGGCAGGTTTGTGCAATCGTAGCCCGTAATAGTCATGGTTAAAGCCGGGTTTTAAAGTCAAGCCTGGTCAAGTAACCGCTGGTGCCCAGATCACATGAGTACGTTCGGTGGCTGCGTTGCGCTGCAACGGTGTAGCACAGATCTTGTAGCATAGATCTTGCGCTGTTAATACGCACTGTAACAAACACCCCGCAACAGACTCTGCTTGAAGAGCGATCAGGCAGTCCTGAAGACGGCATCACGATTGAAACAGGGGCTGTTTACTGCTCACAGTCTTTCCCACACCGACAACTCAGCACATGAAGCTTACGCCCCTCGATATCCGTAAACAAGACTTCGACCGCAGCCTGCGCGGATACAGTGTGGAAGAGGTTGAGAACTTCCTGGAAATGGTGGCTGACCAGTGGGAAGAGTTGGAGAACGAGACGCGGCGTGCGAAAAATCGCGCCGAAGAGCTCGAACAGCAGATGTCGCACGTGGAGAAGGTCGAAGATGCCCTGCAAGAGGCGCTCTCGGCCACACGTGAGAACGCAGAACAGCATCTGAGCAATGCGCGCGACAAAGCAGAAAACATTGTTGAGCGTGCCGAAGCAAAAGCAGAGCGGATCAAGGCCGAGGCCGTAAAGGAGCGCAACGCCATTCAGCAGCAGACGCATGCCGTTGAGCAGCGTCGCCAGCAGATCGCGTCACGGCTGCGGGCGTTCCTGCAAGCTGAACTCGAAATGCTCTCGGAGTACAGGAAGGGCGACGCCGATCCTCAGGAGATGCCGCAGAATCTGCGCTCAGATATCGGGTCGCTTGATACACTGGCGGACACCGATATGCAGCGTGATATGCAGCGTTCACCCGCCGAAGCTACATCCGTTCAGCAGAGCGAAGCTGCGCCCTCAGAGGCAACGCCCAAATCCAAAAAACATGAAGCATCGACGCCTGAAGAGGCCGTTGTAGAGGCCACTGAACAAGCCTCGGAGCCGGTTCCTGAGGCGCCTCCGGAAGAAAAACCGGTCGCTCGTGATGAAGCGGATGCATCAGAACCTGTTTCGCACGAGGAGAGTGAAGATGTTACCGACGAGTTCGACTTTTCAGACGTACTCGGTGGAGGCGAAGACGAAGTAGAGAGCAGCACAGTAGCTTCTGCTAAAGAGACGCCTGCTGAAGAGGCAGAGATGGAGTTCGCTTCGATGTTCGACGAGCCTACCCAAGATAACGGCCCTTCTACTGAAGAGTTCGAATCGCCAGCGGCCGAAGTCGCCGAGGAGACAGAGGAAGAAGACGACGAGGAAGACGACCTGGAGCGAGCGATGCGTTCGCTCTTCCCGGTCCTTGAAGCCACAACAGGTGGCAAAAAGAAGTCGAAGAAGGGAAATAAGTCCAAAGACGCTTCATCGAGTTCAACCTCAACCTCTGAAAAATCGGGCGCAGAAGCGAGTCCGAGCGAGTCGCAGTTTGAGGCGATCAAGCGCGACGTACAGCAGCGGGAGTCGAAGCAGAAAGAGAAGGGCGCTTCGCAGAGCAAATCGCGTCGAACGAAAGACGAAGACGAGGCGTCGACAGAGGAAATCGAAAAGATCTGGAGCATTCTGGAAGACATGGACTAATTGGCCCGCTTTCGGAGCCGAACGAGTTGCATGTGTTGCTTGTATTTGCAAGCATAGAGAGGGTAGCGTGGCCCACGCGCTGCCCTCTTTTGTGTTGACCTCCTGCATAGTTTTCTGATTGTCATATGGCTGCGTCTGTACTGGATCCCGATACCCATCTTGCTCATGTCAATACAGCTGCGGAGGCGGTCCGTGCGCTTCTATCTGACATGCCACGCATTGGGATCATCGCCGACCCTGTAACCGAGCCGCTTGTTGAAGAGATGACGTCTGCAACAACGATCGATTTTGCAGACGTCCCGCATCTTCCAGCACTGGGCGAGACCAACGAGCATCGATTTATAGCGGGCCAGCTGTGGGAGCAGGATGTTCTCGTTGTGTCCCATGCCCTGCATCTATACGAGGGCATCTCGGCGCGCGAGAGTGCGCTGCCGGTTCGCATCATGGGGGCGCTTGGCATAGAGACCCTTATTGGAACTGCCGCAGCAGGGAGCGTGAACCCGCATCATACGCCAGGCGAGGTTATGCTTCTTGCTGACCATATCAACCTGCAGGGTGCCAACCCGCTTGAAGGGCCAAACGTAGACGCATGGGGGCCGCGCTTTCCCGATATGAGCAACCCGTACGACCCAGCGTTGCGTGAGGCGGCGCATCAGGCAGCGCTCCTGGCGGGCGAGCGTCTGCAGGAAGGGATCTACCTGGGGGTGCCCGGACCCAACACGCAGACAAAGACCGAATATCGCTTCATGCGTCACGTAGGCGCTGACGCGGTGGGCACAGGTCTGATTCCTGAAGTCATTGCGGCACGTCACATGGACCTCCGTGTGCTCGCAGCTGTGGTTATCACAGATGCCTGCTTTGCAGACACCCTCGAACCGACGTCCGCGGCGGAGGTAGCTCAGGCTGCTGAAACGGGGCGTGCGCGCCTGAAGCAGGTGCTCACGCACTTGATGCCCCGCCTGTAAGCGTCTGTTTCTTGTCTGGGCGGATGCGTTTGCATCCCCCTGAGACCCTGAACACGCCCACCCCACAGAGCACATGCGGCGTCTTTGCTGCATGTGTGCACGATGCACGTTTTTGCTTCACCTGTACAGCCCAAGTTTATGAGTCACTTCACCCCGATTGATCGCCTCTCGCTTCCGGATATGGAAGAAGATATGCTCGACTGGTGGGCCGATCATGACGTGTTTGATCGTACGCTGTCGGAACGCGAAGGCGCACCTGCCTACACGTTCTACGAGGGCCCGCCCACGGCCAACGGGCGTCCTGGTATCCACCACGTTATGGCGCGCTCTATCAAGGATATCTTCTGCCGGTACAAGACCATGCAGGGGTTTCAGGTGGCGCGTAAGGCTGGGTGGGATACGCATGGGCTGCCTGTAGAGATTGAGATCGAGAAGCGCCTTGACCTGCAGAGCCGCGCCGACATTGAGGAGTACGGCATTGAGGCCTACAACGCGGCCTGCCGCAACAGCGTGCTCGAATACAAAGACCTGTGGGATGAGCTGACCACCCGCATGGGCTACTGGGTTGATCTTGACGATCCGTATGTGACGTTCGAGACCGATTATATTGAGACGCTCTGGTGGCTCATCAAGCAGATCCATGAGAAGGGGCTGCTCTACAAAGGCTACAAGATCCAGTGGTATAGCCCCGGTTCGCACACCGTGCTCTCTTCGCACGAGGTGAGCCTTGGGTATGAAGAGACGCAAGACCCGAGCGTTTACATCCGCTTCCCCATGCATGGCCAAGAAGATACCTACTTCCTGGCCTGGACGACCACGCCGTGGACGCTCATTTCGAATACAGCGCTTGCTGTGGGCCCCGACCTTACGTATGTGCGTGTTGAGCACGACGACCCGCATCAGGGCCAGGAGACGCTTATCCTTGCCGAAGAGCTGGTTGATACGGTGCTGGGCGACGAGCCTTACAAGGTTGTGGAAACGATGCCGGGCAGCGACCTCGTGGGGCAGACGTACGAGCCGGTCTTTCCGTACTTTAAGGAGAAAGCCGGTGCAGAGGCTGCCTGGCATGTTGTACCGGCCGACATTGTGTCGACTGAAGAGGGCACCGGCATTGTGCATATGGCACCGGCCTATGGGGAAGAAGACTATGGCGTTGCGCAGGAGCAGGGCCTACCGCTCTTCAACCCGATCGATACCGACGGCTGCTTTACGGAAGCGGCCCCGCTGGTTGAGGGGGAGTGGTTCAAAGACGCTGATAAAGAGATCACGACCGACCTTAAGAAACGCGGTCTGCTCTACAAACATGAGACCTACCTGCACAATTACCCGCATGACTGGCGTAAAGGCACGCCGCTGATGAGCTACCCGGTTGAGAGCTGGTTTGTGGAGACGACGGCGGTCAAAGAGCGGATGGTTGAGCTAAATAAGACAATAAACTGGCAGCCGCCGGGCGTGGGCGAAGGACGTTTTGGTGAGTGGCTGGAAAACAACATCGACTGGGCGCTGAGCCGCCGCCGCTACTGGGGCACGCCGCTGCCCATCTGGCAGAGCGACGAAGACCCCGAGTACATCGAAGTCATCGGTTCGGTCGACGAGCTGCGCGCCAAATGCGGCGACCAGCTGCCAGACGACGACGCTGAGATAGATCTGCACCGTCCCTTTGTAGACGAACTTACCTGGCCGGCCCCCGACGAGGTAGGAGGCACGATGCGGCGCGTCCCCGACCTTATCGACGTGTGGTTCGACTCGGGTGCTATGCCGTTTGCGCAGTGGCACTACCCGTTTGAGAACAAAGAACAGTTTGAGCGCAACTTTCCCGCTGACTTTATTGCGGAGGGGGTAGACCAGACACGTGGCTGGTTTTACACGCTGCATGCGCTGGCTACGCTTATCATGGACGACGTTGCATACCAAAATGTGGTCGTAAATGGTCTTGTGCTCGATGACAAGGGCAACAAGATGTCGAAGTCGAAGGGCAACACGCTGGAACCGTTTGAGGTGATCGACGAGTTTGGGGCCGATGTGGTGCGCTGGTACATGATGAGCAACACCCCGCCGTGGGAGAACATCCGCTTCTCGAAGCGCGGACTGCGCGACCTGCGCCGCAAGTTCTTTGGCACGCTCGAAAACGTGTACAGCTTCTTCGCAACGTATGCGAATATCGACGGCTACACCTACACAGAGAACACCGTACCGCTGGAAGAGCGCCCTGAGCTCGACCGGTGGATCATCAGCCGTCTGCAGACGACGACCGACACGGTCACAGACTCACTCGACGACTATCACCCGACCAATGCAGCGCGGGCGGTAGAGCAGTTCGTAGATGACCTGTCAAACTGGTACCTGCGGCGTTCGCGCCGCCGGTTCTGGGCCTCGAAGCAGTCGCAGAACGGAACGGCAGAAGATGGCGGAGAAAGCGTACCGGCATCCAGTAAACAGGCAGCCTACGATACCGTGTATGAGTGCCTGGAGGCCGTGTCGCGCCTCATGAGTCCGGTGGCTCCGTTCTTCGGTGACTGGCTCTACCAGGCGCTGCACGAGGGCAACGCCAATCCAGCAAAGGACTCCGTGCATCTGGTCGACTTTCCAGCAGCCGATGACGAGCGCCACGACGAGGCGCTGGAGCATCGGGTGGGACTGGCACGCACCATCTCATCGGTCGTGCTGTCGCTGCGCAACGAAGCGGAGATCAACGTGCGTCAGCCATTGGGGCGCCTCATGGTAGTAACCGGCACGGGCGTCTCCGAAAACATCGTCGAACAGGTGCGCGACATCATTCTCGACGAGGTGAACGTGAAGACCATCGAATACGTCGATGGCTCCAGTGAAGTGGTTGAGCGCTCGGCCACGCCCAACTTTAGCCGCCTGGGTCCACGCCTGGGTCCGCTCATGCAGCCGGTCAACAAGGCCGTGCGTGCGCTCGACGACGACGCGATCGGGCGCTACCTGGAGCAGGGTTCTCTTGACCTGGAGGTGGAGGGCGAAACGGTGCACCTCGGGCCTGAGGACCTGGAGATCTCCAGTGCCGGTATTGAAGGCTGGCTTGTAGAGCAGCACCGCGACGTAACGGTGGCGCTCGATACACAGATTACCGAAGCGCTGCGTACAGAAGGGCTGGCTCGCGAATCCGTGAAGCGCATCCAGAATCTGCGCAAGGACGCTGAGTTTGAGGTTACCGATCGCATCACTATAACCTATGATGGATCGGATCGTATCCAGGCGGCTGTGAACGCATATGCCGATTGGATACGGAACGAGACGTTGGCCCTGGAGTTGCAGCCCTCCAATCAGCCTACGGGTGAGGCAACCCAGACTTTTGAGATTGGTGACGAACATCTCACAGTAGGCATCCAGCGAACGTCTCGCACGTGAGCGGGACCTGCCGAGCTATGCGAAAGAGAGATGCACATCGTACGCCCTCTCTCCAAGCGTTCGCACCCTCGCGCCTACTCCCTCCCTTGTAGTACGATATCTCTTATGCCAGATACAACTTCTTCCTCGGGTTCGAACACCGCGTCTTCTCAGGAAGGCCGTCGCAAAGAACGGCAATCGCCGTTCTCAGACGAAGAGCTTCAGCACTTTAAGGAGCTCATCATGGAACGGCGGCGCAAAGCCAAAGAAGATGTCGAACGGATGCGAGCGCAGATTGAAGAATCGCGCGAACAGGCCGGTGACAATACGGCGTACAGTTTCCATATGGCCGATGCCGGTACCGATGCTATGGAGCGCGAAAAGCTACACCTGATGATCGCGCGACAGCAGAAGTACATGGGCTACTTAGACCGAGCGCTTGAGCGCATCAAGAACGGCACGTACGGAATCTGCAAGGTGACCGGTAAGCCAATTGCAAAGGAGCGGTTAGAAGCAGTGCCCCATACCGAGATCTCTATCAAAGCCAAGAAAGAACAGAAAAAGCAAGAGCGTCAGTAACTGGGAGCCTGCTTCGGGCCGAACAGCCCGCTTTCTGTATAGTCCGCTTTCTGCACAGCAATGTATGGTGAGTGGTGCACAGTGCACGAAGAGAGGGATCTGCTCCCTGTGCCGATTGACTGCACGGCTGACTATACAGGCTGAATATGCAGACTGACGTCTTCTTTTCTCCGTCTATGTCTCTGTTTTTGTGCTGTATGTATGCGCGTTCTTTGGATTTCTCTCATTGTTATCGGTCTTGATCAGGCCACGAAATGGTTGGTTTTAGAGCTGATGTACCGGCATCAGTCCATTTCTCTTATCGGTGATTGGCTGCGCTTTACGTTTACTGAAAACCCGGGCATGGCCTTTGGCATCCAGTTTGGCCCGCCCGGTACGGTGGCACTCCTTGCGGTACTGGCCACTGGGCTCGTCATCTATTACATTGTGCAGGTGCGTGCCCTCTACCTGCCCTACCGGGCGAGTTTGGCATTTATTCTGGGCGGTGCTATCGGAAATATCATTGATCGTGTGTTCTATGGCGTGTGGCTGGGATATGGCGGCCTGTTCGAAGGACGCGTGGTAGACTTCATCCACGTAAGCCTATGGCAGGGCTTCGTGCACCCCGGTGTGCCCCTGATCGGGGGCAGTTATATGGAGCTGTTCCCAATATGGAATGTGGCCGACATGGCGATTGTGCTGGGAGTAGTTGGGGTACTGTTCTTCCACAACGCGTTCTACGAAGAGATGCTTGCTCGTGAACAGCAAGGCGAGAACGCGGTAGAGCAACCTACCCACGAGGGAGAAGCCCATTCGTCCAGTACAGAACGCCCTGCATCCAACGGGGTGCCTCCGGCTCACTCTGCAGATGCTAACGTTGCGCCACGCAACGAACCCCGGCGCGACGACACGTCTGCTTCCTCGTCGCCTGGTGCGTAACTCCGGCTTATACCGCCCGCTTTTATATTCTGCCTCATGCAGTGGTGCTTTCGTTATGTCTACAGACACCTCCCACATTCGCAACTTTTGCATCATCGCACACATCGATCACGGAAAAAGTACCCTGGCCGATCGATTGCTCGAGAGCACAGGCACCATAAGTGAGCGCGACCTGCAAGAGCAGACGCTCGACGATATGGACCTGGAGCGCGAACGAGGAATTACAATTAAGAGCCACGCGGTGCGTATGAAGCACACGGCTCCGGATGGAGAGACCTACACGTTTAACCTGATCGATACACCCGGTCACGTCGACTTCACCTACGAGGTGTCGCGTGCGCTCAAGGCGTGCGAAGGCGCGATCCTGCTTGTTGATGCTGCGCAAGGCATCGAGGCGCAGACCATCTCGAACGCGTACCTGGCTCTGGAGCAAGACCTGGAGATCATTCCGGTCATGAACAAGGTCGACCTGCCAGTAGCACGTCCCGACCAGGTCGCCATGTCGCTTGAGGAGCTGCTGGGCGAGCCAGCCGAGGATATCCTGAAGATCAGTGCTAAAACGGGCGAGGGCATCGACGAACTGCTCGCCCTCATCATTAACCGCGTCCCTCCCCCCACAGGCGACGAAGATAAGCCGCTCAAGGCACTCATCTTCGACTCCATCTACGATTCGTATCGTGGGTCGGTCGTCTACGCACGTGTATTCGACGGCACCCTGAACAAGGGGGATGCGATGCGCTTCATGGCCACGAAGCAAGAGTACGACGCCGAAGAGCTGGGCGTATTGCGCCTGGGACGTCAGAAAGTTGACACGCTCAAGGCGGGAGACGTAGGATACATTATCGGCTCCATCAAAGACGTGTCGCACACCCGTGTCGGTGACACGATCACGCACAAACACAATCCAGCAGACAAAGCGATTCCGGGTTTCAAAGAAGTGAAGCCCATGGTGTTTAGCGGGGTGCATCCCACGCAGTCTGAGGACTTCGAGGATCTGCGCAGCGCGCTTGAAAAGCTGCAGCTTAACGACGCCTCGCTCACATTCGAACCCGAAACGTCAGCCGCACTCGGGTTCGGGTTCCGCGTGGGCTTTCTGGGACTGCTGCATATGGAAATCATTCAGGAGCGTCTCGATCGTGAGTTCGGGCTCGACATCATCACCACCGTGCCCAATGTGGAGTATCGCGTGCGGGTCAGCAACCCGGGTGACGACGACCAGGAGCTTGTCATCGTCGACAACCCCAGCGAGATGCCCCATTATGGTGATATCGACGCCGTCTACGAGCCGTTTGTTGAGGCCGATATTATCGTGCCGAGCGAGTACATCGGAAATATCATGCAGCTCTGCGAAAATAGGCGGGGGGTCTACGTGAATCAGCGCTACCTGGATACCGAGCGCGTCAACCTGCAGTATGAGCTTCCGCTGGCTGAGATCGTGTTCGACTTCTATGATAAGCTCAAGAGCGTGAGCCGAGGCTACGCCTCGCTCGACTACGAATTCCTGGAATACCGAGAGAGCGACCTGGTCAAACTCACCGTACTCATCGACAAAGACCCCGTCGACGCACTTTCTACCATCGTCCACCGCGACAAAGCATACGAAATTGGGCGCAAGCTTGCCAAAAAGCTGAAAGAGAAGATTCCAAAGCAGCTGTTTGAAGTGCCTATTCAAGCATCGATTGGGCGTCGCATCGTAGCACGCGAAACCGTAAAGGCCCAGCGTAAGGACGTGACTGCGAAGTGTTACGGCGGCGATATTACACGTAAGCGCAAGCTTCTTGAGAAGCAGAAAGAAGGGAAGAAGCGTATGAAGCAGGTGGGCGAAGTTGAAGTACCTCAGGATGCCTTCCTGGCTATCCTGTCGGTCGATGATTAAAGGGATTGCAGGGTTCAGGTGTAGTAAGAGATGCGAAGTTTTTTTCTACGGGTGTGCATAGCCTGGCTGCTTGAGCGCCTCCACTCAAGCTGGATGTCCGTATCCCATAACGGTTCTGCCAGGCTGCAGATAATGCTTGCCGGTGCCGTGCTGTGCGCTATGGTGCATGTGCCCACGACCGCGGCGCAGAGTCTGATTGAACGCTACAAGCAGACGCGCCAGATGCAGCTGCTGGATCAGCTCTACCCGACGTCGCCGCTGCAGCCTCCGCAGAGCCGACCGTATCAGCATATCGCTACAGCCCTCGACTCGCTGTTCGAAGAGGCTGGCGCTCCCGTGCATGAAGCCCCTCAGTTTGCGGTTAAGCGGATGCGTACAGCACATCGCTTCGAGAAAGGCTGGCTGCAAGAGACATTTTCTGATACGGAGTGGTCGTTTTTCGGCCCGCAGCCACAGCGTACGCTGCTTGACACGACGCGAACGGTAGACCTGCGTGCTCGCATGCAGGCTCACTTTGGGGCGCCTACCTACGTGCTGGCCGACGACCTGCAGCCCAACCGAGAGGACTTCGACCAGTTTGCCTACTGGTTTGTGGTAAACGACTCAATTCCTGTTGTTGTGAGTGATGCCGACGGGCCTCGCAACCGGGGGGTCATTGTAGCGACCGAGCGCCGTTGGCGATCTGCTCTCCCCGAGGTGCGTGAAGCGGTGCTGCAGCCGATTCGCGAAACCCCCGACCGGGCTCCTTACGTTGACTATTTCTACGACCGCGTAGACCGTCGCTGGTATCGTGCTGGATATGACGGGACCCAGTTTTTCCTGGAGCCTGTATCTCGCCGAGCGCTTACTCCCGGACGGCGCCCATCACCCCGCACGCCGTAGCGGTCGTTTCGCATCCTTCTGATTTCTCTCCTGTGCTGTGGCTGACCGGTCTTCCTCTCGTTCGCGTAGGCGCAACGACGCCCCCTCTCAAAAAAGCGAGTTTCGCCAATGGATTGAGGCGATCGTTGTCGCCGTTGTAATCGTGCTGATCATCCGCACGTTCTTCTTTGATCTGTTTCGCATCCCTACGCCCTCAATGGAGCGCAACCTGCTCGTGGGGGACTACCTGTTCGTGTCGAAGCTGCACTACGGCACCCGCCTGCCGATGACGCCCCTGGCGGTGCCGTTTGGAAGTGCCTTCCGCGACGACCTCTATCTCGACGCGCCACAGATTCCCTACACCCGTCTTCCTGGCTTCTCGTCGATCGCGCGAGGCGATGCGGTTGTGTTCAACCTCCCGCCCGACGACGGCCCTATTGACCGTAAGATGCACTACATCAAGCGTGTCATTGGGATGCCTGGCGAAACGCTCCAGATTACGGACAAGGTGGTCACGGTCGACGGGAACCGTCTGCCGCTGGGGGAAGGCATGCAGTACTTCTGGACGGTACGCAAGTCCGATGCCCGGTACCAGGTGTCACGCAGCGAGCTTGAAGACCTCGCTATATCAGCTTGGCGCGAAAACCCGGATGGCGAGATGGCACGCACGCTCGCTACCGCACGTGCTGCACTGGAGGTGCGCAACTGGTCGTGGGTTGAAGACGTAGAGCCGCTCGTGCTGCGCAATACCAACTACGACTCCGTGCTTTATCCGCCCAACCAGGGGTTCACGCCCGATAATTACGGACCGCTTATCATCCCGGCTGCAGGAAAAACGGTCACGCTAAACGATGAAACATGGCCTGTGTATGAACCCGTCATTACGCGTTTTGAGGGGCGGTCGGCGCGGGTGATGACCGACTCAACGTATGCTATCGACGGCGAGGAGACAACCACGTATACGTTTGAGCAAGACTACTACTTCATGCTCGGCGATAACCGCGACGATTCAGAAGACAGTCGCTTCTGGGGGTTCGTTCCCGAGGATCATATTGTAGGAAAAGCCCTGTTCACGTACTTCTCCTGGGATGCAGAGGCCTTTCGTCCGCGTTTTAACCGGGTTCTACGGCCCATTCAAGATGGAGCCGTATTTACTGACACGCCGATCCTGGAAGACGGAAACCTGGTCGAGGCGGCTGCCACGGACGGCGAGTAAGACGCGCAATCAGCATACTCGCTGGCACGCATCAGGATACAGTGCGTTGGACATGCTTGGATATGTACCGTTGGCTAACCCTTTTTGCTAATCATGCCGAACATACCGTCACCTCCAACACCGCCTGAGTCGTCTGCATCATCGGGTAGCGTTGCTTCACGGATTGTTGCAAAAGTGAGCAGCTTTATTGGCCGGTTCTGGGTTGTCGCGCTCATTATTGGCGTTACGTGGTACCTGGTACAGGGAATGGGAGCACCCGTCGAACTCCCGGAAGATGTGCGCTCAGCCCCCGACTTCGCACTTGAGTCGCTGGATGGCAGTAGAGTACAGCTTTCTGATTATCGCGATAACGTTGTGGTCTTGAGTTTGTGGGCAACTTGGTGCGCTACGTGCCAGCAGCAAACCCCCGGCTTTGTTCAGGTGCAGGAAGAGTACGAAGAGAAGGGCGTTCAGTTTATTGGGCTCTCGGTTGATCAGGGAGGGCTTGAAGATGTGCGCACCTTTGTCGAGCAGCGCCAACCCGTCAACTACCCCATGGTGAATAGTCCGCGGGTTGCCTCGCAGAAGTACGGAACGACCCGAGGCATACCACGCACATTTGTTATCGATACAGATGGAATGATCCGATACGAGCACACGGGCCTGTTTATGACAGGAGAACTCAAACCGGTGCTCGATGCGGTGCTAAACGAAAACCAGGAGGCTTCTCTTTAAGATCAGAATATCGGCAATCGTGTCGAGCTGCAGGCGTTCAGGTAAGAGAAATAAGAGGAGAGCAAGATGTGCTTATGATGAGACGTGTTGTGCCTCCATGTGGTCTTTGAGGTTTGCCAGCAGTGTCTTCACCTCACGCTCGTTGTAGCGTTTGGCAACAGCCTCGGCAGCCTTTTTGAGAACAGGCACGGGGATGTCGTACTTTGCCTCGTAGACGACGCGGGTGCCGTTATTTTGCTCCTTAAAGGACCAGGCGATCTGCCCTTCAAGCCCGCCTTCCATCTCGAATTCGACATGTGAAGGCGGGTCGTACGCCGTTGCACGCACCTCACCCTTGAAGCGTATCCCCAGGAAGCTATACACATATGAGGCATGCGATCCGCCATTGGGGAGGCGCTCAATCAAGGTGGACTCTATCAGGCTGGGGGTGATGTCAGCCTGATGAGATGGCTCGTCCATGTAAGCAAATACGTCTTCAAGCGGAGCACCGATGTCAATCTGATCACGAACGTATACCATGGTGTTCGGTCGGGCTTTGTTTGATTGCAGGCCATCAGATAGAGAACAACGAGCGTCTGAAGAAAAAGAGCCGCTCAACAGGGAGCCCCCGCTACCGTGTTTCCTCGTCGCGTACGACGTCGAACATAGACGCGCCATCATTGCGACTTCGAGACCCGTGAGGGGCTTCAGGAGACGCTTTTGATGTCTCGTTTCCTGCTTTCGATGCTCCGTTAGGTCTGTTTTTTTGCTTGTTCAGCGCGCGCATCGCGTGGTTCATTAGCGCTTCGGTGTCGAGATCGTCGGCAGAGAGTGTGCCGGCGTCTCTTTCGCGCGAGCCATCTCCGGTAGAAGTAGGAGTGCCGTTGTCACTATGCAGATCGTTCAGGCGCTCCTTCAGCTTGCGGAGGCGATCGGCTGCAGTTTCTCCAGTAGCGTTTTCGTCGGCATCCGCAGAATCCGTCTCACGGGTAGCTGCTTTTGGAGAAGAGGAACGATCTTGCCCGGACGCTTGCATCGTTTCTTGTTCAGGGTGCCGGTGCGTATCGATAAGGCGCGCAATCACCTCATCAATCGAACAATCTTGCAGCGTTGCCTGTCGGGCCAGCCATGACCAGAGCCGCTTCGGAAGGGTCAGGTCGCGTGTCTCAAGAGCATTTAGAGGCGATGTAGCGTCGCGAGAACCAGGTGAAACGTTGGACATGGCAGGGTAGTGCTGATCAAGAGTAGCAGACAGTCCATACAGGATGCTACTCACGTGCTGTGCAAGTGAATACCTGTATGCACTATGTGATAGTCTCAACACAGCTCAGGTGTTTGTACCAATGTATCAACGAGCAGGAATGCCGGGTAACACAGAGGTAACGATGTGTGGTGTGAGGACTGCGGCCTGGTCCTTCGTCTTTGCGATGCTGCTTCAGGGGGCTATTCCTAACTATACGTAGTTGTATTGCGCAATAAGTGCTATGGCTGAAGATGAGGCGGTGGGGTTGTAGGGGCCGGCCGTGCATGCCAGCGTCCTTCAATCGTAAACACGGGATCGTCACCTTCTTTAGCCATCTCAGCATACACATGACCGGCTACGTCTGTGTCGGTAAGATGCTCAACGGTAACGGTGCCCGACTCAGCCTCGAAGGCTCCGTGCACCGGATGCTGCATGAAGATGATAGCGCCTGCAGGCAAACTCGCATTCTCTGCGTCCGGGCTTTCCTTATCTGTTGCAGGAGTCCGGTCAGCCCATTCGGCGGGCAAGATCGCATACTCTGTACGCTCCGAGAACGGACGGGTCCAGTAGAACGACCATCCGGTAGACCGGGCGTCGAGCTCAATGCCCGGTGTAGCACTGTTTATTTCGCGAACGTACGCATCCCCCCGAACGGTGTCGCTGATGAGTCCGTCCATGACAAGAACAAAGGTGCCCCGCTCTACATCGTCGTAAATATCATTTTCGGAACAGGCGGTCATTAGCAGCGCAAAGAACAGCGCAAACAGTACGCCGGACATTCTCACAGGCAGGGATCTACGGCGCGGCGCGTAGACGGAAGAGACAGACGAGTGCAGGTCGTTTTTCCTGTTGATCTGCGTGGAGTCGTGGGTATCTGTAAACATTCGTTTAGTGCGTGTAGAGATCAAGATAGAACCACCGGGGAGCGTCGTTGCACTCGTGCCTATGCACAGGGTTCAGAGCTCAAAACCGGCGCTTTCAATAGAGACATGATGGTGCTGTAACGCCCCATGCTGCTCCGTTACAAAAAAGATGGGCGTGAATCCGTTCGAGCACTTCTGCGTGCATGAGCGTCCCGCATTCTGAAGGAAAGTCATGTTATATGATAGGGGTTGACGTTCTTGCTATTCTCGTGGCGGTAGGCTACACCGCCAGTCTGCTGGTACTTACGGTGTATGGACTGCACTGGGGGTGGTGGGCATGGATGCGCAGGCAATATGCTGTAACCGGCTCTGATGCCCCGTCTTCCTGGCCAGTGGTTACCGTGCAGATTCCGCTCTACAACGAGCCCGAGGTGGCGGCGCGAGTAATCGATGCCTGTGCACAGTTAGATTATCCCGCCGACCGGCTTCACATCCAAGTCCTCGACGACTCAACCGACTCCACGTCTACACAGGTTGCAGAGCGGGTAGCATACTGGAGGCAGCGAGACCGGTCTATTGCTCACATCCAGCGCGACCATCGTGCCGGATACAAAGCAGGCGCCCTGGCCCACGGTCTTGACCACACCGAGGCGCCTCTCGTTGCGATCTTCGACGCAGACTTCGTACCGCCCGCCAACTTTCTGCGAGCGATGGTTCCGCATCTCGCAGGTCCGGAGGTCGGCATGGTGCAGGCACGGTGGGCTCACCGCAACACCCGGTCGAACTGGTGCACGTGGTGCCAGGCTGTGGGACTGAACGCACACTTCGGACTCGAACAGGCCGGACGCCATGCTGGGGCGTTCTTCATGCACTTTAACGGTACGGCAGGCGTCTGGAAACGCAGATGCATCGAAGAAGCAGGCGGATGGCAGTCCGATACGCTCACCGAAGACCTGGATCTGAGCTATCGTGCGCAGCTTTCTGGTTGGAAGCTGGTGTATGTAGACGACGTTTCGGTTCCTGCTGATCTACCAGACACGGTGGCTGCATGGCGTACGCAGCAGTTTCGCTGGACGAAAGGGGCTATCGAGACAGCACGCAAGCTTCTGGGCCCGCTCTGGCGGTCAGATGAGCGGATGCGTGCGAAGGTGGCCGGGACCCTGCATCTGCTGGCGCATCTCGCGTTTCCTGCGATCATAGGGGCAGCACTATTACACGCTCCGCTTCTGGTAGCCGCTGCGTACAGCAACGCAATTCCCTCAGCCTTGCTGCATGTGCTCACGGCTGGGGTGTCAGGGTTCGTTGCTTTTGCCGGGGCCGTCTGGGTAGCACAGCGGGCTGCGGGATGGTCGGTAGGAGACATTGTGCGCGGGCTACCTGCTTTCTTTCTTGGATCGATGGGGCTGGCCGTAAACAATACAAAAGCGGTATACGCTGCGCTACGGGGCAGAGCCATTCCATTCCGCCGTACCCCAAAAGGAGCGAAGACACAGGCGGCCCATGCAACGTCATTTACCACGCGTGCTGCAGAGGCGCTGCTCGGAGGGTACTGCGCATTGGGCGTAGGAGCATTGTGGATGCATCAGGTCTGGATTGCTCTCCCGTTTCAGGGGGCCCTCGCAGCCAGCTTCCTCCTGATGGCTCTCACTGATTGGTGGCAGCACGCCAAAAAGCACCAATCGGGGATGTCTCAGCCAGATGGCATACATCTTGAAGCTAAGCAAAACGGGGTGGGACCCGCTATCCCCGGTTATGACGATGTTGCGGCGCGCCGATGCGAAGAGGATGCAAACCCTGTCTGAGCTCTTTCAAAACAGCGGTACGCGTCGTACGTTGAGGGACTGTCTATCCTGTTATTCCTTTGTTACCGGCGACACCCCCGTATATGGCTGTATCCGTCATCCAAGATGCGCTGCACCTGTTGCGCGACGGCGCGTCTTCTACTGCTATTGAGCGTCTGGAAGCCGCTGTTACTGAGACGCCTGCCTATGCAGCAGCATATGTCCTACTGGCACGAGCCTACGAAGGGCAAAGTCAGTGGCGGCTGGCGCGCACAGCCTGGAACCAGGCACACGTGCTGGTGCCTCATAGCGCCACTGTGAAAGAAGGGCGGCGGCGCGTCTGGAAGCAGCTACAAGACCTGCAAAAGAAAGAGCGTTCCTCTGCTGTCCAGCACAACAGTCACGATAAGGGAGCCGCAGTCAGAGTTAGTCAAAACAGCGCGTCTGAAGACAACACACAGACCGAGGCCAGCCCTGTCTCATCGGAAAATGAGCGCGCAGCAGCGCCAGCGCCGAGATATGATGCAGAGAAGGCCGCTCAATCTCTTGAAGAGAACCGGGCTCAGGCACGCTCAGATCGTGAAGGTGAGCCCGAAGCAGCGGATCCGGAGGCGCGCTTGCCTTCCATCTCGTTCGACGACGGCCCGAGTGACCTGGAGGCATTGCGAGCCCAGACCAATCAGGCGGTAGAGCAGCAAAAATCCACATCGTCCTACTCCTTTGAGCCTGATGGAGAGCCCAAGCACTCCCTCGACGAGACCGATGCAGACCTGGACCGTTTGATTGAAGACCTGCAGGCGGCTCGCATCCCTACCGAGCCAGACATCGACGACGTACCTACCCCTGATCTCGACGACGATATCGAGGACATGGTGTCGGAGACGCTTGCGCGCATCTATGCGTCGCAGCAAAACTACCATGAGGCCGCTCGCATCTATATCCAGTTGGCTTCGCAAGAGCCCGATCGTTCTTCAGAGCTCCTGAAACAGGCGACGCTCATGCGGCAGAAAGCGGCTGCACAAGAAGGGGGCGACAGGCACGACGATGCTGGATAGAGGTGCTGCATCCTACGATACGTGGTACAGGCTTTATTACGAGGAAGAGGACACTTCAGAAGGGGCGTTGTGCGAGCCGTCGCCTGTCGATCCTGGCGACGTTCCAGAGCGACCGTCGCCCATTTGCTCTGTGGCTTTGGGAGCGTGAAGCTGAACCGGGGCGGCCGGGTGCAGATCAAGTTCGAAGAGGCGACAGCTTATCCCGACGTACACACAGCGTTTAACCAGAGCACGCTGTGTTGACGTAGAGGTAGAGGAGGCCGGAACGATAAGCTCTTCCACGTCATGCATCTCTATCAGGTCGTGGAGCTCTCTGGGAGTCCCCAGAATTGCGGTGCCCTGCACCCGCAGGCCAACGCGCTCTGTTTCGTTATCGACAAACCCGACGACCGTGCGTTCAAGCGATGGCTCTTCGCGGATATGACGCAGCGCGAGTACGCTGGGGCTTCCGCTCCCATAGATGAGCACGCGCCGTCCGTTTGAGCGTTGCGCCGCGATATACTGTCGCAGGCCGCGAAACCCAAACCGGATGCCAGCAATAGCTGCCGTTGCGATCATCCAATCAAGGACGACGATTGCGGGAGAGAGGTGCTCTCCGAATCCGGCTATCCATGCGGCCGAGACAACAGCGGCTGATGCAACGCCCGATCCTGCAACCAGCCGAAGAAACTCAGAGGTGCCTGCGTGGCGCCAGATGCCGTGGTAGAGGCCAAAGGCATAGAAGACGATTACTTTGATTGCCATAACTGCAGGCAGGGCCTGCAGCATGAGCCGGTCGTAGGGGGCCGGCGGAGCGCCATCGTAGCGCAGGTGAAAGGCGAGAACGAGAGCGGCGCCCACAAGCAGCAGGTCGGCGATTGTGCCGATAAGAGACTTCCAGTAGGGGCCGCCAGCAATGGCCTGCATGACTGCGCCGAACTTCTGCGTTGCCGTCTTGCGCTCAACGCGCAGCGGAATGTCGATGCGCGGGTAGTGTGTTGCCCCGGCCAGGTAGAGTCCGAGAATGGCACAGACGCTGATTCCGAAAAGAAGCAGCGCGATAAAGAGCGGGGTAGACGCCCAGTACGTGGCAATGGCAACCGCTCCGAAAAGAGCAGAGAGGCCCCAGAGCAAGACAACAGCCTGCCGTTCAGAGAGTCCCAACAGCACCAGTCGGTGCATGGTATGGTCGGTTCCTCCTTCTGTGACTGGGCGGCTGTTCAGGATGCGGGTGATGGTGACAAAGGTGGTGTCAAAGATCGGCACAGCCAGGACCATGACGGGGATAAGCGTAGCCGCTACGGGCTGGCCCTGTCCCTGCACCGTAAGGGCAATCGTGGCCAGGGTAAAGCCCAGCAGTAGGCTGCCGCAGTCGCCCATAAAGATGCGGGCCGGCTTGAAGTTAAAAGCGAGAAAGCCCAGTGTGGCCCCCGTAACGGCGAGCGATACAGCAGCAACGCCATAGAGTCCGGCAAGCCAGGCAATAGTAGCAAGCGCCGTCGTGGCAATGGCAGTGAGCCCTGCAGCCAGACCATCCATGCCATCAATGAGATTGACCGCGTTGGTAATCCCAACGACCCAGAGAAAGGTAAGGGGGATGTGTATCCAGAACGGCGCGCCCCGCCAGAACGCATAGCCGGCATAGATGAGAAGCGCAGTAGCTACGATTTGAACAACGACCTTGCTCTCAGGGCGGATGTCAAGCGCATCATCAGCAAGCCCAGACGCGAAAACGAGCCCGATGGCAAGCCACACGGGCCAGCTGTAGACGTCAAAGAGTCCAGCAAAGCTTAGTCCGCCTACGAACGCTGCGAAGATGGCGGTGCCGCCCATCAGGGCAACGGGGGTAGAATGCCAGCGCTCGTCGCCTGGCCAGTCAATCCATCCTGCGGTGCGCGCGCTCCATATGACAGCAGGCGTGACGACAAGAGCGAGGAGAAACGATGTAACGAGGCTGTAGAAAAGTGAACTCAACGCATCAAACTCTGCCAGCGCGGCGAGTGAAAAAAAGGGAGGAAAAAGGAGCGCATGCATATAAAGCACAGAGCGATGTTAGAAGGCCGTGCAGGCAGCCCGTATAGGGGGCAGGCAGAACTGCGGAATGTTAGGAGGCCGGCGTAATGAACCGGGACGTACGGTATGGTTCGAAGTACAGTTATGAGGCGATGTAGTGGGGGTGGGCACGCATACACGTATGAAGCATGCGATTGAACGCAGTAGCAGCACGCGCATCGGCATCAGTTACGGCAGCGCGAGCGCGCTGTCCGGCAGCGCGGCGGTGGGCGTCGTCGTCTGCCCATGAGGCGAGCGTATGGGTCAGCTGCTTTCCTGTAGGGGTAGGCAGAACCGATCCGCAATCGTTTTCGCGCAATACGCGTGCCGCCTCGCTCTCCTCAGGCCCGAGAAAGAGAGCTGGACGACCAGCGGCCATCACGCCATACAGTTTGCTGGGCACGACCAGCCCTTCCAGTGAGGGTCGCATGGTAACCAGATGAATGTCGGCAGCACTCAGGCTATGTGCAAGGGTTTCAAACGGTTGGTATGGAAAAAAGCGGACGTTATCCAGTCCGCGTTCTGCGGCCAGGGTCTGCAGGCGCGCTTTACGCGGCCCTTCTCCGACGAAGACGAGCACGGCACGGGGCACCTGGTCATGCAGGTAGGTAGCTGAACGCAACACAGCATCAAAGGGGTGTGCCAGTCCCATATTGCCAGAGTACATGACCACAAAACGGTCTTGTAGTCCGTGCTCTTTGCGAAAGCTGTTCTCGCTGTGCGGAATGGGTCGGACGGTCTCCGGGGGCCAGTTTGGAACCACACGGATATTCTGTTTCGGATACCCACGGGCGGCAATGCGCTCCTGCATGCAGCGACCCACCGTAACAACACGGGTGTGCCGGTGCAGCGCCCAGCTCGACACGCGGCGTAACAGGCGAGCCAGGAGCCCGTTTTGCGAGAGCACGCCAAGCTTCTCGGCTACTTCCGGGTAGACATCCTGCGCCCAGTGGATGGCGGGCACGTTCCAGTACCGCCCCAGAAGCGCACTTACGACAAGCTGTAGTGGCGGGTCGGTTTTTGAAACTACGACGTCGGGGCGGGGAAGTCGGAGCGCACGAGCCAGGAAAGCAGGATAGAGCGAGGCATAGGCAAGCGCACGCCGCAGCGTGCTGGCTCGCGTAAAGGCAAGTGCTGCTACCCGTTCAACGGCTACCCCATTGCGCACAGCCGAAGCCGGTTCGCCGTCAGCCGGGCCGGCCAGTACAGTAACGCGCCAGCCATGGCTAATCAGGCGTTCGGCAAGCTCGGCAAGAATGGCACCAGTGGCTCCCGTGTTTGGGGGATAGACCCGGTTGATGAACAGCACATGTGGTCGAGAGTCGCTCAAAAGAGAAGCCATTCGCTATGAGAGAAGAGCATACGTACCTTTTACGTTGCATATGCCTCTACAGAGTACGCCTAACATAAGATGCGAAAAGAGAAGATGAAAGAAAATGACGATGCGAAAAAGCGCTTTCGTCACAAAATGTTCTTTTTTTGGGGCTTCATGGTGCTATGTGGGGCGGATGCGAGCAGGTAATCCCGCAACGGTGTAGTGAGAGCCCACCACGAAGAGTATGTCTTCGGGAGAGGCCCCTTGCTCAAACGCGGCGATGTGGTCGGCGAGAGAGGCGGGAGGCAGGGCAGGCCACCCGTAGTCTGCGAGGGCATGCGCCAGGTGGTCGCCGGGCAGCGCCCGGTCGCTGGCGACCTCGACGGGCCATACGGCATCGACCCGGTGCGACTTGAGCACATCGAGCAGTTCGCCAAGTGGTTTGTCCTGCATCACGCCAAGCGCAACAATGCACCGGCCCGGACACGAGGGAAGCGATGCGCAGGCGGCTTCGAGACCGGCCGGGTTGTGGGCTACGTCGATCCAGATAGGGGGATGCGTGCCGATGCGCTCCATGCGACCATGTAAGCCCGCATAGGCACGAACAGCGCTCAGTCCACGGGTAACGGCGTCGGAGGTGAGGCGAACGTGCGAATGAAGCTCAAGCGCACGCACAGCGCAGGCCGCATTCTGTTTCTGATGAGCACCTGTGAGATCAAGATCGAGGTTCGTGTAGCAAGCACGGGGCGTAATGAGCGTGTCGCCGGAGGTACGTTGAGCATCGTGCCAGCGCGTCGTGCGTGCGGTCGGGTGCAGTTGGGCGTGCTGCGCGCGAACGAGTTCCTGTATGGCTGCTTCGGCTTCGCTCGGCAGGGGCCCAATAACGACGGGTTGATCCGGCCGGATGATGCCGCCTTTTTCGCGGGCAATCGCGGCGTGCGTATCCCCCAGTAACGCGGTGTGCTCCAGTGCAATCGACGTAATTACGGCCACCTCGGCGTGTACGATATTGGTGGCATCGAGGCGGCCGCCCAGTCCTACCTCTACGACAGCGAGGTCGACATTCTCGCGGGTAAAGTACTGCAGGCTGAGGGCTACGGTTGCTTCGAAGAAGCTGGGCGCGATGCGTTCGAATGCAGGCTGTGCATCCGAAACCATGCCGCGGAGCGTGTCTTCAGGAATTGGGGCGCCGTCGATGCGCATGCGCTCGGTAACCGACCACAGGTGGGGCGACGTGTGCAGGCCGACCCGGTGGCCAGCAGCTTGCGCGATGGCAGCGCTCATGGCTGCGGTGGAGCCTTTGCCGTTAGTGCCGGCAATATGAAGCGTGGGGAGGCTGTCGACTGGAATGGTTAGCGCTTCGATGAGCGCATGCATCCGGTCGAGGCCGGGTTTGTAGCTGCTGTCAGCGGTGCCCGCATACCGGGGCAGTGCGTGCAGCACATCGAGAGGGTCGGTAGCAGTCATGGTTCGCTCAGGCGCGTGATGCGGCGTGTGGTGCGGCTCTCGTGCGTCAGCGAGAGGTGGATCGCGGTATCAGGAAGCAGGTCGCCCATGCGGCTGGGCCACTCGACGCAACAGACCCCGTCGCCGTACAGGTAGGTGTCGTATCCCAGTTCGTACAGCTCGGCAGGGTCGTTGAGCCGATAGGCATCGATATGGTACAGGGGGAGGCGGCCCCCCTCGTGCGTATGTACCAGCGTAAATGTGGGACTGCGAATGGTAGCCGGGTCGTAGCCCAGCCCGGCCCCGATTCCTTTCACCAGATGCGTTTTGCCAGCGCCCAGGTCGCCGTGCAGTGCAAACACATCACCAGCGTTGGCACGGTCGGCGAGCTGCTCTCCCAGCGCATGGGTGGCCTCGGGCGAGGTGCTCTGCAGGGGAAGCAGATCGGACCAGCGGTCGGTGGTTGCAGGGGGCTTGTTCATCGTGCAAGCTTATCCATCATCAGGCGGGATCGATCAGATGCTCGTTGGGGCGCGAGCGCAGGTTGTAGGTGTTTGACATGGCCGCGCCGTAGGCACCGGTTGTTGCAATGAGTACCACGTCGCCCGGTTCGGTAGCGGGGAGCCGGCGGCTGTATCCGAGCACATCGCCGCTTTCGCAGATCGGGCCGACTACGTTGACGGTTTCCGCTTTGGGCTGGTCGAGCTTTGTCAGGTTCACGATCTCGTGGTAGGCCCCATAGAGCGCCGGACGCATGAGCGTGTGCATGCCGGCGTCGAGTCCGATGTACGTGACTTCGCCCTTCTTCTTGGTCTGCGTGACGCGTGCAACGAGTGCGCCGGCTTCGGCTGCGAGAAAGCGGCCGGGCTCCATCCACAGGGCGTACTGAGGATGCGATTGCTTAAATGCCAGGAGCTGCTCATCGAGCGCGTCAAGGGGCAGGCGGTCGCCGTTGGGGCGCTCCGGGACGCCCAGTCCGCCCCCTACGTTGATGACCTCCACGTCGGGGAAGTCGGCAGCCAGCGAGCCCAGAAACTCAGCGATCTCAGCCCAGGGTTCAGCGCGGGTGATGCCGCTCCCGACGTGCACGTGCAACCCCTGGACGCGAACGTTGTGCTCGTCGGCGAGGGCACGGGCATGTGGCAGCTCATCGGGCACGATTCCAAACTTCGACTGCGCGCCGGCTGTGCGCACGTGGCGATGGTGGCCGTGGCCGCGTCCGGGATCGATGCGCAGGAAGAGCGTTTTCCCCGCAAACACCTCAGGGTGTGCTTCAAGCGGCTGCACGTTATCGAGCGTGACGCGTACGCCGCGCTCGAAGGCGTGGCGATACTCGCTGAGTGCGGCAAAGTTGGGCTGGAAGAGCACGCGCTGCGGATCTACGTCGGGGACGGCCTCAAAGACGCGCTCGACCTCACCGGGCGAAACGCACTCGAAGCCAAGTCCTTCGCGGTAGACACAGCGCAGTACATCGGGGTGCGGGTTGGCTTTTACGGCGTAGTACGGCTGGTCGACGGCATCCAGCTTCATAAGCTGCTGCGCCCGGGTGCGTAGTGTGGGGGCGTGGTAGACGTATCCGGGTGTTTCGGTGGTGTCGGCAATATGTATCAGCGCGTCGCGTTCTGACTGCCACCATAGCGGCGTGGCCTGCGCCTCGGGCTCGGTGGTGTCGAAGAGCTCGGCCCACGACGGTCCGAAGAGCTCGTCGGCAGGGCGGGCGCTGAAGCGCTCGGCGTGAAGTTCGCGCACCAGGCGGGGGGCCTGTTCCGCATCCACGACAAAGCTGAAGTTGAGGTCGCTCGCCGCCTGCGATACGAGGTAGATGTTCTGTTCGTCGAATACTTCCAGGGCCGGACCGAGGTCGCTGAGCAGCGCCCGGATGTGCCGCCCTACAAGACTCACTACCGCGCAGGGCCCGATGACCCGTGCGTTGCAGAAGGCGTTTAGGTCGCGCACTACCTGATCGATGGTATCGGGTTCGAGAGCATTGGCTACGGGATCGAGCGTAACGGTGACGTTGGCCTCAGACGTGGCGACCATGTCGATGGAGACCCCGTTGTGCTTGAAGACGCTGAACACATCAGCGAGGAATCCAACCTGCTGCCACATCCCAAGCGTTTCCATAGAGATAGCCGTCACGTTGCTCTTGGCCGAGATGGCTTTCACCTGGGGCCCATAGTCGGGCACATCGTCGCGGATGACGGTGCCCTGCATATCGGGAGCGTCGGTGCAGCACACGTGCAAGGGAATCTGGTGCGTGCGGACCGGGTCGATGCAGCGCGGGTGCAGCACGGAAGCCCCCATCGTGGCGAGCTCTTGCGCTTCGTTGTACGTGAGCTGCTTTAGCAGGCGCGCCGACGGGATGTCGTGCGGGTTTGCCGTGAAAAGCCCCGGCACGTCAGTCCATATCTCAAGGCGCTCGGCTTCGAGCTTGGCGGCGAAGTAGGCGGCCGAGGTGTCGGATCCGCCCCGCCCAAGCAGCACTGTCTCGCCGATCTCGTTGCCTGCGATGAAGCCCTGGGTGAGTACAGCTGTGCTCTCGGCATCGTGCAGATGGTCCTGCAGGATCGGGTCGGGGTAGAACCCGCAGGTGGCCGACAGGTAGCGGCGGGCAGGATTGAGGTGGGCCTTGCGCTCAGAGCGCAAGACCTCGCGTGCATCCACCCAGCGCGTGCTGATGCCTCGTGCGTTCAAGAAGGCGGCTCCGAGTCGGGTAGAAAGCAACTCCCCCTGCGCCATGAGTGCCGCCTGCTGACGCGGAGATGGCGTCTGGTCGGGCAGTTCATGTACGAGCCCTTCGACGCGTGTGAGGGCTTCATCCAGGGCTGTTGTGTCTACACCGAGATCGCGCGCCAGGTCAAGGTGCTGTTTGCGAATCGCGCTGAGATGCTCGGTGCGTTCGGCCGGTGCAGAGGTATGCAGAATAGCATCAAGGCGGTCGGATATGCCGCTGAGGGCACTGCAGACCAGCATAGGACGGGCACCCTGCTCTATATGCTGTTCAGTGAGTGCGGCGATGGTGTCCCAGCGCGCGCGAGTCGACACGCTGGTGCCACCAAACTTACAGACGACCCAAGAGGATTCGGAAGCAGACATACATTGAAAAAGGATTGTGCACGATACAATACAGCTGCCGACACGTACCGTTAGGCTGCCGCTGGGTTCGTTGGCGGTAGCATCATTGCTGATTCCGTATCATTGCGCAGCCGAGCCGTGTTGTATGGAATGACGCTCGCGCGGCATGCATCCACCGGCCATGTCAGATCCGGATGTAGCACTTCGGTATCGATCCTCCACGAGGCACTGGATTTGGGATAGAAAGAGATGAGTAGGTCGATGGATGTTTTCCGCGCTCACACTACTATACGTTCATTACACCATCATGCACTTGTACGTCAACAAAGCATGCGGAGCTGGTGTTACTGGTCTGCTTCTACCTTTGTGTTGTTGACCATGTAGACGTCGCATTCAGGTAGACCTCGTAGGCGTCTGCATCCAAGGATTCAAAGGAGGGAAGCGAAACGCATCCTGGTACTACAAGCGCCGCAGCCACCACGACACTGCTCCAGATGAAGCGCCTCATAAGCGAAGGTCCGGGTGTAGGGGGGTAAGATGAGAAAACAAGCATGGTCTGGAAGCCTGCGGAGATGATGTGTGGAGATGAGATACGGAGATGTTCAGCAACGGGCATGCCCCTGCTGCATGACCTAACGACCAGACCATGCAGTAGGGGCATGCTGTTTATGAGAAAAGCTATTTGCAGCAAGAAGAGCAGCGGGTAGCAGCCGAGCCGGTAGACACTACGACTGCTGCGACGGCTGGCTGTCGGGGCCATCAGTCGAAGCATCGCCATCGGCAGAGAGAGACTCGGGGGCGCCATCGCCTTGCGCGTCGGTAATGGCTTCGACCTTGAAGTCGTCGAGCGCAAGCCCGTCGATGATATGGTCGTAGCTGGTGAGGTTGGTCGGGAGCAGAATCTGATTCTCGCGGCGCCCGAGCTTGGCCAGGGCGTGCAGGTACTGCTCCGCAAGCTGCAGCTTCACAGCCTCTTCGCCGCCGGGTGCATTCACGGCGCGGGCCACCTGCTCGATGGCTTCGGCGGTTGCGTCGGCAATGGCCTTGATCTCTTCGGCGCGCCCCTCGGCTTCGTTGATGCGCTTCTCGCGCTCCCCTTCCGACTCGTTGATCAGTTCCTGCTTTTCACCCTGGGCATCATTGATAGTTGATTCCTGCTGTCCTTCAGAGCGTGCTACCGTAGCGCGGCGCTCCCGCTCGGCGGTCATCTGTCGCTCCATCGCCTGCTGCACGGTGCGCGGCGTGTCGATGTTTTTGATCTCGTAGCGGTGCACTTTGATGCCCCAGGTCTGCTCGACCTCGCTCAGCACGTCGACGACACGCGAGCTAATCAGCGCACGCTCCTGGAACGTGGTGTCAAGCTCCATGCGTCCGATAACCGAGCGTGTGGTAGTCTGCGCCAGCTGGATGGCGGCAAATCGGTAATCGGTAACGCCGTAGCTCGCGTTTACCGGGTCGGTTACGCTAAGGTAGATGACCCCGTCGACACGAACGCGCACATTGTCTTCGGTAAAGCAGTCTTGCGGCTGCACAGGGATCGCCTGCTCGCGCAGGTCTTGTTTGTACCGCACCTCATCAACAAAAGGGATGAGCGCGTGGAATCCGGCTTCGAGGGTTTTGTGGTAGTTACCCAGGCGCTCAACAATCTGAGCCTCTTGCTGGGGCACGAGTCGGATAGCGCGCAGGAAGTGATAGGCCACATAGATGGCAAAGATAGCTAACAGCGAAGCGCTGAGCAGTTCGACGGTATCGTACATAATCAATCAGGCGTAAGCGTGAGCAGAAGGGCGTTAGACAGCCCGTTGGGGCCGGGGCCGCAGGTTAGGACGGGTTCGTCTGGTTGCTAATTTTGGAGGCGCCTTCGAAGAAGGTTTTCAGGTTCGCAGCCTCGACGGGGAGGACCGACACGTTGGCTTCTTCAATGATGCCTTCGAACTCATCGATGTACTGCTCGGTGAGCCGCATCTTCACAGCAAGCGAGCCGCCGGGCTGGGCGATCGCGTCGGCGATGCGTTCGATACCATAGGCGGTAGCCTCTGCGAGCAGCTCCATCTCACGAGCCTGCCCCTTTGCTTCGTTGATGCGCCTCTCGCGCTCGCCTTCCGAAAGCAAGATAGCCCCCTGCCGGTTGCCGGCAGACACGTTGATGCGGGCATCGCGCGTCCCGGTTGATTCGACAACTTCGGCGCGCTTTTCGCGCTCCGCCTCCATCTGCTTCTCCATCGTAGACGTGATCTGCTCCGAGGGCTGGATGTCTTCGATCTCGTAGCGCATCACTTTCACGCCCCACGGGTTCGACGCTTTGTCGAGCTCCTCTACGATCGCTTCGTTCATCTCGTCGCGCTCGCTGAAGGTGTCGTCGAGCGTGATCTTCCCAACCTCGCTCCGCATGGTGGTCTGGGCCAGGTTGATCGAGGCAAGCTTATAGTCGTTGATGCCATAGCTGGCCTTGTAGGAGTCCATCACCTTCAGGTAGATGATGCCGTCCACATCCACCTCGATGTTGTCGCGGGTGATGCATTTCTGCGGAGGCACGTCGATCACCTGTTCGCGCATCTCTTGGCGATACGCAACGCGATCAACGAAGGGGATGAGAAAGTGAAAGCCGGGTTTGAGCGTTTTCCGGTACTTGCCAAAGCGTTCGAGAATGGCCTCTTCGCGCATCTCCACCACAATAAACATGTTGTAGAGTACGAAGAGCGCAAGCCCGAGAAAGAGTAAGAGGGCGGTCCACATAGCGAGAGAGCGTCGTAGGGAAGATTCGGTAAGCGAAGGTTTGCACCCGGAATAGCCAGGGCATGCAGGGCGTTATTTCTGTAAGGCAGGTGCTGCTGGTGATAAGAGCCGAGGAATCAGGAAGAACGCGAACCGTCGCGTGAGCGAGGGGGCGTTTCGGACGAGGACGATCCGTTGGTGCTGCTGGCTGACTCCGAAGATTGTTCTGATTCGTTGAGCGCATCTGAGAACTCCTCGTCGAGGGCCGCATGGTCTATGGGTTCGATGACCCACGTGAGGTTATCGCGGTACAGAATGCGGGCCTTGGCTCCTTTCGGAAGCCGGCCCTCGGTGGTGCGGGCGTCCCAGGTGGCGCCGCGAAAGCGGATGCGCCCGGGATCCTCATCGCTGGTTTCTTCGACGACGTCTACGACCTGACCCATGGCCTCTGCGTCTTCGTTTGTCATCGCAAGGGAGAAATCACCGCCAAAGTAGCGCATTGCAATGGGGCGTAGGGCAATGGTTAGCGCGGTAGAGGTAAACAGCCAGACCAGCGCAGCACCCAGCGGATCCGAAATAAGCCCTGTCAGCGTTAGCAGTCCCGTCAGAATCCCACCGACTCCGAGGAAGAAAGCAATGCCGCCGGGCACAAGCAGCTCAAGCACCATCAGCAAGAAGCCGCCGAGAAAGAAGGTCCAGGTAAGCAGGTCTGCGTCCATTGCCGTTGGGTATGAGTCGTTTCAACTGGTACACATGCGACGGTGTAGCTGCGACTACATTACACTGTACGCCCGAACGGCGGCGTCGTGCCCTCGGCACGGCTTTTACGGCAGCGCTGTTTCGACTTTGTCTCAGATGTCCGCGGGTTGTCCTGCAACGCCCTGGAAGCGGACACAATCAGGAAACAGGCCCCCATATTTGCCTGATGAAGTACTATCTTACGAAGCAACATATAAAACAGCCTGCATATCTTCCAGTGTCAGACCTGCTGCCACATGACGTATACTACATGACGGGTAGGAGGCGAGAAGCAGATGCGAGGTAATGTGCGTTAGCGGCCCATTCGGTATCCGCGTGTACAAAGCTTAGCGAGATGTCAAGTTTAGCGTGATGTTGCCGGGGCGGTCAGTTGAAGGCGTTCGTCGGTCTGTTCCAGGAGGTCGTCGGTGAGGTGGCTGGCAACGACGGCAAGCCCGCCTGCATCCCGAAAGGATGTGAGGGCGTCGAGTGTGGCGGTGCGTGCCTGGTCGTCGAGGCTGCGCAGGGGTTCATCCATCAGAAGCACGTCGGGGTCGGAGACAAGTGCAGCGGCGATCTGCGTCTTCTTTACCATGCCGCTGGAGTACGTGGCAATGCGCTGGTGGCGGCGCTCGTCGAGGTCGAGTCGATCGAGCCAGGTGGATACGACCGCCTTGCCCGCGTCGGCATCGCTACCAGATCCAGGCCAGGCGTTCCGCGAGCGCATTACCCATTCCAGGAGCTCTACGGCCGTAAGCTGCTCTGGCAATACAGCCTCGGCATGCACAATGCCCACGTGCTGCAAGTACCGGTGCGGGGTGTCGTGAATAACGAGATCACCGTACGTGATCGTGCCCTCAGACGGGGTGGCGAGCACAGACAAGAGCCGCATGAGGGTCGTTTTGCCGGATCCGTTGGGGCCGGTTAGTACGGTAAGCGTGCCTGGGTCGAACGAGTGCGAGAAGTCTTCGATGACAGGCGCCTGGCTGCCGTACTGTTTGGTAACGGCGTGGGCAACGAGAGCAGCGGCCATAGACATACAGAGAACGATGAGAGCGAGTAGCGGTGTGGGGACAGGCGAATCCGGTGTTATGCCAGACGTTGGCGGTACGACAGCTCAACACGGGCGGTTGCGAAGAGCGCGGTTGCCACAGACACAACGGCATAGATGCCTGTCCAGAGCAGCGCGTCGGTGAAGAGGTATGCGTTGCTGAACAGCGCGATCGCGCCCATGCTCATCGCGAAGGGCGCAAGCCAGCGGGCGGCCACGAACCAGCGGGTAATGACCCAGTCGAGGGGGCGTTGCAGCGAAAGGTGCAGGGCCGGAGGAGCCATTTCGGGGCGGGCAAGCAGCAACACAATACCGTTCTGGGCCAGCAGAAAGAGCGCCAGGTAGCCAGCTACTACAACCGGTGCTACGCCCTGGTAGACCAGTCCCCAAAGAAGCACGTGCCCCAGCGCTACGAAGCGGCCCAGCGGCAGGCGACGGTCGAGCTGACGCAGCGCGGCCCACGTGGCCGGGCGCCAGCGTGATGCGACCCAGTACAGGCTGGCATACGGAACAGGGTCGCGGTCTGAGATGCCTACGCTTCCACCCAGCACCTCCTGGAAGAAGGCGTGGGTCTGATAGTAAAGGCGGTCGAACACAGGTGTAAGCCCTTGCATGCGCCAGACAGCCCAGCCGAGCACAGCCGTTCCGGCGGCTACGCTTGCCATGCCGGCGCCAAGGGCAGTGAGAATGCCTTCTCCGATTACGCCAGCGGCGCCAAGCAAGAAGCAGCGGGTTGTGCTGAACAGGTAGGGTACGAGGCCACGGGGTACGCTAAAGCCAGCGCCGCTCGTTTCACGAATGCGGGCATACCACTGCCCAGAAGCGCCGGTGCTCCACGCATGCGATACAGGCCCCAGAGCCACCGTGTCCACAAATCCGTAGAGGGCCACGCCGGCAACTACCAGCACCCCATTGGCAAGCGGAGCCACCGCCCCCCCCGCCAGGAAGGCAAGCAGGAGTGCAGGCAGCAGAAGCAGTCCGGTTGTGCCGGCCCAGCGCATGAGCTGGTAGCCGAGCAGGGCGCGCGGCGTAGGGTTTAAAAGCTGCAGTCCCGTGGCATACCGGTCAGGAAAGAGCATGTTAGACGCAGCCACCGACACCACGGCGGCGCTAAGCAGGGCCCAGTACCGCATGAGGGCTGCATGCCCCTCTGGTGTCGATGAAAAGACGCCCTGCACCACAATCGTGCTTACTACAGCGAGCAGCACGACATACGCCCCAAGCGCCAGCGGAGAACGAGCACGAAGTTGAGCGTACAAAGACACGGTGTAGCTGCGTTAAGAAGATAAAGCGACAACAGATTCGGCTCATGCACGCAAGGGCGTAACTGCACGTTCCCCTGCGCCTGACATCCACGCTCGTGTGTTGTACGTTATACCCATCCGCGACCTGCGCATCACCATATTGCGAATGTATTCATGCCAAACGCCACCGCAAGAGCGCTCGAAAAGCGTCTGTTAAGTGCATTTCCTCCGAACCAGCCCTACGTGCCCGATGATTGGCAGGTGGCCCTCGTGCCTGGAGTGGTGCAGTCATTTTTGCAGCATCGTCTGCTTGAAAAGCTTGACGAGGTGGTGCATGCCATGCGGCAGGAAGAGATGGCGTGGGTAAACGACAACGACTCTCGGCTGGAGGCGGCCCGTGCTAACTTCGAGAACGCGCTCCGCGAAAATGGACAGATCCCTACATCCGCCTGGCGCTCTATGGTGCGCAAGGCCAGTCATATCGGGGTTTCGTACCTGGTGCGCCCGGTGCCCACGGCGGCGGCGTATCTGTTTGGAGGAAGCGACAAGACGCTGGCGGTGGCGTACATCGCCTACCGGATGCAAGCGCTGGCGCCCTACGAATACCTGCGGCAAGGGCTCGACGCCTTCGCGCGGCACCGTGACGTGCAGCGGCTGGATGCGAAAACGTTTCGCCAGACGCTGACGCGTATCGATCGGATCCTAACAGAGGAGTACTCGGTTGACCGCTGGCTCGACACGCTGCAGCCCCTCTTTGAAGCAGCAGAGGCTGCCTACGAGGAAGAAGGATGTCCGGTCCGCGTCTTGCACCCGTTTTTTGCGCACAAGAAGCAGACCCTGTATGCCGATCGCCTGCGCGAGCTGCCCGACGACCGGTTGCTGACCCGCGATGAACTGCGCGCCGTGCTGGAGGGGCGAAGCGCAGGCACCGGAGCGTTCTCGGTCGAAGACTTTGGCGCACTCCTCGACAGCTTCGACGACGCCCCCGACACGCAGCAGAGACCCAGCCAGTCGAGTCGTTCCGACCGTTCCGACACGTCTGCGCCCGCCGAAGAGCCTTCCGGTGAGCCAGCCAATGACTCGGTCCTTTCGTCGGCACAGTCGCTGCTAAATGACAGAGAGCGTCCCCGCTCCTCTGATGCGGTAGCCGACGACGAACCAGCTGAAGCTGCACCAGACGAACCGGAAGCGTCGCCGCTCGGTAGTGCGCTGCGCGACGACTCGGACGAAGCGTCGCCGTGGGAGTCAAGCTGGGGGGTGCCAGCTCAGCCCCGGCCTGTATCTGACTCCTCTGTAGACCGCAATGCATCAGACAACGCATCGGGAAAAACATCGGGCAACGCACCAGAAAATGGGACGCAAGATGCGACGCAGGACAAGAAGAATGGGCCTACGCCCCGGTGGAAACAGTTTCATCAGGGGAAGGCGCAGCCGTCATCAGAAGGCGGCGAGTCTGCGTCTACAGCACGCTGGAAGCAGTTTAGTCCGCGCAAGAACCAGTCGTCAGAAGAGTCTGCAGCGGTGCAAGACCGTCCCGACGATGTCGAACAGCGCATGCAGGCCCTCGAAAACGACGTTATGGGTGCCGCCAATGCGTCGAAGCGTGACCTGTTCGTCCGCCAGCTTTTCAACGGGTCGACCGATCATTACATGAAGGTGCTCGCCCAGCTGCGCAGCGCCGATTCGTGGAACGAAGCCTCCCAGATTATTGCGCAGGAGGTCTTCCGAAAGAATAAGATTAACATCTATAGCGATGCAGCCGTCAGCTTCACGAACTCAGTAGAGCGCCGATTTCGTTAAGGTGTGCCCGAAAGGCAAGCAGGCGAGCGGTATTCGTACCAATATCATTCGGTTCTTCAGTGTAGTATGATGACCGCTCTACGGACGAACTGGTGGCGCGTGGGAGTGCTACTGCTGATACTGAGTGGAGCGGGAGCTGTGCAGGCGCAGCCGCTCCCTTCGTGGCCCGGGCCGGCGCTTACCATGCTCCTGCCGGGTGAGCCGCTCCCGTCGGCGCAGCGCCTGGCAAGCGGCGCACCCGGACCGGAGTACTGGCAGCAGGACGTAAGCTACAAGATCGAGGCAACGCTCGACCCTGAGGCGAAGCGTCTTTCGGGCACGGTGACCATCACGTACGCGAATAATGCTCCGGATGGGCTGGAGCATCTCTGGATCCAGCTGGAGCAGAACGCCTTCCAGCCCGAGAGCCGCACCGCAGCGCGCACGGGAGCGCGGTCACGCTTCGGCGGCGCTTTTGCTGACGGCGGTTACACGTTGCGTGAGGTGACCCTGCAGCAAGGCAACGACACGTCGAATCCGACCTACCGTGTAGACGGTACCCGCATGCAGGTGATGCTCCCCGAGGCATTGGCCCCGGGCGACACGCTTGCGCTCACCGTTGCGTACGCCTATACGCTGCCCGAGCGAGGCGCCGACCGCACCGGATGGGCACAGGTGGAGGGCGGACACGTCTTCCAGGTTGCGCAGTGGTACCCACGTCCGTATGTATACGACGACACGCGGGGGTGGGACCCGCTCCCGTACCTCGGCCAGGGCGAGTTTTATCTGCACTATGGTTCGTTTGATGTGCGGCTCACGCTGCCGCGCGAGTACGTAGTCTCTGCCACAGGAGCGCTGCAAAACCCCGAACAGGTTCTTACGGATACGCAGCGCAGCCGTCTACGGCGGGCACGGGCCTCGGACCGCCCCGTTGCCATCATTGCCCCCGACGAAGCTGGCACGGCGGCCACGCGCCCGGCAGGACCTGATGTGCTTACCTGGCACTTTCAGGCAGACGACGTGCGCGACGTAGCCGTTGGGGCATCTGACGTGTTCGTGTGGGAAGCTGCCCGCGCTTCAGCGCAGACCCATGACGTAGAGGTTGCGGCGTTCTACCCGCCATCAGCCCGAGGAAGCACGCAGCGAGACGGGTGGGAGGCCGCCGTGCGCTACCTGCAGTATGCGGTTGAGCACCACTCTGCAAACTGGTATCCGTACCCGTACGACCGGGCCCAGCAGGTGGCCGGGCCGGTGCGTGGCATGGAGTACCCCCAGATCGCCTTTGCCAGTTCCGACGCGCGCGGACGCGGGCTGTTTGCATTGACCGACCACGAGCTGGCACATACGTACTTTCCGATGCTTGTTGGTTCTGACGAACGGCGGTATGCCTGGCTTGATGAGGGCCTGGTCTCGTTCATGGGCACGTACGCACGCGCCGCCTTCTATAACCAGCCGATTGCGCGTCAGCTGCAGGCACAGGCCGAGGCGGTAGCCCGACACGCCGAGGCCGCCTCGCCCGGTGCCCCCACGGTCATGACACGCGCGGACAACATACCCCGCAGCGACTTTGGATTCCTGGCCTATCAGAAGCCAGCCGCGGCGCTCCATGTACTGCGCGAGCATGTACTGGGGCCAGACCGCTTCGATGCGGCATTTCGCGCATACATCGACCGCTGGGCCTACAAGCACCCCACTCCGTATGACTTCTTCCGAACCATCGAAGACGTTACGGGCGAAGATCTCGCCTACTTCTGGCGCTCCTGGTTCTTTGCGCACGACACGCTCGACCAGGAGCTGGTTTCGGTGGATACGAGCGGCGAGCGACCCTCGATTGTGGTGCGCCAGAACGAAGATATGATACTGCCCATGACCCTTCGTCTTACCTTCGAAGACGGGGACACCGGCACCGTGCAAGTGCCAGCCGATGCGTTCAAGTCTACCCGTACGCACACCGTACGCCTGGGTCCAACACAGCTCCCTATCGCCGTAGAAATCGATCCCGACCGCATCCTCCCCGATACCGACCGCAGTCATCATGAGTGGAGGGCGCCGTAGCAGCAAGGCAGTCGTAGGGCTCTGCGAGGCTATGATACATTTGTGAATAACCGGTCGATAGCACGATAACAGCCGCTACGGCATTGTACAAAGGGCCGCATCATTTGGCATCTTCCTGTCAGTACGTATCTTGTGGAGCCTATATGTAACTGATAGCCCCACCCGCTGATAGTTCTGTCTTTGTATGTCTTTTTCTGTTGCCCTCTTGCGCGGCGCGTTTGGGCTCGCCGTTTTTATTTTCATTGCGTATCTGTTTTCAACCAATCGAAAAGCCATTGACTGGAAGCTGGTCGGAGCCGGGGTCGGACTTCAGTTGGTGTTCGCGCTGCTTGTCCTGAAAACAGGTCCTGGCGAGGTACTTTTCGACACCCTCGCCAGTCTCTTTAACACGGTGTTGTCATTTACTTACGAAGGGTCAACATTCATCTTCGGCGAAACGCTCGGTAGCCCGGCTGAGGGACCGTTTGCATTTCACGTGCTGCCAACGATTGTCTTCTTTGCTTCGCTGATGGCGGTGCTCTACTATCTACGCGTCGTGCAGCCTCTTGTGCAAGGAGCAGGCTGGCTCATGCAGAAGACACTTGGTATTTCGGGATCCGAAGCACTGGCTACGGCCTCTAACGTGTTCATCGGACAGACGGAGGCGCCTTTGGCCGTAAAGCCGTACGTAAAGGGCATGACACGCAGTGAGCTCTTTGTGCTCATGTCAGGGGGAATGGCAACCATTGCGGGCGGTGTGCTCGCGGCGTACATCGGGTTTTTAGGGGGCGAGTCGGATGCCGATCGTATCCTCTTTGCCAAGCATCTGCTCTCGGCGTCGGTGATGAGTGCTCCCGCGGCTATCGTGATTGCGAAAATACTAATTCCTGAAACCGAGGAGTCAGAGACGAAAGGGATGGATGGTATTAATTACGAGCAGCCCAGCGATAACATTCTGGATGCGGCGGCTGATGGAGCATCGGAGGGATTGAAGCTTGCACTGAACGTAGGAGCTATGCTACTGGCTTTTATCGCGCTCATCGGCGTGATCAACGCAGGCCTCAACTGGATGGGCAACCCTACCGTGTTCGGCATGCAGCCATACGACATCAACACGCTTGTGGCCGAGTGGTCGAACGAGCGATTCGACGGCCTCTCGCTGCAGGCCGTTTTTGGGTTTGTGTTTGCGCCGCTGGCCTGGGCAATGGGCGTGGAAGCTGCTGATATACTCAGCTTTGGCACGCTCCTGGGCGAGAAAGTCGCCGTCAACGAGTTCATTGCATTCGCTTCACTCAGCGAACTGCGTGGCGTGATGAGCGAGCGCTCTATCATTATCGGCACGTATGCCCTGTGTGGGTTTGCAAACTTCTCGTCGATCGCCATTCAGATTGGCGGCATCGGGGGCATCGCGCCCGAGCGCCGCAGTGAGATTGCAGCGCTGGGGCTGCGTGCCGTACTGGGCGGTGCCCTCGCGTCGTGGATGACAGCGACGATTGCCGGCGTACTTGTTGCCTAAGCACGCGCAGTACAGTTGACAGCAATACAGTTGACAGTAGACTGGCAACGCGGCCTATTTTTCGGCATCGCCGTTTTCGTCCTCCCCAAAGTGGTCGAATCCACCCGGACGCATGGGGATGGCGGTGCCATTGCCCTGCTCCACAAGCACGCCTTTTGCTGCATCGGTTACTTCGCCGATGATTGTGTATGTGGTGTCGTCGAGCGCCTGTAGCGCAGACTCGGGGGCCGCGAAGAGCAGCTCATAATCTTCGCCACCGAAGAACGCATACACGTCCACATCGTCGCCGAAGTGATCGGCTACGTTGCGCGTTTCAGGGTGCAGCGGAAGCGTTGGTGCAAAAAGCCGGGCGCCGACGTCGCTGGCCTCGCAGACGTGGTGGACTTCAGACGAGAGTCCGTCTGATATGTCGATCAGGGCGTTGGGGCGAAACCCGGCGTTTCGCCAGCGTCGTATCGACGCTTCCTGGGCAGGCGGCGCCAGGTGGCGGCGGATCACGTACGGAAACGCGTCGAGCGCAGGCTGAAAGTCGTCGCCCTCTTCTTCAAGCCGGTTACGCTCATCTGCCAGGATCTTCAGTCCGGCATACGATGCTCCCAGATCACCCGTTACGCATAACACATCCCCCGGCTCGGCCCCGCTGCGATGTACCACCGCATCCTCGTCGGCGGTGCCCCACACGTTCATAGAGAGCGTGAGCGCATGAGCACTCGTGGTATCGCCCCCGACTACGGTAACGCCGTAGGCATCGCATCCCTTTTGGATACCTTCGTAGAGCGTGCGCAGGTGCTCTACCGTAATATTCTTGGGGATGCCCAGTGTAACCGTCGCGTACTGGGGCGACACGTTCATGGCCGCCAGGTCGCTCACGTTTACGGAGATCAGCTTGAAGCCGAGATGCTCCATCGGCATGAACGTGCGGTCGAAGTGGATGCCCTCTATGAGCGCATCGGTCGTGTGTACGTTTACAGTCCCGTCAGACTGCCGAATAACGGCTGCGTCGTCGCCAATACCAGTTACGACATCGTCGGGCAGGTCGGGGCTGAGGGCATCGCGCAGGTGAGCAATAAGACCAAACTCGCCAACGTCAGAGACGTCGGTGTACATTGGAGCATCTGGATCCATGTGTGGAATAAACAGGTAGTTGGGGAAGGCAGTGTGCTATGTACAATCCTCGCAAGAGAGTTTTAAATGCGAGGCACGGAGTCATGTTGAAGGAGAACGTGTGTGCACCTTCCGTGTGTGTACCTTCAGCGTGTGCGCCTGTAGCGCACGTAGTTTCTGCAGCCCCGATATCGCACAACGTGACGGAGCTGATACAAAGAGCGGGTGCACCAGAGGAAAGACGGCAATATTGCAGGAATGTGAGATCTTCCTGCGGCCATACTGCAACGACCTATTGGACATGGGGTTTAGGCGACACTTCATTTTTCGAACGCACGTCAAGCCTATGCCCACGTCCGAACACGCGCCAAGAGATTCCTCTGCGTACGCCCCCAAGAAAACCCTCGTTGTAGCCGGTGGCGGCGGCGGTGATGCCCTGGCCGCTCTTATGGTAGCCCGCACGCTGAACCTGAATCCCGAAGATGTGGTGTATGCCACTATTGTCTGGGAGCGCACGATCTACGACCCCCAGCCCGGTCCACGCGGACCAGAAGACTTCGAGACGATTAACGAAGTAGGGCGCTACAACCATGCGATCGGACCGCAGAGTGCGCTGGCAGAGCCTGCTGTCACGTTTATTCCTCGGCTGGCCGATGCGTTTGATGTTACGTACTACCTCATGAACATCCGCCGTGGGGCCGTGCATGTACAGCAGCAGGTCAAAGAGCTGCATGCGCTCCACGGATTCGAAGACATCCTGGTTGTCGACGTCGGGGGCGACATTCTTGCTCGGGGCGATGAAGAAACGCTTCGCAGCCCTACCGCTGACGGGCTCACGCTTGCGGGAATGCACGACGCCCCGGTGGATGTCCGTATAGCGGTAACCGGGTTTGGGCTCGACGGGGAGCTCACCGACGAGCACATGCGTGAAATCCACGATGAGTTGCCCCTCGACCCAGCGTATGGGAAACCGCGTCCTATTGCATCTGAGACCGCTTCGGCGTTCATGGACGCCTTTCAGTGGCTCCCCTCGGAGGTGTCAGGGATGACGTGTGCATCGGCGCTCGGGTATAGCGGCACCGCCGAGATTCGGAGCAGCGGGCTGCGCATCTGTCTGAACGAAGATAGCCATACGGTGCGTGTATATCCATACGAGCCGGTATGGAAGCGCAACCGGGTTGCCCAGGACTGCCGCGACACGACCTCACTCGACGAGGTGGAGGCCATTGTGCGCTCGTTTGGACTCACCTCTGAGATGGATTACGAGCGCCGCTCTGCCGAAAAGCTCGAAGCGCGGGGCGACAGCGTAGCGCCCACTGTGCTGAGCGAAGATGTACTCCAAACGCTCGACAGTGAGTTGATGCAATACAGCGACGACGCGAAGCGTGACGGAGTCGACTACCTGAGCATTCGGCGCATCGCGAAGGTGCTTGGTCTCAACCGGAGCGAGCTAAACGGCTTCAAGAAGTACCTGGCCGACACCCACCCCGATCGGCTGCGTCCGCCGGTGTGGGTGTGTTAGCTGGCTGCGTGTTGCTCGGAATCGCTCGCACCCCAAATTAAGAAATCAAAACAGGTTTTAGTACTCATACCCTTCAACCTCCTCGGGCGTGAAGTTAACCCCGAGCCCGAGGGCCATGCGGTTTACAAAGTTGAAGTAGGAGGTCACCATTGCCGTGTCGAGAATGGCCGTGTCGGAGAGGTCCCTGTCGCGGAGCGCTGCGATGTCGTCTTGCGTTACGGCACCGGGGGCAGTGGTGAGGGCACGCGCATACGCAACGAGCGCCTGCTCACGCTCTGAGAGCACCTCCTCTCCATCCCCCTGAAGCACGGTGTCGATGCGTTCATCGTCGTCCCAGTAGGCGTTGAGGGCCGCACGGTGGTGTTCTACGCAGTAGGCGCAGTCGTTGGCACCGGATACGACCACGGCGATAAGTTCGCGCTCGGCCCGCGACAGGTCGGTGCGAGCAAATAGCAGTTCGCGGTACAGGTCGTGGTGGGCACGCATGGTTTCAGGACGCAGGCTGTGCACCTTCATGATGTTAGCCGCCTTGCCCCGCGTTGTCGACACATGGTCGTACACGGCTTTAAGGGCTCTGGAGGCGTCGTCTTCGTCGATCGTTTCAATCCAGGCCATAAAAAAAGA
Source organism: Longimonas haloalkaliphila (assembly GCF_055379825.1). Lineage (NCBI taxonomy): Bacteria > Pseudomonadati > Rhodothermota > Rhodothermia > Rhodothermales > Salisaetaceae > Longimonas > Longimonas haloalkaliphila. Next base: position 175,321 of record NZ_AP043948.1, on the reverse strand, counting down.
TGTCTTAAAGAGGTATTAAAGAGGAAAGCAGGACTGTAAAGAGGGAAAAAGAATACCCGCAGGCCGCACGGCCGACCCGGTCTCATCCCAGGGAAATCGGGCCGTTGGTGGGGGAGCGGCGCAAATCCCGTACGCGCGTTTACACCACGTGTTGGATGCGCCGTTTTGCCGCGCAGCCAGCGGGAAGTTGTGCATAGCAAACACGCAAGCGAAGCAGATGCTCAGGACGACCCAGAGGGCGGGTCGTAGCGGTCGCGCAGAAACGAAAGCGTCTGTTCAACCAACACGTCGGAGGGAGTATCAGGCGCGCTGCTGTGTGCCGGGTCGGCCTCTTTGACAAGCGCGACCGTGGCCTTGTACTGCTGCAGATATGTGCTGCAGGTTTCGCACTGGTTAATATGCCGCTCGAACTGGGCGTTCGTATCGGGATCGAGTCGGTCGTCAAGATAGGCCTCCAGGAAGCCGTTCACCTCTTTGCACGTGAGCATCCACTGGCGGCGCCATTCTGTAAGGAAGTTAGCCATGTAAGAGATTATGCAAATTCAGAAGCAAAGTGATTGTCAAGCAGTCCGCGCAGAGCTTGCCGCGCACGGTGCAGGCGAACACGTACGGCTCCGCGACTGATATTCAGAATATCGGCCGTTTCTTTGGTCGAGCGTTCTTCGAGGTCGCGCAGCACAATGACCTCACGGTATGATCCCGAGAGCTGGTCGAGTGCGTCGTGGACCAACTGCTTACGCTCAGATCGCTCCGCAGTCTGCTCCGGATCCCACGGTTCAAACGAGCCGGTGTAGCGTCCGAAACGGAACGACGGCTGCAGGCGCTCCATGTCGTCCTCGTTCATAGGCTGCTCGCGCTTGTTCTTGCGCAGCCAGCTACGGGCAATGTTGATGCCGATGCCCGTTACCCACGACGTGAGCTTGGAATCGCCTCGAAACGAGTCGAGGTTCTTGTACGCCTGCAAAAGCGTTTCTTGAACGAGACTACGGGCGGCCTCTCGGTCATTGACGTAACGCAGAATAACGTGAAAAAGCCGGGAGGTCTCCGATTCAACGAGAGCCTCAAAGGCAGCACGGTCGCCGTTGAGGATAGCTTCGGTATCGACGCGAGAAGAATCATCAGCCACGGCGTTGTACAGTAGGTGCAGAAGACACGGCGCACGTTACGGGAAAGCTACGTGCCTTCAGGATGCAGGGCGTTACACCGCTGACGTGCGGCGTTCTCACCGGTTCGCATCCGCTTCTGTCTCCGTGACGTGCTCTGAATCCTTCAACCATCCTTGCACAGCCCTTGCACAGCGGGTTGCGCAACGTAACGTCTCGCTCAAATACGTCTCATGCGTAACCTGACAACGTTATTTTGTAAGCAGGAGGAATATTTTGATCCGAACATGAGGCCGAGATTTATGTGTAATGTATGATTGTTTCATGCTCAAACAAGCGGCTCCGCGCTTTCGTAGCGCGACGACGCGGCTCATGCCACGTGTTATACGACCTTATTTATACGACCTTATACGGTGTATCGGCAAGCACAGACCAGCAGCTGCAGCGTCCGCTTCAGGCGTCTTTGATCAGTACCTATTTAGCTTATGAACCTTCCCCGCCACGAACAGCTAAGCAACTGGCTTCGCACACGCATTGCCGACGGCACCTACGAAGCCGACGAGCAGCTTCCATCGGAGCATACGCTCTGCGACCAGTTTGACGTGAGCCGGGTAACGGTGCGCCGCGCGCTGCAGACGCTGGAGAGCGAAGGCCTCATCTACCGCAAGCAGGGACTGGGCTCGTTCGTACAAGACCAGCGAATGCGTCCGGGACTGGTTCGTCTTACCGATTTTGCGGAAGACATGGCCCAGGCTGGGATTGCAGCGTCGTCGCGTATTGTGATGAACACGAACGTGGAAGTGCCAGCATCCGTATCCGCAAAGCTTGGCGTAAAGCCAGGCACGACGGTGCGCCGTCTCGACCGCACACGCCTGGGCGACGGGCAGCCGGTGGCTTTTGATTACACCTGGCTTCCGCTTAACTATGCGTCGCTCATCGAGCCGTACGACCTTGCTGAGCAGACGATCTACAGCATTCTTGAGACGGAGCACGACGTTGAAGTGCGTCGCGGGCAGTATCGCATTGAGGCAGCGAATGCCTCCGACACGGTTGCAGAAGCGCTGGGAGTACCTCCCAGAACGGCGCTTCTACTAATTTCGCGCCTCTCGATTGGCGCTGAGGATGCTCCCATCTACTACCAGCAACGCTACTACCGGACCGACCGGGTGGCCTATGAGCTGGAGTTGGAACGCGGCACCACCCCGCAACCGGCCGCTGCCGGCATGTCGCTACACGACTTCACGCCCGTGTTCTTGTCGGATGCCGACGGATCCTCCTAACTCGTCTTCCTACAGGTTTTTCTACCTGCAGACCAGCGGGATGCGACCGTTCGCTGTTGTCTGATGCGCGGCAGTACGCTGTTTAGTTCACGCCGTTTGCGGCACATAACGGGCCTGTTTGGCGAACCGTTGCTTACAGGCTGTGTAACAGAAGGGCTACGCCATTGGCCGTTCTTATCGTACCTTTTTCCACCATCCTGTCTTCTTCATGGCTACCGAACACGATCTTCCCGTAACGCCTTATGCTGCTTCGAACATTCAGGTGTTAGAGGGCCTGGAGGCGGTACGCAAGCGACCGGCCATGTACATCGGCGATGTGGGCATTCGCGGCCTGCACCATCTGGTGTACGAAGTGCTCGACAACTCGATCGACGAGGCCCTGGCCGGTCACTGCGACGAGATGACCGTCACGATCCACGAAGACGGCTCCGTGTCTGTCAAAGACAACGGGCGCGGCATCCCGGTCGACGAGCATCCGACAGAGAACCGCTCCGCTCTTGAGGTCGTGATGACGGTGCTGCACGCCGGTGGTAAGTTCGACAAAGACAGCTACAAGGTGTCGGGCGGACTCCACGGGGTGGGGGTGTCGTGCGTGAACGCGCTGGCCATCCGGTTTGTGGCGACGGTGTGGCGCGACGGCGCGGTATGGCAGCAGAGCTACCGGTGCGGCGTGCCCGAAGGGCCGGTCACGAAGCTTCGCGCGATGCGCGACGACGAATCCACGGGCACCCACATCCGCTTCTGGCCCGATGGCTCGATATTTAAAGAGACCGACTTCCGATTCGACACCCTCTCCGACCGGCTGCAGGAGCTTGCATTCCTGAACCGGGGGGTACGCATCGTGCTCGAAGACGAGCGCGAAGAGGATGAAGACCTGCGCTGCGAGGAGTACTACTCGGAGGGCGGACTGAAAGAGTTCGTCGAGTATCTCGACGAAGCGCGCAACCCGATCATCGATGATACGATCTACATCACCGACGAGTCGGGCGAGGTGCCGGTGGAGCTGGCTATGCGCTACAACGACAGCTACAACAAGACCGTGCTGTCGTTTGTAAACAACATCAACACGCACGAAGGAGGAACCCACGTGTCGGGCTTCCGCCGCGCACTCACGCGCACGCTGAAGGGCTACGCGCAGAAGAACGGCATGCTCAAGAAGCTGAAGTTCGACCTCTCGGGCGATGACTTTCGTGAGGGACTCACAGCCGTGCTCTCGGTGAAAGTGGCAGAGCCGCAGTTCGAGGGCCAGACGAAGACCAAGCTGGGTAACTCAGAGGTGCAGGGCATCGTCGAGTCGCTCATCAATACCAAGCTCGGACGCTGGCTCGAAGATCACCCCAATCAGGCCGAGTCGATCATCAACAAAGTTGTGCTGGCGGCCCAGGCCCGGGCGGCTGCGCGCAAGGCCCGCGAGCTGGTACAGCGCAAGAGCGCCTTCACGAGCGGCGGGCTTCCTGGAAAGCTGGCCGACTGCTCCTCGCGCAATCCGGAAGAGAGCGAGATCTACCTGGTAGAGGGCGACTCCGCTGGCGGATCGGCTAAGCAAGCCCGCGACCGTCACTTCCAGGCTATCTTGCCCCTGCGTGGAAAGATCCTGAACGTGGAGAAGGCACGGCTCGATCGCATCCTCGAGAACAACGAAATCCAGAATATCGTGACGGCCCTGGGCACGGGCCTTACCAGCACCGAAGAAGAGTTTGATCTCTCACGGCTGCGCTACCACCGCATCGTAATCATGACCGACGCCGATGTGGACGGTGCCCACATCCGTACGTTGCTGCTTACCTTCTTCTACCGGCAGCTGCGTCCACTCATCGAACAAGGGTACGTCTACATTGCCATGCCGCCGCTCTATCGCATCCAGCAGAATAAAGACGAGTACTATATCTGGAGCGATGAAGCGATGCGCACGAAGATGGCTGAACTGCGTGCCAATGGTAAATCCAAGCCCAGCCTGCAGCGCTACAAGGGGCTTGGCGAGATGAACCCGGAGCAGCTCTGGACGACCACGATGGACCCGGACACACGTAAGCTGCAGCGGGTGTCGATCGACGACGCTGCCGGGGCCGATCGGATGTTTAGTACCCTCATGGGCGATGCCGTAGAGCCTCGCCGCAAGTTTATCGAGCGCAACGCAAAGTACGCTACGATCGACGTGTAGCGCATGTAGCGTTATTTTTAACAGTGACGCTGCGCCTCGCACGCTGGTACCGCACGGTCGTGCGGGTCGGCAGGATGCGCAGCGCGGTCCCCTCACGGAGGTCTATCAAGCAGGTATATGAGCAGTCGTGACCTCTCTATCGTCGTTCCCATCTACAACGAGGCCGACTCGTTGCCTGAGCTGGCACGTCGTCTTAAAGCGGCCTGCCACGCGTATGCATTCGAGGTCTGGCTCGTCGACGATGGCTCAACCGACGACTCGTGGGCGGTTATCGCAGCACTCCACGAATCAGACAAACGGTTTCGGGGGATTCGGCTGCAGCGCAACTACGGTAAGTCGGCTGCGCTCGCGGTTGGATTTGACCACGTGCAGGCGCCTTATGTCATTACGCTGGATGCGGATCTGCAAGACGACCCCGACGAGATTCCCGCACTGGTCGCTCTGCTCGATGAAGGGCATGATCTGGTGAGCGGATGGAAGCGAGAACGGCAAGACCCGCTGTCAAAGACAATACCGAGCCGCTTCTTCAATGGCGTGACGCGGCTTGTATCGGGCATCGACATCCACGACTTCAACTGCGGACTCAAGGCGTACCGGCGTGAAGTTGTGCAGTCCATCAATCTATATGGGGAACTGCATCGGTACATTCCGCTTCTGGCCAAATGGGAAGGGTTCGACCGCATTACGGAGAAGTCCGTACAGCACCATCCGCGCAAGCACGGAACGACCAAGTTTGGGTTAGAGCGATTCGTCCGCGGATTTCTTGACTTCGTGTCTGTACTCTTCCTTACACGGTTTGCGGCACGTCCGATGCACTTCTTCGGAGGCGTCGGAACGCTCAGTTTCGTGATGGGAGTGGCTGTAAGTCTGTGGCTCTCTGTCGAGAAGCTCGTTTTTGGGCACCCCCTCGGCGATCGTCCGCTGTTGCTTCTGGGGCTGCTACTCATTCTATTCGGCGCCCAGATGTTCACGACCGGGCTCCTGGGCGAAATGATTGTTCGCCCGCGCATGGAAAAAACTGCGGCATACCGTATCGCAGCGCGCTACGACGACCGCGACATCGACGCTCCAACCCGTTCGTCATCCCGCGAAACCACCCGCGCTGAAGCCCCTGGTATGGACCCTGCTCAGCACCGGTAGTATGTGGCGTCGCAACAGGTTCTAAGTCCCAACAGGTAGGTCTGCTCAGCAGGGCGATATCGTCCAAGAGACAGGGAGGAAGCGTATAAACGACCAGAGGTCTATTCCGCTGCTTAGCGAGATAGACCTCTGGTTATTTAGGCAGCCTCTGAAAACGCTGTGCGAGCTACGTGCCCGCCTGGTGAATCAGATGCTGCATCACAAGTTAGGAAGAAGCGGCCCCCGAAAGACGTGGCTTAGCAGATAGCGTCTTTAGTAGGCACCGTCAAAGTCTTCGTAGTACTCGTCGTCGTAAAAGTACCCCTCGTCTTCGTCGTCGAAGTCATCGTCGAGATCATCAAGATCGTCGAGGAGATCGTCTTCGTAGTACTCGTCGTCGAGGAGGTCGTCGTCAAGCGTCTCGTAGGCGAACGGATCGTCGAAATGATACATCGTGTCGTCTACAGAGCCGTACAGGGTATCTTCGTAATACATAGCATGTAGGGTGTTGTCTGTTAGCGAAGCCACGGAAAGTTGGGGGAGTGCGATGCACTCATTAAAAACGTGGGTTCAATACGTGCGATCGACGCATAAACCAAACAGCAGGTTTCCAAAGTTAAGTAGAAGCTATAATTTCACGAAACCTGCCTTCTGATTGAATAAGAAGGTATTGTGAATGCAAGCTACATGCAGTAAAGCGTTTTGCCTACATCCGATGGTTTAGGCGATGTGCTCTTTTGGCGCACTGCGTATCAGGCTGTACGAGATGATGGCTCGCGATATAGCGATCCTTTTTCAGGTAAGAAAAGAGAATTGGGTCACTTTCGGCAGTGGACCGAAGTGCCAGTGTAGCCGTGCTATCTGCTATATGCTGCCACGTATCGATCAAAATACCCATTAAGCTCTGACTGGCAGTGAGCCGGTTTGGAATCTACGTGTGTTCACGCTCGTTATGAACATGATACACTACGGTCAACCCCTTAACGAATCTACTAACAACCCCTCTGTGCACCATGGCTGCTGAACAACATAGCGCATATCCCGAACCTTCCGACTTTAAAGTGATGCGTCCCTCGTATCATGAGAAAGATGACGGGTATGTCGTGGCGACCATCGCGATCTCTCCGTTCAAAGTATCGGGAGAGAGCATGACAAAGGCAGGGGCACGTCGCGCTGCGATCTACGAGGCATCGAAGACGTACCATTCATATCACCCATCGTACTCGGTAGAAAACCCCTACCCCGATCACTTCGTGGATGGTGAAGGAGCGACATGGCACCGTGTCCCGCCCTTCCAGCGCACTACGTACGGAGACTACCGGTTCATTGACGACCAGGGTGAGGAAGAGTACGCTGACATCGAAATGATGCTTATGTGGGACGTACGCCCTGAAAAAGAAGTTGAACCGGCGGACGCGTAACCTTCGCGTCCCGATCCCGCGCTACACGCTGCACCGCACGTGTCGCCGTGTTCTGCTGCCGTGTTGTGCCAGGCTCCCTGTTATGCCAGCCGTTGCAGAATGCGGCGTAGCGTAGACTTCGGCAAAAACCCCGTGTGCGTGTAGCGGATGTCCCCATTCTGATCAATGACATAGGTTCGAGGAATTGCTTCTCCGGGAAAGTGCCGTGCTGCCAGCGCTCCAGAAGCAATCTGCGGGTAGTTGAGTCCTTGCTCTTCAGCAAAAGGCTTAATCACCCGTACTCCCTGCTGGTCGGTAGCCAGTCCGACAAACTGGACCCGCCCGCTCCATTCTTCCTGCAGGTCAACAAAGCCGGGTAGCTCCACGCGACACGGCGGACACCAGGTAGCCCATACGTTCACGACCATCACCTTGTCGGCGTGGTCGGCTGTGTCGAACACATCTCCGTCGATCGTTTCATGCACAAACGTGGGGGCTGTGGTGCCGGGTGGATCCAGGTCAAGAATCGGAGGCCAAAACTGAAAGACCATGTAGGTGAGCACGCTCACAAGTACGGGCCAGTGCCAGTAGGTCTTTATGAGATACCACCCATACTGTACAGGTGTGCTACTGTCGGATCTGTCAGGAGATGTACGGGACGCGTCTGTTTCCATAATAGGTATGCGCGTATCGGTGCGCTGAAAACTGAGAAGGTGCTTTGTCGAAGAAGCCGGTATTAGCGACGTTATCGCTCAGGGGCGTCCTGAAAAGTGCATTCAGGCCATGCAGGTGGTACCTTTGTAACGAATCCAGTAGGTACGTTATGTTGGAGGATGCAGTGTGTCATGAAGGTGCACTTCTAAATAAGCCCCACTTCTGCTTGTTCTGCCCGGTCTCTGGTGGGGGACCGGGCTTTTTTTGTTGTACTGTCTTCGCTTGCACTGTCAGATACTGGTTTGTAGTCAGTTGGTTTGTAGTTACAAGTGGAAGGGGCGATATAGATCCCCGATGATAAATGGGTAGGGCTTCGATAGGCGATTGGGCACCCGCGCCCTCGAAGTCGGCATCAGCCCAACGAAAAAGCGGCCTCTCCCTGAAGGGAGTAGGCCGCTTTTGAGGGTCTTTCGCTGGTATAGCGAGCGATTCAGAGAGAGTTAGTCATCATTCCGAGAGCCACGAGAGCCACGAGAGGAGCTCCCCGACGAGCGATCGCTTCGGCTCGTGCGCGACCCGCGGGAGGTCGAAGACGATCCGCTGCTGCTTCGTGTGCGCGAACCGCTTGAAGAACGGGTCCGCGAGCTGCCTGATGAGGAGCGCGTGCGTGAGCTGCCTGATGAGCGAGTCCGCGAGTTGCTTGTACCGCGAGTACGTGTGCGCGATCCACTGCTGCTCCGCGTCCGGGAACGCTCTGAGGAGCGTGTTCGAGGCGCTTGGCGACGGGTCGCATCTGGGCGGCTCGGGGGCTGGCGTACGCGCTCAGAGGGAATAACCACGCGGCGGGAGCGAGCATCGTCGGTCCGCGCTTTGCGCTCGGATGAGCGAGCCTCCCGCGGCGTGGCGCGCGAAGAGCCGCGTGTACGTGCTTTGTCGCGCTGCCTATCCGGATTCAGGATCGGGCGCGGAGCCATACGTTCAACGCGCCGGACCTCGCGGTTTTCTTCACTTGCACGGTCGGTGCGGTCGCTCTGTGAGCGACGGTCGGAGCGCGCTGAGCGATCGCTTCGAGCCGAGCGGTCGTTTCGTACGGAGCGATCATCGCGGGTCGTGCGATTTCCGCGCTCGGTGCGGGGATTCTCCGATGTGTCTCGGTTGGTGCGCGAACCGCGCGACGTCGTGCTGCCGCGTTCGGTGCGCTCTCCCCGCACAGTGCCTCGCGACGACGTGTCGCGGGCAGAGCGTCCGCCGCGGGCTGTCCGGTCGCTTCCAGACGTGCGCGTGCCTCGTGTGGTGGTCCGGGATGAGCCGGTACGCTGCGAGTCGCGCACGCTTGGCGCGCGTGTGGTTCTGGTAGAACTCCGTCCCGTCGGGGTACGTGTGGTGGCGCCACCGCGGGTTGTAGTGCGGGCGGTACCGCGCCCCTCAGCTGTCCGGGGGGTGAACGTGCGCGACCGGATTGGACGGTTCGACGCTACGGGGAAGGTAGACCTGCCATAGTAATGGTTGTGTATGCCGCCGTAAAAGACCGATCCGCCGCGGTAGTAGTACGGACGGTGGAAAAACGAATGGCGGTAGTACGGGCGATAATGATACGGGCGGTGGTAGAACCGTCCGTATCCAAAAGAGACGCTAACGAACGTTCCGGACCGGTAGAACGGGTCATGGAAGAACGGATCGTAGAAAAACGGGTCGTAGAATACCACAGGGCGTACATGGCCGGCGCGGTAACTGTGCAGCGGACGGTGCGACTGGCGCGACGTGTAGCGTGGAGTGCGAACCAGGCTTTCGCCATAATAGGCTTCGTAGAAGGCCGGGTCTGCACGCTTGATAGCTGCGACCTCGGCCCAGTAGGTATCCTCGTCGATGTATCCGTCGCGGTAGTCCAACTCAAGCTGCTCAGCCCAGTCGAGCAGCTCTTGCGTTGTGAGTGGCCGGTTGGGACGTTCGGCGTGCCGCGGCCGTTCCTGCGTTGTAACCGGGGCCTCCGAGCGAACAGCCGGGCGCTCATGCTGGTCGCTCGTCTGCAGCTGCGTGTAGCACCCGGTGAGCAACAAAGGCAGCACGAGCACGCTCAGTGGAAGTATACCGAGATAGCGTGTCAAAATGCCTGTGTTGGTTCTTGTAGATTCCATAACTATACCCCCTCTTGAGTACCAGTACCGCTAAATGCCAATAGCACGATGCAGGCTGTGCGATGCTGCTAAAAGTTGCGCGAAATAAGGCACATGCTCCTGCTTCTTATTATCGTACACAGTATGTTAGACCATTGCATGTACTACTTGTTGCGAAAGCCGCCTGTACATGCGGCAAAGTAACACAGTGTAGCAACATAGCGTACGTCGGTATGCTGCTCGACATGCTGTACACAGATTAACGTAGCAAGAGGGGCGTTTCGTGCCAGTGAAAGTCATGTTCACGAAGACGCACTTCTTGCGCTGCCTGCCTGTGGTCTTGCCTCCACATTGGTTTACCTTCACCCTTCTGTCCTTACCCCATGGCTGACGCCGTTACCCCCCGCGACGCCGACTATTCGCAATGGTACATCGATGTAGTACGCAAGGCCAAGCTGGCCGACTATTCCCCCGTGCGTGGATGCATGGTCATTCGTCCCAACGGGTATGCGCTGTGGGAGCGCATGAAAGAGACGCTTGACGGACTGTTCAAGTCTACGGGCCATGAAAACTTCTACTTTCCGCTGTTCATCCCTGAGCGGTTTCTGGCTCGCGAGGCCGAGCACGTTGAGGGGTTTGCCAAGGAATGCGCCGTCGTTACGCACTCGCGTCTTACGCTAAACGAAGACGACGAGCTCATCCCCGACCCGGAGTCGAAGCTGGAAGAGAACCTCATTGTACGGCCCACCTCCGAAACCATCATCTGGAACACCTATGCCGACTGGATTCAGTCGTACCGCGACCTGCCGCTGCTCTACAACCAGTGGGCGAACGTCGTGCGGTGGGAGATGCGCACGCGTCTCTTTCTGCGCACCATGGAGTTTCTCTGGCAAGAAGGCCACACGGCACATGCTACCAAAGAGGAAGCTGTTGAGGAAGCCGAGCGAATGCTCGACGTCTACGCGACTTTTGCCGAAGAGTACATGGCCATTCCGGTCGTGCGCGGACGCAAAACCCCCAGCGAACGCTTTGCGGGCGCGGTCGACACGCTCTGCATTGAGGCATTGATGCAAGATGGAAAAGCGCTACAGGCAGGTACCAGCCACTTCCTGGGGCAGAACTTCGCGAAGGCGTTCGACTGCACGTACACCGATCAAAATAACGAAGAGCAGTACGTGTGGGCTACCTCGTGGGGCGTATCGACGCGGCTCATTGGGGCACTTATCATGACGCACTCCGACGATCAGGGCCTCGTGCTGCCCCCGAAGCTGGCGCGCGACCAGGTCGTTATTGTGCCGATCTATTTCAACGATGAGCAGCGAGCACTCGTGCTGGAGCATGCACAGCGTATCCAGAACGAGCTCAGCAGCGCCGACATCCGCGTGAAGCTTGATGCCGACGATAATCAGAAGCCCGGCTGGAAGTTCAACGAGTATGAGTTGCAGGGCGTGCCGCTTCGAATCGGCATTGGCCCACGCGACATCGAGAACGGAAACGTTGAGCTCGCACGCCGCGACACCGGCGAAAAAGAAATTGTACCGCAGCAAGGACTCGCCGCACGCATCCAGAATACCCTGGCCGAGATCCAAAGCGGGCTCTTCCAGCAGGCGCTCGACCGCCGCGAATCCAATACGACCACGGTCGACAGCTACGACGCGTTCAAAGCGGTCATTGAGGACGAAGGCGGCTTCGTCAAAGCGCATTGGGACGGCACCGAGGAGACTGAGGCTCGCATCAAAGAGGAAACGGGCGCAACCATCCGGTGCATTCCCTTTGACCGCGCCAACGAGCCGGGCGAAGACATGCTCACCGGCAAGCCCTCAGAAGGCCGCGTGCTGTTCGCTAAGGCGTACTAAATGCACGCCTCTGTAACACAGGGCACGGCAGGGGGGCAAGATAACACGACAGGCTACTCGTTGCTGTCGAAGGCGTGGGCCTGCAGCGCCTTCAGGTCGACCACGTCAAGCACGGCCGGATGCGTAGCCTCAAGCACCACGGGGGGCGCGCAGCCTTCTTCGTAAGCCTCTCGCCAGCGTGCTGCACACAGGCACCACCGATCGCCCGGATTCAATCCAGGAAAATTGTACGCCGGCCGCGGGGTGCTCAGGTCGTTGCCCCGCGCCTTCGTGAAGTCAAGAAACGTTTCGGTCATTACCGCACACACCACATGGCTTCCCCGGTCTTCCGGACCGGTAGTACAGTAGCCGTTGCGGTAAAATCCCGTCTCAGGGTCGTGGCTGCATGGACGCAGTTCCGTGCCCAGTACGTTCTGTGCCGACGAGGCCGTTCCGTTCGTTGCAATACGTGCGTCAGAAGATGAACTCATCAGGTTATTAGAGCGTTCTGGCATAAAATGTGTACGGTTGTTATCTTGTATACATGATGCACCGCACCGTTTGGGCTAAGTGTGGCTTTTGTGCCACAGTTGTTAAAATCGTTGCTGCGCGGTGTTGCTCCATAGGTAGCGCGCCGCGACAACACCTGCCGGTATACACGACGCACATACGGCATACGGTGCCTCCCCCAGAACCTGCCCACCCCATTCTTTCATCTGCTTCCAGCTGCCTCTGAGCTAAACGCTACGCCCTGTTGTTAAAGTTTTTCTGAAGCGTCTTTATGGCTGTCTGGATACGTACGAGTGCCTATCTGCTGAGTGCTCTTCTCGTTGCCATCGGGGTTGGAGTTCCTGCCGTACATGCCCAGAACTGGGGCACGGTTGAGGGCATTGTGGTCGACGATGCCAGTGCTGCACCGTTGCCAGGCGTTACGGTGTTGGTTGATGGAACTAACTTTGGGACGGCTACCGAAGAAGATGGCACCTATCAGATGCGCCTGCCTACCGGCACGTACGCCCTTCGCTTCTCAGCGGTAGGATACGAAGCTCGGATCGACTCGGTCGCCGTTGAGCGCGATGCCGCATCCCGCATTGACGTTGCGCTTGCTATCGATGTTGTCGAAATGGACCAGGTGCTCGTCGAAGAAGGCGAGTTTGCCCCCGACGCTGGCGTGCATCGCCTCGACCCAGAGACCGTGCAGAACATGCCCACGCCATTCAAAGATGGATTCCGAGCGCTCAAGGTGATGCCGGGGGTAGCTACCAATACCGAGCTTTCGCAGCAGTACTCCGTGCGCGGAGGCGGCTACAACGAAAACCTCATTTTCCTGAACGGATTCGAAGTATTCATGCCGTTTCGTCCGCGCCAGGGCGAACAGGAAGGCCTCGGCCTGCTCAACCCGGCGATGGCTGAACGCATGACGTTCTACACGGGCGGATTTCCGGTGCGCTACGGAGGCAAGCTTTCCTCGGCCCTCGACGTGCAGTACCACGAAACGCAGGGCGAGCGCATTCGCGGAAGTGCCGACCTCTCGCTGCTCGATGCCAGCGTACATGCCCGGGGCGCTGCTCTCGACAACCGACTCAGCTGGAACGCAGGCGTGCGCCACGCGCAGCCCGGACGCTTCTTCGGTACGCAAGACCTGAAAGGCGATTACGACCCCGTCTTTACGGATCTGCAGGGTACGTTCACGTACCGTATCGCTGATGGACACGAGATCGATGCGCTCGGTATCTACGCTGACCACAAGTTCGAACTCGATCCCACCAACCAGCGCACTTACTTCGGCATCCTGAGCCTCGACCCGGATGTCCCTTCTAATCTGCAGGCGCTCTGGGTCGACTTCGACGGCACACGCCAGGATGGCTACACCACTGAATTTCTGGGCACACGTCTCTCCAACCGGCTCAGCAATCGCTTCCGGATGAGTCACCAGCTGGCTTACTTTGGGACCCGTGAGTCGGAGTTCTTCAGCATCACAGGGGATTCGGAGCTGTTTCGCGTTGACCCGGCGGGCGACCCAAACTCTGGCGCTGGCCATTTTGGCATCGGCACGTCTACTCAGACCGACTTCGCTGACAACAGTGTGTCGGTCGAGACGCTGAGCGGAGGGGGGCGCTACAACTTCACGCTAAACCGAAACGCCATGGAGGCGGGGTGGGACTTGCGGGGACTGCGCTTCACGGATACCATTGACGAGCGCGCAATTATCGATACGCGCGTGCAACGCGACGACGGCGAGCGCGAAGACCTGCGCATCGTCGCCGACAGTCTGTTCGATGCTGCGCAATTCAGTGAGATGCAGGCAGGCGTCTACGCCGAGAATGCAATCGACGTACTCCCCACACGCGGACGCCTTGCCGTAACAGGTGGACTGCGTGCCGACTACTACTCATTTAACGAAGAGTGGACGTTTTCTCCTCGCTTATCGGCAACCTTTAAAGCCAGCGAGAACCTGTCGCTCAGCGGGTCATGGGGCCTCTATCACCAGGCGCCGACCTACCGCGAGCTACGGGGCAACCCTGATTTTGCAGAAGGGATTCGTGGCGCGCTAAACCGAGACATTCAGTCGCAGCGCTCTATGCAGGTTGTGCTTGGCGGAGAATACTTTCTTCCCGGGCGCCGGCTTTACCTGCGTGCAGAAGGCTACTACAAGCACCTGCATAACGTCATCTCCTACACGATCGAAGACATTCGCGTGCAGTACTCGGGCGAGAACGATGCAACCGGGTTTGTCTACGGTGCCGACCTGCAGCTGCGCGGCGAACTCATTCCTGGACTTGAAAGCTGGTTTAACTACAGCTACATGGTCGCGCGTGAGCGTATCCAGCCCGAATTTCAGAACGCGTTCAACCAGGGGCTTGTGCCGCGCCCGAGCGACCAGCGACATACCTTTTCTGCGTTCTTACAGGACACGATCCCCGGCGATGACAGCTGGAAAGCTCACCTGCGCTTGCTCTTCGGAAGCGGATTGCCATATACCCCCCCTGTGCCCGGCCCGCGCGATGAGGCTACCGGGCGCGTGCTGCAGATTCCCGGACCGCGCATGTCAGGCCGCATTACGGCGTATCGCCGTGTCGACCTCGGAGCTACGAAGCGCGTCACGCTGTTTGAAGCGGGGCAGCGCGCTCCCGTACATCTCGACCTGACGATGGAGCTCCTCAACGTATTCGATATGACGAACACCGTATCGTTCAACTGGATTCCCAACGCAGACAACGAGTGGACGCGCGTGCCCAACCGGCTTACGCCGCGCACGATAAATGCGCGCGCTCGCATCTCTTTCTAAAAATTGATTTTAAGGAAAGCGAACCTATTGCGCTACGCCGTGCCGACGCTACGAGTCCCAATCAGGGAACGCCCCGTCCATCCACGGTCTGTAGTGTGAAGCTACCGGCTACGTCTGCCGACGCTGAGGCTGGCTTGGGGAGGGCGTTGTGTTGGGCTCCCGCCGTTTCGGGTTGGGCACGCGGGGCGGCTGTGAGGGCGAGCCTGGCGACCGCTTCGGCTGACGGCGCGGCTGCCGACGACGCGGGTTCGGCGTTCGGCGGCGACGTGGGGCGTTGATGGTAGACGTTGCAGTAGACATAGTTCGTAGTTTACGTATTTGCAGCAGTAAACGCGCTTGGATTCATCCCTATCCGTTGCAGATCGATGTGTTGGGTCGCCAAATCATACAAATGCAACATTATTGTGTGTCTCGATCTTGCCGGGTGTCCGCATCAAGGGATAAAGTGCGCATGGGTTAAGTAGATATGCCGGTCTGTGATTTGAGTGTGATTGAGCATGTCTCTTTGCCTTATGCGGCATCCGGCATCATGCCGTTTACGTGTTCGCACCCTACCTATCTTGCAAGATTATGCTACGCTTTCTTTCCCGCTTTCTACCCGAAAGCATACAAGGCCCTCTGCGCACACTCACTTTTGGGTTGTTTGGAGCTATTGGAGTTGGCCTATGTATCGGTGCCGCTGTGATGCTGTATGACCCGCTGAGTATCATCGTACAGACGGGATCGGTACCCGAGAGTACATACAGCCCGTTGTTTATTGCAGGCGTCATGTTATTTATTGGCATTGGGTTCATATCTACATCTGTTGCGAACTACCGCCGGCAGAAGGCCTACAGGGAAGCTGAAAATCTGGAAGAACCCTGGACCGCTCGCGAAGCCTGGCAATCATCTACACTCACACATGAAAACACACAGTCGTGGGGGGGCCTCACAGCGGTGTTTCTGGGAGGTGGTGGTGTTCTGGCCGGATGGGCCATCTGGTCTGCTATCCTTACAGCAGAAACGCCGGAGTGGGGCGTGCTCTTCGTGCTGGTTTTCCCGCTGGCGGGGGCATTCATGGCTGTGCAGATGGTGAAAGCCTACAAACGTAAGCAGCGATTTGGCATCTCGAAAGCAGAACTGGAAACCATGCCAGTACGCATGGGCCAGCGGATGCTCGCTCGGGTTGAGGCGGCTATCGACCGCTCCGAGTTTCCAGAGCATGGGGCGCAGGTACAACTCTCATGCTATCGACGTACTGCCCGCTACGAGTCGAGCGGTAGTGGCAAAAATAAGAGCCGTACAGTAAAAGAACGCACCCACCTCCTGTGGCGCGGAGAAAAGCAGATGCGGGCTATGAAGTTTGATTCGAACGGTGCGCATATCCCGGTATCGTTTGAGACACCCGAAGATATGCCGCGTTCAACGGCGATCAAACGCTCTAAGAAATACCTGGCTCGTACTGGTAAATCAGATATTATCTGGGAGGTGGCTGTACGGGCTGAGATCCCTGGAACCGATTATAAGGCCCATTTCGAAGTGCCTGTGTACGAGCTTGAGGGACAGGCGCCTGAAAACAATAGGCAGAGCGCCCCCGAAAATGCAGCGGCAGCTCAGAACGGCGGCGCGTCAGCCGAGCAATCAGAGCAGGTCTTGTGGGACTTGAAGAACGACCAAGAGGCCCTCCGGGTTAGCACAGGCGAAGATGAAGCAGACTCCGACGACCCGTATGCCGAGTACGTAGTTGAGCCCAACCTCACTGAACCCATCAGTAAGAACATATCATTGAAGCGGGTTGGCGGGCAGGGCGTACGCATCCGCGTAGAGCCTGACCGGAGTTTGAAGGGCATCGCCAAAGTTGCGCTGATGGCTGCTGTGGGTATAGGACTGGTAGTGGCTACTCCGTTCTTTTTCGTGGCCAGCGTAATGGGAAGCATTTTTGCCCTTGTCATCGGACTGGCCTTTTCGTGGGGAGCATGGGTGGCGTGGACGCAGAAGACAACGATAACTGTTGCAAATGGCGAGGTCGATGTACAGGTAAAGGGAGGAGGCGGAAAGAGCGAACGTTTTCCAGTTATGGATGTCGAGGACATCGATGTACGAATATCGGGGACACGGTCCAATTCTGACTATCAGATTATAGTCCAGAAGCGAGGCGACGATAAAGGGTTCAACAGCGACACAGCCCAGGGGATAATGGATACCATGGGCCAGGTATTTGGGCAGAAAAGTATGAGCAATATGAAAAGCCACATGTCGGATATGCAGAATCGTGTGGCGCACCTTGACAATCTCCACAACAAGCAAGAAGCCGACTGGCTCGCCCAGCAGCTTCGCGATGCTGTGGAAGCGGAGAAACGGTATGCCTGAAGCGTGAACGGTCTTGTCGTGTTAGGATAGCACGTTTTACCAACGCGGCTCCTTGCCCGTGAACCCCCACCCGTGTCTAACAGAAGGTCTGAGTCACCAGCACGCGCTTCTCGTCTGATACGGCCACGCCGAGTCCCTGAGCCTGATACGAATCGCGGAGGATGTTCTGGCGGTGCCCTTCGCTGTCCATCCAGCCGTCGACGATCGCATCGGCCAGTTCGTCTTCGGTATTCCAGTCATACGAAACCGTCTCCTCGTCTCCGCGCCGTACCACACGGCGGCTGCTGTAGGCCGATGCATTGAAGATGTTCTCGCCGAGTCCGCCCGCCGAAGAAGGAGTGTCTACCACGTCCTCGACAATAGAAGAGCATGTCAGACCGGCTGCACGGGCCCGGTCGGCAGGACGCTCCCCGTCGGGGTTAATGTGGCTGAAGAATCCGCGCTCGGCCATGTCCTGACTGTGCGTGCGGCTGAGGCCGGCGAGGGCACTCGACCACGCAAGCGAAGAATGTCCGTTACGCGTCCGCACCTCGTTGATCCGGTCATGAATGGCTTGTTCAAGGGCATGGGTATCATAGGAAGGCATGCCTGCAGGGTCGTTGTTTGGTGCCGATGGGGCACTGCCTGCGCATCCACCCATACCTAATGCTATAACAAAGAGGAGTACGCAGCAGGCAGGAAAGGAGCGGCGTATGGGCGCGAGCGAGTTAGAAGGACGCATATTTATATCCGCTATTTATTTGTGAAGCAACTGTGACTCGACCTCAGGGTTATCCACAATGTGGATAACTGTTGCAAGCAAAATACGGAAATTGCGACGATCTGTATCAATAACGGTTTCTATATATCCCTGCTGAGTGGATTTGGAGGCTGATTTAGGATTGATTGTAATGTCCGTTATGTATATTGAGCGCTATCCACGTCGTGGGTTGTTTGTGGATAAATGACCCTTGCATCCATCGGACGATGCCGGTTAGTTGTGTATGCGTTTCGTCAAGGTCTGCGCGGTATTTTCGCGTTGATCGGCGTTTTCTGCGCTTATGGTCGTCTGTTACAGAAAAGAAAACGAGGTATAACCGCATGTCTGATTCGCAGCATTCATCCCTCTTCACCGGTGCCAGTGCACCGGAGTTGCCTGATCCGGAGGCACTCGAAGGAGGGCTTTCCATCGAACGGGTGTTTTCGTCGGAGGGCGAGCATCCCTTTGAGAGCGTCACCTGGGAGACGCGCGACGCCGCCATCAAGAACCCAAGTGGCGACGCTGTCTTTGAGCAACACGATGTCGAGTTTCCCGAGTCGTGGAGCCAGTTGGCGACAAACGTAGTAGCCAGCAAGTACTTCTACGGCGACCTGGACGCCGGGAATGGGAGTCCGGCCGAGGGGCAGCGTGAGCACTCGCTCAAGCAACTCATTGACCGCGTCACTCGCACCATCACCGAGTGGGGGCGCGAGCAGGATTACTTTGCCACGGATGAAGATGCCGACCGCTTCTACGACGAACTGACCTGGCTCTGTACCAACCAGTACGGCGCGTTCAACTCGCCGGTATGGTTCAACGTGGGACTGGGGCAGCAGTACGGCATTCGCGACACGGGTAACAAGAAGATCTACGGCTGGGACCGTGAGGCCCAGGAGGTCGTGCAGGTCGATCCGTACATGTATCCGCAGGCCTCGGCGTGCTTCATCGTCGACGTAGAGGACTCCATCGACGGCATCTGGAAGACGATGGGGGAAAGCGCGCGTCTGTTCAAGTTCGGATCGGGCGTGGGGGCGGACTGGAGCACGCTGCGCTCGTCCAAAGAGAAGCTCTCCGGTGGCGGCCAGCCGAGCGGTCCGGTGAGCTTCATGAAGGTGCAAGACGCTACGGGCGGCACGATCAAGAGCGGTGGGAAGACGCGCCGCGCGGCGATCATGCAGACGTTGAAGTGCTGGCACCCCGACGTTGAGCAGTTTGTGGAGGCGAAGCAGACCGAAGAAAAGAAAGCCTGGGCGCTCATTGAGCAGGGCTACGACGGCTCGTTTAACGGTCCGGCGTACGGGGCAGTCGACTTCCAGAACGTGAACCACAGCCTGCGCGTGACGGATGCGTTCATGGAGGCGGCTGAGCGCGGCGAATCTTTCGAACTGCGCGCGGTAACGACCGATGAGGTTGTCGAAGAGATCGACGCCGCCAAGCTGCTGCACAAGGTCAGCGAAGGCACCTACATCTGTGGCGATCCGGGTCTGCAGTACGAGGACACCATCCAGAAGTGGCACACCTGCAAGAACACAGGGCCGATCAATTCCAGCAACCCATGCAGTGAATATCTTTTCCTGGACAATTCGGCGTGTAACCTGGCGAGTCTGAACCTGCGCAAATATCAGCGCGAAGATGGTTCGGTGGATGTGGAGCGTCTTCGTGCTGCGGCACGCATCTACATTACGGCGCAGGAGATCCTCGTCGATAATGCCGGATATCCCTCCGAATCCATTGCCCGCAACAGCCACCTTTTCCGTCCGCTCGGACTCGGATTTGCCAACATCGGTGCGCTGCTGATGTCAATGGGCCTGCCGTACGACAGCGACGAAGGGCGCGCAGTGGCTGGTGCAATCATGGCAATTGAGCACAGTGAAGCGTATGCCCGCAGCGCCGAAATTGCCGCGAACAAAGGCATCGGTCCGTTCGAGGAGTACGCCACGAACGAAGAGCCGATGCTCAACGTGATGCGCATGCATCGCGATGCGGTGCACGACATCGACCGCGACGACTGCCCGGACTACCTGCTGCAGGCCGCCCACGAGAGTGCCGAACGGATGGTGGCGCTGGGCGAGCGGCACGGCTACCGGAATGCGCAGTCTACGGTACTCGCACCTACCGGCACAATTGGCTTCTTCATGGATTGCGACACAACCGGTATCGAGCCGGATATCGCACTCGTGAAGTATAAGCTGCTGGCCGGAAAAGGCGAGGGCATGTTTAAGATCGTGAACAAGACCGTGCCACTGGCCCTGAACCGCCTGGGTTACTCCGAAGATGAGATTGAGGCGATCATTGCCTACATCGACGAGCACGATACCATTGAAGGCGCGCCGCAACTCAAAGACGAGCACCTGCCGGTGTTCGACTGCGCGTTTGCGCCGTCCAACGGCGAGCGGTCGATTCACCACCTGGGCCACATCAAGATGCTGGGCGCGGTGCAGCCGTTCGTCTCGGGGGCAATTAGCAAGACGGTCAACATGCCGGAGGATGTCGATCCGGACGACATTGCCAACGCCTACCAGAAAGGCTGGGAGGTTGGCTGCAAGGCGGTAGCCATCTACCGCGAGAACTCGAAGCGGAGTCAGCCGCTGTCAACCAGCGAAGGCGGCAATACGCAGAAGTCCGACGCCGAGAAAGCCGCTGCCAAGGAAGCAGCCGCCCAGGCCGAGCCCTCGGGCGATGGCGCGATGCCTGACGCAGAGCCTGCCGAGCCGGAGATCCGCGAGAAGGTCGTATACAAGCCGACCCGCAAGCGCCTGCCGGATGAGCGTCCATCGATCACGCACAAGTTCTCGATTGCCGGACACGAGGGCTACCTGACGGTGGGTCTCTACCCCGAAACCGAGCAGCCGGGCGAGATCTTCATCACGATTGCCAAGCAGGGCTCAACCCTTGCCGGCATGATGGACGCCTTTGCGACCAGTGTGTCGATTGCGCTGCAGTACGGCGTGCCGCTGGAGGATCTGTGCCGCAAGTTCAGCCACATGCGGTTTGAGCCGAGCGGCTTCACCAACAATAAGCAGATCCCCATCGCCAAGTCGATGATGGACTACATCTTCCGATACCTGTCCATCAAGTTTTTGGATGCGGAACCGAAGACGTCCGGTGCGGCGGAGGGTACCGTGGACCCTAAATCCGCCGCTGTGGGGGACAACACCCGTAGCGGCGAAACGGCCTCTGATGCGGCTCAGGCCGAGCTCGATTTCGGAACGATGGACACGCCCTCATCCGAGATGCCGGCAACCAAACAAGCCCAGCCGGTCGACGACGAGGACTCGCTCATCGGTCAGACCATCGATGCGTTCATGGAGACCGCAACCGATACGCCAGCCCAGAAAACGGCGATGCAGATCACGGCGAAAACCACCTACAAAAACCAAGAGGATTCGCCCCCCTGCGCCAACTGCGGCACCATCACCGTCCGCAGCGGCGCCTGCTACATCTGCCCCGCGTGCGGGACGACGACAGGATGTGGGTAATGCTACGCCCGGTCATCGCCAAAACCAATCACGCCCGGTCGCCCTGCATGGGAGGCCGGGCGTGTTGTCGTTTGAGTGCTCATCCGTTGAGTGTTTATCCGTGCGAATGGAACCGATCCTGCATTCACCGGACCGGGTTGTCGTGAATGTACCGGTGGATGCGATGCAGGGCTTGGCGATTGCGGATGATGTGGTCATAGAAATTACGCGGTGTGCAAGTTTTCCATTATCCTTTTGGGCGCATATCCCCCTTTGTGGCTACGCGACATTTCCCCCTTCGCGAAGGGGGAAATCCCGAACAGCGTGAGGGAATGGGGGATGTGAAGACCACGCATTCTGCGACAAGGCGGCGATCAACAAAGGAGGAAGGAAACCTGCACATGCCGTTAGAAATTGCTTCGCCACACGGTAGCGCCCGGTGTATCGCAGTGGCGGTTGATCCGTTTACTTCGTCAGTCGCTCCGTCCCTTCGGTGATCATGTTTATTATCTGTGCTTCCCCACATGCAACCGCCTAACGGGCGCATCCGTTAAGCGCACGTCAACTGAACTGCTTGCCCCTCAACAACTGTTGTTCTATGCCCGACTCGTCTCCGTGGACCGTCTATAAGTTTGGCGGCACCAGTCTTGCCGACGCCGACCGTCTCAAGCATGTTGCTACGCTCATTCAGCAGTGTAATCCCCCATGTGCTACCGTCGTATCGGCGATGGGAGGCACAACCGACAGATTGCTTGCGCTCGCTGACACGACGCAGCCCCATGAAGCGCGCCTTGAACAGGCCAAGACGATCCGGCAGGCGCAGCACGCGTATGTTCATGCTGTGCTCAGCGAGGACGCGGCCCGCGATGCTGCCGACGCGGTGGATCGCGACGTGCAAACCATTCGCGACGTGCTGCAGACCGGCGAGCTCCTCGGCACGGTATCTGATACGGCCCGCGACCTGATTGCGGGATTCGGCGAGGTCTGGAGCGCACGGCTCCTGCACACCCGTCTCTGCCAGACGGGTGTGCAATCGGCTTTCTTGAACGCGCGGGACGTGCTCATCGTGCGTCACGACACGATGGGCCCGACGGTCGACCGGCAGGCCACGCGTGCACGCTGGGAGCGCTGGCATGCAGAGCATGCCGATGCCGATGTGCTGATCGTAACAGGGTACGTGGCGTCTACGCCAAAGGGGGCTCCCACTACGCTCGGACGCAACGGCAGCGACTTTTCGGCAGCGATCTTCGCGTCGCTGCTGGAGGCCAGCGCGGTGCATATCTGGACCGACGTAGATGGCGTGATGACCGCTGACCCGCGTCAGGTGCCCGACGCCCAGCGCCTCGACGCGATCTCGTATCAGGAGGCCATGGAGTTGGCCTACTTCGGCGCAAAAGTGATCCATCCGCGAACGCTGGCCCCAGCGTTCGACCGTGAGATCCCCATCCACATCCGCAACACCTTTTCGCCCGAAGATCCGGGCACCCGCATCCACCTGAACGGCGAAACAGAGCGTCCCGTGAAGGGCTTTGCTACGATCAACGACCTGGCGCTGGTCAATCTGGAAGGGTCGGGGATGATGGGCGTTCCGGGGATCGCCCGGCGGCTCTTTAGCGCACTGGAGGCCGCGAATGTGTCGGTGGTCGTTATCTCACAGGGCAGCTCCGAGCACTCCATCTGCTTCGCGGTGCCACAAGCCCAGGCCGATGCGGCCCGCGCCGCTGCCGAAGAAGCCTTCTACGCCGAGATCCACCAGGGCCACCTGCATCCGGTGCAGGTCACCGACCGGTGCAGTGTGCTTGCGGTGGTGGGCGACCGGATGGCGGGCACGCCGGGCATCGCTGCCACGTTCTTCGGCGCGCTCGGGCAGGCGGGCGTGAACGTGCGAGCCATGGCACAGGGCTCCTCCGAGCGCAATATCACCGCTGTGGTCGATGGCGATGACGCCACCAGGGCGCTGCGCGCTGCGCACGCCGGGTTCTACCTCTCAAACCATACCCTCTCGGTGGGTATCATCGGACCGGGTAACGTGGGCGGGGCGCTCCTTGAACAGCTCGACTCGCAGGCCGAGCGACTGCGTGAGGAGCAGCGCATTGACATTCGGGTGCGTGGCATTGCCAACAGCAGCTACATGGCACTCGACGACCAGCGCCTGAATCTGGACGGATGGCAGGAGGCACTCCGCGAGCAGGCGCATCCGAGCGACCTTGACGCGTTGGCCGACCACATCCAGACCGACTACCACCCGCACGCCGTGCTCATCGACTGCACGTCGAGTCCGGCTGTGGCGGCGCGATATACCCGCTGGCTCCGGCGCGGCATTCACGTCGTGACGCCCAACAAGAAGGCGAGCACCGCTCCCCTAAATGCGTACCGGGCGCTGCAGGAGGCGCGGCGCTCCGCCTCCGCCCGCTACCTCTACGAAACCACGGTGGGGGCGGGACTACCCATCATTCAGACGCTGAACAACCTGATCGAGACCGGCGACCGGGTGCTTCGCATTGAGGGCATTCTGTCGGGGACGCTGTCGTACCTCTTCAACGCGTTTGACGGCGAGCGTGCGTTCTCCGATATTCTGCGGGAGGCGAAGGCCAACGGCTTCACCGAGCCCGATCCGCGCGACGACCTGTCGGGCATGGATGTGGCCCGCAAGGTCGTTATCTTGGGCCGCGAAATGGGTCTCGACATTACGCTCGACGACGTCGCCGTAGAGAGCCTTGTGCCCGATGCGCTCACCAATGGCTCGGTCGATGCGTTTATGGCGGGGCTGCCCGAGCACGACGACACCATGACCCGCATCTTACGCGAGGCCCGCGAAGCCGGGCAGGTGCTTCGGTTTGTGGGATCGGTCGACCACACCGGCGCGGCGTCGGTGCGCCTGGGGCGGTACGACGACGAGCATGCGTTTGCGCGCATCCACCGCACCGACAACATCGTGCAGTTTCGCACCGAACGCTACAACGAAAACCCGCTCATCGTGCAAGGCCCCGGCGCCGGGCCGGACGTGACCGCCGCGGGTGTGTTTGCTGACCTGCTGCGTATTGTGGATGCGTAGGGGATGCGTCGTTGCGATAATGTGAGAATGCGATACGTGGGGACACGGCGCGCCGTGTCCCTACACGCGATGTACAATACAAATCGACACGATTCATATGGCAACAGACATCGATACCCAATCCGACACCCTCCCCACCACGGCTACGGCCCTCTCCCCCGGATCCATCGGCAATGTAGCTGTGGGCTACGACGTGCTGGGTGGGGCCTTCGATGCGGTACACGACCGCGTGCGCATCGAGCGGATCGAGACGCCCACCGTTGAGATTGCGTCGATTACCGGATGCGTGACGGAGCTGCCGCGTCGCCCCAAGGCCAACACCGCTACGGTGGGCCTGCTGGCGCTCATTGCGGACCGCGACCTCCCGTATGGCTTTCGCGTGCACATTCACAAGGGCATTCCGCTCAGCTCGGGCATGGGCGGATCCGCAGCCTCGGCAGTAGCCGCGATGAAAGCAGCGCAGGTCCTGGTCGACCCGCCCCTGACCGACGACGAGGTGCTGCACTACGCCTTGCAGGGTGAGCAGATTGCCAGCGGTGCCATGCATGGCGACAACGTAGTGCCTATGGTCTACGGCGGTGTGGCGCTCACGCGCAGCCTCGATCCGCTCGATGTCGTGCCCATTTCGGTGCCCGAGGGCCTGCACGCTGCACTGGCACACCCCCACATGCAGATCTCAACCCGCTCCGCCCGCGCCGTGCTGCCCGAGGCGGTGCCCGTGCCCATTGCTGTGCAGCAGAGCGCTAACCTGGCGGCGCTCGTAGCCGGTTGCACCCAGAACGACCTCGCGCTCATCGGACGATCGCTCCACGACGTCATGATTGAGCCGCACCGCGCCCGCCTTATCCCCGGCTTCGACGCGGTGCAGGCTGCTGCCTGCGACGCGGGGGCGCTGGGCGGATCCATCTCGGGCGCCGGACCCAGCGTCTTTGCCTGGTGCCGCGACGCCGCTACCGCCGAGCGCGCCGGACGTGCCATGCGCGCAGCCTTCGCTCACGAAGATCTCGATGCCGACGTGTGGATCGCTCGCGTGGCCAGTGAAGGAGCCCGACGGATAGATGCGCCCACAGACTCATAAGATATGCCCGCCTCTGTGATTGCTCCTCCCACAGCATCTACGTTGCAATGGACGTCCTCCTCTACACAATTCCTTACCTCGCCGGAGCTGTCGTCGTCGGTTTGCTGCTCCACAGGGTGGCATTCTGGGGGATGCGCACGCTCAACGCTCGCCTGGGCGGGGATACCCAACTACGCGCTGGATTGCTTGACCGCAGTTATCGTCCCTTGCAACTGCTGATCCCTATTCTGGCAGTGCGCGCCGCCTTTCCGCTATTTCTGCCTGGGCTCGATCTGGCATGGCAAGAAGGGCTGCGCATGACCTTGCACACGCTGTTTGTGGTGGGCACTGCGTGGTTGCTCACTGCTGCAGTCCACGTAGCCGAAGACCTCATCGCGGATCGCTTCTCGGTTGACGAAGAAGACAACCTGCGTGCCCGAAAAATTGTGACGCAAACACGCCTGCTCCGTCGCATCGCCATAATCATCATAAGCGTGGTGGCACTGGGCATTATCCTGTTCGAGTATGACACCTTCCGCAGTCTGGGCACCGGGCTGCTGGCCTCGGCGGGCGTCCTTGGTATCGTGATTGGGTTCGCGGCGCAGCGTACCATCGGTACGATCGTGGCCGGGTTTCAGGTGGCGTTTACGCAGCCGATTCGCATTGATGACGTGGTGATCGTGGAGGGCGATTTCGGGTGGGTCGAGGAGATTACGCTTACCTATGTGGTCGTGCGTGTTTGGGATCAGCGGCGCATTGTGGTGCCCATCACGCACTTCATCGAGCAGCCCTTTCAGAACTGGACGCGCGAGACATCGGAGCTGCTTGGCACGGTTTTTCTCTACGTGGATCATACAGTGCCCTTCGATGAGGTCCGCGAAGCGCTGGGTGAGATCATTGAGGCATCGGAGTACTTCGACGGGCGCGTGTGGCGCCTGCACGTGACGAACACCACCGAGCGTACGGTAGAGATGCGTGCGCTGATGAGTGCCCACAGCGCGCCCGACCTGTGGGAGCTCCGCTGCGCAGTGCGCGAAAAGATTGTGGCGTATCTACAGGAGACGCATCCCGACGCGCTGCCGCGGGTCCGCGCTGAACTGCACGACGAGGCCGGACGCGCTGAACGAGCGACTGAACGAGCGTCGGGGCCACCGGGTATGCCCGATCCCTCATCGTGACGACCGACCGCTCGCATCCCCCTGAATACACCTTGCCTCCGCATGCATTTCGTAAGCACCCGCGATCCGGATCACCATGCTACGCCGTCTGAAACCCTGACCCGGGGCCTGGCGCCTGATGGCGGACTCTACGTGCCCGCTTCGTTTCCGCAGGTGGATCCACTGGATGCGCCATCTGATGCCATCACCGACATCGCAGCGCACATGCTGGCGCCCTACTTCGAGGGCGACCCGCTCGCGCCTGTGCTCGCGGAGGTCTGTGCCGACACGTTCTCCTTTCCGGTGCCGCTGAACGAACTCGGGCGCGACACGGCGGTGCTGGAGCTTTTTCACGGTCCTACGGCGGCGTTTAAAGACGTAGGCGCGCGTTTTCTGGCCGCGGCGCTTTCGCATCTCAACGAAGGGGCCGATCAGCCCATCACGATTCTGGTGGCTACGTCGGGCGACACGGGGGCGGCGGTGGCTGCCGCATTCCATGAAAAGCCCAACGTGGAAGTGGTGGTGTGCTACCCAAAGGGGCGCGTGTCGGCGCGGCAGGAGAAGCAGTTGACCGGATGGGACCAGAACGTGCGGACGCTGGCAGTCAACGGCGACTTTGACGACTGCCAGCGCCTGGTGAAAGGCGCGTTTCAAGATGAGGTGCTCTCGACAGAAAAGCGTCTTTCGTCGGCCAACAGCATCAATGTAGGGCGCTTGCTGCCACAGCTCACGTATTACGCTGCCGCCAGCCGCTGGTACGTAGAGCGCCACGGCGTTGCCCCTGGATTCATCGTGCCCTCAGGCAATCTGGGGAATGCCGTCGCGGCGCTTTACGCCCGCGCCATGGGCAGTCTGATGCGTCCGGTCGTGATGGCGACGAACGAAAACCGTCCGGTCGTCGACTTCTTGGAGACGGGCACCTGGGAGCCGAAACCCACCCAAGAAACGCTCGCTACGGCCATGGATGTGGGCGACCCGAGCAACATGGAGCGCCTGCGTCACCACTGGCCGACCATCGAAGCGGTGCGTAGTCAGGTGGAGGCCGAGCGCATTGCCGACGACGAAATTGAGCGGCAGATCCGGCGTGGCCCGGCGATATGGGATACCGTGTGGGACCCGCACACCGCCACCGCAGCCGCCGTCCGCGAGCAACGCGACACGCCGCATTGGGTGCTGGTGGCCACCGCGCACCCGGCTAAGTTCGACACCGTGGTGGAGCCGCTCATTGGCGAAACAGTGCCCGTACCGGATGCCCTCCAGTCCGTGATGGAGCGCTCCACCCCCGCACCGGTCATCGAGCCTACGATGCAGGCGTATCGTGAGGCAGTGCTTCAGCACTGACCCGGTGGGCCGTTCCGCGAGGGTGGAGCCCCGGTCCGGTGCTACAGTTCGGTGCTACAGTTCGGTGCTACAGGACCGTGTCGAGTACATCCCGGAGCGTATTGGCTCCGATCACGTCGATGCCCTCCGGCGCGGTCGTGTGGTCGAGGTTATTGGTGGGCACCACCGCCCGCTCGAACCCGAGCTTCGCGGCCTCCTTCAGGCGAGGCCCCAGCTGACTCACCGTGCGAATTTCGCCTCCGAGCCCGACCTCGCCGATGAGCACGGCGTTGGTATCCGTAGGCACGTCGCGGAACGACGACACCGCCGCCACCGCGGTGCCCAGATCAACGGCAGGCTCGTTCAGCTTCACACCGCCCGCGATGTTGATGAACACGTCGTGGTCCGAGAACGCGAGTCCGACCCGTTTCTCCAGCACCGCCAGCAGCATCTGCAGGCGCGAGTACTCGAACCCGGTCGCGGTACGCTGCGGCGTGCCGTAGGAACTGGGCGATACGAGCGCCTGCACCTCTACAAGGATGGGCCGGGTGCCCTCCATCGAACAGACCACCGCCGAGCCGCTTACCCCGTACCCGCGCTCCGAAAGAAAAATCTCGCTGGGGTTGGGGACCTCGTGCAGGCCGGTTTCGCGCATCTCGAACACCCCGATCTCGTTGGCCGCGCCAAAGCGATTCTTCACGCTACGCAGAATCCGGAACGCATGGTGGCGGTCGCCTTCGAAGTACAGCACCGTATCCACCATATGCTCCAGCACGCGCGGTCCGGCGATCGTGCCCTTCTTGGTTACATGGCCGACCAGGAACGTCGAAAACTCGTCTTCTTTGGTAATCTTGAGCAGCGAGGCGGTGCTTTCGCGTACCTGACTGACCGACCCCGGCGCGCTCGACAGATCGGGACGAAAGATCGTCTGAATCGAGTCTACGATGAGCAGGTCAGGGTTGCAGGAACGTACGGCAGCGCCAATGGCCTCAACATTGGTTTCTGAAAGTAGAAGCAGCTGATCGCTATCTACACCGAGGCGCTGCGCGCGCAGCTTGACCTGCCGCTTCGACTCCTCGCCCGTTACGTATAGGATAGTACGGTCGGGCAAGAAGCGCCCCAGCTCGGTCATCAGCGTGCTCTTCCCGATGCCCGGGTCGCCCGCAATGAGGCTGAACGAGCCCTGCATGATACCGCCCCCCATAACGCGGTCGAACTCGGCCATGCCCGTTTCGAGGCGCGTTTCGGGGCCGAGCTCTACGTCGGTAATCGGTTCAGGGGGATTCGTGGTATCCCCATTGCTGCGCGAGGGCGATTTCGGGACACGGGCTTTTACCTTAGACGCTGGCTTCTCTTCGACCAGCGTATTCCAGGCGCCGCAGCCGGAGCACTTACCCATCCATTTGTGGGCGGTGTGTCCACATTCCTGGCAGACGTAGCGTGATGACGAACCCATACGGTGTAATGAAATGTACGAAAGGAAACCAAAGCAGGTGTGTAAACAGATGCGCACAGGAATGTAAGCGGGGCACCGGGTCCTGTTCGCTCCTGTACAGCGCATTTACAACGCATTATACGGGAAATCTGCCGCGCTGGTGCAGTGAAGCATCCGGAGGATACCGCGTTAACAGGAACCATTCTGCCGGGCGTGGCATGCACCTACTGCTGTCGTGATGACTTGTGCTTGTCTGCAGCTTGGGGTAAACCCACTTACCCACGACGTGTGCCCGCTGCTTTGCCCCCATTCGCAATCTATTCGCTGATCCTTGTGCCCTGGTGACTGACCGTCTTCTTGCTCCTTTAGAAGCTATCGGCAAGTATTTTATCTTGCTGGGGCGTGCATTCTCGTCGATGAGTGAGGTGCGTACGTACTGGGGAAACTTCGTGACCCAGATGGTGCGCATCGGCGTCGACTCGCTGCCGATTGTCGCTCTGGCCGCTGCGTTTACCGGAGCGGTACTTACCGTGCAGACCGCCTATCAGCTGCAGGAGTCGTTCGTGCCCAACACGATTATTGGCTCGATCGTCGTTCCGTCTATGATGCTGGAGCTGGCTGCGGTGATCACCGCATTCATCCTGGCCGGGCGCGTTGGCGCGCGGATCGCGGCTGAGCTGGGCACCATGCGCGTGTCTGAGCAGATCGATGCGCTTGAAGTGATGGGCCTCAACTCCATCAGCTTCCTCATTCTGCCCCGCGTACTGGCAGGCATCGTGATGTTTCCAGTGCTCTACATCTTCGCGTGCCTGATTGGCATTGGCGGCGGCATCCTCATCGCGGAGGCGGCCGGACTCCTCAGCATGACGGAGTTTATCGAAGGTGCGCGCCAGTTCTACCAGCCGTTCGACCCGTACTTTGGGCTGATCAAGTCGGTCACGTTTGGGTTTATCATCACCTCGATTGCCTGTTACAAAGGGTACTACACGCAGGGCGGTGCTGAAGGCGTAGGGCAAAGCACAACAGAGGCCGCCGTGCAGAGCTGTGTGTTTGTGCTCCTGGCTGACCTGGCCCTGGCCATTCTTCTGCTCTAATGCGCTAAACTCCCGGCTCTCCGGCGTATGGACTCGTGTTGTCGCGTACGTCTTCGCTTGCTGCATCCGTTTCAGGACCTGCATTGCTCATGATCGAAATCCAGAACCTGCACAAGAGCTTCGGCGCGTTAGACGTGCTCGAAGATGTATCGCTTGACATTGAAGATGGCGAGACGCTCGCGATTATTGGGCACTCCGGGTCGGGGAAGAGCGTCCTCATGAAACACATTGTGGGACTGCTCTCGCCCGACAAAGGCCGCGTGCTGGTCGACAACGTGGACATCTGCTCGGTGTCGTACCAGAAGCTGCGAGAGGTGCGCAAGCACTTCGGCGTGCTGTTTCAAGGCGGGGCGCTTTTCGACTCGATGACGTCGTTCGAGAACGTCGCCTTTCCGCTGCAGTACTTCTCCAATCTCGCACCGTCCGAGATCGACGACCGCGTCAACGAGTGTCTCTCGCTTGTACGGATGCCCGACGTGGGTCCCAAAAAACCAGCCGAGCTTTCAGGAGGGATGCGGAAGCGTGTTGCCCTGGCACGGGCTATTGCGCTGGAGCCAAAATACATCCTGTACGACGAGCCCACCAGCGGACTCGACCCTGAAACGTCAAACACCATTGATGATCTCATGCAGCACCTGGCTGAAGAGATGAACATAACCAGCGTAGTCGTGACGCACGACATGCACTCGGTGTTTAACGTTGCTGATCGGGCCGCCTTCCTTTATGGAAAGACGCTGCACTGGGTAGGACCCGTCGATGACATCCATGCACGAAAAGACGCCGTGCTCGACTCGTTTGTGACCGCTAACGAGTACCATGTAGGCACGCCTCGCGCCGCCTCTTCTCCTTCGTAATCAGACCACGCTCTACGCACTTTCATGAAATACAGTAATGAACTGAAAGTCGGCATCTCCATCATCCTGGCCGCCGTTGTGCTTGTTGTGGGGGTGCGTTACTTTCAAGACCTGCCGCTCTTTCGCGGCAGCTACATCCTGGTGGCCGACTTTGACAATGTAAGCGGGCTGTCTTCGGGCAATCCGGTGCGGCTGAGTGGCGTAAACGTAGGTACGATCGAGTCCGTGCAGCTCCGCCAGGACGACGAGGTGGTACGGGTCCGGTTTCGCGTCAACGATGACGTGCTCATTCCCGAAGGGTCTATCGCCGAAGTGAAAGGGTTCTCGGCCCTCGGCGGCGTGCGCCTCGGCATCCGGCCCGGCCCGGCCTCCAACCCACCCCTGCAGCCGGGCAGCACCATCGAAACCCCCGCTGGGCCCGGTATCCTCGACCAGCTTACACAGCGCGGTCCTGAGATAACGTCGCAAGCCGATACGGCGATCACCAACACCGCCCGCCTAACGCAGGCACTGGCTCAGCAGATGGAGGAAGGGGGCGACCTGCAGCAGACGCTGGCTTCGCTGCGTACCGTCTCCGCCAATCTTGAATCGGTAACCGACAGCGAAGAAGAAACCCTGCGCCGCACGATCCAGAACCTGGAGGGACTCACCGCCGACCTGCACGCCTTCACCAGCGAGAATGCTGATACGCTTGGCGTAACGGTGCAGCGCGTGAATCGCAGTCTCGACCGCTTGGAGCAGAACCTCGCCAACCTCGAACGCACCACCTCGGCCCTTGGCGCAATCTCCGAGCAGATTGAGTCGGGCGAGGGCACCCTCGGCCGCCTTGCCAACGACCCCAGTCTCTATAACAATATCGATTCGGTAACGGTGCGGCTCGACGACCTGCTGCGTGACATTCAGGAAAACCCCCATCGCTACCTCGAAGACATGACGCTGATGCGCGTGTTTTAGCGCCTCGTTCTCCGACGGCTCTGACGGCTCTGCCCACCTCCGCTCTGTATTTCCTGTAGGGATACGATGGCTTCCCCCTCTTCCGAGCGCCGTACGCGGTCGTTGCTCCGACACCTGCTTCGGCACACGGCCTCTACCAGCGACACCGCGCCTCCGGACCCGCCCCCGAAAAATGACAGCGCGCATGCGCGCTGGCTTCCGGTGCTTCGTACCGTGCCGGTGCTTCTGGCCATTGGGTTTATGCTTTCGTTCGTGTGGGATTTCGACGGGGTGGTCTGGAACCTTGGGGTGGTTACGCTTCCGGCTGAGGGGCTGCTTCGCATCCTATGCGTGAGCGGCCTCATCGGGTTTGGCACAAACTGGCTGGCCATCACCATGCTGTTTCAGCCCCGCGAGAAGCGTCCGATTATCGGACAAGGCCTGGTGCCGGCGCAGCGCGAGTACGTTGCGCACCGGCTCGCCAAAGCGGTATCGGACGAGCTGATCAACGCGGAGATCTTGCAGGATACCCTGCGCGCCAACGAGTGGCCAGCCCGGCTGCGGCGGGCCACCACCACGCTTACACACGACCTGATGAACGACCCGGGTTTTCAGGAGGCGCTATCGGACTGGCTGCGTGATGCGCTGCACGATGTGCTCGATGCGCCAGCCACGCAAGATCGGCTGCGCCAGACGGTGCTCGAAGCGCTGGAGCACGAAAACATCCCGGGCATGTCGGGGTGGATGCTGCGCACGGTGCGTAACCTGCGCCCCGATCTTGTCGAGGAGCATGTCGAAGCGCTGCTGGCCGAACTGCCACAGGCCGCGCCGCGCCTGTCGCATGAGATTGTAACGACCGCCGAGCGCTTCCCGGCGTACCTCCGCCTGCACCACCAGGCGGTCGACGCCACCAGTACCCTCGTGCTGTCGCGGCTCATCCAGCACGTACCCATCGACCGCATCATCCTGGAGAAGGTGCGCGCCTACGACGAACGTCAGCTGGAGCGTCTCTTGAAACGCACCACCAACACGCAGCTCACGTATATCAAGTACCTGGGCGCAGTGCTGGGTACGCTGGGCGGATGGGTCATCTGGGCGCCCGGACCGGCGCTGGCGGTGCTGGGCACGCTGGGCGGTGGGGTGGCTCTGCTGGATGCGATGCTCTACCGCTGGCAGCGACGATCATCCCCATCCCCGAACGGAGACCCTTCGGGCGGTGAATCGGCCTTGCAAGAGGAGCCAAGCGCTTCGGATGCACGTGTCGATTCGTGAACGCAAGCCGCCGGCGTCCCGCATCCCCCTGCAACAATCTCTTACCGTCTGCCTTCACAAAGCTGCCCTCACAAAGTAGCAGTGCGCCATGATTCAGAAAGATGTGCTCATGCGTCAGATTCAGCAGATGACCGAGGCGTTGGCGGAGGCGCTTGCGCTCATCAGCGACGGTCGCACCGACGAGGCACAGCACGAGATTGCGGAGGCGCTCGACGATCTAACCGAGCCGGGCACGCTACCGCTGCATGAGCGTCCGGTAGCGGATGCGATTGCGCACTGCACCATCGACGGCTCGCTCTCAACCGATCTGGCGCTACAGGTTGCGGATATGCTGCGCCATCAGGGCGACCTGCTGTGCCGCCAAGACCGGTTTGTGCAAGGGCAGCACTGCCACGTGCGGGCGCTTGCATTGTACGAGGCGCTGCTACAGGCATCGACGCCCGACACTCCGCTTCCGCTCGACATCCATGACCGCATGGCGCACTTGAAAGACCAGATCGACCCGGAGCAACTTACCGGCGACGAGCGCGCCGCAATCGACCTCACGTAAAACAGCACTAGGCCGTCGGCATCGGACTACTCCAGCGAGTCGATCTCTTGGGCGAGCTGCTGCTTGCGGCAGAGCGTAGCGTAGAGCCCATCCTCGTCGATCAGCTCCTCGTGCGAGCCCTTCTGCACGATGCGTCCTTCATCCATCACCAGAATGAGATCGGCGTCTTGCACGGCCGACATGCGGTGGGTTACGATGACGAGCGTCTGGTCGCCCTGGCGCTCGCGTAGGCGCTTCAGGATGCGCTGTTCGGTACGCGTATCGACAGCCGAGAGCGCATCATCGAAGATCAGGATGCGCGGGTTGCGAATGAGTGCGCGAGCAATAGAGGTGCGCTGCTTCTGTCCGCCCGAGAGCGTAATGCCGCGCTCGCCGACGTACGTGTCGAACCCATCAGAAAACTCCTTCACGTTCCCGAGCAGGTCGGCCTCGCGTGCGGCCTCTTTGATCGTTTCGCGTTCGGCCTCGATCGCGCCAAACGCGATGTTATTGGCGACGGTGTCGCTAAACAGAAACACATCTTGGGGCACGTAGCCGATGTGGGTGCGCAGCGTATCGAGCGGGATAGACCGCACGTCGCGTGTGTCGATTTCGACGGTGCCGCTGTCGGGGTCGAGGAAGCGCGGGATCATCTCGACGAGAGTCGTCTTTCCGGCGCCGGTGCGTCCAACAACCGCGAGCGTACCGTTGGCGGGCAGGTCGAAGCTGACGTGGTCGAGCGCGGGGACTTCTTCATCCTCGTACTGGAACGAGACATCGCGGAAGGTGATGCGCCCCTTCATGTCCGTGATTGACGGATCGGTCTGTTCGCTATCGGCGATGGCAGGCTCGGTATCCAGAATCTTGTTCAGGCGGATGACCGAGGCGGAGGCGCGCTGAATCATGGTAATCACGAACCCGAGCGAGGCCACCGGCCACGTCATGAGGTTCACGTAGATGATGTACTCGGCGATATTGCCGATGGTAATGACCCCTTCCATCACCATCTGGCCGCCCATCCACACGACGATGATCGTTGACATGCCCACAATGAGCAGGAACGCCGGGCGCCAGGCGGCCTCGACGAGGGCCAGGTCGAGGTTCCGCCACTTGTAGCTGTCGCTTTCCTTGTTGAGTGCCCTGGACTCGGAGCCCTCGCGCGTGTAGGCTTTTAGGACGCGCATCCCGGCCAGCGCTTCCTGGATGCGGCTCGTGAGCGAGGAGTACTGCTGCTGCAGGCGGTCGCTGCGCACGTGCACCATGTGTGCCATGAAGAACACCGCCACGGCGAGTAGCGGCATGGGCGCGAGCGCATACAGCGTGAGGCGGGGCGAGATCACGAACATGACCGACACGGCAACGAGCACCATCACGAGCGAGCGCGTCACGTACATGATAGCCGGCCCGATGTAGCGCCGCACCTTCTCGATATCGTCGGTCGAGCGCGTGATGACGTCGCCTGTGGAGTAGTTCTGATAGAACGCTGGCGAGAGCTTCTGCAGGTGGTCGTACAGCTCGTTGCGCAGGTCGTACTCGATATGGCGCGACGCCACCACGACGGTCTGGCGCATCAAGAACTTAAAGATACCACTGATGATGGTAAGCGCCACGATCACCAGCGCAAAGAGCAGGAGTCCGGTAAAGAAATAGACGTAGAGGCTGCTCTGGATGGTGCCGCTCTCAAAGACGTTGTAGAGCCGCACAAAGCGCGGAATGCTGTCGATAGCCTGGCGCACAACCATGGGTACCGTAATCTGGAACCCCGCCGAGATCATCGTGCACAGCAGTCCCGGAATGAACAGGTACTTGTACCGCCAGAAGTAGTGGTTGAGTGTTGAGAGCGGGCCCATGAGAGCGGGGTACGAGACAGAAAAACACAGCATGGAGAAACCAGCGCTGGGCATGTGAGATCCATTCGCGGTTGCCGACACGGCTAAATGTATCAGGATTGCAGCATGTGACGGGTGATTGGTTGCTGTTTAAGATCCTGTCAGTGGTCCCATCAGGGACTTTACATGGAGTGATTCCGGCCAGAGCGCAGCGGAGATCTGGGATTCAGGAGCCACGCTGGAGAATTGCCTTTTTGGTAGGATGCGAGGGCTTGAGGCCCAGGCGAATAGGGTGTGCTCTGATTGTAAGGCAGGCGTTGAGATCCTTCCGCCTGGCGGCGTCAGGATGACTTGGGTGGTAGGGGCGTGCCTGTTCAGAGACATAGGTTTACCATACGTATTATGCTGAATGCAGCGGAAGAATCTCGTGCCTTTTATTGAATACTATGTCTCTCATATCCGGGTAAATGAAAATTCAAGTTTCTGATTTGTAACACTTCTGACTTGTCCCCCCCCCCCCTCAGAATTGGCTATACTTCGAATGTAGTTAACCAAAAACAAACATAAATATCTTTTGTTGTGAAATACAGTAGCTTAGCATTACCAATCTTGATAAGTACATTTCTCTTTTTCGGTTTTAGTTTGGAGTCTGAAATCACTCCGTTACAAAATGAAGTTCCAGTTGGAGAAGAAGTCGAGTATTCAACTGCACTTCCGGCAGCAGATTTATTAGTTCTTGAGTTTCTGTCTTTCGATATGGAGGCAGACCTATCACAATACCTTACAAGTTGCACTGCTGGTATTGCTGCAATAAACTGTGACAAGCAGATGCGGTCGAATGCGCGAGGAGAAAGAACAGGATGCGAGAGTTTTTCCTGTGATACAAATACGTGCTGCGCAAATGCGTGCACTGGACCTGGTGAAGGAGGACCGGTCCGGTCTGGATCATAGCAGTTATCGCTAACCGATGCGGGAGCTTTTCCTTCAAGAAGGGCTCCCGCATTTTTTTGTTGACGTCTGAGCAAACTGTAAAATACATATAAATTAAAGCAACTCGAAAATAGTTATATGCGCCATATCTTTTGTTCTATTGCTTTCTTATTAATCTCATCGATCTTGGTGTTTCCGAAGGCAAACGCCCAAGAACTAACCGACATCATCAACTGGACCGGGGCAATCATCCTGGAAGAAAATGAGGAAGTATTTACCGATCGTGTCAATGTTCGGGTGGAAGCTGATGGATTTCTGATCAGCGACACCAGAGAAAATCAGGTGCGGGAATACGCGCGCACTGGTGAACTCCTCAACTACTTTGGTGAGGAGGATCCGGAAGCACCTGGAGGATTCTGGTTTCCTTCCACCCCTTTACGAATGAGTGAGGATACCATTCTTGTCCCGAACACTGGAAACGGATCGCTTTCACTTGTAGATCAAAATGGAAATCTGTTGGAGCGTCACAGTCGAATCGCGAAGTCAGGTGACTTTGATGTTGCCACACTCCCTGTAGATGGGCACGTGTTGTTCGTGGGCTCGGCGAACGGTCGCCAGGGCACACCGAATTTCCTGCATCACCTGGACCCTTCGGCTGGTGAGGTCACGAAGAGTTTCTATCCATTGCCGGATGCGTTTGGCAGCCATGCGGGGTTTTTATACGACATCTCGCCAATTGTGAGAGCTGACGTGTATTCAGGAAAGATCGCAGTCGGCTTTCTTTTCTCTAATAGAATTACACTCTTCGACATTGAGGGAACCCTTCTTGCCGAAATTGAGCCGACTCTTTCAAGTTTTAAGAAAGTGGATCAGACGGAAGTGATGCCTGAACGGGATGAGTGGCAGGAGGAACTGGCACGGCGATCTCTGTTCAATACGCTCTTCTGGCTCAATGATGAGACGCTGCTGGTTCAATTCACCAATTCGTATTTTGACGAGCAGGGGGAGCGGCAGTTCAATGATGTGTTGGCTGCGGTGACTATAGAGGGTGAGGTGCTTTTTGAAATAGAGGACACGCCACGCTTGCTCGCGGTTGACCCCGATACGGGAGAACTCTTTTTCGCGCATCCCGACCACGATTTTGAGTCGCACTGGCGGGTAGGACAGATCAGGGAGGAGGTGTTACCATAGCGAATGCGTATTGCCCTGAGCGTACAGATATGGGACAGCGATCCTTTTGAAGGACGTTCTTCTTTGGTATTACGACCCTCGATGAATTACTGGTATCGCCATTTCCTACTTCGATTTGGAAGAGGCCGTCTCTGCAGCACGGGCGCTGGCCTCGGCGTAGCTTTGTAGGGCGACCTCGTCGCCATCGCGGTCGGCAATGATATCAATCAGGTCGATGTACTGGCGGGCCATGAGGCGGTTCAGCGTCTGGAGCGCCTCGATGGCAGCACGCGGGTGGCGGTTGTTTAGACTGCTTAAGTCGGGGCGGAAGAGTCCGTAGACCCGCACCGTAGTGATGGCCTCGGCCGTTTCCATGCGGCGGAAGTCGCCCGCAAGTGAGAGGGCCCCGAACAGTCTGCCCGACCCCACAATGCGCATGTCGGTGCGTTCGTGCTCCCAGTCGGCGCAGAGGCGCACCTGGCCTTCCTCCACCACGTACAGGCCGAGTCCGGGGTCGCCTTCGTGGTAGATCACCTCGCCGGGCTGGTAGGTGCGCGGGTGCATGGCCGAGGCGAGCGCCCCCAGGGTGCGGCTGGAGCAGGCGCCGAACACAGCGGTAGCCCGCAAGGCCTCGCGGGCGCGCTCTTTTTCGGCATCGGTGCCGGCCTCCTGAAGCTGCGTATAGAGGCGCTTCGTGGTGCGTCGCACAAATCCGAAGACAGACATAGAAACAGGCAAGAGCAAGGAGAGATACGGCGGAACGCGTTATCTAAAACGCATGACCGATACCAAAGTGCAGGCGCGGGTCGCGAAATCCGTTGCGAAAGATATCGTCTTGCAGGGGCGAGGGATCGTGCACGCGGTACGCAAGGTCCAATCGCACAATAAAGAACTCCCAGGCGAGCCGCAACCCGATGCCTGAGCCGACGCCAATCTCCTGCGCAGCCTCGGGGAGCCGAAAGCGTCCGCTAGCGCGCTCTAAGACCTCGTCGTCGGGGGCAGCAGCCAGACCGGGGTTGCGCGGGCCGAACCATACGTTCCCGGCATCAACAAACCCGGTGAGCAGCCAGTCGGCAGCCAGCAGCTGCCGGATGATGCGCGTGCGAAACTCGACATTCGCCTCCAGCTTGATATCGCCCCCAAGAATATTGGCAATCTCGGCATCGGAGGTCATATTTGGGGCCGTATCAGGAGAGAGGAGCGTAGCGCTGCCCGGGCCCAGTTTGCGCAGGGCCCAGCCGCGCACGCTGTTTCCGCCGCCGCTGAAGTAGCGCCGGTCGAAGGGGACGACATTGGGAATCCCAAAGGGATGCGCAGCACCGCCAAACGCGCGAAGCGCCACCGTAGACCGCTGGCCGACCGGAATGTAGCGGCGCAGGTCGACTTGTCCGCGCACATAGGGCCGATAGAGCAGCGACTGGCCGCCCAGCCCGGGAACGGCATTCGACAGCGTGCCCGGCGAAAACGCAAACCAATCGAGAGCAAGCGGGATGAGGTTGCCGACTTCGACGGAGCCTTCGTAGACGTGGCCCTGATTGCGGCGCAGTGGGTTGGCGGTGATCGACTGCAGCGTGTAGCGCATAGCGCTGTTGAACTGCGGCTCGGTGTAGTCCTCAATAATCTGTGTGCGCTGCACTGGATCGGTAATGCCGGTGCCATTCCCATCTCCAGAACCAAGAACGCGGTCAAGAAAGCGCTCGCTAAACTGGTCGAGCGTATCGGGATTGCTCACGCTCAGGTCGACAACGTCAACCAGCGATCGCAGTGATTCGGTGTGGTCAAGCTCCAGGCGAAGCTGAGCGCCAATGCGAGCACGTATGCGCAGGCGCAGGTCGTCGCGGCGGGCAGTGAGAGCACTTAGCGAGATGCGTGTGCGCGCATCCGCAAGCCGAAACCAGCGGTCGAGTCCGCCAAACGGGTAGATGAGATACGGAAGTGTAAGCGAGGGGGCGGCTTCAAGCTGTACCGATGTGAGGGAGTCGAGGTTGGTGGCGACCGAAGCCGCTGTGCGCATCTGAAAACGCTCGCCTCCCCCCAGCAGGTTGGTGTTCTCGTAGGTGAGCCCAACGCCCAACCCGAGTTCGTTCTCAACATCGGTAACGACCTCACGCTGCAGGGCAAACGTTTCAGCACGCAGCTGATGCCGCTCGCGCGTTCGCGCCTCTATCTGAATGGGAACGAATGCTTCATCGGTTTCGGGAATAGGACGCGCCTTCGCCAGTTGGGGCGAGAGATTCGTAAACGTGAAGACACCCGTTCCTTCGAGACGGCGTTTGGTGGCAAGCAGGCGTTCCTGGCTGTAGTACATGCCCGGTGTGAACTGAAGCGCACGCTGCAGCAAAGCCTCGCTCAGACGGCGCTCTGAAGCGATGGTTGCGGTCACTGTAGGCGTATATCCGGCGCTGCTGTCTACGTCTACCTGAAGCGATGAGCGGCGCGTATCGGCTTCGGGCGTTGGCCCTTCAACGCTGAAGCGAACGTCGCCAAACCGGTAGCGCGTGCCGGTCCGAATGCGCATTTCGACGTCGAACGAGTCGGGCTGTGGCGTATACACCAATGCACGAATGGAGTCGCGCGAAACCGCCGCGTATCCGCCGTTGCGCAGCGCGCGCAGCACACGCTGGCGTTCCTCAAGGAGCAGAGGGGTCACGTAGCGCTGCCCTTCAATCTGGAGATGAAACGGATTGCTGTCGGCTGAGACCGCATCTTCGAAGACCGACTCGTTTATAATCTCAGCCTGTACAGACTCGGGGGCGCCCTGAATGCCAGCGTATTCGAGCGATCGCAGATAGGTAGGTGGCCCCTCGTCAATAAGGAAGTGCACCGTAACCCGGTCGTCGCGGTCTGTTTCGTGCACCTCGACCTCAATCTCGGCTTCCCGAAACCCCTGCTGTTCGTAGAACACCTGCAGGCGTTCCACATCGTTCTGAACGATGCTACGGTCGAGGTAGGCAGGGGCTTCCCCACTCGACCGGAACGCATCGCCCACACGCCCTCCGATTGTATCGCCAAACTGATAGACCCAACGCCACCACGTGAAGCCGGGGATGCTCAAGATGCGGCGGTTTGCCTGCGTCTGGATGCGTTGCTGAATCCGCGAGGTGCGAATGGTCTCGTTGCCTTCGATACGAACGCGGCGTACCAGCGGGCTGTCTTCGGGATTACCGTGTGCGGCTTCGCTGGCGCGCTGCGTAGCCTGCTGCGCTACGCTTTCGTGGAGCACCTCCCCGCAGGCAAGCATAAGCAGCAGACTGGCGCAGGCGCTACGAATAAAAAGACGAAGTGTGGGGGACACAGAGTACAGGGTAGTGAGCAAAGAAAGCAAAAGCGTCCTGATGAAGGCAGGACGCTTTTACGTAGAACGGGGTTTAAATGGTTGCACGTGGTGCAGGGCGCAGCTTAACGTAGCTTAGTACGTAGGCACGCTGTCGTCGATCTCCTCGCTCCATGCCAGGATGCCGCCCTTCAGGTTCGAGGCGTCGTAGCCGTGCTGACGCAGAAACTCGGTGGCCCGTTCGGAGCGTGCACCCGAGCGGCAATGCACGACTACAGGTTGATCTTTTGGGGCGTCGAGCTCTTCGAGGCGGCTCGCGAGCTCATCGACTGGGATCAGCTGGTCGGCATCGATCGATGCGATGTCGGCTTCGTGGGGCTTGCGCACGTCGAGGAGGAACGGAGCGTTGCCGCTGTCGCGGGCGGCCTTTAGCTGCTGAACAGTGGTTTCGGGAACGGCCATATCGTCGTCGGTTGATTCGTCGGGATCGGGGATGCCGCAAAACGCTTCGTAGTCAATCAGTTCCGTCTGCGTGGCGTTATCGCTGCAGATCACACAATCTGGATTCTTCTGTACGGTGAGCGTGCGGAAGTTCATGCGCAGCGCGTCGATCATGAGCAGGCGCCCAATGAGCGGGTCGCCTATGCCCGTAATCAGCTTGATGACCTCGGTGGCCTGTAGCGTGCCGACCAGTCCCGGCAGCACGCCCAGCACGCCGCCTTCGGCGCACGACGGCACAAGTCCGGGAGGCGGCGGCTCCTCATAGAGGCAGCGGTAGCACGGGCCGTCTTCGGTGGCAAAGACCGAGACCTGCCCTTCAAACCGAAAGATAGAGGCGTAGACGTTGGGGGTGCCGGTAAGCACGCAGGCATCGTTTACCAGGTAGCGCGTCGGGAAGTTGTCGGTCCCATCGGCTACTACGTCATACTGATCGATGATATCGAGCGCATTCTCGCTGCTCAATCGCACCTCATGGCGCGTGATGTTGACGTGCGGATTCAGGTCGTGCAGGCGTTCTTCGGCAGCTTCGAGCTTGGGGCGGCCAATGTCGCTGGTACCGTACAAGATCTGCCGCTGGAGATTCGAGGCTTCAACGGTGTCAAAGTCGACCAGCCCGATGTGTCCGATGCCAGCAGCAGCCAGATAGGTGGCCGCCGGCGAACCCAGTCCGCCTGCACCCACGAGCAAGACCGAAGCGTTTTTGAGCTTCTCCTGGCCTGCGCGTCCAAACTCGGGCAGTGTTAAATGGCGATTGTAGCGGCGCAGCTCATCGGTCGAGAGCACCGGTTCGGCAGTTGTAGTAGACATAGGAGCGTCGGTTTACTGAGACAGGTAGCGGTAAGATGTTAAGTGATTGACATGTGGGTTACATCATCGCAACTCGCTCAAACCCCCTCTCTCTTCGACATCTCCCCCTTGGCTAAGGGGGAGAAACCTGTAGGGAGAGGGGGTTCGAACAAGACAAAACTGCGATCTTCAATCCCCTTATCATTTGGTGTTTAACCAGTGCCGCTGTGACAAATGATGCGTGTGGACAGTGAGGGTCATCCGCCTGCAATGGATGGCACAATGGAGAGCGCGGTGCCGTCTTCAAGGGCGGTGTCGGTCCCGTCGAGATAGCGAATATCGTCGTCGCCCGCATAGATGTTCACGAACTGGCGCAGCTCCCCACCTTCGGTGTACAGGTTGCTCTTCAGGGCGGGGTAGCGGGCAACGAGATCGTCAAGGGCCTCATCTACGGTTGCCCCTTTGACCTCTACCGTGGCCTGGTCGTCGGTAAAGCTGCGCAGCGGGG
Organism: Longimonas haloalkaliphila; assembly: GCF_055379825.1. Taxonomy (NCBI): domain Bacteria; kingdom Pseudomonadati; phylum Rhodothermota; class Rhodothermia; order Rhodothermales; family Salisaetaceae; genus Longimonas; species Longimonas haloalkaliphila. The sequence goes on along the minus strand of NZ_AP043948.1, from coordinate 132,116 downwards.
TGGGTATTTCGATGGTGATGGTTGGTGTGCTCATAAACGGAATAAAGGTAGAGGGATAGAAGGTGAGTTAGCGAGAGGATTCAGCCTCTGTGTGAATGGGTTCTTCGTTAAAGCGAGAACGATCGCGGATCAGTTGCCACGCGGTCAGATCTTGGGGCGTCCCCTCGTACACGGAGACAATCACATAGGTGTAGCCTGGAAAGGTAGCCTGATCTAGATCCGTCTCGGAGGGCTCAGCAGGGTGGTCGGGATGCGAATGGTAAACCCCTACGATATCGCGTCCTTCGCTACGAGCCGATTGCTGGGCCTCCCGAAAGGCTTCGGGCGGGATGAGGTAGCGCCGCTCGCGGTTGGTATCTTGCTCGTTATCAACACGGTGAATCGCCGTCACGACGTTCGTACCCTCCTCCACGGTTCCCAGCAGAAAGCCGCAGATCTCTTCCGGGTAGCCCGTGGCTGCGTGGGTGCGAATGGCGTCTAATACATCAGGTGTGGTCTGCATGATTGCATTGCGAGTAAGGGAAAGCAGAAAGCGGGATACGAAGCGTTAGTCATCGCTCAGTCAGTCATCGCTTAGATAGCGTGTGCCGGTGTCGCAGAGGATGGTGACGACGTGTCCGGCGTCGAGCGTTTCGGCGATGCGAAGGGCGGTCGCTACATTTGCGCCCGCTGATGGACCAACGAGGAGCCCTTCTTCCTGGGCCAGCCGTTTCGTCATCGCGAGCGCGTCTTCGGTCGAGCAGGTAGCGTGCGTATCCACCAGGGTATCGTCGTAGATGCCCGGCACCTCGGCGGTAGGCAGGTGCTTGAGGCCTTCGAGTCCGTGTAGCGGGGTGTCGGGTTGCATGGCGATGCAGATGACGGGTGCGTTGTGCTCTTTGAGGCGCCGCGACACGCCGGTGAATGTGCCGGTGGTGCCGAGCCCGGCCACAAAGTGGGTAACGGCTCTGCCCGTCTGGTCGATAATCTCGGGGGCGGTGTGCATGTAGTGGGCCTGCCAGTTGGCGTCGTTGTTGTACTGGTCGGGATAGAAGTAGCGATCGGGGTGGGCCTCGACCTCACGACGGACGTACGCCTGCGCGCCGTCGGTGCCTTCCATCGGATCGGTCAGAATCAGTTCGGCACCGTATGCGCGGAGAATAGCCTTGCGCTCGGCAGAGGCGTTTACCGGAAGCGCAAGCGTCACGTCGCGGTTTAGAGCGGCGGCGATCATGGCATACGCAATGCCCGTGTTGCCACTGGTCGCATCAATCAGCGTGTGATGAGGCTGGTATGCCCCGCTGGCGAGTCCGGCTTCGATCATCTGGCGGGCCGGACGATCCTTTACCGAGCCGCCGGGGTTGAGATGTTCGGCTTTGGCCCACAGCGTAACCGCATCAGGCAGATGCGCCCCGATGCGGTGGAGCGGCAGCAGCGGAGTGTCGCCGATCTGGTCGAGCAATGCCGGACGCGAATCGGTTTTCGGGGCCTCAGGCACAGGGGGCAGGGTGTCAGGGTAGGACATCAAGAACAGGGGGCATCAACGAAAAAAGCCTCTCGCGGTAGACCGGAGAGGCTGAAGCAGAAAGAAACACATGATGTGCATGCACGCCTTACCTCCAACAGCCTCGCGGCTGGCACCGACAGCAACAGGGACAGCAGTGTGCGTTTTGCATTCGGGGTGGAGGGAAAGACATCAAGGCAATCGCATGTATCTGCCTGATGATAAGTCAACGGGCATGCTCCGTTCCAGCAGGGGTCTTAACGTTGCGGAGTCTTCCAATCTACGTGAGTGTAGTGAACGAAGGGCACTGGGGTGCAGATGCCCTCGCTTTGTATCAGTGTGGAAGGAGCGCAATCCGTTACCGTGCCTGGAGTAGCGGCCATACGTTTTGGGCGCAGGCGAGCGTTGCCAGCACGTCTTTTTCGCAGTAGCGGGCGACCTGATCGATTTCGCCCTGTGCTACAAGATCAGCCACGCGGCTGCCGTCGCCCTCGTCTTTGGGCGAATCTACGCCGACCAGTTCGCAGAGCTCGTGCAGACGGAGGGGCATAGGCCACAGCTTCATGAGATCGAGGTGTGGGGCGTCGTTGAAAGGATACGTATCGAGCAGCTGTTTTCCGAAGGGGGTAACGCCGTGGTGCACGCTTCGCGCTTCAACAAAGGGCACATCGAACTGCTTGCCATTGAACGTGACCCATCGGACCGACGACGCGTTGGAAGTGATGTGCTTGATATCGTTCCAGAAGCGTTCCAGAAGCTCACCCTCTTCGTCGGGCGTTGCCGCGGTCCAGCTTTTTGGGCGATTCGGAGCGTTGCCGAGCGCCCCTCGAACCGCGCTGATGCAGCAGACCCAGCTGAGAAACGGATGCAGGCTTCGCACCAGGCGCGAAGCGTCTTCCGGATCCTCATCGGGATGCCTTTCGCGACGCTTGGCAAGCCGCTCTTCATAGCGCGACTGCTGCGCCTCTGTGTAGCTGTCGGTAGGAAACGGGCATGTTTCGATGTCCCAGGCAATCAGTTGCATGGCAGAGTGGCGTTTGTGTGAGGAGCGTGTTGCATCACAATGCATCACAAGATAGCCAACACAGGTGGGAATCGCTACCGGACGTTGCCTTTCCGGGGCAGATAGGGAGCGGTAATGAGCAGCGAAGACGTGCGTATCAAAACAGAGAGGCCCGACAGCCAGGGGCAGCTATCGGGCGGAAGGTGTGGAGCCACGGGGATTCGAACCCCGGACCTCTTGCATGCCATGCAAGCGCTCTACCAACTGAGCTATGGCCCCGCTTGGTAATTACAGTCGTTTACTATTGAGAACCGAGTACATTGGTTCCGTTACGTGACTTCAGCCAGCTCCTTTCACCCACATTCCATAGATGGTGGTTGTGCAGGACGTACTTTGCTGAACTCTCACGGTCTAATTTACAGGGGAGGAGTTTGAAGCAGCGGGCGATGGGTCGTGTTCGGTATCAAACCACTCAAAGAACGCATCAGCGGCGGCATGTGAGAAGGAGATGGGAGTGCCTCCAAGACGGCGAATCTCGTCTGCCTCCTCATCCTCAAATACGCGAACCAAGACAGGGGTATCGTCATCAACATACTCGAAAAGTGGGGCCAGATCGGAAGGGCGCCGGATCATAGACACGACGGCGCGGGCGCGATGAACACCGGCATCTCGCAAAACAGCTTTGTCGGCCCCATCGCCACGGAGGCAGACTGCTCCCTGAGTGCGCAACTTATCAACGACCGCCGGATCTTCGTCAATTATAAGTAGGTCGATGCCTTTATTACGGAGCGCATCTATGATCGGCTGGGCGCTCTTCCCCGCACCAAGCACGACGATGTGATTGCTCGGTTGGGTATCAAGGCTTTCGCTCCGGCTCGTCGGGTGCCAACGCATGAGTTGCCATACCACCTTGTTGGTGGTTAGCATGGGAGTCAGCATCATGGTGATGACGGTGGTGAGCGCGATGGTGGTAAACAGGTCGTTAGTGATCTGCCCGAGTACTAGCCCCTGCAGGGCCACAACAAGCGAAAACTCACTGGTTTGGGCCAGTAGCAACCCGCTTTCGATTGAGGGACGTGCTGACATCCCCGTTCGTTCGGCAATGAGGACAACAAGAGGCGGTGTTACAAGCAGCACAACCAGTGAAAAGACGGTAGCATGCCATACATTGACCACCCCAGGGGCAACAATAGCAACCCCTAATGCGGTGAAAAAGATAGCAAGGAAAAAGTCATAGATGGGGCGGAGTTGTCCATGTACCAGTCCACTAATTGGAAACCCGGAAAGCGACACGCCGGCCAAAAAGGCTGCAGATACGAGCGGGGCATCCAGCAGCCAACCCAGTCCCATAAAGGCAAAGAGCACCGACAAGATAACCAGGAGTAAGCTTTCGTTATCGAGCTCCAGATCTACAATGAGCTTTGGGGCTACGTACTGCACCATTAGCACCGCGAGTGCACCTAACAGCAGTGTTCCCCCTACCCCTTGAAGCATAGCCAGCGTACCATCACCCACGCGGGTGAGCAAGGGAATAAGCACAATGATGAGTACGTCTTGTACGAGAAGAACGCCTGTTACGGTGCGCCCAAACGGCTCAAACATCTGACGACGTTTTTGCAGAAGGCGAACCGCCACAAGCGTAGAACTGGCCGCCAGAGCAAGTCCGATGTACAGGCTATCGACCAACACATAACCGAGTGCCGATGCCACCGCGATGCCTGCTCCTGCCAGCGCCAAAAATTGAAGCGTGCCAATTTCAATAGCCAGCTTTTTATAGTGCCCCACCCGGCGCGCGCTCAGATCGGTGCCATCTAAAAACAGCAGTATTGTAACCCCCAGTATCATCACATCTTGCACGAATTCCTAATCGCCTAAGAGGGAAGTAGTCCCCAGGATCAGCCCGGCAGCTAACAAGAATGGAATAGCAGGCATGCGGAAATAATGAGCAGCCCCGAACCCAATAGCAGCAACTGTAAGAAGAACCGTGATTTCGACCATGATTGCAGGGGCTCTGTAGGTAGGTTAGATGCTTACGGGGAAGAGCACATCTTTCAATCGGACTTGATGTGGGCTTGCAAAGCACTCAAAATACGATTCGCACCAGCCTGCTGTGAGTTGAGCATATGATCTGTATTAAGGACCTTTAGATCATGTCGGACAGAGTGATCGAACGCATGAATGCTGCATGGAACGTTCGCCTGATTAGCTTTGAACGCCAGTAGATTGTTGATTTCCTCAATATTGAGCGCAGAGACTACCAGTTGAGCCGACTCAAACCGTGCTGCCTCGATAACCATAGAATGACTGACATCACCTTGCAACCCCTTACACGGTAAGCCCTCCAGCTTTTTTGCATCATAATCAATTGCCAAGACAGTTTGGCCACGCTGGCAAAGGTCGTTAACAATGCGTCGTCCCATTGTATTCATGCCAACCACAATAACATGATTGCTCAGTGGCGCATCTTCGGGCTCTTCGGTTTCAGTTGACGCCCCAAAGATGCGAAGGAGCCCCCAGCGATGCATGAACTCGTACAACTCCTCATTATACAGGATCATGTAAGCCGATATTCCGATCGTTGCAAATCCAATGATCGCAATAAGCGATAGGATCGACTCTTCAATCAGACCTGCGCTCAGCGCCATCGCGGCAAGAATAAACGAGAACTCACTGATTTGGGCAACGGTTACACTCGTCAAAAACGAGTTGCGCTCTGAGTAGCCCATCCGAGTAATGATGATCATAAAGATGAGCGGGTTGCCAATCAGAACGAAGAGCGACAGCACGAGCGCCGCATCCCAGTACTGGAGGGCAGCTCCCAGTTCCATCTGCAGCCCCAGGTACACAAAGAACACAGCAATGAAAAAGTTAACGAGCGGATTCACGCGCCGCCGCAAGTCATGATTATACGGAAGCTGTGCTAAAGCGATACCTGCGAGAAAGGCACCGATCTCTACCGAGAGCCCCATTTCTTCGGCGGCCAGTACAAACAGAAAACACCAGCAGAGGGCCCAGATGAATGACACCTCTGGAGACCGAGCCACCCATCCAAACAACGATGGGAGCACGTAGCGTGACGCCAGAAGCGCAACAACGAGCAGCCCAATCATGCCGGCAAATGCAACTCCCAGGTTCGACAAGATTTCTGCCGTTTCTACCGCGTCGGTTTCGGTCATACCTGCAACAAAGGTGAGGGCAACAACCACCACCAAGTCCTGGACCAGAAATATTCCCACCGCAATACGCCCATAGAGTGCGTCCAGGTCATCTTTCTGCTCCAGCAGTTTTACAACAACGACCGTGCTGCTAAACGTTAGGGCAATGGCAATAAACAGAGCCTCAAATGGATCAAAGCCCAGTAGGTAAGCAAAGCCAAATCCGCCTGCTGCGGTGAACACGACCTGGCCCAATCCAGCAGCCACGGCTACGGGTCCCACATCCTTAATTTTAGCGATGCTAAGCTCCAGCCCAACCAGAAACAACAGAAGTGCAATGCCAAACTCGGCGATCAGCTCCAGTGTGTGGGTTACTGAAAGGATCCCCGTAACGGGCCCCAAAAGCAGACCCGCTACGATATACGCCACAATGTTAGGAACGTTGAGCCATCGTGTTGCCAGTACAACGATAAAGGCCCCGCCGATGATAGTCCCTAAATTGAACAGAATGTCAAGCTCGCCCATATCGTACTACTGTGAATCAAAGCAAAGATGGAAATAACCATGCTGAATGGGAAGCCCTCTTTTGTGTTCACCGTATTACGACCAGAGGAGCCAACTTCCTTAGCACGTGCATGGATCGGTAGAGCGGGCTCAATGTAAGCTACACAACTCATCGGTATACCGCATTATCAGAGCGCTTTTCGAGAAGCTGTTGCTGCTTATAACGAAGCGCCTCAGGCGTCAAGTCTCCATGTATCAGGGCCTGCACGTATTGCACCAGTTGCTCGCCAGCCAGTAGGTCTGTTACCGTAACGTACAGAGCGCCTTGATTGAGCAAGTCGAATGCTGAGTCTACAGTGTCTGCACTGAGAATGGTGTCGGTTCCGGAAGCCAAATTGAGAATACGGCGCGAGAGCGGCTCAATAGGAACTGTTGAAATGACAAGTCGGGCTGCTTCAGGATGGGCCTTTTCCCAGGTATATTTCTCCATCGCATCGCCAAAGACAAACTCTTTGCACTCCAGGCGCACCGTGTCGCGCAGTACAGGATCATTCTCGATTACGATGTACCGTTGACCAATCGCCTCACAGGTTTCAACGAGCTGCTGCCCCTGGCGACCATAACCGACGATGATTACGTGGTCAGTAACATCATCTGCGCAGCTGCTCCAGGCATCGATTTTGTCGTGCCGCCCAACAATCAGCCCACGATCAGCGAGGGCCCGGTAGATCTGTTCGTCATAGCGTTGACTGAGGCTGGAAGTGATCATCGTCACCGCAGTGGCCAAAATGATGGCATCGAATACCGACTGCTCCAGAAAGCCAAGAATGAGCGCTTCAATGGCAATGATCAGGGCAAACTCGCTCACCTGGTCGATACTTAGACTCGTCAGTGTTGCCGAGCGTGCTTCGTAGCCCTGGTAAATTAGGATAGCAGTGGTTACAATCGGCTTTGCAACAGCTGTTAACAACACGAGTCCACTGGCAAGAAGTACCTTTTCTACTGTAGGAACCGCCACGAGTGCGCCGATCGTCACAAAGAAAATGGCAATAAAGAAGTCTTTGATCGACTCAATGCCATTATACAGCCCCATGTAGCGGTCTTTGTCGTGCCGAACGGCGAGCCCCGCAGCAAATGCTCCCACGACGATTGAAACGCCAATGGCTTCGGCTGCACTCATAAACAGGACGAGGAGCGATACCGCACCAATAATCATCAACTCCGATGATCCGCCGGCCAGTCGCCCGAGCAGATCGAAGACGTACCGATTCACAAGGACGGCCCCGACGAGCAGCATCAACCCGTACCCGATCTGTGTGGCAATCGGGTCCATCGCAAAGGCCTCGGCGCTCAATATGAGTAGCAGAACAAGTGCAATCAGGTCTTGAACAAACTGGATGGACTGAGCCAAGCGCCCCCGCACGAGGTTGCGGCGAATTTCTTTTTGGAGAAGCGCTGTCCCCACAATAGTCGACGACAGAGCTGCGGCAATTCCGAGATAGATCGACTCCTGCAGGGGAATGCCAAAGGCCAGTCCAGATCCGATCCCAAGCGAGCCCACGACAAGAATCTGCCCGAGGGTAGCGATCTCGCTATCAAGCAATACCGTACGCACGGTATCGAACTGGATACCCACACCAAATGAAAAAACGAGCAGCGCAATGCCATACTGAGCGAGCTCCAGGGTGAGTTCTTCTTCGATAAACATCCCTGCCACAAGTCCTGCTACAATAAGTAGCGGGACAGTGGGCAGTTCAAACTTATTTGCGATAAGCAGGAACGGCCCGGCAACGATAAATATGATGGCGAGGGCGGTGAGAAGATCAACCATCAAGGTTACCTACCATTTTTTTATGCATTGCAGGAAGGGGGGCGGGGCTACGGAGCAACTCGGCATCGGCTTTGGCAATTCGTTTAAACGCGCCCTCATCCTCAAGATAAGCCTTGAGGTAGGACGAAAGCCGGTCGCCTGCCAGCCGCGTGCTCATAATGACGCAGTGTGCCCCCCGATCGTAAAGCGCACGAGCATCATCGATTTCCGTTGCCTCGACAAAGACAATCGCTTCGTCTGATGTTTCACGAAGGAGCGCGCTGTTTACATCCAGCTCGACGGACGAAGAGATCACAAATGCGGCACGCTTGAGTGCAGCGTCTTTGCGAATCGTGGCGTTGCGAAAGTCGCCATAGAGAGCGGTGTACCCTTCCTCTGTAAGGACTTGAATATGATCGACGCGCCGGTCTACCACGACGACATCTTCGTAGCGTTCAGCGAGCAGGGGCAAGATATTTCGGGTAACCGCATCGTAGCCGATTACAATTGCGTGGTTCTGATATTCCTTCTTCCCGCCTTCGAACGTGCTTTCTGTCTCCCAGCGTTTGAGATATGGCCCAAGGCGTGTGTAAAGCGCATGGTTGTATTCGATGAAGTAGACCGACACCGCCATGGTGATAAGGGCGAGCAGCGTCAAGTAGCCCAGCACTTCTTGCCCGACGAAATCACCGGCGAACGCCGCCACGCCGAAGATGATACCAAATTCGCTGACCTGGATCATGTTGATGCTGCCGAGAAAGGTCGTTTCCAGGTCAAACTTCTGCCAGTTAATGAGCGCGAAGAAGATAAGGAACTTCACGGGCATGAGGACAAGCGCAGTAATCACCGCTTCCTGCCAGTAGAAAAGCAGGGCGCTGGCCTCAAGATCGAGCGCAACCGTCACAAAGAAGACCATCACGAAGAGGTCTGTGAGCGGGTTGATGCGATCCTTTAGCTCCTTGCTGTACGGCAGCTGCGCGATAGCCAGTCCGGCAAGGAAGGCCCCCATCTCGATCGAGAGATACGCCTCAATGCCGAGCGGGGCAAGGATCACGTTGATCTCCTTAGAGATAAGCACGAAAAGGAAGGCCCACGAGATGGCAATCAGGAAAAACACCTGCTTGTTGTCGGCAATACGCCGAAACAGCGGAGGCAGCGCATAGCGGGAGGCCGCGAGCGCGGCGACGCTGATGATGGCTACCAGCGTGAGCACGATGGCCAGCGTAGTCCCCACTTCAGCGAGGCTCTCGGGGCGTCCGGCTGCCACCACCGCCAGCAGAATCACCACCACCACATCCTGTACGAGCAGTATACCGACATCGATCTTACCGTGCAGCGAGGTAGCCTCGTCTTTGTCGGTGAGCATCTTAATCACTACAGCGGTAGAGCTGTACATCACCGCCAGAGCGATGATGAGTGCCTCCATACTGGTGAACCCCAAGGATAGCGCAATACCACCTCCAGCAAGGGCTACAAGCACCATCTGCGGCCCCGAAATTTTGACGACTGGAGCAAGGACGTGCTGCACCTCGTCGAGCCGCATCTTGATGCCAAGAAGGAAGAGAAGAAAGGCCAGACCCAGTTCAGAGAGTGTTTCGGTAAGCTCGCTGACTTCAACAATGCCCAGCACAGCAGGCCCGATGAGCACTCCGGCAACGATGTACCCCACGATTGTCGGCTGGCGCGTCTGCTTTGCCACAAAGCCCATGACCGCTGCGCTAAGCAGGATAATGGCAAGGTCAGCGGTCAAGTCCATAACAAAAATAAGTATGATAGTGAAGCTTCAACAGCCATTAGGCTATCCAAGCAAACTAATCAAAGGATCGATACCAACAAAAATCGTGTTCGGTGTATATGATCCAGCCAGGTACGCCCCACGAGAGTGTGCATTGGGGCCGAGTACGAGCCAAGACGTAACTACTTAACACGCAAGTTACACCGTCTATTTTTACACTGCGACACCTAAGCTGAACAGCATGAGAGCAAAATTAGTGTATCTTTACCAGAAGCAAGGAAGCGGTGTTCGATGCAGGGCATGAATCTAAGGTGCACCCGCAAGCGGGTTCAGCAGCGAGCATAACGATTAGAGAAGAGGGGCGGCAGTCTGAATGGGCTCTGAAGCGAAGTGGCCAGCGAGATCTAACGACATCTGTGCTCGTTGGTAACGAACCCTCGTTCCTATGCCGTTCGAAATGGTCTTTGGCGATAATTTCGCGAGGCCAGGTCTTCGTCAGGAAGCGCATCTGCAGTGCATCCGTAGCATTCGCACAGTTGCACCGTATCTTTCATCCAAAACATTCCGCTTTACTATGACCATTGCCCTCGTGGGAACCGGGCAAACCGGATCTGTCGTTGCCAAACAGGTGCGCACAACCGGTCACACGCTCATTGCTACGTATGATGCCGATCGTCCACTGCTGGATGCGGATCCGGAACCGCTTACGAATGCCGATGTCGTGATCGACTTCTCGCTCCCGTCGCTTGCTCTTGATCACATTGAGCGCTACTGCACCGTAGGCGTGCCGGCTGTTGTGGGTACCACCGGCTGGTACGAATCGCTCGATACGGTACAGGCATTGGTTGATGCGCACGAGGCAGCCCTCCTGTATGCTCCTAACTTTTCAGTCGGCGTAGCCGTGCTGCGGCGGGCCGTCCAGAAGGCGGCTACGCTGATGGATGCGCTGCCCGACTACGATGCCTTTGTGCATGAGGTGCACCACCGCAAGAAAGTGGACAGCCCCAGTGGGACTGCGCAGATGCTGGGCGAGGTGGTGCGCGATGCGTTGCAACGAAAAACCCACATTGAATCTGAAACGCAACACGACCGGATCGATCCGAAGGCGCTGCACGTCTCATCTACCCGTGCAGGGTCGGTGTTTGGCGAGCATACCGTCGCCTTCGACAGCCCGCATGACCAGCTGCGCCTCTCGCACAAAGCCAAGGGGCGCACCGGATTTGCCGCCGGAGCCCTGGCCGCTGCCGAATGGTTGCCTGGACGCACCGGACTTTTCACGCTCGACGACATGCTCGACCACCTGATCAACGATTAACGTTTTAAGTAGGCCCACAAAAAATCTTCGAGTATGTCGTTGCGAGGAACGCCGCGTCGGTCGCAAGCTCCCTCCTCGCGATGACAAAGTGCAAATGTATTTTTTACTGATTTACTTAATGGATGCGCAGCATGCCGCGTAAAAGCGACTGCTCTGCTCGTTGCCCCCCCACTTTTTCTGCTCATTAACGCCCCTGCTCCCTATGTCAACCTCTATGCTCTTTCGAGGATCGGCGCCTGCACTCGTTACGCCCTTTACGCCCGATAACGACCTCGACGAATCGGCTTTTCGCACGCTCATTGAAGCACAGATTGAGGGCGGCGTGGGTGCGCTGGTGGTTTTAGGCACCACCGGTGAGAACCCCACCGTTACCGACGACGAACGCCGCCAGCTGGTTGATTGGGCTGTAGACACTACCGATGGGCGCGTGCCGGTTATCGTAGGCACCGGCACAAACAATACCGCACAGAGCATTCGCTTCTCAAAAGAAGCCGAGCAAGCTGGAGCCGACGGGCTGCTGGTCGTGGGGCCTTACTATAACAAGCCATCGCAAGACAACTTCGTGGCCCACACCGCTGCCATCGCCGACGCTTCGGATCTGCCCATTGTGCTCTACAACGTGCCGGGGCGTACCAGCTTCAACATCACAGCCGAAACGACGCTGCGCCTGGCGGAGGAGGTGCCCCAGGTGGCAGGCATGAAAGAGGCTTCGGGCGACTTAGGGCAGATCACAGATATTCTGGCGCATCGCCCTGACGGGTTTGCGGTGTATGCGGGCGACGATGAGATGACATTGCCGGTGACGCTGCTTGGTGGAGACGGCGTCGTTTCGGTGATCAGCAACGCGTTGCCTGGCGCTTTTAGCATGCTAACACGAGCAGCCCTCGCCGGCGATATAGCTACGGCTCAGAAAAAGCATTTTGAGCTGTTGGATGCGATGCGGGCGTGCTTCTACGCCACGAATCCCGTACCCGTGAAAACAGTGCTGGCAGCTACAACACAGATGCATGAGCACGTACGCCTTCCGCTGGAGCCACTACCCCTCGAATCCGCAACGCGGCGCCGTGTGATCGATGCCTTTGCTCCACACCTGGAACTCCTGTAAATGGGTAGCAGCCCACCAAAGAGCTGACACGAGCCAGCTATCGTGTGTCGCGGGGCGCGAGCCAGGCGACCAGGGTAGCAATGACCGCAGTGTAGAGCGAAGATCCAAGCCAGAGCGCGTTCACCAGAAAGGTGTTGCTGGTTTGAGCCTGAAGCGCCAGCAGAATCACCAGCAGTCCGTTGTGCATCAACGTGAGCAGAAAGCCCCCCAGAAAAGCCTGATTGGCCTGGATGAGCACGGCGTCACGATCGTCAGAGAGCGTAACGCTTCCCAGCAAAAACCCGGTGATGGTTTTTACCAGAGCGTGCATGCCCCATGTGCCATAGGCGACGTCGAGGGCAAATCCAAGAGCAAATCCGCTTAGTGCGGCTGTGCGCCGGGAGACACGTAGGGCGAGCCATGCCAGGAAAAGCAGTACGGCATCGGGCGTGGCCCCCCATATGTCAAGATGCTGAAGCACCACCCACTGCACGAGCACCAGTCCGGCGCCAGTCAAAATGTAACGGGTGATCGGAGTCATAGAAGGGGGCGAAAAAAAGAAACGGCGAATGCCTTAAACGGCAAGAGCGCTACAGCAGGTGCGCTACAGCACGGGGGCGTCGGTAAGCGTCTGCACAATCTCATCCATGGTGCGACGTACGCGGTAGGCCCCGCCTGAATAGTTGTTCGCCATCATCGAAAAGGCAACGCGCGATCCGTCGGGACGCGTTACGTAGCCGCTCAGCGCACGCACGTATCGTAGCGAGCCGGTCTTCGCCTCCACATTGTAACGTGACAGGCGATACTCCATCGTTGTGTTACGCTCACCGCTGCCTGCCAGTGAAGTTTTGAAGGCCTCCGATTCGGGGTGGTTTTCCATATGCTGGAGCAGCCCGGTTAGCGTTTCGGGAGTGACGAGGTTGCGCCGAGAGAGTCCCGAGCCGTCGTGGATGGCGGGCGGGCGGGCCACGCCAGCCTGACGCAGAAACTGCCGAATCCGATTCTCGCCGCCCTCTACCGATCCGCCCCATCCGATGGTGCGCAAGAGCTGCTCGGCGTAGAAGTTGTTGGATCGCTTGTTAATGACTGCAACAATGTCAGCGAGTGGGGGCGAAAGCGATACAAAGAGAAGCGACCCACGATCGGGCACCGTATTCAGGGTATCGGCATCAACACGTGTCAGATCGGTTTCAATGCCGGCCTCTTCAAGTGCAAGCACGAGGCTACGCATTGCAAAGTCGGTTGGCGTAGTCACCGGTACGTTAACGGTGCCTCTGTATGAACGGGCCACTGAGCCGTGTAGGCGAATTGTGTTCGATTCGAATGCGCGGTCCAGATGAAGAGCATTGCCTCGCCACCGGCTGCTTGTTGTGGCTTCATTGTTAAGGGTGAGCGCTCCGTTCGGGTAAGGACGAATGTCGGGCGGCTGTCCGGGGGAAGTGGCCTGTATGCGGAGCGCCACGACGTTGTCACTGTAAGCAAGCGCCCCGCTGGCGGTGCCGATGTACCGGCTGGCCTGGCGTGTCACGTACCCGATGTCCCAGCTTTCCGGGTAGGCAACGCCGTCAAAACGGCGGGCATCGCCAATAAGGCGCCCCTCAATGCGCTCCACGCCCTGCTCGGCGAGTTTTTGGGCCCATTCTTGGAGCGGGTCACGTTGCCAGATCTCAGTGCTCCCAAACGTAGGGTCGCCCGACCCCCGAAGCGTAAGGTCGCCACGCATCACCGCTCCTTCGGTGGTGCCATTGAAGTGCAGTTCCGTTTCGTAGCGGTACGAGCTGCCCAGTCGGTCGAGTGCAGCAGCAGTCGTGAGCAGCTTTTGCGTCGACGCAGGAATGAGCCGGTGATCGGCATGGTGCCCATACAGCGTATTTCCATTCTCAAGATCAACTACGTGGATACCCCAGAACGCTGGAGTAGACCCCCAGTGTGCATCCAGAATGCGGTCTATCTCGCTTGAGAGCGCAGAGGAGGGGTCACTGGTAAGGGGTTGCGCGGCGCCGGGTAGCGGACTGCTTGTGACCAGCACAAGCAGTGTAGCGAGACATCCGAGAGAAAGAGTACGGAGAGCAAGCAAAGCGTTCATGGCCGGTCGGTAGAACATCATCAGGAGCAGAGCGCGCCCGTAGATCCATATCGGAACTGCACTGCGTAGGCTTAAGTTGGGGCGCATCCGTCAGGAAGTCAACTATCACCCAAAATTGTGCCATGCCACGGCCTCGTTCATCTCGCTCGCGCCGTCGAGGCGCTCAGCCTCCGGTCCTTCAGCCGATCAACTACAAGTTGCTGCTGGCCAGTGTGCTCAGCGTTGTCCTTGGGTTCACGCTCATGTACATTGAGGGGGCCCTTGAAGGTACGCTCTCGCTGTACGTATCCCCTTTGATGCTCATGGGGGGCTACCTGGGTGTCATCTATGCACTTCTTTACACGCCGGGTGCGGCAGAAGAGCAAGAGAAAACAGAATGAGCGATGCGCTGCGGTATCCCCCCGAGCGGTAGGGGCGCGCAGGTAAATCCGAAACGCAGAAACTACGCACTCTGATTCGCAACCAGCTCGTGCTCAGCAAAGAAATAGGCTGCTTCTTTCTGGCCGTTTGCAACGGAATCTGAGCCATGCACAATGTTTGTCGAGATGGAGTCGGCAAAGTCAGCGCGAATCGTGCCTTCGTCGGCCTCTTCCGGGTTAGTTGCACCAATAAGCGTGCGGAAGTCAGCAATAGCATTTTCTTTCTCAAGCACAACCGGCACGCATGGACCGCTCGACATGAAGTCGGTCAGTTCATCGAAAAACGGTTTGTCCTTGTGCACAGCGTAGAATCCTTCTGCTTCGCGCTTGGAGAGCGTAATCATTTTTAGCCCACGCACAGCAAACCCTGCGTCCTGAATGCGGGCGAGGACCGTGCCTACCAGTTCTTTCTGCACACAGTCGGGCTTTAGGATAGCAAGGGTACGTTCAATAGCCATAAGTCGTTGTCGGGAAGAAAGGGTAAAAGAGTGTTGGCCGCTTCTGCAGCCGTTAAAGATACGTTCCCGATACGAACAGGCTAAGTGAACCGGTGTTGATTCGAGATGAATCAACGGGCGATGTTTGGTGAAATACTCTCAAACCGACTGCGCTCCGTCAGTGACTCGTCCACCGTCACTTGCCCAGTATCTGCGATACGGAGACCGATGTTGCCTCGATAGCACGCGGCATAGGGAGAGTGTCTTTGCGGGTGTAGCTGCGCCGGTCGGAATATTCGTTGCCTGATGGGTGCTGATAGGTGTATACCCTGTCTGCCTCGAGCGCTGCGATCCATACTTCGGGGATGCTGACGCGCGCGCACAGCGGCCCCTTCACCTCTTGGTCGAACGTAAGCGAAGAATCGGCGACCTCCACCACGAGAAGCACGTCTTCAGGGCGGGGATGACGCGATGCGTAATCGTCGCGTCGGGGCTTCAGCAGCGTGACATCTGGCTCTGGCTTGAATCAGGCGGAAGCACAATGGGATCTTGAATGCTGATGAGCACTCGCTCGGACGGTAGCAATGTGGAAGACAACCGGTTTAGGTGGCGTACGCACGCAGCGTGCCGGCTTCCGATGGGCGACATCTGGTAGAGGTGGCCGTCAATGAGTTCGATGCGGCAATCTGTATCCAGCATGCCCGTCTCCCCCATCCGGTGATAGTCGCTCACCGTGAAGCGGAGCGGAGTTGGCTCTGAGACCGGTGGGGAAGCAACGGGCATGGCAGCGACCGATTAAAACGGCCAGGTAGAGCGTTATACGTGCTTTTCAGCGTGGTACGACGAACGTGTGAGCGGACTGCTCTCGACATGTTCAATGCCCTTCGCCTCACCTACTTCCTTGTACCAGGCAAACGTTTCAGGCTCAACCCAGTCCTCAACCGGCAGGTGCATCTTAGTAGGCTGCATGTACTGTCCGATCGTCATCACATCGAGGCCGATCTCGACGAAGTCGTCCATCAGTTCGAGTACCTCTTCGGGCTTTTCGCCAAGACCGACCATGATCCCGCTCTTGGTACGGAGGCCGTCTTCTTTGGCCCATTGCAGCACATCGAGCGAGCGCTGGTAGTCGGCTTGCGGGCGAACGCGCCGGTAGAGGCGGGGTACCGTTTCCATGTTGTGGTTGAAGATGTCGGGGCGCGCATCAAACACGGTCTGGCACGCTTCGCGAAGGCCACGGAAGTCGGGTGTGAGCACCTCTACAGTGCAGCCCAGGTCGTGCAGACGGTTGATCGTATCCGCAAAGATGGGAGCGCCGCCATCCTTGCGTTCGTCTCGGTTGACGCTGGTTACAACGGCGTGCTGTACACCCATGAGGTCGGCAGCTTCAGCGACACGGCGCGGCTCGTCCCAGTCGAGTCCATCTTGAGGACGGCCAGTCTTAATCGCGCAGAACCCACACGACCGGGTGCAGATGTTGCCCAGAATCATAAATGTGGCTGTGCCGGCGCTCCAGCACTCGCCCATGTTAGGGCAGTTGGCGCTTTCGCAGACCGTATGCAGGTCATGCTCATCGATGATGCTACGCACCTTCTTGAATTCTTTACCTTGTGGCAGCTTTACACGCAGCCAGTCCGGACGCTTTCCTTGTTTGTTCTTGTTGGTGTCTTCAACGACAGGAAGTTCGAAAAAGCCCGGATCACCATCGCCTGAGGACGTCAGGGCTTCTTTTTCAACAGAGCGCAGGCGAAGTTCATCGGGAGTCTTGGGGGCGGGGGCGCCAGAGTTAGACATGCATCAAAGCAGGTTTTGAGCGGAGCTCTACATGAGGCAGCGGGGAAAGATTTGCTGCTTTCTACGTAACGATATGTCCGGTGGAGCGTTCCTCTACACCAGAGCATGCTCCTGTCTCTGTTCGATGCTTTCTACGGATATAAAATGCACCTTCCAGTATGACCGAAACAGACGTAGCAACAGCCACACATCCGATCGAGGCCGACGACGTACGCGACGTACTCTCGCGCCACATGCTGACCAAGGGCATGATGCGCATGGTTCTCGATATGGATGCGAGCCAGGGTGTGCGCCTCAAAGACAAGTCGGGAGGCGAGGCCTACATTGACCTATTTGGATTCTACGCTTCCAGTCCGCTTGGAATGAACCATCCCAAGCTGGCGCAGGATGAGGCGTTTCGCAAACGACTCATGGATGCTGCGCTAAACAAAATCACGAACTCGGATGTGATGACCGAGCACATGGCGCGGTTTGTGGATACATTCAGCCGGGTGGGTATTCCGGCCTACCTGCCGTACACCTTTTTTATATCGGGCGGTGCGCTTGCGATTGAGAACGCGCTCAAAGCAGCTTTTGACTGGAAGGTGCGCAAGAATTTTGAGAAGGGATACCGGCGCGAAGTCGGGCACAAGGTCTTACACTTAGATCAGGCCTTTCACGGGCGCAGCGGATACACGATGTCGCTGACGAACACGTCGGATCCGCGCAAGACGATGTACTTTCCGAAGTTCGACTGGCCGCGCATCACCAACCCCAAAATCCACTTCCCGATCGACGAGGCGGAGGAGGAGCGTTTGCATAAGAAAGAGCAGCAGGCCTTGCAACAGGCCAAGCGCGCCTTTCACGACCACCCCGACGAGATCGCTGCCGTTATTCTGGAGCCGATTCAAGGTGAGGGAGGCGATAACCACTTCCGGACGTCCTTCTTGCGCGACCTTAAGGCGCTGGCCCATGAGAACGATGCCCTGCTGATCTTCGACGAGGTGCAGAGCGGCGTTGGCATTACGGGCAAATTTTGGGCGCACCAGTCGCTTGGCGTAGCACCCGACATCATGGCCTTCGGCAAAAAAACACAGGTGTGCGGCATCCTTGCCGGACGCAAGCTCGACGAAGTCGATGGCCACGTATTCCAGACCACCAGCCGTATTAACTCCACCTGGGGCGGGAATCTGGTAGACATGGTGCGCTTCGATCGCATTCTCGAAATCATCGAGGAAGATGAGCTGGTTGCGCACGCTGATCATGCCGGTGCGCATCTGCAAGAGCGGCTGCACGACCTGTCGGAGGCACACGGAGCGGTCACCAATGTACGCGGACGCGGGCTGATGTGCGCATTCGATCTGCCCACGCAGTCGTATCGGAATGCCGTGTTGGAGCAGTGCTTTGAAGAGGGAGTTATTATTCTGGGATGCGGGGATGCGTCGGTGCGTTTCCGGTCGCCGCTCACCATCACAACCGATGAGATTGATGAGGGCATTGAGCGCATCGATGCGGCGCTGCATGCGACCCCTTCTCCTCATACATCTCATACAGCCTGATGAGACAGCCTGATCAGGCTGTCTCCTGAGAATGCCTCAAGGGCGCATTCGCTGTCGTGAGCCCCCATGCCCACCACTTGGCGTCCGGCCGGATGGTGGGCATGGTATTTGGTCGATATGTCATCGTAAGAGCTTGTTTGGGTTTTGGTTTGACGGCAAGAGCGAGCGCCGCTGAGGCGAAAATTGAACCACGGGCATAACCTTCGGCCCCAGTCCAGCGCCGTCGCTCGGAGCCCAAATTAAGAAATCAAAACGGGCTCTAAGGGTAGATATTGCGCTTTACACGTATGCAGGCTATACTTATGGTACCTTGTAACGGTATCCGACGGAGCGCGTCTACGTCTGCCGAAATGTCGAAGCACACACATCGTGTGCTCACTACACAATACACGGCCACTACAACTGTTTTAGGTATGAAGTCAGTACTCCCTTCTGCACCGCGAATGAGCTGGTTCATCGGCATAGCCGGTATGCTCGTCTGGTTCCTCGTGGCTGCCCCTGCCATTCAGGCTCAGCAGGTTCCAGGTAGCACCGATGGGCTCGTAATCAACGAGCGGATCCCCTTCGAGTCGGTGATGTCGTACGACGAGGTCTGTGGATACGAGAACGATCCGCGTAACATGAACACCTTTCTTGAGGCCGATATTACCGCGGTGCCAAAGTCGGAGCAGGCCGATATCAACGTTGACTACGGCCCTGGATTCACGCAGGAAGCGCGCCAGGCCTTTCAGCGAGCGGTAGACATCTGGGCAACGCACATCCAGTCGCCCGTACCCATTACGATTGATGCGTCGTTTCAAGATCTGGGAGATGGCGTGCTGGCTTCGGCGGGACCACGGTTTATCTATACCGTTACGCTGGCCGACGGGTCAGAGGTCGTGTATGGCGATGCGTTGGTCAACGCGCTTACTGGGCAAAACCAGAGTCCAAGCGAGCCAGACATCATCGTGAACGTAAATAGCAATCGGTCGGACTGGTACTTCGGAGAAGATGCACCTGCCTCGAACGAGATTGACTTTACCTCGGTGATCCTGCACGAGATTGGGCACGGGCTCAACTTCTTCAACCTGACCAGTGTCGACAACGGAGAAGGCTCCTGGGGCATTGGACAGGGGCCCGACCGGCCTGAAGACCAAAAAGTACCCGGGGCGCTGGAGGTGTTTCTGCAGCATGAGTCGCCCTCCGGTGTCTTCAACGAACTCATTGACCGCAGCATCTACCCGAACCCGTCCACTGAACTGGGCGACGCACTGACCAGCAACGCCCTCTTTGCATCGGGGCGGTCGCTCGACATCGCCGCGGAAAACAGCACGGGTCCGATTCCTGCCCAGATCTATGCTCCGACCACTTACCAGCCGGGGTCGAGCATTGCGCACTTCGACGAGGCCACCTACCAGGCAGGCGATCCCAACGCACTCATGACGCCACAGATTGGGTTCAACGAGGTCGCCCGCACGCCCGGACCGCTCTTCTGCGGACTGCTTGACGACATGGGGTGGGAGCTTGCCCCGAACTGTGCTGCTGCTGTAGGAGCTGAGGTCTTTGCTTTCGAGGCACAGGCCGAGTCGCGCACTGGCAACGTGGTGCTCTCCTGGCAGACGGGTCCTGCTGCCAGCGACATCGACGAGTACATTGTACGACAGCGCAAGTTTGACGGAAGCTTCGAGGAGGTGGCTCGTTTGCCCGGTGGCGCGGATCCTCAGATTGAGATCGATGATCTTGCCATGGGCCGGTACACGTATCAGCTTCAGTGGGTGCGGGGTGGCGAAGTCGACGGAGAGAGCGTTGAAGAGCCCGTAGTCGAGATCAACGTGTTTGATCTTGCTGCTGACGTTGAAACGCCCGTCGACAACCAAGGGCGTACCAGCGTTTCTCTGGGCTGGAGCACCCCGCCAGACATCGCAGACTTCGTCTTTGAGGTCGAGCGTGCTCCAGGTGCAAGCCCCGAGCCGGAGGACTTTGAGGTCGTCTCGACTTCAGCAACCACAACTGCACAAGAGCGCCTCGACCTGCAGGCGGCCGGTAGCTACCAGTACCGAGTACGCTCAACGGATGCCGAAGGCAACGTTCTGACGAGCGAGCCGATCACGGCTCAGGTGCCTTTTGAAGCGCCGGTCGTGTTTACGGAAGCGTATCCGAATCCTTCTCAGGGCAACTTTACATTTGACCTGACAGCAGCCGAGTCGCAGGTCGTTACCGTAGAGGTGTACAACACGCTGGGACAGCGCGTCTACCGCGACCGCATTGGACTGCAACGCAACGTGCCGCGCACCCTGCAGCTTGAGACCAGCCGGCTGGGAAGCGGAATGCACTTTGTACGCATAACAGGTAGCGACTTTGTGGAGACCCGTCAGGTTGCGCTCGTGCGATAGACGCGCCCCAAGCCTGAGAACCTGTTTGGGTTTTGGTTTGCTGGCGAGAGCAAGCGCCGCTGCGGCGAAAATTGAACCACGATAATTGAACCACGGTAGAGGTTCGTAGCCGGGGTTACGGGCCGACACGAGGGCGCAAGCCCGACTGACGCCCGTATATCGGGGGCAATTTTCACCAGGGGCATGACCTTCGGCCCCAGCCCAGCGGAGCCGCTCGCAGCGCCCCGACCACAGGGAGGAAGTACTCCTGGGGTGCCCAAATTAAGAAATCAAAACAGGTTCTGACATCATAGAACATGACGCCTAAACGGTCCGGTCTGAACAGTTCGGCCTGAACGTTGAACATCATGGTTCAACAAAAAAGCCCCGCTGCGTTGCTACGCAGCGGGGCTTTGGTATGGGTGTTAGTCCTGCATGTGAAATGGCATGGGAGATGCTTAGGCATGGGAGATGCTTACACAGCGCACAAGAGCCGTGGGGCGACCAGGCATCCGCTACGCGTCTGCCTGGCCGTTTGTAGACAGCTCGGTCTGGTCTTGGGCGGGGCTGTCGGTACCGGTATCGTTTTCGGAGGCCGATGCTGACGGTTCGTTGGGCGAGTCATCCTCCGCATCCGCCTCAACCAGATCCTCGAGGGCTACGCGGGTTACGTCGGCAATGGTATCATCATCCTTCAAGTTGATGACACGAACGCCTTGCGTGTTACGACCCATAGTGCTAATCTCGTCTACACTGGTGCGAATCATAATGCCATTCTCCGTAATTACCATGAGATCCTGGCCATCCTGTACGCCCTTGATCCGTGCGAGTGGTCCGGTGCGTTTGGTCGTGTTAAGCGTAATGAGGCCCTTGCCGCCGCGTCCCTGCACGCGGTAGCGATCGAGTTCGGTACGTTTGCCGTAGCCATGCGCCGAAAGTGTAAAGACATCGGGTGACTGGTCCGGATCAACAGAGACCATGCCCACCAGCGTCTCGTCGTCTTCCAGCGTCATGCCGCGTACGCCCTGCGTGTTGCGGCCGGTTGGGCGCACATCGTTTTCGTCGAAGTGCACGGCGCGTCCGCCCGAAGAGGCAACAACGATGGTGTTCTCTCCGGCCGTAAGCGCAGCTTCGAGGAGCACATCGTCTTCGTCGATCGAAATGGCGATGATGCCGTTTGATCGGGGACGGCTGAACGCTTCCAGCACGGTTTTCTTAACCTGCCCGTTGCGGGTCGCCATCACCACGTAGTGGTCGTTCAAGAACGCCTCGTCCTCGAAGTCCTCTTTGCTAACAGAGAGGACCGCGCGGATCCGGTCGTCCGGGGCAATCTCGATGAGGTTGCGAATGGAACGGCCCTTTGCGGTGCGGCTGCCTTCGGGAATTTCGAAGACGCGCAACCAGTAGCACTGGCCGTGATCGGTAAAGAAGAGCAGCATGTCGTGCGAGTGCGTCACGAACAGATGCTCAATATAGTCGTCGTCGCGCTTCCCGCTGGCTCGTAGTCCGACGCCGCCGCGTCCCTGGGCCCGGTAGGTGTCGACGCTTGTGCGCTTGATAAGCCCCTGGTGCGTGACGGTGACCACCACATGCTCCCGCTCGATCAGATCCTCGATAATAATATCGCCGCCGCCTGTGTAATCGATTTCGGTACGGCGTTCGTCGTTGAAATCCTCTTTCACAGCCAGTAGCTCGCGGCGCACGATGTCCATACGCTCGGTGCGATCTGCGAGGATGGTATGGAGCTGCTTGATCTTCTCCATGATGTCGCGATACTCGCTCACGATCTTCTCACGTTCGAGTCCGGTAAGCCGGCTCAGGCGTAAGCGCAAGATCGCGTTGGCCTGTTCTTCGGTGAGCCAGGCCTGCGGCTGGGGCTGCGGCGTAAGGTCTCGATACTCGGCCCCGAGAAGGCGTTCGGCGATAGGGGTATCTTCTTCGCGGTCTATAGGATGCGCGGCGGGCAAGCCCAGCTCGTCGAGGTCGGCGCGAGTGAGCGGGTCGGGATAGCGCCCGCCGATCAGGTTTTCGCGAGCGGCTGCGGTATCCGGGGAGTGACGAATGATCGTGATGACTGCGTCGAGATTGTCGAGCGCACGCGTGAGCCCTTCGAGCACATGCGACCGCTTCTCTGCTTTCTGCAGGTCGTACTGCGTGCGTCGCTCCACGATCGTGTGGCGATGCTCCACATAGTGATGCACCGCTTCTTGCAGGTTCAGCACCCGGGGGCGTCCGTTCACGAGCGCGACCATATTCACGCCGAAGGTGTCTTGCAGGCGCGAGTGCTTGTACAGCTGGTTTTTGACAACCAGCGGCACCGCATCCTGCTTGAGCTCAACCACAATACGCATCCCATCGCGGTCGCTCTCGTCGCGCAGGTCTGAGATGCCTTCGATGCGGTCGTCGCGCACACGCTTCGCAATGCGTTCGATGAGCGTGCTCTTGTTGACCTGATAGGGAATCTCCGTGATCACGAGCGCCATGCGCCCCTTCCGGATCTCCTCTTCGTGCATCTTTGCGCGCATGATGACGCGTCCGCGTCCGGTGTGGTAGGCCTCGTACACGCCCGCGTAGCCGTAGATAATGCCCCCTGTAGGAAAGTCGGGCGCCGGCAGATGCTGCATGAGCCCGTCGATGTCGATCTCCGGGTTGTCGATGTAAGCGACCACAGCGTCGATCGCCTCACCGAGGTTGTGCGGTGGAATCTTCGTGGCCATACCCACAGCGATGCCGTCGGCCCCGTTCACCAGCATATTGGGAAACGCCGCCGGAAGTACGGTCGGTTCTTCGAGTGTGCCATCGAAGTTCTCCTGCGTGGCTACGGTCTCTTTGTTGATGTCGTCGAGCATGCGCTCGGCGATCTTGATCATGCGCGCCTCGGTATACCGCATGGCGGCGGCCGAGTCGCCATCAACCGACCCGAAGTTACCCTGCCCATCGACCAGCGGGTAGCGCATCGAAAAGTCCTGCGCCATGCGCACCAGCGTGTCATAGACCGATGAATCGCCGTGCGGGTGGTACTTTCCGAGCACCTCCCCGACAATACGGGCGCACTTCTTGTAGTTCGTTCCAGCAGTAAGGCCCAGCTCACTCATGCCGTATAGCACGCGCCGGTGCACGGGCTTGAGGCCGTCGCGCACGTCGGGGAGCGCCCGGCTTACAATCACCGACATGGAGTAGTCGATGTACGAGGACTTCATTTCGTCCTCGATCTGAATAGGGATAATGCGGCTGTCGTCGGTTTCCATATGTGAGTCGACTATATACTCATCTCAAAAAGGAAATTCCCCCCTTGTTGGTGACCACGGTATGGCTAAAAGGGGAAGGAATGCTAAGTGTAGTAGTATAACAAGGCACGAATCAAATAGCTACTATTTGCACGAAGAGCAAGGCCCTATAATCCTGTATTAGCGGTTCTTCATGCAGCAGCGCGGCCTATGTTTTCATGGGGGGGGCATGCAAGATGATAGATAACTCAAGCTGGATTCGAATCGGACTGCTTGTTACCTTGGTGGCCATGCTTTGGGCAATGGTCTGGTGTTCTCCTGAACGTATTTTTGATATGTCTGCTACTACTGACTCAGATACCCACACTGCACGCACGCCACCGGGGGTTGACCTGCAGGGGCACCGTGGCGCGCGGGGCGTGCGTCCAGAGAATACATGGCCAGCGTTTGAGTATGCCCTTGCACTTGGCATTCCCACTCTGGAGATGGACGCGGTGGTGAGTGCCGATGGTGATGTCGTGGTGTCGCACGAGCCATGGATGAACCCGGCTATCTGTACGGCTCCCGACGGGCGCACGCTCTCCGAGAATGAGGCGCAGGAGCACAACCTCTACCAGATGACCTATAGCGAAATTGCAGCGTACGACTGTGGGAGCCGAACGCATCCGTCGTTTCCAGACCAAGTGCCGACCGCAGCTCAAAAGCCGCTCTTGCGTGATGTGCTTGAACGCGCCGAGGCGTTCGTGCGCCGCACCGGCCGCGATGCAGTCTTCTACAACATTGAAACGAAGAGCCGCCCCGAATGGGAAAACGTCTTCCACCCGCCTCCCGATGTGTTCGCTCAGCATCTGATCGATGTGGTGCAGCAGGCTGGCGTATCCAGCCGCACCACAATTCAGTCGTTCGACCCGCGCACGCTACATTACACGCGAGAGGCCGCTCCCGGACTCCGACTGGCCCTGCTCGTGTCGCAGCAGGCAGACAGAGGGGTGTCGCATAACGTTAGCGATCTGGGGTTTGTGCCCCATATATACAGCCCCGACTATAAGCTGGTTACTTCATCCATGATTAAACAGGCCCGGTCGATTGGAATGCAGGTGATTCCATGGACGGTGAACAGCCGCAGCGATATGCGACGTATCATAGAAATGGGGGGAGATGGGTTTATCACCGACTATCCGGCGCGCGGACAAGACGTGCTGGCTGAGACCTGAGCTGGCACAAACGAATGACAGAGCTGTGTGGGCAAAATACAACATATAACAGAAGCAGATAGAAAGTTGGATCCACGTGCGACAGTGCACGATGTGCGAGGCGCCTCAGGCAGCTACAAGGGTGGATGTTAAACAATATGCCACGAACGGATATGCAACGAAACGACACAATCCGTGTCTTCAGGGACTACTGCGACTGTATGTCAGTTGTAATGATGGTACAATGTTAGATATTAAGGCCCAGACATCAAACCATGCGAAAAGGCCAGCGTGTTAAAATTGTCTCATTGAAAGCATATGCTAAAGCAAGATGGTGACGTGGAATGCTCATGCAGCGCTCTGAGCCAGCAAGCCTGTTTATGTGAGGAGCAGTTAACGCATTCGTTTCGTGGCGTGTAGCCCGTCTGCAGGTGGCCATGCTTGCAGCAGGGTTGGTTTCTTTGTAGAACGACCATACGATTATGTCAGTATCCCGTCGCTTAGTACATCTTGCAATCGGTGTCGGCCTGGTCTGCACCGGGTTGCTGGCGGGCATCCTGCTCATGCTGGTCTTTCCTGGTGATGAATCCGGTAGTACCTCCGAAGACACCCGACCACGTATCGAACTGGGGGGGAACACCGTTGCGCTGCCGGCCCCCTCTACATCGACAGCCGACTCCAGCATTGCCTCTGATGGCATTCCGACTCTGCAGGGGCTCAACACCGCCTTCCGGCGTGTGGCCGACCGCGTTACTCCGACCGTCGTCTTCCTTCAGGTCGAGACAGAGCGTGGCAACGAGCGCAGCCTCCGGTTTGACGGCGACATGGAGCGGTTTCTTCCCCCGCGACCCCGGCAGAGCGTGGGCAGTGGCGTCATCCTGAGTGCAGAAGGCCATATTGTAACCAATGAACATGTGGTGTCGCGTGCGCAGAGCATCCAGGTCACCCTTCACGACAAACGACAGTACCAGGGCGAGGTGATCGGCGTTGATCCGTCTACCGACCTTGCGGTGGTAAAGGTGGATGCAGACGAGCCGCTCCCTACCGTTCCGCTTGGCAACTCTGATGCCTTGCGAGTCGGAGACTGGGTTGTGGCGGTTGGCAATCCGTTTCGGCTTACCTCCACCGTTACCGCTGGCATTGTGAGCGCGCTCGGACGCCAGGTCGACATCATCGATGACACCTTCAGCATTGAGGATTTCATTCAGACCGACGCCGCGATCAACCCCGGAAATTCGGGAGGGGCGCTGGTTAATCTGAGCGGTGAGCTCGTAGGTATCAATACAGCGATTGCTACTGAGAGCGGGTCGTACGAAGGCTATGGGTTTGCGGTGCCTACGCAGCTTATGCAGCGTGTAGTAGCCGATCTCATTGAATATGGCGAGGTGCGCCGCGGATACCTGGGAGTGAGCATCGAAGAGATTGATGCCACACGTGCCCGCCGCCTGAATATGGATCGCATTCAGGGCGTATACGTGGGTACGGTACGTCCGGGAGGCGCTGCCGACCAGGGGGGGCTGCAGGATGGAGACGTGGTGCTTTCGATTGACGGGCGCGACATCGATGCGCCGAACATGCTGCAGAGTGCCGTTGCACAGCGCCGCCCCGGCGAAACGATGGAGCTTCGCATCCTACGCGATGGACAGATCCAGACCAAGCGTGTTGAGCTGATGGGGCGCGAGGCGTTGGCGTACCAGGAGTGGCTTTCAGATCTCGATAACAATGAAGCCCCTTCTCCGCGCCCCGGCCCCCGTGAGGATCTGCCCCGCGATGAACCCTCAGACGACGAAGCGACCGTAAGCCTTCCTTCGTGGGGACTGGGGCTGCGAGCGCTGACAGACGTGCACCGCACTGCCTTTGGGATTGATCGGGGCGCTTATGTGGTTTTCGTCGAAAAAGACAGCCGTGCTGAAAACGCTGGCGTCTCGCGCGACGTAGTACTTACCCATGTGGATGGCACCTCCGTAAATGATGCCGAAGAGGTTGCCCAGCGCTTCAAAGAAGCTACCGACCCTCGCGTATTAGTGCGTGTACAACGCCGCAATGGTACCAGTGCATTTTACGATATTGAGCGGCCATAGCGGTCGCGTCCGAACGCCTGCTCTTACTCTGTTTGTTTCTCTGACTTCATGATTCGATACCTAACTGCTGGCGAGTCGCACGGCGAATCCCTCATTGGAATTGTCGAGGGGATGCCCGCACACGTTCCGCTCTCCCCGTCCGATATTAACGAGCACCTGGCACGCCGCTGGCTGGGCTATGGGCGTGGTGGACGCTCGAAGATTGAGAATGACAAGGTGCATATCTATTCGGGCATCCGATTTGAAAAAACACTCGGAAGTCCTATCGCAATGCGCATCGACAACGGAGCGTACAAGAAAGACAAAGCCGGATGGCCCGAGAAGATGGCCATAGAAGGCGATGGCGAGGGCATAGAACCGGTCACGCTCCCGCGTCCGGGACACGCAGACCTGGCAGGTATGCAGAAGTACAACTTCGACGATATGCGCCCGGTTATCGACCGGAGCAGCGCACGCGAAACGGCCATGCGGGTGGCCTGCTGCTCAGTGGCCCGTACGCTGCTGCGTCATTTCGGCATTGAAGTAGGCAGCCACGTGACGCGCATCGGGAAGGTCGGATACGACGGCCCCGGCGACTGGTACGATCGCGTAGAGTCGCTAATTGATGGTGGAAGCGCCCGCGCCGTCTATGAGAAGGCTGATGCAAGCGAAACACGCATGCTCGACGAAGACATGACGACGCGCTGTATCGAGCACATCGAAGAGGCTAAGGCCAACCGCGATTCCCTTGGAGGTACCTACGAAGTCATCGCGACTGGCGTGCCACCTGGACTCGGGTCGTATGTGCACTGGGACCGCCGCCTTGATGGGCGTCTTGTGCAGGCGATTTGCTCTATCCAAGCTCAGAAAGCCGCAGAGATTGGGGATGGCGTGCGCAATGCCAGCCGCCCCGGCTCTGAAGTGCATGATCCTATTCTGCCTGGCGAGGGCGATACATACCCGCGCCGTACCAATCGTGCGGGCGGACTCGAAGGGGGCACCACCAATGGCATGCCTATTGTAGTGCGTGGCTATATGAAGCCCATTCCAACGCTGATTAAACCGCTTGACTCGGTCGATACGGCGACGAATGAAGCACAGCCAACGCGCTACGAGCGCAGCGACATCACCAGCGTGCCTGCTGCTTCTACCGTCGCTGAAGCCACGGTGGCATGGACGCTTGCCGAGGCGCTGCTCGAAACATACGGCGGCGACACGATCGACGACGTGCGCGCTCACATGGAGAGCGACCGGGCCTCTCGGTCCCGGTAGGCCCAATGATAGCAGATACGGCTCTGAGAGGAAATAAGCCTCGCACAAATTGACCATTGCCCAGTCCGCGGGGGGCTCGCTACGTAAGATGTCGCTTCGGGGGATGGGGACATATGGCTAACACGCGTAGCAACCTGTTCATAAAGTGAACTAAACGGTTGACTCTCGCGGTGGCATCCCCTATGTTAAGAAAGAATCTGTATTATATAACAAATATATTACGGGTTCAGCGGTGCATTGATTGCAATTGGTCTCCACGCTTGTTGCTCTTCTCGCAGGACCTACCCTGAGACTCCCCCACGCCACCCGTTTCATCTGCGTATCTGCCTTGCTGAACGCGCCGCTTCCGACAACGCACGCTTTTGCAGTACACCCCTATGACGCGTAGCTCTCTTCGTGTTTGCATTGCAGATCTACCTGCACCGGTCGTGCTTTTGGATGCCGATGGAAACATCGAAGCCGAAAGCGACCGGTGGCGCCGTACGTTTCGCGTACTGGTGCCTGGCGCTCCACAAGACGTCTCCCTTTTTGAGCTTATTGACGATCCTGAGGGGGCGTGGCATGAAGCGCTGCAGCGGTGTATTGATGAGGCCCGGATGCTGCAAGGGAAGCAGCGCGTTATGCTCTTTCCAGAGGCCGGGCCGCGCTGGGTCGACTGGGAGATGCGCCCCGTCCCCTCCGACGATGAGGAAGAAAACGTTACCCACGCGGCCCTCTTTGCCACCGACCGTACCAGCGAGCGCCAGACCGATCGGCTGCGGCAGCAGGTAGAGGCCCGGTTTGACACGCTGCTCGACACCATTCAGGAGGGGGCGTTGCTTATGGATAGCGAAGGCATCTTCCGAGACTGCAACGACACGGTGCCCGAGATATTCGGGCGGCCGCGTTCGCAGATCATCGGGTCGCACTTCGGCGACAGCAAGTGGACGGGGCTACGGCCCGACGGCACGCCCCTGGCCAACACCGAGTTTCCGTTCTGGGTTGCTTATTACGAGCGCAAACCGGTGATGGGCGAAGTCATGGGGATCTATCCACCCGATGCACCGCCCCGATGGATTCGCGTTAATGCCCGTCCGCTTTTTGAGTTGGACGAGGAGGATCCTTACGGAGTGTTTATCTGCTTTGAGGATATCACCAACGAGCAGCTGAAAGATGAAGCGCTTCAGACCTCGCGCGACGTGCTTTCGAGCGTACTCACCAGCTCGCTTGACGGCATCGTGGTCTACTCGGCTGTGCGCGACGCTCGGGGCACGATCGTTGACTTCGAGTGTGTGCTTGTGAATCCGCAAGGTGAGACGCTCCTTAAGATATCGGCGGAAGAGATGGTGGGAACCAAGCTGCTTGAGCTGCTGCCAGAGCATGCCGATCAGGGACTGTTTGATGCATACGTCAATGTTGTGCGCACGGGTGAGCCTTACGAGAGCGAGCTTCGCCTGGCCGATACCGAAGGCGGCACAACATGGTGCCAGGTTATGGCAGTAAAGATTGAAGACGGCATCGCCGTCACCTTCCGTGATATTTCTGAGCGACGCGAAGCCGCCCAGGCGATGTCGGTTGCCAATGAGAAACTGGAACAGCGCAACCGCGCACTGCGCGACTTCGCGTACATTGCCTCGCACGACCTGCAGGAACCTCTCCGCAAGATCAGCGCCTTCTCGAACCTGGTTGTTGAAGATTACGGCGACAAGGTCGATGATACCGGAAAGCACTATTTAGACCGGATGCAAGATGCGGCGCAGCGCATGTCGCAGCTCATCTCTGATCTGCTGGTGTACTCGCGCATTACAACACAGGCACGCCCCTTTAAACCGGTTGACCTCAATAAGATTGTCGAGAACGTGCTCAATGACTTGAGCATGCGTATCGAAGACGTGGAGGGAACGGTTGAAGTGGGAGACCTCGCGACCATTGAGGCCGATTCCACGCAGATGCGTCAGCTCCTGCAAAACCTCATCGGCAACGCCCTCAAGTTCCACCGCCCGGATGTGCCTCCCAAGATAACGGTCGACGCCACAATGGTCGATCGCGACACACTTAATGGCGGTCCCCCGGTTGCTGCCTCCTCTAACACGCTGTGCCGCCTTCGCATCACCGACAATGGCATTGGCTTTGAAGCCAAATACGTCGATCGCATCTTTACTCCTTTCCAGCGGCTGCATGGACGC
Source organism: Longimonas haloalkaliphila (assembly GCF_055379825.1). Classification (NCBI taxonomy): domain Bacteria; kingdom Pseudomonadati; phylum Rhodothermota; class Rhodothermia; order Rhodothermales; family Salisaetaceae; genus Longimonas; species Longimonas haloalkaliphila. Next base: position 101,485 of record NZ_AP043948.1, on the reverse strand, counting down.
GGCTCCTACGAAGGTACGGGGATGGGACTGGCTATTTGCCGGCGTATCGTAGAGCGCCACGGTGGAAGCATTGGGGTTGAAAGCGTGCCTGACGAAGGATCTACGTTTACCGTCTGGCTTCCTGCCGAGCACTCTTCAGCCTCTAACGATACGTCCACTGCGCCCGATGAACATGACCAATTCACGACAGAGAAGATCTTGGATGAGTGACGAAAGCATTCGCATCCTCCTTGCCGAAGACGACCCTGACGACCGGCTCCTCACGCGTCAGGCTCTTAAACGCAGCCGCCTTGCTAACACCATTTCGATGGTGGAAGATGGCGAGGAGCTCATGCAGTACCTGCGTCATGAAGGGCCGTACAGCAACCCCGAGGATGCGCCGCGTCCGGGGCTTATCTTGCTTGACCTGAACATGCCTCGCATGGACGGGCGCGAGGCGCTCAAGATTATCAAGTCGGACCCAGCGCTCCGGCGCATTCCGATCATTGTACTGACGACATCAGAAGCTGAGCAGGATATCTTGCAAAGCTACGATCTTGGAGTGAACGCTTTCGTAACAAAGCCCGTAACGTTTGATGGGTTGGCCGATGCCATCCAGGCACTCGGCGACTTCTGGTTCGAAATCGTGAAGCTTCCCCCGCAGTACGAAGAAACCGAATGATAACAGCCACAGAGGAGATCGACGTACTCCTTGTTGAAGACGACGAGGACGACTTCCTGATTACACGGGCCTTGCTCTCTCGCGCTGAGAGCATCGAGTGTAATCTTGAGTGGGCCTCCAGCTATGATGAAGGCCTGAATGCTATTCTGTCGGGCGAGTATGACGCCTGTCTGGTTGACTACCGTCTGGGAAAATACACGGGTCTTGACCTGCTCAAGGCGATCAATGATCGGGGCAACCACACGCCTATTATCCTGCTTACTGGCCAGGGCGACCTCGAAATTGATCTGACGGCAATGGCTGCCGGTGCCGCCGACTATCTCTCCAAAGAAGAAATCGATGCTCCGCTCCTGGAGCGCTCCATTCGATACGCCGTGGAACGGGCCCAGGCCGATCAGCGCATCCGCGAACAGGCTGCGTTGCTCGACAAGGCACGTGATGCTATCATTGCGTACGACATGGATGGTTCGGTGGTCTACTGGAATAAGAGCGCCGAGCGCCTCACCGGGTGGACCGCCGAGGAGATGGTTGGTGAACAGGCCCGCAACTACCTGTACACCGATGCACAGCGTGAAAAGCTGGACCAGTGCTTCGCAACCATCGAAGAAGACGACGAGTGGACCGGCGAGCTTAAGCAGCAGACCAAAGACGGTGACGATCTGGTCGTGGAAAGCCGGTGGACGCTCGTGCGCGATAACACTGGCGAGCCCTCGTCGGTGCTGGTCATCAACACCGATATTACGGAGCGGAAGCAGCTGGAGATGCAGTTCCTGCGCTCGCAACGCATGGAAAGCATTGGGCGGCTGGTTGGAGGGATTGCCCACGACCTCGGCAACCTGCTCGTGCCTATCTTGCTTGGCGTTAAGGTGCTTCAGCAGCGTTTCGACGACGACGACCAGGTCGAGCGCACGCTGTCTATGATTCAGAAGAGCGCCGAGCGGGGATCGGACATGGTTGAGCAGGTGCTGGCCTTTGCACGGGGCGTAGAGGGCGAGCGCGTCGTGCTGAATCCGGGAAGCATCATCGAAGAGGTCGAGAAAATCATCCAGGAAACGTTCCCCGATGATATAACGGTGACGACCGCTGTCGCTGATGATCTTGACGCGATTATGGGGGATGCCACGCAGATCCAGCAGGTGCTCATGAACCTGAGCGTGAATGCCCGCGACGCAATGCCGGACGGAGGCACGCTTACAGTCAACGCGGAGAACATCACGCTCTCGGCGAGCGACGCCCGCCGTAACATCGACGCCGACCCCGGCCCCTACGTGCGTATCACCGTGTCGGATACCGGCACTGGCATCCCAGATGATGCCATCGATAAGATCTTTGAGCCGTTCTTCTCGACTAAGCCGGAAGGCGAGGGAACCGGTCTGGGGCTGTCTACCGCGTACAGCATCGTGAAGAGCCACAACGGGTTCATCGATGTGCGGAGCGAAGCTGATGAAGGAACCACGTTCCGGATATTCCTGCCCGTAACAACGAAAAGCCGAAACGCGACAGGCGATGGAGCCGACGATGAAGAGGCACGCGGACAGGGAGAGGTGGTGCTTATTGTTGATGATGAGGACTTCATTCGGGAAACGGCGCAGCAGACGCTGGAGAGTGCAGGATACCGGGCGATCGTAGCCCGACATGGCAAGGAGGCACTCGAACTCATGGAGGAGTACCACGAGGCCATCGATGCAGTCATCACAGATCTACGTATGCCCGAGATGAACGGGCATGAGCTCATCGCCAAGCTTCATGCTTCATATCCTGACCTTCCTATCATCGCAGCCAGCGGCGTAGCCGACGGACAAACAGATGCCGCCCTTGAGGCCGGCGCCCGGCGGTTCTTGCCTAAGCCGTTCACAGCAGAGAAGCTCTACGGATCGCTGAACGAAGTGCTTGGCACGTCGAAGAGCAAGGCCAAGTAAAGAAAAGCCCGATAGATAGGCTATACGAATAGATAGACCATAAAAGAGCCGAATGCTCAACACCGGCTCGGGAAGGCCCCTGCGACATGTCTACTCAAGTGCAGGGCTGTACCTGGTTTTTATCCACCGGGTTACTCTTCTGCCCCTCAGAGCCTGTTTGGGTTTTGGTTTGCAGGCGAGAGCGAGCGCCGCTGAGGCGAAAATTGGACCCCGATGGAGATTCGTAGCCGGGGCTACGGGCCGACATCGGGGGCAATTTGCACCAGGGGCATGACCTTCGGCCCCAGTCCAGCGCCGCCGCTCGGAGCCCAAATTAAGAAATCAAAACAGGTTCTAAAGGCACTTCCTCGCTGCGCTCACAGTACTGCGTTGCTGGCACACCTCGCAATGACATCCGCAAAGATTCTTTTGTGGGCCTACTCTTAGGAAAGGCAAAAGCACACGGGCTGGCGTGGTGCCTCGTCCCCTTCTCTACCAGCGCGCCCGGTATCCACGCACGTCTACGTGTACAAAAGGGCCCCGGTGGGGAGCGGGCCCGTAGATGCCGATACCTCCGGTGTAGTCGCCCGAGCCGTTCTCCTTGACAGACGTGACGAGCTCTGCGAGATACACGGCATCAGCGCGGGTCACGCGGCCGTCGCCGGTCAGGTCGTCCATGCGGCCGTTGCCGTTTGCATCTACGAAAATGTCGGCAGCATCGCCGTAGAGGTGGCGGCTGTACACGGTGGTGTTGCCGATTGATGCGTTGTAGAAGGGCGTACGGTAGGCGCTCATCACATGCAGCGTTTCCACGTCGTGTCCTTCATTGCGCACCGCGGCAAGAACCCCTTCAAGCAACTGCAGCAGGGGCGTTTGTAGTAAGATAAACTCGGGGGTCGCATTGGTCTGCTTAGAGAGGAACTGCTGCAGGGTGAAGTGGGGGGCGACCGGCGCCGTCACGATGTCTTCCGTGACCCGAATGAGCCCCTCTGGCGGCTCGTAGGCTTCGAGTCCGCGACGGGGCTCCTGCTGATAGCGTCCCACCCGGTAGCCATCCAGGTTGCGGATATCGTGATCCCACGGAGTGAGTACAAACACCTGCAGCTGAATGGTCTGCCCCGTGGCCATATGACGGATGCGCAGCGGGTAAAGTCCGGGCGCCTCGGGAGCAACAAACGGCCAGGGCGCCTCGGACTGCCAGGTGAGCGTATCGGCGGGTGCCTCAATGTGAACCGTGGGTGGGTCTGTGGCGCGTCCTGCTACAGCGAGGGGGACGGTTTCACCGGGCAGGGCCATAACGGCCATGATAGACCGCTGAATCCAGTGGTCGTTGAACTTGACGGCGAACGACGCGTCATTGGGGGCGTCAGCCGGGGCGGGTGAGGGCTGTGCCCAGACCGAGGACGTGAGGGCGGCTGTGCCGAAGCAGAGGCTGGCCCAGATCAGTATGCGTGCAACGTGATGAATCATGATTGCATCGGACGGTGAGTAGCCAAAAAGAAAAGGAGACCTCAAGAGGGCAACGCGGTTCCAGATCATTGGATACGTGGCACTCTATGGCAGGCGCCCCGTATTCCCAGACCATATATGCCGCAATATCAATACCAGACCACTCCATTCGCCATGCGTCGTTTGCTCATTGTTTTGATTTTTGTAATCGGTGGATACGGACTGGGAGGCGCTTCGGGGGTAGCCTACGCCAGCGAAGAGGAAGGGCCGCTTCAAGACGTGCTCCGCGAGCGTATTGAGGCGCTCCGGTATGCTCCGCAAGGCCACTTGCAACGCGACGTAACGACGCTGCGTGCGGTCGAGCACCTGGCGGCGTTCTATGAGACGCGCTCTTTTGCACCGGTATGGGTGACGCCCACCCACCAGCGGATGACCACATACGCGCTGCGTGCGGCGCTGCGACAGGCAGAAGACGAAGGGTTGCGCACGGCCGATTATCATCTGGATGCGATGAACGAGACGTTGCAGGCGCTTCGGACGGCGGCGCTTGATGAGCGAAGAACGCTTCTGGTTGACCTGGAGCTCATCTGCAGCGATGCGTTCTTGCAGTATGCCAGCCACCTGCTTGGTGGCCGGGTCGACCCGCAGCAGCTTATACCGTCGTGGAACATTGAGGCACGTGCTACGGATCTGATGGGTTCGTTTCAGGCGCTCAGTAACGGACAGGCCGTCCACGAGGCATTGCAGTCGCTACGCCCCCAGCATGCTGAATACGACGCGCTGCGGGCTGCGCTGGCTCGGTACCGGCGTATTGCGGATGCAGGCGGGTGGCCTTCGATCGCGGAAGGGAGTACGCTCGATCGGGGCATGGAGGACGAGCGCGTGGTGCAGCTCCGTGCCCGCCTTGAGGTGACGGAGGCGCTGGCTTCGGCGCCCGACTCGCTGCTGCCGGTGTTCGACGCGCCGGTGGATGAGGCGGTGCGCGCGTTTCAGAGGCGACACGGACTGACGCCTGACGGGCGCGTTGGACCGGCGACCCGTGCGGCGCTAAACGTGCCTGTGGAGACGCGTATCAACCAGCTCGTGGTAAACCTGGAGCGCTGGCGCTGGCTGCCGAACGATCTGGGCAGACGCTACGTGCTGGTGAACATTGCATCGTTTGATCTGCAGGTTGTAGAGGAGGGCGAAACGGTGCTGGAGATGCCGGTGGTTGTAGGGCGCTCCTACAGACAGACCCCGGTGTTCTCGGATGAGATCTCGTACCTGGTGCTGAGTCCGTACTGGCACGTGCCCCACAGCATCGCCACGCGCGACAAGCTTCCCGAATTTCGGCGCGATCCGTCGGCAGTAGCCCGGCAGGGGTTCCAAATCTTTCAGGGATGGAGCACGCAGGCACAGCCCATCGACCCGATGGCGATTGACTGGGAAGCGCTCTCCGCTCGGAACTTTCCGTATCGGCTTCGCCAGAATCCGAGTCCGAACAATGCGCTGGGGACGGTCAAGTTTATGTTTCCGAATCCGCATAGCGTCTATCTGCACGATACGCCGGGGCGGCAGCTGTTCGGACGCGACACCCGCGACTTCAGTTCGGGGTGCATCCGTGTAGCGCGCCCGCTCGACCTGGCCGAATACCTGCTCCGTGACAGTCCGGGCTGGGACCGTGCGACGATAGAGCGCAACATGGGCCGTTCCGACGAGCGCACCGTTGTGCTAAACGAGCGTGTGCCTGTGCATCTGCTGTACTGGACGGCCTGGGCTCGAGCCGATGGCACGGTGCATTTTCGCGATGACGTGTACAGCCGGGACATGGACGTGCTGAGGGCGCTTGCCAGCCGCGTGACAGTGCCCCCGATGCTACACAATCTGCTGCAGTCGACCAACACGCCTTCTGCACGGACTACGCCGTAGGTAACGGCATGTGCAGGTTTCCTTCCTCCTTTGTTGATCGCCGCCTTGTCGCAGAATGCGCGGTCCTCACATCCGCCATTCCCTCACGCTGTTCGGGATTTCCCCCTTCGCGAAGGGGAAAATGTCGCGTAGCCACAAAGGGGGATATGCGCCCAAAAGGATCATGGAAAACTTGCACACCGCGTAAGATAGGTACGTAAGATAGGCACGTAGCGCCGTCGTTAGCATGTTGACTTGAGATATAAACAGACCGGAGCGTACGAAAAGCCATGTCCTGGATTCATCCTGGGCAGGTGGTGCCGCACCTCGCAGTTATCCATACCCAACACCGGAAAGGCGTGGATAGATGAGCAGCATTCTGCACAAATGTGCGTAGCGGGGGCCGCTATACACCGGTAGGTTGAAACATAAACGCATAAACACCAGACAGACACTGGAAAGACACCGGAAAGACGCCGGGCCCCTGTTAGTCCGTTTGTGCATATTCTCACCTACCCAGGATTGCTATGTCTCTCTCTTCTGAGCATCTGACGTTTGCCCTCCTTTCGTTTGAAGGGCCCGACCCGTATGCGCAGGCTGGGGGACTTGGCGTGCGCATTACCCACCTGGCGCATGCCTTAGCTCGCCGCAGGTTCAACACGAAGCTGTTTTTCGTGGGCGATCCTGGCGCGCCCGGCGAAGAGCACCGGCTCAACGGACGACTTACCTACCACCGATGGTGTCAGTGGATCAGTGCGCATCATCCCAATGGCGTGTATGAAGCCGAGGAAGACAAACGCCACGAATGGAATGCAACGCTTCCCGAGCATCTGCTGACCAATGTCATCCGGCCCGCGCTGGCTAATGGGCGTCTGCCGGTGATCTTGGCCGAGGAATGGCATACAGCCGAGACCGTGATTCGCCTACACGATCTGCTTCGTGCGAACGGATTAGCTCGCCGGTGCCTCATCTTCTGGAATGCCAACAATACGATGGCCTTTCACCGCGTAGATTGGGCACGCCTGCAGGAAGCGGCGCAGATTACGACAGTAAGTCGTTACATGAAGCACCTGATGTGGCAGCTGGGCATTAACCCATTGGTGATTCACAATGGCATCCCCAAAAATATGCTGGGGCCACCCCCTACAGATCAGAAAACCGCGTTGCGAAAGACGCTGGCTCCTAAAAAGGACACTCTGATGCTTTTCAAGGTAGGGCGTTTCGATCCGTCCAAGCGCTGGCTGATGGCTGTAGAGGCCGCGGCCCTGCTCAAAGAACAGGGCTATCCGGTGGCGTTTCCGATATCCGGAGGCATCGAGCCACACGGCGAGGAGGTCTTGCGGAGAGCCCATGAACGAGGCCTCTCTATTGCCGAAATAAACGGCGAGCCGTCTAACTGGAGAGAACTTATGGCGCTGTTGAACGAGGCGCCTCGGGCTGATATCTACAACCTGCGCTTTTTCATGACGCAGGAGATGCTGCGCACCTTCTATGCAACGGCCGACGCGGTGTTAGCGAACTCAGGGCATGAGCCGTTTGGACTGGTCGGGTTGGAAGCGATGGCCGCTGGGGGCATTGCATTCACCGGATCCAGTGGCGAGGAGTATGTGCTGGATGGCCGCAACGCCGTCATGCTTGATACAGACCGCCCCGAAGAGATTGTATCCAACCTAATACGGATACGAGAAAACCGGCAACGAGCCCAGTCGATTCGCTTGTTTGCGCGCTCCTACGCCGAGGACTTCACGTGGGACTGTATCGTAGATGTGCTGCTGGATAAGATCTTGTTCTGTGCGCAAGAGCAGCATATGCTCCGCTACGAGGCCGAAGCGAACACCTACAAGCTTCCCTCGCAGGTCGAAGATGTCGTTATCTATACCGTTGTTCACCAGCCGCACCGGCCCTGGTTGCCCGCAGCGCATCTTTCTGGGTCGATGTCGATGGAAGAGCTTGACCACGCGCTCTTCGATGCCGATATGAACGAACACTACTTCCACAAGGTAGCGCGCACGTGTTACTATTCGGCGCTTGATCGGTTTGAGCGACTTGTGGAAGAGGGACTGGCGCTAGCCATTGGGTTTTCGTTGTCGTTTATCGAGCAAGCGAAGGCATGGGATCCTGCTTTGCTGGACCGCTTCCGCACGCTGGTGCAGCACGAGCGGGTGGAGCTTGTCGCGGTAGAACCGTCGCACAGTTTTATGCTACTGTGGGATATCGAGTCCTTCAAGCGACGGATGCACCACGCTGTCGATGAACTGCAACAGGTGTTCGGCGAGCGTCCGTCCATTGCCGACACCACCGAACTCATGATGTCTGACACAATCTACCACGCGCTGGAGCAGGTTGGTTTCGAGGCGGCCTTCATGGATGGACGCCCCTGGGTGATGCAGTGGCGAGAGCCCACGCATCTGTACCATCATGGCTCGGGGCGTATGAAGCTGCTTACGCGCCACTACCCGTTGAGCGATGATGTTGGCTACCGGTTCTCTGATAAGCAGTGGGGCGGCTGGCCGCTAACGGCTGATCGTTACACCCAGTGGATCGCCTCGGCGCCAGGCACGGTAGCGGTGATCGGCTGGGACTTTGAGACGTTCGGAGAACACCACCCGCCGGAAAGCGGCATCTTCGACTTTCTGGAGCATCTGCCCTGCGAGGCCAAGCGCCACGGGCTGTCATTTGTAACTCCCAGCGAAGCGCTACAGCGCCACGGAGAAACAAGCCACGCGCTTCCACTTCCCGCTTTCGCCAGCACCTGGGCTGGAAGTGGAGGACTCGAATTTTTTCTGGGCAACGAGGCCCAGCAGTCGGTCTTTCAGTTGATGATGCAGGCGCACCAAAAGGCGCTGCTTACCGGTGATCCTGCACTCGTAGAGCGGGCCGCGCGCCTGGCACAATCCGATAACCTGCATCTCATCCAGTGGTATGGCCGGCATGGCTCAGAGGCCGAGGTCTCGGCCTACTTCACCCCCGACGAGTGGTGGGCGCTCTCTTCTGACGGCATCATCTGGGAGCTGCAGCAGGTGTACAAAAACTTTATCGCCATGCTGGATGCCCACCTTCCGCAACGTCAGGAAGCCGAAAGCGGCATTCTGGCTCTGCGTCCTCTCCAACCAAAGCAACGCGCTCCTGCATTGGAGTTTTAAGACATGTGACAGCGACTCCTTTCCGCTAAGCAAACAGCACAATGGCTGAACATACGCTTGATCCTCCGCTTCCCGCTCCAAAGGCTGCGGACGAGCTCAATGTAAAAACCGGACTTCCCCGTCCCCTCGGCGTGCACCGGCGGGGAAACGGTGTCAATTTTGCTGTTTTCAGCCGTCATGGTACGCGCGTGTGGTTGGAGTTCTACGATGCGATTGATGATGAAGCCCCCACCCATCGGGTTGAACTGGTTGCGCGTCAGCATCGCACGGGCGATATCTGGCACATCTGGGTGCAGGACGTGCCCGAGAGGCAGCTCTACGGCTATCGCGTTGATGGACCCTACGAGCCAGAAAACGGCCATCGTTTCAATCCATACCGCCTGCTCATCGACCCGTATGCCCCGGCGATAACGCATCTTGACGACTGGGACTTTGGCAAGGCCCGGGGCTACGATGCAGATAGCACGAACAGCTTGTATGAGATGGCGCGCGTGAATAACGCGCACGTGACGCCTTCATGCGTGGTGGTGGATAGCCGCACCGGCTGGGAGCCGACACAGCCTTTGCGGCACCCGTGGTCAGATACAATTATCTATGAGACGCATGTGCGGGGCTTTACGGTGCACGAAAGCGCCGGCGTGGAGCACCCCGGTACGTATCTTGGGCTAACCGAGAAGATTCCATATCTGAAAGAGCTTGGCGTGACCACCATCGAGCTGATGCCGGTGCACGAGTTCAATGAGTATGAGATTACGCGCGTAAACCCGCTTACTGGCGAGTCTATGCGCAACTTCTGGGGATACAGCCCGGCGGCCTTTATGGCGCCCAACGCAGCCTACGCCAGCATGGGCAATCAGGGCGAACAGGTGGAAGAGTTCAGGGCGATGGTGCACGCGTTCCACAAGGCCGATATTGAGGTGCTGCTTGATGTCGTGTTTAACCATACGGCCGAAGGCAATGAACGAGGCCCCACGTTCAGCTGGCGCGGGCTTGACAATAAACTGTACTACTTTCTTGATGAGAACCAGGCGTTCTACAAGGACTTCACCGGCACGGGCAACACGCTGAAGACCTACCATCCGGTTGTTCACGACCTCATTCTGGATGCCCTTCGCCACTGGGTTGTAGAGATGCACGTCGACGGATTTCGCTTCGACCTGGCGTCGGTGCTGGGGCGCGATGAGCAGGGCAACCTGCGCACCGATCCGCCTCTTCTGGAGCGCATTGCGCAAGATCCGGTGCTGCGCAACGTCAAAATGATCGCTGAGGCATGGGATGCAGCCGGCGCCTACCAGGTGGGGCACTTTCACAAACGGCGATGGTCCGAGTGGAACGGCCGCTTCCGCGATGACGTGCGGCGCTTCTGGCGGGGCGACAAGGGCCTGCTCGGCGCGTTCGCTGAGCGCCTTACCGGCAGCGCCGATCTCTACGAAAGATCAGGCAAAGGCCCCGAAAGCAGTATTAACTTCGTGACGGCGCACGATGGCTTCACCCTCAACGATCTGGTCAGCTACGAGCGTAAGCACAACGAGGGCAACGGCGAGTTCAACCGCGACGGTTCGGATAGCAACTACAGCGCGAACTACGGTATCGAAGGGCCGACCAACGACGAAGCCATTCAGGCGGTGCGCACCCGGCAGGTTAAGAACTTTCTGGCTACGTTATTTCTGTCGCGTGGCGTACCCATGCTCCTCCACGGCGATGAGTTCCGGCGCACGCAGCAGGGCAATAACAACGCATACTGCCAGGATAATGAAGTCGGATGGATGCTCTGGGAGCGGCGCGAGATGCACAGCGACATCCACCGCTTTACGAAAGAGATCGTTGCGTTTCGGAAGCGCCATCCGGCCCTGCAGCGCATGGCGTTCTATCAGCCCGAGGAGGTGCATTGGATCGGCCCCGACGGCGAATCGCCACGCTGGGACGCCCCCTCAGCACAGCAACTTGGGTTGCAGGTGCAGCAGGAGAATGGTATCATGCTCGTACTGCTATTCAACGCAGCAGATGAGGCGGTCGATTTTCGCATTCCCGACCCCCCCGAAGATCTGGACTGGTACCGCGCGATCGATACCATGCACGACGCTCCCAAAGACATCCTCGCTGAGGGCGCCGAGGAGCCGCTCAATAGCATCGCTGCGTACTCTATGGGACCGCGTTCTACCGTGGTGCTTGTAGGACGCGGATAACAGGCGGCAGCGTGCTGCACGCCGTCTGGTTCGGCTGGCCCAAACGCGCACACAGCACTGCCAGAGCGCTTCGCGAACCACGGAAGGGAGACCTCTATTCACTTCGCGCACCTGTATAACGACAACTCGCCGGCCCTTTCGTTACACGCTACTTCTACATGAACGCCTGGCAGCGACGCATTGTGTGGACGATGACAGGGGTTGTGGCAGCGGTCGTCTCTTATGCGGTGGTGTACCAGTGGGGGATGCAGGCGTATGAGGGGCTCTCGGTGCCTTTCACGCAGGCCGTTCAGGTCGTCATCGAAGCCATCACCACAGCGGGATTTGGTGGACATGCGCCGTGGTCGAGCACCGTGATGAATATGCTGGTGCTGGCGATGAACCTGACGGGCGTGCTGTTTGTCTTCCTCGCTATCCCATTGTTTGTAGTTCCACTCCTTCGAAATGCTTTCGAGAAGCACCCCCCGACCACATTCTCCGGAAGCGAGCATATCATCGTAACACCGTATACCGCACGCATCGACGCGCTGATCAGGGAGCTCGAAGGCCGAGACCAGAGCTACGTCATACTCGAACCGGATCGCACGAAAGCAGACCAGCTCCACATGGATGGATACGCTGTGGTACATGGTGATGCTGAGTCTACTGAGGCGCTGGAGCGCATCCGACTTTCCGACGCCAAGGCAATCGTGACAGATGCCCCAGACGAGGTTGCCACCAGCATTGTGCTCTCGGCTCGGGAGCTTAACGGGGCTATTCAAATCGTAACGGTCGCCGATAGCGAAGAGCTTGAGCCGTATCACTGGTTAGCAGGCGCCGATCACGTGCTCTCGCCGCGTCAGTTGCTTGGCAGAAACCTGGCGCACGAAGTCCCCCTTGTCCTGTCTGTACTCGGACGTTCTGCCATTGAGATCGGGAAAGACCTTGAGATCGCAGAGATCGACGTGGTGCCGGACAGTCCGTTGTGTGACCAATCTCTTGCGGACTTGCAGTTGCGCGATCGATTCGGAATTAACGTGTTGGGAGCATGGTTTGAGGGGGTGTTTACCAGCCCGGTCTCCCCACAGACCACGCTCGATGCCACAACGCGCCTTCTCCTGGCAGGCACCCCCGAAAGCATCCACGGGATTCAGAAAGAGATGAGCTCGGTAGTCAGCCCCCGCACCCCGCAACGCATAGTAGTGATAGGGTATGGCAAGTCCGGGCAGGCTGCGGTAGAGGCCATGGCGGGCACCAATGCACAGTTCACGATTGTCGATGCCCATGATACCCCTGGGGTCGATGTAGTTGGAGATGCCCGCAACCCAAATATATACCAGAAAGCACGTATCGCAGATGCCGACAGCGTGATCATCGACACCGATGACGACGCAACCACCTTGTTCGCCACGCTCATCACACGCGACGCAAATCCGGAAGCGCATATCGTAGCCCGCGCAAACGAAGAAGCGAGCGTGCGCAAAATCTACCGGGCCGGTGCAGACTACGTGCAGTCGCTCTCTACAATTAGCGGGCGCATGATGGTGTCAACGATCTTAGCTGAAGAAGAGGTGCTGACGCTGCAGACGAAGATCGACATTGTCCGGTTAGATGCCGGGCGCCTGGTCGGGCAGACCCTTGCTCAGGCAGACGTGCAAGCCGCCACCGGATGCATTGTGGTGGCTGTAGAGCGCGAAAGCAACGTAATAACGTCGCCCGACCCCAGGGGCGTTGTTTTTCAGAACGACGATCAGGTGATCGTGCTCGGCACGGACGAGAGCGTGCAGCGCTTTGAAAAGGCGTATCTGCGCTGACGAGCAGCCTCGGGCGTAGCCTACCGAAGCTGGGCCCCTGACCCTGGGTCGGTCGCTTCGTCGAGTGCAATGCGGCCGGCGGGCATCGGCACGCCTGTAAACGGATCGTCGCTGAGAAGCAGCGAGCCGTCGAGGTCGCAGTAGTCCAGCAGCGGCGTGAGGTGCGCCGCCGGAGCGATAGAGGCGTTGCTCTCGATCATGCAGCCGAGCATCACCTCCAGCCCATGAGCGCGGGCCGCGTGCACCATGCGATGGGCCTCCTGCAGCGTGGCGCATTTCATGAGCTTCAGATTGGCGATGTCGGCCCGGTCGGCGATGCGGGGGATGTCAGACAGCGTCACGCACGACTCGTCGAGCGCAATGGGCAGCACCGACCGGTCGTACACGAACTTGAGCGCCTCATGCTGTTCGGCGGGGAGGGGCTGCTCGACAAACTCCACGTCGTAGTCGGCCAGTACCTCAATCATGGCCAGGGCCTCGCGGGGCGTCCAGGCTTCGTTCGCATCCACACGAAGCGTAGCATCCGGCGCGTGGGTGCGTACCGCGTCGATGATCTCCCGGTCGCGTGCGGTGCCCAGCTTGACCTTCAGGGTCGGATAGCCTGCCGCAACCGCCTCCTGCGTCTTCGCGATCATCCGCTCGGTTGAGTCGATCCCAATAGTGAACGAGCTGGTGAGGGCTGCCGTGGCATCGAGCCCCCAGAAGCGGTAGAGCGGCAGTCCGGCCTGTTGCGCCCGCAGGTCATGTAGCGCCGCACTGATCGCCATCTTGGCGGCTGCGTGTCCGCGCACAACCGCGTGCATCCCGCGCTCAATCTGCTGCAGCGCGTTCGGGTCACCCACGTTCGTCACTACGTCGAGCAGCTCCGGTAGCACCGCCATCACGGTATCCACCGTCTCGCCGTAGCGCCGCGACGGGGCCGCGCCTCCGACGCCCTCGCGGCCCTCCGCATCGGCAACGCGCACGATAACATTCTCGATCTCGTGAACCGTTTCGCGCGCAATAGTGAACGGGTATGTCGTCTGGAGCGCAATGCGCTCAGCGGTAGTAGCTAACACAAAGAGGTAAGGTAGCGGTTTAATGTTAAGTGATTGACATGCGGTTTACACCATCGCAATCTGCTCCAACCCCCTCTGTGTGTCGAGCTTCGCCGAGGCGTGATCCTGTGGACATCTCCCCCTTCTCCAAGGGGGAGAACCCCGACACGAGCCCGTAGGGCGACTGATGGAGCGAAGCGGAATAAGGGCGAGGGGGTTCAAAAAAGACAAAGCCGCGGTGGCCAATTGCCTTACCATTTAGCGTCTATCCACTACCAGAGATAAAATTATGAGAGGGCGTCAAGCAGCGTATCCGGACCAAACCGTACGGGGTCGGTGGCGGGCAGGCCAAGCGCGTGGGTGTAGTGCTGAACAGCGGCCTGGGCGTCGTCGTCATGCGCTATCGAGCGCGTGTTGAGAGCGCCGCCAACCACGCGAGCAGGGTGTAAGGGACGAGCCAGGCCTTCGTAGAGGTCCACGTAAGCAGGCGGATCGGGCAGGGGGAAGTCCTCGCCCTTTGCTGTGCGTGCGCCCGGCCTCGTGGCAGAGCACCAGCGCGTCGGGCATGGCGCCGTGCAAGATACCGCACGTAACGGCCGAGTACGCAGGGTGTATGATGCTGCCCTGCCCTTCGACGAACAGCCAGTCGTGGTCGTGGCCTTTCTCAAGGATCATCTGCTCGACGGCCCCGGATACAAAGTCGCTCACGATCGCATCGATGGGGTGGCCCCACCCGGCGATCATGATGCCGGTCTGCCCGGTCGGGATAAACGCGGCGCGCTCCCCGCGGGACTGCGCCGCACGCGTCAGCTCCAGCGCCACTGTCATCTTGCCTACGGCGCAATCGGTGCCTACCGTTAGCACCACGGTGGCCGGCACGTTGCGGGCACGCCCCTGGCTAACGGCGAGCCCGCGTGGAGGCCGCCGGACGTCGCGAATGGTGGCGCCGTGCTCCTGGGCAAGCGCTGCAAACTCGGGGTCGTCCTGAAGAAAATCATGCAGCCCGGCCATCACGGTACAGCCTCGCTTCAGTGCTGCGCGCACATCAGGCCGCCATGACGCGTCGAAGCCGCCACCTACGTTGGCAATCCCGATGACGAGCGCGTCAACCTCGGGGGCATCCGCCATACGCGCTACGATGGGAGCATCCTGCACATCAGGCAGCAGGGCGCGTACCCGCTCTCCGGCATGGCTCCGATCGATGACCGCCGCCACGTCGAACGTGCTGTACCGGAGCAAGCCAACAGCGGTCTTGGCGAAGTGCGGAAACTGGTCGTGGGCGAGAAGGGCAACGCGTTTCATAGGGGGCAGAAGCAGCAGAGAGCAAGCAGCAGGCAAGGGGATGCGGAGCGCAGGCGAACAACAGCAGGCGTCGCGCTGCCGTCTATCAGGAGAACAACGCGTGCTTGAGATCGCGAAGCAGTATGCCATAGCATCCAATGTGAAATCGGAGGCGTACAGCATAGGGTAGCGGTTCAATGTTAAATGATTTCCTGTGGTTTACATCATCGCAATCTGCTCAAACCCCCTCTGTCTGCCGACATCTCCCCCTTGGCCAAGGGGGAGAAACCCGTAGGGAGAGGGGGTTCGAAAAAGAAAGAGCTGCTGCATTCAATCGCTTTATCATTTAGCGTCTATCCACTACCCAGCATAGATGTCTAACATAACCGCCCGCCGCATGAATCGCTACTCGCCCTGTTCAAAAAGTAATTGAGCGGCCTGTGATACCCTGCGTCCATTAGCTTCCAACGTAGCATTATCTCGAACGCGTTGCCACAGCACTGCATTTGGGCGGGTCCGCCTGGCGAGCAGGGGATGGTTCGACTGCGGACGCCTGCGTCGGCCTTCGCTCACCATGATAGGGTTTTCGGAGGGGGAGCTGATCGGAACGAGGCAGGGTCTACACACGAGCAAAGCGAGATCTCGGATCCAACTCGCGAAAGGCAAACGCAGGTGTGCTGCCCTCCTTCTGGTTGGGCTCTTCGCATCCCTGCTCGAATAACCCATCCAGCTGTCACTACGCCGAAATCGACGATATCGGCACGCGCTGCACCGCATCCGTCATCCAGCAGTCTTGATATGGCGCCTGCGTCTGCTTTGACAGCCGAAACACGTATCCGACAGGGCCAGACTCAGTTGAGAGCATTACACCCATGCGCGCTTCGGTGTCGGTCTGCTGCACCTCGCTGTACTGGGCCCCGTCGTGGTTGATCATTGGGCCGTATGCGTTCGTTTCAAAGAGCAGCCGAAACCGTTTCAGCGGACCCGTAGCGCGTTTGTTGGCTGGCGAGGCGAAGCGAAACGCCGCCTCAATACCAGCATCCGGGTGCGGGTCGTTGTTGCGGCCCAGCGCATCCACCTGAAGGCGGACGACCTCTTCCACAGAAAGCGCAGGCGATGGCTCGGGCAACGAGTCAGGTTCGGTAGACATTGGCAGGCCAGAAGAGGATACAGGCGAAAACATACCGCCGCCGCTGCCAAGCAGAAGCAAGGCAACAGCGGCGATTATCGTTGCGAAGAGGACAAGGCTACGCGTATGAATCATAGAGGAGGCGGTGTGCAGGAACGTGTCGTAACTCCGCGACCTCCGACTGCGCTGTATGCCAGCAACAACGCGTCACGGCTAAGCATCTGAAGACTACTCCAGGTGATGATAGTCCAGCTCATGCTCTTCATCAATAGCCCGTTGAACGGGCGCAGACGGCGTATCTGCTGGCTGCGTGTCGACCTGCATGCGGCCGTCTCCCGTCGGAATGCAGCGGATGTTCTGCTGCCAGGCGGGGTCTTTCTCCGGGTAATCTGTTCGGGCATGGGCGCCGCGCGACTCGGTGCGCTCCAGGGCACCTCGTAGGATCGTCTCGGCTGTCGTCAGCATGCATCGCACGTTCTGCGCATTTTCGTAGCGCAGGGTAGTGCGGTCGGCTTGCACATCCATGTCCTCCGCATCGGCCTGCACCTGCTGGAGTTGCTGCAGTCCGGCAAGCAGGCTATCTTCGTTGCGAAGAATGCCTGCGTGCTCCCACATCAGGGTGCGGATGCGCGTCATGAGCGCCTCCGGTGTGTGCGACCCGCTCGACGCGGCAAGGGCGTCCTGGGCGGCGATGTGTTCGCGGACACGAGCCTCGGGAAGGGGCGTGCTCGGCCGCGTATGGAGCGTTTCGGCAATGTGCCGCCCCGTAACCTGTCCGAAGACGATGGTTTCGACCAGCGAGTTGCCACCGAGCCGGTTGGCTCCATGCACGCCAGCGGTACACTCGCCCACAGCGTAAAGCCCACTGACCTCGGTCTGTCCGGTCTCGAAGTCAACCTCGATGCCGCCCATTGCGTAGTGCGCAGTTGGCGCGACTTCCATGGGCTCTTTCGTGATGTCGACGCCGTGCTCGGCAAATTCCTCAACCATGCGCGGCAGCCGCTCGTGAATGTAGGCGTCGTCGCGATGCGAGATATCGAGCAACACCCCGTCGTTTTCGGTGCCCCGCCCCTCGCGGACCTCCTGCTCAATCGCACGTGCCACCACGTCGCGGGCATCCAGCTCCATCTGGTTTGGCGAGTACCGCTCCATGAAGCGCTCGCCCTCTGCGTTATAGAGGCGCCCGCCCTCGCCGCGAACAGCCTCGGTGACGAGGTGCCCGGCTTCGTCCTCCGGACGCACCTTTCCGGTTGGGTGGAACTGCACGAACTCCATATCGCGAAGCGGCACGCCAGCGCGGAAGGCCAGTGCCTGGGCATCGCCGGTGTTTTCGTCGGGACGCGACGAGCTGCGGCGGAAGAGCGAGGTGTGTCCGCCCGCAGCAATGATGACCGCATCCGCATCAAAAGCCACGGGCGTGCCCGCGTCCATGTCGAATCCAACGGCCCCAACGGCGCGCCCGTCCTCCACCACAAGGTCGGTGATGTACAGATTCTGGCGATACGGTACCTCAAGGTCCATGGCCTTCTGCACGAGCGTTTCCATGAGCGCCTTGCCCGTACGGTCGCCTACAAAGCAGGTGCGCCGAAACGACTGCGCGCCGAAATAGCGCTGGTTGATTTTGCCGTCGTCGGTGCGGTTGAAGTCCATGCCCCACGCATCCAGCTCGCGAATACGTTCGGGGGCCTGCTGGCAGAGCAGCTCCACCGCGGTGGCGTCGTTCACGAAGTGGCCCTCGTTGAGCGTATCCGCCGCGTGGATCTCCCAGCGATCTTCCGGGTCGAGGCTGCCGAGTGAGGCATTGATGCCCCCGGCAGCCCAGATCGTATGCGCGTCGCCATGAGCACGCTTTCCAAGAACGAGACAATCAACGCCGCGCTCAGCCAGTTCGATACTGGCACGGAGTCCGGCCGCACCAGCACCGATGATAAGCACATCGGTCTTGACGGATTCGGTAGGGGTAGATGCAGACATAACAGGGGCTTGGCAGTATAATTTGCTGGATATCAGAGTACGCCATGCAAGACTGCATTATGCAAGACTGCATTGCAGCAGCGCAGACAGTACGGCTATTTAAAACACGTACGAAGCGGATAGTTTTTGTCTGCGGCTTCTCACAGCATAGAATTGGAGAAACGTAACAGGTGTACGGTTCTTGTTGGAGAAGAGCAGGGGCGTCACATCCACGGATCATTCTCACGAGTCATCATAGCCGGCGAAGTGCCTCGTAGCTCCTGGTATCCGTGCAAAAGCCATGGTAAAACAATTTGTTATCCGTTATGATATGCAAGTGATATCAGAGAGGAAGGGGGGGGTTGTAGCGCACGACCAAAAAGCAACCGAGCCAAGCCATATAGCCAAGCCATACAGCCAAGTCATACAGCCAAGTCATACAGCCAAGCCATACAGGGTAGTGGATGAACAAAAAGCTACGCCAGTGGATTTCCGACATCTCGATTATCCCGGAGTGGACAACGGAGTATGACTCGTCTGCTGCGCAGGGTGATGTGATTGCGGGCATTACAGTGGGGGTCATGCTCATCCCTCAGGGCATGGCCCACGCCGTCATTGCGGGGCTTCCGCCGATCTATGGACTCTACGCTGCGTTGGTCCCGCTCATCATCTACCCTTTCTTTGCAAGCTCTCGCCACCTTGCCATCGGGCCCAGCGCGGTCGACATGGTTATTGTGGCGGCCGGGGTCGGGGCTATTGCACAGGTGGGATCCGACCAGTACATTGCGCTGGCTATTCTGCTGACGCTCATGGTGGGCGTCATTCAATTACTTATGGGGGTGGCCCGGCTTGGCTTTGTGGCGAGCCTGCTGTCGCGGCCGGTCATTGCAGGGCTTACGTTTGGGGCGGCCCTCATTATCGGGTTCAGCCAGTTTGATCAACTCCTTGGCATTGATCTGCCGCAGACGCAGTACGTGTACGTGCTGCTGTATGAGGCCGCACGGCGCATCGGGGAGGTGCACCTGCTTTCGCTGGGTATCGGGCTTGGGAGTATTGTGCTTCTCGTTGCTATGCCATACATCAAACCGGCTATTCCGGCGGCGCTGGTCGTCGTAGTGCTTGGCACGCTGGCCGGGTGGTTCTTTGCCGTTGAAGATATGGGTGTTCGCGTAATCGGCGATATTCCAGCCGGACTTCCGGCGTTTACAGCGCCCGCGCTGGGTTTAGGTGATATGCAGAGCCTGCTATCAGCGGCGATCGCCCTGGCGCTGGTCCAGTTCATGAAGAACGTGTCGCTTGGGCGCATCTTCGCGGCGCGTCACAACTACACGATCAATGCCAACCGGATGCTCATCTCTGCCGGTATGGCCAACATTGTAGGCAGCTTCTTTCGGAGCCCGCCCGCAGGAGGAAGCTTCTCGCGCACCGCGGTGAACGAGCAGTCGGGCGCTCAAACGCCTGTGGCGAACATCGTATCGGCGGGGGTTATTGGGCTCACGCTTCTCTTCCTGACGCCGCTGTTCTACTACCTGCCGATGCCTGTGCTCGCCGCGATTATTATGGTCGCTGGTTTTAGCCTGATTGATGTGCAGGAGCTGCGCGAGCTGCTGAAGACAAACCGGCGCGACGGATATATTTCGTTGTTTACAGCCGGGTGCGTGCTGGTGGTGGGAATCCAGGAAGGAATCTTGCTCGGCATCGTGGCTACCGTGATTGCGGTGCTCTACCGCATCAGCCGTCCCAACATGGTTGAGCTCGGACATGTGCCGGGGGCGCGGGTGTTTCGGGATATCAACCGCTTCGAGAACACCGAGAAGATCGACAAGGTGCTCGTGTTGCGCGTAGATGCGTCCTTCTCATTTGCGAATGCCGACCACTTCAAGAACTTCATTCTTGAGAAGACCAGACGCGAGAAGCGTGAGATCCGGGCTGTGGTGATTGACGGCACCAGCATCAACGCGCTCGACACGACAGCAACCGACGCGCTCTGGTCGGTGATTGAGACGCTCGAAGATCGAGGCATTGCGCTCTACTTCGCAGGGCTCATTGGGCCGGTGCGAAAGGTTGTCATCCGCGCCGGGCTGTTCGACAAGCTGGGCGAAGAGCGCTTCCATCTCGATCCGCACGAAGCGGTGGAGCATATCCTGAAGCAGCTGGACGACGAGGACGAAGGGGCGCGCCTGTCAGGCTACCGCGCCAACATTGCAGAGACCGACGAGCCGGAGACGCCGGATGCCGCATGATGCCAGCAGGGCATGGACTCCAGTGCCCTGCTCATTTCTTCAGCAGCTGTTTCTACCGCTGTGTTGGTCCTTCGGGCGGATGTCGGCGGTGAGACACTTGCAAGTTTCTTCTAAGCTTGGGAGGTAGGTTCTACGGCATCTGCATCCGCGGTCTCCTCCAGCTCCTCCTGAATCCCGCGAAACTGCTCCAGAGCAGCGCCCAGGCGCTCTACAATGTCACTGGCCAGCACATCTGGCTCCGGCAGGTTCTCAGTGTCTTCCAGGCTGTCGTCTTTGAGCCAGAAGATATCGAGGTTGGTTTTGTCGCGCTCGATGAGCTCTTCGTACGTGTACGACTTGAACCGCTCGGTCTCTTCGCGGTCGTGCCGCGCACCCGGATTGTAGCACTCCACGAAGTCGCTCAGGTCGTCCTCCGTCATGGGGTTGCGCTTGAGCGTGAAGTGCTTGTTGGTGCGCAGGTCGTAGATCCACAGCGTCTCGGTCCACGGTGTCTCGCTGGCGGGCTTGCGCTCGAAGAATAGGACGTTGGCCTTTACGCCGTTCGCGTAGAAGATACCGGTGGGAAGACGAAGCAGCGTATGGACATCGTACTGGTTTAAGAGACGCTTACGCACCGTCTCGCCGGATCCGCCCTCGAAAAGCACATTATCGGGGAGGACAACCGCCGACGTGCCGCCAATGGATAGCATGTTGGCGACATGCTGCAAGAAGTTGAGCTGCTTGTTAGACGTGCTCGTCCAGAAGTCGTCTCGCTCGTAGGTGAGCGTCTGCTTGGTGGATTCCCCCTTTTCGTTGATCACCGTAAAGCTGGCTTTCTTGCCAAACGGTGGGTTTGTGAGCACGAGGTCGTAGCGATTGCTCGGCGCACTACGAAGCGCGTCTTTCACGATGATGGGCGGGGTCTCCCCGTCGCCGATGGTCTCCGGACCGATGCCGTGCAGGTACAGGTTCATCGTGCAGAGCCGTGCCGTGTTGGGGACGATCTCCCAGCCTTCGAAGGTGTCGGTGCGAAGCCGTTTCTTCTGGTCGCGGTCCAGCGTGTGCTCGTTGGTGATGTGGTCTTTTGCCGCAAGGAAGAACCCGCCTGTCCCACAGGCGGGATCCGCAATGGTCTGGTCGGGCTTTGGGTTGACAGCCTTCACCATGGCCTTGATAAGCGGACGGGGCGTGAAGTACTGCCCAGCACCGCTCTTGGTGTCCTGGGCGTTCTTCTGCAGCAGCCCTTCGTAGGCCTCGCCCTTGACGTCTACGTCGAGGCCCATCCACGTTTCTTCGTTGATGTAGTCGATGAGACGGCGCAGTCGGGCAGGGTTCTGGATGCGGTTCTGCGCCCGCCCAAAGATGATCCCAATCATGCCTTGCTGGTTTTGAAGCCCTCGCAGCGTCTCCTGGTACTGACTGATAAGGGCTTGCCCACGCACCTTGGTGCCCTCTTCGTCTTTTAGCAGCCGTTCCCACTGGTATTCCTCCGGGATGGCCGATTCTTCGCCAACCTCGCGGCGCTCCTGATCCATTTTCAGGAAGAGCAGATACGTGAGCTGCTCCACGTAGTCGCCATAGCTGACGCCATCATCACGCAAGACGTCGCAGAAATTCCAGAGGCGTTGTACGATTTGGGGTGGGTTGGGCATACAGAATCTGTAATGATGGTATAGAAAGAGGGTAGTGGGTAGACGCTAAGTGATAAGGCTATCAGACACTGCAGGTTTGTCTTGTTCGAACCCCCTCTCCCTTTGGGCTTCTCCCCCCTTGTCCAAGGGGGAGATGTCGGTAGACAGAGGGGGTTGAGCCGGATCCGATAGTGTCAGCTACACGACAATCACTTATCATTGAACCGCTACCAAAAAGAGCGCTCTACAGGTTGTATTCTTCGCCGGGGTCTATGTAAACCCGGCTCAGAAACTCGTCGTGCAGGTGATCGAAGTCAGCGTCGGTCGTGAGCAATGTTGCATTGATGACGGAAGCGGTGGCTGCTATCCACACGTCATTCTTTCCCATGTTGCGATCGGAGTTGCCCAGTGGGCGGTCGGGGAGCTTGTTCTGACTAAACGCGTCGATCTCAGCGTATCGGTCGATTATATCCATTGACTGGACAGGAACGGCGTTCACGCTGTTTAGCAGCCTCTGAAGCGCGCTCTTCTTCTGCTTCCCCCAGTCAAACTGGTACGCAAGGGATTGCAGCTCACCCTTCGTTACTACAGAAATGAGCGCGATGTTATTGCTTCCAAGCGGGTCGTACTCCTGATCGATGTATCGACCGTATGAGGCATCCCGAACATATCCAACGAATACGTTGGAGTCCAGGACGTAGGTATTCGAGTTTGATGACATGCCGATGGGTCAGTCGAGGGCGTCGAGTATCTCGTCGATGGATTCGTTTCCTGGCCAGGTGCCACGTGCTCCTTCGATATCGTCTCCGGCGTCAAGCTCCGACAGATCACGTTCGCTAAGGGGCTTTTTCGCAGCGGCCTCCTCCTCAATTTCGGCTTTCGATTGCTTGAAGAAACTATCCTGCGCACGGGCAAGACGCATAGTGCGTGCTTCCATAAAACGGAGAGATCCGCTGGGGGTGAAGTGCGCCTGGCCCTGAACTGTGACTTCCTTACCCCACAAACTGCTTAACTCTTCAGCTTGGACTTCCGAAGATTGGAGAACCCCTCGAATAACATCGCCCGCATCGGTCTTGAGTTTGAACGAGCGCTCACTGTGTCCGATCACGTCCAGTTTTCCGGAAAGTACGACCGAAAACGAGGGGGGCGTCTCTTGCTTGAGGCGCTTCGCGTTCTCGATATGCGTTCGATTGATGTTGAACGTGGTGTCTCTGGTCTCTTTGTTGCGAATCGTAAGCACTTCCCCGTTCTGTATCACGTTGCCAAAGCCTGCAATGGCAGACAGCACACCGCTGTCGTAGCGCGCACTTTCGCGGTTGTTGTCGGATACGTCGGCCAGCGCGTCTCCCAGCAGCGTGAGTGCGGTCCACTCACCATTGGGCTTCGACTGCCAGAGATCCTGCTGCTGTACCACTTCTCGTGCCGTTGCCTGCAGAGGGGGCACCTGTACGGGGAAGATCGTTGAGCCTTTATTGAGACCGGTGATCAGAAATCGTGTGGACTCGGTGACCCAGTCCGGTTTCGGCCCGCGACGCGTACTGGTCCCTTCAACCGACAGGCGAAGCACCCGTCTGGAAGCGTCGATTAGGGCATCAAGCAGGTCGCGCAGGGCCATCGCATCAATGGTCCCCGGATCTGCACTCAGCCCGCGCATCTCAATGTCGTAGTCCACTGTGTCCACGACGTTAACCGGGTGTAATAGGAGTGTCAAAGGGGTGTTATAATACCTGTACACGTGCAGATGGGTTCTTTAGAGTCCCATCTCAATCTGTGCACCCTCGCGTACGACAGATGTGGGAGAATCCACAGGAGCGCTGTGCTGCGCTTCATGCGGTACCAGCTTTCCACTGAATGCTTGCTTCAGAATGCTCTGCCGCAGCCGCTCAGCGCGGGTCTGTTCTTGCTTCGTGGTTGCGGATGCGTCGTCGGCAACGGACAGCAGGCGCTCGACCTCGGCGACGATTTGTTTTTGTTCGGCAAGGGGTGGAAGCGGTACGAGAAATTGTCGTATATCACCGATGTTTACTCGGGATGCTGTCGTGCCCATCAGTTTTTGCTTCCACTGACGCCCTATCGTTGGAGAGAGAAGTGCTTTGTGGAAGTAGCGTGGGTCTACTTGGTTGGGCAATCGAAAAATCATGATTCGTTGCCCGAGACAGAGATTGATCCCCTCTGGAATTACGGCTGTTAACCCAACCGTACCCTCTCGAGAGAAAAGCACATCGCCAGGTTCTGGAATCATGCGGCGTGTCCACTCTTGGTAAGTTTTCTTGGAAACGGGTCTGAGTTTGTCATATTCGATTTCGCTCTTGCTCATACACGTCGTATCGACACAATAATAGCCTGTATCGATGTCCTCGAACGGTGCAGTCTTATGCAGGCAGTCTACTGCACGCTGAACCACTGCTGTAAGCCGAGCCCATTCCCATTTACTGGGTAACTCAGAAGGGATGTGCTCCTTAGTGATGGGTTCAGCCTCTTTTGGCTTCCTTATCTTTTTGGCATTGTAAAGCTCTGTTTTCTTCGCTTGTATCCGCTCCAGCAGCTGGTCGGCGGGTTCGGGGGTGTGGGTGCGGCGCCAGTCGGCGGTGAGGCGGCCTTCGACGGCGGCTTGCAGGACGCTCAGCCGGTAGCGCTCCAGTTGCTGTTCGGCCACGGATAGCTCGCCCATCCCGGCGTCCAGGTTGGAGAAGAGCTCTTCGATCTTGGCAACGATCCGGCGCTGTTCGGGGAGGGGTGGGAGGGGAACGGGAAACCGGTACAAACGTCCCGATTCAAGACTCGCGACTGTTGTACCATGCTTCGAGCATTGACTGAGAATTGAGCGTTCAACGGCACGAGTATAATAGAGAAGAAACTGTGGTTCTATTTCTTCAGTGAGTACAAGCGCTTTAAGGTCTTGGTTGATAGTAACTGGGACTGTGGTGAGAGCAGTTGGAAGCGTGTGCGCCAAAATTCCGCTGCGTGTCACAAAAAGGATCGAGTCAGAAGGCACCCGCTTTGTTGCTGATTCTGCGATGGCTGTCTCAGTAACATGGTCTTCGGTATCATCGATCTCCAGACGCTTCATGTCTTTCGGAGAGACCCAAGGAATATCTCCCTCCCAATAACTGGTTTTTCGTTTTGATGGTGTTCCGCCTCCAGTCCATTCGCCTATTTCCTCAAAGGTCTTCCACTTCCAGTGCTCTGGTATCTCAAAGGGTTTATCCACTTCACTCATGCAGCAACAACCTCATTTCATTGGACAAAAATAGCGTATGTGGCCTCACGTCATAGAGTCCGGTGGTGGCGATCTTCGGTCCATCGGGAAGGGTTGAGCCGGATATAGTGACGGATGCGTTCGAGTTCTTCCGCGTTACGCACGACCCGATCGTGAAAGTTGCGGTGCCACTGGAAGTCAGGCATGAGACTACGGCGAACGTACCGGGTAACGGCGGCCTTATACGATCCGATGATGGTCGACAAGGACCCCGCCACCGAGTGTCCGAACCTGCGGGTGTGGGCGGTGTCGGTTGGCCGAGTGCTATCGGTAGTAAGGACACGAGATCTCGTGTCCTTACTGCCCGCACCTTCCGCACCTTCACCATCAGGCTGGATCATGACCAGGCCGTGCACATGATTGGGCATGATCACATACGCATCCAACGTGACCTGCTTATGATGGTCGGGGATGGCCTGCCAGCAGTCGCGCGCTACGCCTCCCACCTCCGATAGATGTACGGCATCGTCCTGTACGGTACCGAAGACACATGCTCGGTTTCGCGTCAAGATCGTGACGAAGTAGGCACCCGGTTGCCTGTAGTCGTGGGCATCCCACCGCATGGACTGTCGGTTGTGCCGTTCTGGATCATAACTCATGCAGCAACAACCTCATTTAGTTCGTCGAGAATAGCGTCCAGTTCGTCGGTATCGAAGAGCGCACGGGCCCTGTACGAGCCGCCTTTTTCGTCAAACGGTGCGTACGAGAAGTCGTCTTTCTCGATGGTAAGGCTGGCCGCCAGATGCTCTTTGATCATCTCCAGCCATTCCATCTGCTCAGGCGTGAAGCGGTTGGTCCGGTCTTGCTCACTGAGCCATGCGTAAAACCGCTCCTCGACCTCGTCCCGAAACGGAGCAAGCTCTTCGGCTTCCCCCATCGCATGGCGTACAAGCGAGATGATGTCGGTGAGCAGCCGCTCCTCGCGCATCCCTTTAACCTTGTCGCGCTCCAATCGTGCGTACGCTTTCCACAACTCCTCAGGCGTGGTCTGGAGCGGGGGTTGCTTGATAGCCTGAGCCAGCTCCTTCACCTGCTCAAACGTAACGTGGCGCTCGCCGTGGGGTTGGTTGTAGAAGATCTGAAGCGCGGTAATCTCGTCTTTGTGCTCGTCCAGGAACGCCTCAAACGAATCGACCTGCTTATGCGCCCACGAGGCACTCGCAGGCGTCTCGTGCTCCACGTCGATCACTTCATCCTGGCTCACGTCGTCGATCGTCAGGTAATGGCGTTCGCGCACCTGCTTGATGGTGTTGCGCACGCTTGCGTCCTCAATGGGGGCGCACGCTTCGTCGGCCAGCGCACGGGCGGCTTCTTCAATCTGTGATTCCAACGGCGCATCGGTATCAAACATGGACTGTGCCCGTGCGTGTTGCTCGTCGTAATCGGCGGCCTTCACGAAGCCCTCGGCCAGTGCCGTCATCGTATCGGTGTGATGATCACGCTCTTCAGCACTCTGAGCAAGCGCTTCTTCTATTTCAGCACGTCCTTCTGAATTGAGCTCTCGGTTCATGCGTGCGATGCGGTCCGCCAGTGAGGCCATGCTGTCCTCATCGCGGGCGCTCCCTTCAACGGCCCCCCGCATGAGCTGGTCGAACGAGACGGACTGCTTGCGGTTGAGCGGCTTTGCATCTGTCTTTTTGTCTTCGGTGACGCCTACCGCATCCACCAACACGAAGTGCGTTTTAGAGCGGGCCTCATCACCAGAGACTGCCCGGAGATCCGAAGCATCAATGGTGCGGGTCCCACGCCCCAGCATCTGCTCGAAGTAGACGCTGCTTTTCACATTGCGCATAAAGAGCAGCAGCTCCAGCGGCTTGATATCGGTTCCGGTCGAAATCATATCCACCGACACGACAATGCGTGGATACACGGAGTTGCGAAACTTTTGGATGATGTCTTCCGGGCTTTGAACGGTGTACGTTACCTTCTTCGCGAACCGGTTCCCCTGCTCGAATGTCTCCCGCACAATGCGCAGCACATCGTCGGCATGGGTATCGTCTTTGGCAAACACGAGCGTTTTCGGAAACATCGACCGGTCTGGAAACAGCCGGTTGCGCACTTCATCGCGGAAGGTAGATACGACGGTCCGAATCTGACTCGGCGCCACCACATCGCGGTCAAGCGCCGTTTTCTTGTACTCCAGGTCCTCATCAAGCTCCAACATGCGCGTGCGCCGCGTCTTCTTCTCGCGCTGCTGCACCTTGAATCCGGCATCGACCGTACTGCCCTCCTCGCTAATCTTCGTGCGGATGCGAAAGACCTCGTAGGGTACGTTCACATCGTGCGCTACCGACAGCTTGTACGGGTATTCGCTTACCAGCTGCTGGTTGAAGAAACCGAGCGTCTGCTTGGAGGGCGTGGCGGTGAGTCCAACCAGAAAGGAATCGAAGTACTCGAGGACCTGCCGCCATACGTTGTAGATGGAGCGATGACACTCATCCACAATGATGAAGTCGAAGTGCTCAGGCGGAAGCGCCTCGTTGTACACCACATCGCGGACCTCACCGGTGTAGGTTGTTTCGAAAGACGAGGTATCTTCGTCCAGGTCCTCCGGGTCACCGCCCTTGAGCATCGAGTAGGCACGCTGGATGGTCGTGATGCAGACGTCAGCCACCGGGTCTACGGCATTCGACGTGAGATGCTGCACGTTGTACTCCTGCGCAAAGGAGCGTCCCGTTTCTGGAAGCGTGTATTGCTGAAACTCTTTTTCGGTCTGCTTCCCCAGGTTAGTGCGGTCCACCAGGAAGAGAATCCGGCGTGCTTTTGCATGCTTGAGTAGCCGGTAGCATTGCGTAACGGCCATGAACGTCTTGCCGCTTCCTGTGGCCATCTGAACAAGCGAGCGCGGATGATTGCCCGCGAACGACTTCTCCAGTTCCTGAATCGCTTCGTACTGGCAATCCCGCAGGGTCCCACGTTCCACGGGCGGCATGTGGCGGAGACGTGTACGCAGCGTCTCCGACTGGCCGATTCGCTCCCTGAGCGTTTCCGGCTTGTGGAAGTGAAAAACCCGGCGCGCCCGTGGGTGCGGGTCGCGAAGATCCCGAAAGTTGGTCTCGGTGCCCGTTGACTCGTACACGAAGGGAAGCGGCTCCTCGGCAGGCGGAATGCGCTTGGGCTCCCCTTTGGCATAACGGGCCGTCTGCTCGGCGATGCCTCCGAGGGTGGTGCCCTCGGGTTTTGCCTCGACCACCCCCACCGCTTTGCGATCCACCACAAGCAGATAATCTGCGTGCCCGGTGTCAAACGGATACTCCCGAATAGCAATGCCTTCGGCTCCAGTGCCCGGATCGTAGGCATCAGGATCCTGCACATCCCACCCGGCAGCCCGGAGCATGGCGTCGATGGTTGCGCGGGCTTTGCGTTCTGGTTCGTGTGACATGGAGATTGGGAATGGTCATAGGAGAAGAGCCTTTTCGCATCCGGCGGAAGCTAAAAGAGATTAGTCGCTGTGGCTTTTAGTGCTGAAACGTGCTCTAAATGTAGAAAAGCAGGAGTACACTTGCGAATTCGATAACAGCATGCATGGGGAAGACCGCTTCCCCACATTTTCCCCGCAGACGTGCAATTGCTCCCGTTTCGTTCGAGATTATGCAATGTGGGGAGAAACAGGAATGCACCGCACTACCAATTTCAGGCGATACGGGGCGCTTGTGCTGATTCTGTTGATGTACCCATGGGGCTCGTCCCCCGCCCCGCTCTCTCGAAGAGACCAGGCCTTTGATCTTTTCTATGCCGCGTCTCTATTAGGATTCCCTGAGGCTGCTCTGACCTTGTTACTCCGAGTTTTGCAGAATGCATTCACGAAGTGCAGGCGCGATCCAGAAGCCAGCTTCATTCTGTAAGGCGTCCAGTGCGTTTCGCAACGAAGACAACTTTCCGTCCTTGTGAGCGCGGAGCAAAATGCCAATTGCGCCTGTCACGGGCAACCCTATAGCTCGTGCGTGCTTGCGTCCCTCACGTTCATCCAGAAGGAGAAGCGAGGCGGCGGTAGCAGCGGCCAGTGCAATGGCCTCTGATTCACCCTGATCAAGGCTCTGCCGAAGGGTGCGCACGTGAGCACGTTCCGCTACCTTCTGTACGCGGATCCAGCCCTCTGATACGGCGGTGCGCAGCTTGGCTGATCCGGGGCGACCGCTGTCCATCTCCAACTCATCACGGACAGCTTATGGAATCAGTACCTTTCCAAACTGACTGCGTACCAGGTCCAGACGGCCGATAATACTCAGAATCTGTTTTGATATGCCGTTAGAGGCGGCTGAGGGCCAATCGTAGCGACGCGAGCCGGACCATGGCGGCACTCGTCTCGGCCAGGCGCTCGTACTCCTTCGCAAGTCGCCGCCAGCCCCCCAACCAGCCGAGTGTTCGTTCGACAATCCAGCGCTTCGGCTCGACGGAGAAGCCCGGCTCTTCGGAGTCGGATTCGGTGATCTCAAGCCGAAGCCCAAGCGCTTCCTCAAGGTCGTCTTCGAGATCGCCGCGGTAGGCCTTGTCAGCGAAGACCGCTTCAAGACGTTCGCTTCGCTGTTCAGCCCGTTCAATGAGCTTGAAGGCGTGCTGGCTTTCGTGCTCATTGGCGGCGTGAATGCCGACGGCCCACGTCCAGCCCTGCGTGTCCGTGAGTATGTGCCGTTTGCGCCCTTTGACTTTTTTATTGCCGTCAAAGCCGCACAGACCGCCTGAGCGGGTGATCGAAACCGATTGGCAGTCAATAATTACCACGCTGGGCTCGGGTTCGCGCCCGGCTTCTCGCCGTGCGCCTCGCCGGGCTATGCTGAGCAGACGTGCGATTACGCCGCGCTGTTTCCACGTTCGGAAGTAGTAGTACACCGTCTGCCACGGCGCAAATCCACCAGGCAACATTCGCCACTGACATCCCGTTTTGACCACGTAGAAAATCGCATCCAGAATGTCGCGGCGCAGGTCATGTTGGCGGTGGCGCGAGGTATTGAGAACCGCTTTAATGTTGTGCCATTGGGAGTCCGTCAAATCGGAGCTATAGTCTTTGCGCATAGCTTCGGTGTCGCTTTCGGTGAAACGTCTGTTCACCACCGAAAACGAGGCGGACTCCCGTTCGTTTTCACTCGCGACGTGTGAAATCAAAACAGGTTCTCAGGTTGAGAAGCGGAGAGGTGTTGCTGACGACCGTCATGAGAAATGCGTGGTGTAGTGCAGGTAAGCGTCCCGGTCACGGGTGTGCCTCGCCGTGCGCATACGCCAGATCTTCGTCCAGTTCGGCTTCGCCGTAGTGCCGCTCGATGCCTCGTTCCCCCAACAGCTGGGCAAACGCATACGGACTCAAGCTGGCCAGTTCGCGGGCTTTTCCGAAGGAGAGAAGTTCTTCGCGGTACAACGCAACGGCCAATGTACGCTTGACTTCCGACGCCTTGCGGTCATCGGGAAGCACAACCGCCTCAGCGATCGAAGACGGAATGTGAACGTCAAGACCGTTGGGCATGGCGCTCTTAGAAGCTAAGGGAAAACGCGGGTGTGCGTGCTACTGAAGCACTCAGCAGACACCGCATAAACGGCATATATTCAACACGATATGGTACCCAGGGGGGGACTCGAACCCCCACGTCCTCGCGGACAACGGATTTTGAATCTAACTCTGTTGTAATTGCAGAGCTATAAGATACAATAGCTTACCGAAAAAGCATTTCTTGCTCTTCCCCGTATTTTCCCCAGGTTACGTGTTTGGAGGATTCAAATCCAAACACGATGGGGAGTTCCAAGGTGGTATTAAGTCACCAAGGCTAAGCTATTCATAGGAGAAAGAGCTATGTCAGAGAAGCCAGATGATTTATTGGACGAGTACCGAGTCCCTGACTCGATTACAGAGGCATCACAAACCAGGTTGGCCGAGATTGGATTAGGAGATGGCCACGACGGCGGGACAGCACGGATGCTCTTACAAAGCAGGGATTCCGAGTTGCAAGAGGAAGTTCACAAATACAGAAACGGTGATCTTACCGCATACTGGTCAGCTTCAAACAGCCCGTTTGACTTTTTGGAAGAGTGGGAACCGAAGATAAAGTATTTTGGGGAGCCTACGCCTACGGGTGTTAAAGTCGGCTTCGATCTAAAGACCGATTCCGGCTTTGGCATAGTGTCACAGACAGATGATCCCAACACCTGGGATAGTCGGTACCCAAAGTATACGCGTGCCGTTCGGCAAAGCTTGAAACGGATTACTTCCGCAGTTGAATCTAAAAAAGATTCCCCGCTCATTTTGATTCCAGAAGTACGGGCGATTCGCAAAAGTGCATCGGAGCAACGGCAACGATATGCTAAAAAGGGCTGTGAACTGTTGGGGAAAGCACGTGAACTCCTTAATGGACTGGTTCGCATTGCGCTTCATGGCTCAGAAAACCCGCCTCCTCCTTCACCTGGCGGCTATTCTCTTCAAACTTATCCAGTCAGAGGAAAGGCTGACAAGACGCTTCGTGAGCAAAGAAAACGAATTGCTGAGCGCAACAGCTCCACCTTTCTATTCAGAGTTGAGATAGAGCGCTTCTGGAGACATTTCGCTGGATGCGCTGAAGTGAACTGGCACTTTACAGAGATCACAACAGATGCTGGAGTCACAGAGAAAGTGGCTAAGCGGTACGAGAGGGTTCTCCGCAGTATCGAGCGTAACCTCAGATCTGTAGATGACCACATCGTCCACTCTGCGTCTCTTGAAATCGCTTGTAAAGTTATCGAGGCAAAGATTGTTGAGGCAGATAGGATGCCCGAAGTTGAGGAGGTCATGCCTGACGTAAGCCCAACCTACCACAACCGGACAATTCGAGCAGGGGATACACTTAGGCATTATGAAGCTCAAGAAGGTAATGTGCCTTCGTTTGAAAACTACGGTGCCTTCACCGACTGGCTTGCGACTCGCGTTCCAGAGCAGTTCGGTGGGAAAGAAGTCGGCCCAACAAGCTACAGAAATGCTCTCAAGGCAACAGGATGCTGGTGTAGTAAGCGTCCAGGTACAACTGAGGGTCTTGAACAGACGATACAGAAAACCATGGATTTTGCAAAAGACAATACTGAAAGAGGAAAGTAAAACTGGAATTGACTTTCTTTTTCCTCTTTGAACGCAGCGCATCTGCTCATCGTGAGGAGATGCGAGAAGACGCAAGACACTAATCACCGTCGCATGAGAGCGCAAGAAAAAAACCCACTCTGTGCTAAGGACACAGAGCGGGCGGAAGAGTCTGCGCCACATGGGACACAAACACCTATAAGTATGGATAATGTCAACCTTTCGAAGGAGAAACGCAAGAATCCAGGATGGCTTTCCAATCGGCTTCAGACCGTCGAGGAGAAGCTCGACCATTTATGCACGCTGCTGGAGAGCGCAAACAGTTCACAAGAGCAGCTGCTCACCCGTGAGCAAGCCGCTGAGCGGCTTAGCATCTCCACACGTACACTGGACACACTCGAATCCGATGGCGAGATACGTGCGATTCGCATTCGTGGCCGTGTGCTCTACGATCGGGATGCACTCGATGCATTCATCCGAGCCTGTGCGAGGAATTAAGCACTTGACAACGCATCGTCGTTTTCCTTCGACCAAAGAAAAAGCCCCAACTGTAGCGCAAAGCTTTGAACGGGCTATGCTGCAGTCAGGGCTTTCCCTTCCAAAATGGATCACACAAACGGTAAAAGCACGAACAAGGTTCATCTTAAGCCCTCTGGCGATGACAGTACAGAGCAGAACCCCAACTGGAGAATCATCCGAGAGAATACCAAATTGCGACGTGAGATGCGCAAAAACGGGATGGATCCGGATATGCATCTCAACGCGCCGGAGAACTCTGACCTGATAACTGGCCCCAATGGTTTCGAGTGGGGACCACCGGTACCACTTGACCTCCATGAGCAGCCAGATCCCGTTCCTCTGTATGCACTCCCTGACTGGGTAGAGGCACACGTAGAATCGGTCTCTGACTTTCTTCAGGTACCGTCTGACCTGCCTGCTTTACTTGCTCTATGCACCATGGCAGGCACGCTGCAGAAAAAGGTGGAGGTTGAGCTCAAGCCTGGATGGACTGAGCCGCTTACGCTCTGGGGCGTTGCGGTCCTCGATAGTGGAACGCGGAAGAGCCCGGCGTTCTCGCTTATGACGGCTCCCATTGGCAAGTACGAATCTGAGCTTCGACAGCAAGCCGATGAACGACGGCAACGGGCTATCGACACCAAGGAGATCCTTGAGCAGCGCCTACAGCGTGCCAAGAAGCAGGCCGTGAAGGCCACAACCCAAACCGACCGCGACATGGCTGAGAATGACGTACGTGCAGCCCGCGACGAACTGGAGGATCACGAAGTACCAACGATCCCTCAGCTCTGGATCGACGACATCACAAGTGAAGAGCTGCTGCGTCTTATGGGCGATAACAACGGGCGGCTTCTTGCGATGAGTCCGGAAGGCGATCTCTTTAAGTACATGGCTGGACGCTACGACAGCACCGGCGCTGTGCTCAACACCTACAAAAAGGCATGGACAGGCGACGAGGCCGCCCGTGACAACCGCATGTCAAGAGACGATTCCGACGTGCCGAACCCGGCGCTCTCGGTCGCACTGTGCGCACAGCCGACTGTGCTTCAAGACCTCGCCCAGAAGCGCACGTTCCGTGGAGAAGGCTTGCTCGCTCGTTTCCTTTACGTGGTCCCTAAATCTACCGTTGGGTTCCGTAAAACCGGTGCGGATGTACCTGCTCTTGATGATGCTGCTAAGGCACGTTATGAGCGGAAGCTTACAACCCTTTTGGAGCTGACGCCGGATGGTACCAATCAGTTTGACGAGTGGGTGCCTCACACGCTCCAGTTGACCCGTGAAGCACAGAGCGTACTATGGGACTTCGAATCGTCTGTTGAGGCGATGCTACGCCCCGAAGGACGCCTTGATGGTATCACGGACTGGGGTTCTAAACTGGTTGGTCAGATGGCTCGAATAGCCGGTATCCTCCATGTCGCTGAGTCAGACATTAGCGATCCCGTACAGGCTGGAACGATGCTGGGTGCAGTCAAAATCACTCGCTCCTTTATTCCTCATGCGTTGAATGCTTATGCCTTATTGGAGGCTAATGAAAAGACGCGGACGGCCCAGTACCTGTACCGGCGTATCTGCGAAAAACTTGGCGTGACCCCGAGTGACAAAAGTGACAAAAGTGACAGAAGGGTGGAATCTGAGACTTTTGTCACTTCTGTCACTTTTGTCAACATGGGGTCTCTCTCAAAACGGGACCTATGGCGGGCCGTCCAGAACAAAGGAGATTTCACCTCTGCAGACGATCTGGACTCCGTCCTTGTACAACTCGAAGAGCATGAACTTATCCATGTGCACCAACCGGAGAGTAATGGAGGCCGCCCTCCAGGTCCACAAATTTACGTGAACCCGCGTGCCGTGCAGTAGCGCCGTATTCTCTTTCACCATACCACAAAGGTTCCACCCATCCCATGAGACGAACTCTAAGCAATATCACGATGCGCAAGAAAGGAAGTCGCTACTACGCACGGCTCTATGACCCCTCGCGTCGTCCCAAGCGTAAAGAAGTGGCCCTACGTACATCAAAGAAGCGGCCTGCACGAAAGCGGCTGACGCAGCTGGAAGCACAGTATGAGCGGGGCGAAATTGATCCGTGGACCGATCCTGTTCGATTCGAGAAGTTGACTGTTCAAGATGCCATTCAGGCATTTCTAAACGCAAAGCAGGATGCGTGGCGTTCAACGACCCACAATGTGTACAGGCAACAACTGGAGGCATGGGAGCGGCTCTGCCCGCCTACGCTTATGCTCAAGGCGCTTCGGGCTGAACACCTTCGCCCATATATCTATGAGCACGTGGAGCCCAATAGCCGAGCAGATACGTTATCCAGTGCCACGAAGAGAAAGCGATATCGCCACATACGGGCCTTTATCAACTGGCTTATGGAGACCGGACGCCTCACCCATAATCCACTCCATGATATAGCTCAACCAGATGCAGAAAAGAAGCCTCCGGTCTTCCTATCCAAGAATGATTTAAGGACGCTTCTCTCCTGCATTCACGACCATGGCCAGACCGTCACCAATCAGGCAGGAGAGCCATCAGATGTACAGTGGCTTATCGACCTCATCAATGTAGCCGTGTGCACAGGAATGCGACGTGGTGAGCTGGTGAACATTCAGTGGCAAGACGTAAACTTAGAACAGAAGACCGCTACCGTACGCAATCGCGACGCATTCACCACCAAGAATGGCCATGAGCGCCGCGTTCCCATTCGAGCAGAGGCTCTTACTACCCTGAAGCGACTCCATAGCGAACGAGAGCCCGCACCATGCGACATGGTGTTCGTAGACCGGCAAGGCCGAGCCATTCGCCCAGACCGAGCCACAAAACGCTTCAAGTTCTTTGTTCGAAAGGCAGATTTGCCAGACAGCGAGGCGCTTCATTTCCACAGCCTTCGACATACGTGTGGTTCGTGGCTGGCATCCAATGGCGTATCCATACGCTTAATCCAAGAGATCCTCGGCCACACCAGCCATACTACATCGGAGATCTACGCCCACATCAGCCAGGAAGCTGCTGGACGTGCCATCGAGCACGCATTCGGAAAAGAGAAAAGGTAGACGGCTGACCGGCTAACGCCTAACACGTTGAGCGCATCCACAATCATACACAGCCTACAAGACCATGAAATCTGATACGACCCACTCGCTCACTGAAACTGCTCAGCTTCATGACATGAGCAAGGGGTACCTGTCTCGATGCCTGAAGGAAGGCAAGGAAGCCAAAGGGCATGACTTACGTCCATACGCCGTTTACACCGAAAATGGACACGTGAAGCACTTTGAATTCCCACCGGACTATGTATTTCCCACCGATAGCCTTCCAGCCTCCCAAGGTTCGAGTATGGAGACTACCAATAACGCTATGCCTGTTGAGTCCTCCCCTCCAGAGCAGCGGGTGGCAAGCACAGAGGAAGTGGAAACACAGCCATATACCGTAGAACTCTACCAGCGCAAAGATTGGCTTTCCAAAGAGCAAGCCATAGAGCTCATGGCGATGTATTTGCCCATCGATCCCAAACACGCCAAAGATCCTGACTCTAAAACCAGCCAACTGCTTCGAACGATCACAATGTCTTTTGAGCACAAAAGGACCCAGAGCTATGGCTCAAGATCAAAGTCCTACGTACTGCGCGGAAAGGTGCTGGCAGTGATCAGACAGGTGCAAAATCAAGGTATGACTGAGGCGCTATGGACTGTTGAAAGTAAGGAATGGCAAAATCATATCCACGAGGAGCTCGGACTCAGTAAGGAAAATGGACTGGACGTTGAAGCCCACTCTTCTTGGTAAACAGTGAGAAAACGAAGTCTAAACAGGCATACGTTTTCCAGGAAACAGACCAGAAAACACGTACGCAGCAGCAGGAAACGGTGGTTTTATGGCTGCCGTTTTCCTGTTTTGTTGTTGTACCCACTGCTTCAGCGAATAAGAAAGGTCCGTATGGCAAGTCTGCGCACACGAGGCCATGCGCTCTATGGAGTTACCTCTTCTGTACGGACAAAACTGCATGAACGCAGCGATTGCCGAACAGCAAGCCTTCTGGTATTAGCCATTGCGCAGCTCTTCTACTCTATCCTCAAGCGTGCTTATGATCATTTCGTAGGTCGGCTTAATTCGAGCACCAAGGTCTGTCTCTTCCTTAGCAGACATACGAAGAGACTCATATTCTTCAATGTACTCTTTTATCTGCACCTTCGACTCATCATCAAACAAGTCAGCGTAAGGGGTGACCTTATTTATGACTTTTATCAAGCGCTCAGCGAGTGCTGCAGCAGGGTCGCCATTGAATTTCTGGAGGTCATAATCTATTTGCTTCACCTCTTTCAGGAGCTGCTCTATTTCTTCTGTCTCGTAGTCCATAGCAGATTGGGTGTAATTTGGTGAATATTTGGGGGCGTTGGTGTGTCGCCAAGTAGCATTAGCTTACTTTCGTCGCTGCACCGCTTTACGCTCATGCATCATAGAATTGATGCTGCACGTACTCGGCTATCTCGCTGGGTCTCAATTCGCTCGTGGAAGGCCCAGTCCGTACGTAAAAGTGTTCATCGTTTTCGTGGTCAAGATACACTGGAACGACGCTGGGCTTGCAGTCCACGCGCATCACGTGTTCTCCGTCTATCGTATCAACAGACATCCGAAGGAATCGTACTGACGAGGTACCTATACGCTCTTTCACGATGTTTGTGAGGTGAAGCATGGCCTTGTCCGAGTTATCGAACCGGTCGTACTCCATGAAGCCTGTCAGTTCTCCATCGTCGTCAACTCCAATTAGGAGTGTGCCTCCGTCGCTGTTCAGAAACGCCGCAATGGTTTTCAGGCAAGCATGCTCGATCTCTTTGTCATTTCGTTCCGCATAGAGATGCCAGCGGAGCGTCGACTTGAACTCAACTGTCTCGGATTCCCCTTCTCGGATGATCGACTCTGTTGAAGTATCACCTGACCCATTACTTGCAGAGTCTGATGCGTCAATCAGGCGCTGCATGAATTGGTTGATACGCCCCGCTATCAACTCGCGTCGCTCTTTAAGAAAGGCTTCGTAGTTCTCCACCTCCCACAATGCAGGGTTCATGGGAATCATAAACTTCTCCAGGTTGCCTGGATTAGCTTCCTGAACCTTGGGAAGATACTCTGCAGGGGGCTTGGAGAATATGTCCATGTTGCCTTCTCGTGTTAATGGAACGCGATTGGCAATCTCATGCACGCGCTTCTTGTCAATCAGATTGCTTCCCGTGTCGTATCCCACTTCGCTGAGCACGGACTTCGGAAAAATGTGATGGCGCTCCAGGGAATACTGGCTTCCGATTGGTTTGCTGAGCTTCAGCCCGTTTGACCAGTCTACGCCTCCACTTGCGCGTATCAGCACCTGCATCATGTTGTAAAATGGATGCGATACGCTACGCGTGTCCAACTGCGAAGATTTCACTTCGGGACTCCCGTGGTCCTCGCGCAATGTGGCGATAAGCCCTTCAATGGGGTGGTCATCATTGAGTGAGTTGAGATCACGTTCCAGTTTCTGGTCTACACTTCCACTGTAGCGACGAAGATATAGCGCTGCATACATCCAGTACAAAAGACGATTGCGCTTTCGCTCATCCTGAAACGCATGCTTGTTCTGAGCCAGATAGCCCAGCATTGGAATAAGCACATTCGTCGTGTTCAGATCATCCGTGCTGTAGATGTATGCACGGTCTCGAAGAAAATTGATGAGGTAGTCCATAAGCCGATCAAGAGCATTCCAGCCCGAGATAAGCTCGTCTTCAGTTGCATCATGGAGAATGTGGTATTCAGCCCGTCCATTGGTTACGGCATTCGTGGCGCGAATAAAGAACGTAAGCGCAAACTCAAACCCCTGCTCTTTTAACTCGGCCCGCTTCTCCTTGAACACGCGTCTTGCGTCGGGCCACTGACTGCACATGTGGGCCAGCGCGATGTCAGCTTCGCTCAAGGCCGTTCCGTTGCTGTTGACGCGGTCGAAAACAGTAAGAGCGTGTTGCAGATTCGCGTCGTTCTGCACGTACATCACAGGCGGTTCAGAATTCAGAATACCCTTGAGATCGTCAAGGTTCTTCTGAAGCTCCGCGAAGACTTCGAATCGTTCACTTTCATCATCCGTGATCTTTTGCGCAATCGATTTGGGTTCAACTGCGCCATTATATCCAAAACAGTCTGCCACCCGAACCCACCTCGGGTTATTTTGCATCTCAAGCTTTCTGTAGTAGCGTAGATCACGCGTCCCCAAGTTGTAGTAGAGCTTCCGTGGGTCTTTTCTGCTATCAATATCTCGATCGGAATAAAACGGAGGGATGCTATCCTTGGTCAGCATATAAAGAGATGTGAGGCGTTGCTGGCCATCCAGCAAAACCTCAACGCGTCCGTTCGACTCGAAATTGGGCATGTTCTTCAGAGCAGGCACGTCAGCCGTTTTCCAAAGTAACAGAGATCCAACGGGATATCCCTTAAGGAGAGAATCGACAAGATCACGGCTCTGCGACCGTTTCCAGGTGAACTCACGCTGGAACTCAGGGAGTACGATCTCGCGGTTCTCTATTTTTGTAATGAGGTCTTGTGTGCTATCGGGCATGAAAGAAGTTATACGGTCTTTGAATAGAAAAGTATGGTGTTGACGGGGCGCATCGGTGTAGAGTCTCCTTTAGCTCACCCCTCCGGCAACCCCAACTCCGGCAACCCCTCCACGATGTCCACGGTCTTTATGCTGACCGTGGTGACGCGCTTAATGAGGTCTACGATGTACCATTTGTTGTCGGGGTCGTTGGGGTCGTGGGTGATGTCGTAGCGTTTGTAGGTACGTACGCGGTACTGGTTGACGAGCCATTCCAGCGCGCTCCGGTTGCCCAGACGGTAATCGTGCGCTCGTTCGGGGATGTCTTCGAGCGTGAGGAAGTCGTTGTACTTGATCGCAGTCTTGTTCTGGCGAAACCGCATTTTCTCAACGCGCCACTCGTAGTCGGCATCGTCGTCTTCCACTTCGTTCAGCGGGTACGGGTCTGCGTCTTCGTAGCCTACGTGCAACTCGGCCAACTGCGCACCGGCCTCCACGAAGCCGCGAAATGCTTCTGCATCGGGCGCAAAAGGGATGCGGGGGAGTTGCCGCTTGAGGTTGCCTTCGTAGCGCTCACGGTAGCCTGTGTGGTGTAACACGCCATAGACGTAGTGGAAGATGTGGCGCTTGGTGATGGTCGCATCGTCGTAGTGCGACCGGAAGCGCTCCAACGCCCAGTCGGTCACGTTCTCGCGGCGGTTTGTGCCGTCTTCGTCGTAGACGTAGAAGGGGAAGCATTGGGAATCGCCCGTGAGGTGGAGGTCTACAATCTGATCTGACGTAAGACAGTGAAACGGCTTTGTATTACCAACAGCCGAATGACAGATGACTTGGTTTCCCGAATTGTTTACCGGAAAGACCTGTGGAAAAATGCCTGGAAGGTACACAAGAGAATCAGAAAAGTAGAGTGTCTTTTTACAAAACGGACGGTATAACGCTTCTCGCTTAGCCTCTTGGTCAAAAGAGAAGATTATCCCTGACTTTAAAGCTCTTCTCAGCGACCGATTCCACTTTATTTTAGTGTCATCTGAAACAATGAAATTGCGGACGTTGATGTCTCGCTCATCTCTCTGATCCCAGCGTCTCACTTCAGCGTTATACGTCTCAATGAGCGTCTGGACACGCTCGCTCAAGCCTTCAAGATTGAAATCATATACCCAAGCATCACGGCCTGTCTCTACGCCTCGACTATACTTTTTGAAGATTGCTTCTGCTTCACCCTGTTCGGCTTTCTTGTCCTCCTTCGAGCCAATCGGAATGTACGACTCAAACTCTCGCGTCGTCGGTTCCACCAGCCAGCGGTGTTTCTCATCTGGTTCTAACCCCTCCCATTCAATGCCGTGCCAATCCTCAGCATCATTCATCACGCCGTAGCGCTCTTCCTTCGTCAAGAACTCTTCCATCCGGTAATAGCGGATGTCGCACGTCTCAGCATCGCCGTCCGCGTGCTTCACAAATAGGTTGATGCTCACCCCGATCTGAATCCCAAATACGTTATGTGTGGTGCCGCTGAGTTTCGGGTTCTTTCGTACGTTTCCTCCGCAGTCGAGCACGTAGACCGCGTCAAAGTCTTCCGATAGATGCTTCCGTACTCCGTCGAACGCAAGATTGTCCACGAAGCTGTTGTTTGTTACGTAAGCGACGATGCCCTCTTTACCAATCCGATCCGTCGCCCACCGAATTGCCTTGACGTATGGATCGGAAAGTGCGTTCTTATTCGTTGCGTTGGAATCAGCAGAATAGGTCTCACGCACACGTCCGTCCACACGTTCGTAGCTACGGTTTTGATTATTGTCGTTAGCATTCACCTGCCACGCATTGTACGGCGGATTGCCAATGACAACAGTGATAGACTGCTCTTGCTGTTGTTTGACGCGCTCGGTGTTCTCTGGCGTGAACAGTTGTGGGGACTGGCGCTGGTCTTCCGCCTCGAACGTATCCACCAGGCACACGCCCTGAAACGGCTCGTAGGTGCTCATACGCTCGTAGTAGGCGTGCTCAATGTTGAGTGAGGCAATGTAGTAAGGCAGCAGCATCACTTCGTTGGCGTGCAGCTCTGGGTCGCCCTCGGCCCCGTATTTCTGCGGAAGTTGGCGGCGGGGAATCTCCTGCATTAGGCGCACAATGAAGTTGCCCGTGCCCGTAAACGGGTCGAGCACGTGCACATCCGAATCACCAATTGACACGCCGAATTCTTCCTTCAGAAGCCCCGTCACGCTGTTCGTCATGAAGTCCACAATCGGTTGCGGCGTGTACACAATGCCATGCGTATCGGCTATATCGACCGCAAATCCCTGAAAGAACTGCTCATAGACCGTGTTGAGAAACTCCTGCTTCTCGGAGAAGTCGGTGGCTGCGTCGGCGGCGTTCTCGATGGCCAGATAGAAGCGGTCAAGCGGCTTCAGGAACTCGGTGCGCGAAAAGGAGCGTGACGTAAGCGCATCAATGACCTGCTCAATCTCACGTGCAATGATGTTGCGGCGCACAAACGCATCATTCTGGAAGACCGTACGGAAGAGGCGGCTCGTGAGCAAGTGCTGAATGAGCATCTCTTCCACGGCCTCCCGCGAAAGGTTCGGGTTAATGGCCTGCTGGCAGAGCGCAAAGAAGTCGCTGAATGCCTCTCGAAAGCTCGCGTTCTGGTCGAGCTCGTCTTCAATGATGCCGCGTAGCGCCTGCCCAATGTCGGGAACGCGGTCCTTGAACTCGGAGACAGCGGCTTCCCACTCTTCATGGGCAGGCTCCTCGTAGTCAAAGAACATGCGCAGGCAGTCCACGAGGTGCTGCGGGTCCGTAATGTCCGCATCGAACACAATGCCCCCGTCCTGCACCAGCACAGCCCGATTGGGCTCCTGAAAGATAATGTTGTTCGTCGGATATCCCTTGTCGATCTTCTTCTGGATCTCATGGTCGAGATCGTCGGCGCTGTCCTTCGCTTCCCAGAAGCCCTTGCGCAGATCGAAGTGATCCACGAGCACGCCGTCTGGACGAAGACCGTTTTCGCGTAAGGTCTTTTCAGGCACGAGCGTCCAGCCCATCTGCTGCCCCCCGTGGTTGAGCAGATCCCGAAACGCTGTGCGCACAGCGCCCTCGTGTTCGGCCCCTACGTCGGCATAAGCCTGGAGCTGGTCGTAATAGTCCTGAACGGCCTGATGAGAGGGTTTGAGGTTAACCTTAGACATGTGAAGTAACGGTTTGGATGTGTAACCACGCACGTACAGACACGCTTATGGGCTAAGATGCGTTTCGTGCAATGCGGGGAAGACCGCTTCCCCGTATTTTCCCCGCAGACTTGCAATTGCTCCCGGTTCTTTCGAGATTATGCGATGTGGGAAGAAACAAGAACGCCCCTGACGTTCCTGCAAAACAGGTGTCAGAGGCGTTAAAGGCATGCTTTCGGTCTGTACCCAGGGGGGGACTCGAACCCCCACATCCTCGCGGACAACGGATTTTGAATCCGTCGCGTCTACCAATTCCGCCACCCGGGCAGGTGCAGGGCTTTCGTAAACAAAATCACCCTGCACGGTTCCGTGCGCGCCATGCGTCCATGAAGCGTTCACGCAGAAGCGTTTACGCAGAGCACTCACAGAGGAGCGTTCACGGCCCCGCATCCGCGCCAAGGCCGTGCGCGCCGCCCGCTACGCCAGCCGCTTCGCCAGCTCCGGGTAGTAGTGGATGATCGTTTCGATGCCCTTCGCAAACCGGTCGAGGCCGAACTTCTCGTTGGGCGAGTGGATCGCATCCGACTCCAGGCCGAAGCCCATGAGCACGCTGTCGAGCCCCAGGCGCTGCTGAAACTCGGCGATGATCGGAATCGACCCGCCGTGCCGCACGAATACGGGCTCGCGGTCGAACGTCGCGTTCAGCGCTGCCGCTGCGGCCTGCATGATGGGCTGATCGGGCTCCACAAGCACGGGCTGTCCGCCGTGCAAGCGCGTTACGGTGAGCGTCATGGTGTCGGGGACGCGCTCGCGCAGGCACTGCTCAAAGGCGTCGTAGATGGCCTCGGGCGCCTGGTCCGGCACCAGACGCATGGAGACTTTTGCGTGGGCTGCGGCGGGAAGTACGGTCTTGGCGCCTTCGCCGGTGTATCCGCCCCAGATGCCGTTCACGTCGAGCGTGGGACGCACGGAAATAGCCTCCAGAATGCTGTATCCGTTTTCGGTGCGCGCGGTGTCCAGTCCGATTTCGTCGAGCCAGTGGTCTTCGTCGAACGGCAGGTCGGCGATGGTGGCACGCTCCTCATCGGTGAGCGGACGCACATCGTCGTAGAAGCCAGGGATGGTGATTCGGTGATCGTCGTCGTGCAAGTCGGCCAGCATCTGACTGAGCGCGTTGATTGGGTTCTCGACCGCGCCGCCGTAGAGGCCGGAGTGCAGGTCGCGGTTGGGCCCTTGCAGGGTTACCTCCAGGTACGCGAGTCCACGCAGGCCGTACACAACGGTGGGCTGCTCCTCGGCCAACATGCTGGTGTCGGAGATCAGCACGAGGTCCGCATCCAGGCGGTCGGCATACGTATCCAACACCTCGGGCAAGTGCTGCGAGCCGATCTCCTCCTCACCTTCGATCAAGAACGTGAGGTTAACGGGCGGCGTGGTATCGGACTTCAGGTACGCTTCGAGGGCCTTCACGTGCATCAGCATCTGGCCCTTGTCGTCGCACGAGCCCCGTGCCACCAGGTCGCCATTTACGCGGGTCGGCTCAAAGGGCGGGTGGTCCCACTCGTCGAGCGGATCGGGGGGCTGCACGTCGTAGTGGCCGTACACGAGCACCGTGGGCGCATCGTCGTGCGGATGATGCGCCGCATACACTACCGGATGCCCGTCGGTCGGCAGCACCTCCACATCGGCAACGCCCAGCGCGCGGAAGTGCTCGGCCAGCCAGTCGGCTGCGGCCTGCACATCGTCGGCATGATCGGGGTCGGTACTCACCGACGGGATGCGGAGCAGCGTTTCCAGTTCGTGCACGAAGTCGTCTTGATGGGCCTGCGCGTAGGCAAGCGGAGCGGTCGAATCCATAAGTGAATGGCAAGTGGGTAAAAGAAATATCGGTGCGATGTACGCGCGCTCCAGACGCAGGTTACGCCCAAATCGGAACGCGCTGGAGACATATACAGAGGATATAC
Source organism: Longimonas haloalkaliphila (assembly GCF_055379825.1). Lineage (NCBI taxonomy): Bacteria > Pseudomonadati > Rhodothermota > Rhodothermia > Rhodothermales > Salisaetaceae > Longimonas > Longimonas haloalkaliphila. The sequence continues at coordinate 56,729 of NZ_AP043948.1, read as the reverse complement.
AGAGGACTGCAGGGGTAGCAGGGGATGCGAAGCGGTAGAGCCCGCGTGTCTGTGCGCCGCGTACAGCGCAGTCTCCGGGTCCTACCCAACGCACTTCGTACCGGATGCGCACCGCCCGTGCCCCCCTCGCATGGACGGATGCGTACAGCCTGCCGTATACAGCCTGCCGTATACATTCCGTCGTGTACAGTTTCCGGTACCACTACAGCGGGATGTTGCCGTGCTTCTTCTTGGGCGGATTGGCAACCTTGTTTTCGAGCATATCGAAGCCGCGAATGAGGCGCTGGCGCGTTTCGTGGGGCTTGATCACGTCGTCGATGTAGCCGTGCTCGGCTGCCACGTACGGATGCGCAAACCGCTCACGGTATCGCTCGATAAACTCGTCCTTCGCGGCCTCTGGGTCGTCGGCCGCCGCGATCTGGCGGCGGTAGATAATCTCGACCGCGCCCTTCGGTCCCATCACCGCGATCTCGGCGGTGGGCCACGCAAAGTTCAGGTCGCCCCCGATGTGCTTCGAGTTCATCACGTCGTACGCGCCGCCATAGGCCTTGCGCGTAATGACGGTGACCTTTGGCACCGAGGCTTCGCAGAGCGCATAGAGTAGCTTGGCCCCGTGCTTGATGATGCCGTTCCACTCCTGGTCGGTGCCAGGCAAGAAGCCGGGCACGTCCTCAAAAACGAGCAGCGGGATGTTGAACGCGTCGCAGAAGCGAACAAACCGTGCACCCTTGAGCGAGGCGTCGATGTCGAGCACGCCCGCAAGCACGGCCGGCTGGTTGGCGACCACCCCCACCGAGCGCCCGTCGATGCGGGTAAAGCCCACGATCAGGTTCTCGGCGTAGTCGGGCTGCACCTCGAAGAAGTCCTCGTCGTCAGCGATGTGGGTGATCACGTCGCGCATGTCGTACGGCTTGTTGGGCGCGTCGGGCACGAGCGTGTCGAGGGCGTCGGGGGCGGCGCTGTGCTGCACGTTGGTGCGGCGGGGCGCATCCTCCTCGCAGTTCTGCGGCAGATAGCTCATCAACTCGCGGATGCGCAGGAGGCAGTCTACGTCGTTGCTGCACGTAAAATGCGACACGCCGCTCTTTGAGGCGTGGGTGCGCGCGCCGCCCAGCTCCTCGCTGGTCACGTCTTCCTGTGTTACAGTCTTCACCACGTTCGGTCCGGTCACGAACATGTAGCTGCTGCCCTCGACCATGAAGGTGAAGTCGGTGATCGCCGGGCTGTACACCGCGCCGCCGGCACAGGGACCCATGACCGCCGAGATCTGGGGCACGACGCCCGAGAGGTCGGTGTTGAGCTTGAAGATGTCGGCATAGCCGCCCAGCGACACCACTCCTTCCTGGATGCGCGCCCCGCCCGAGTCGTTGAGCCCAATGAGCGGCGCGCCGTTTTCAAGAGCCAGCTCCATGAGGCGCACGATCTTGTCGGCATGGGCGCGCCCGAGCGATCCGCCAAACACGGTAAAGTCCTGGCTGAACACGTAGACGGTGCGCCCTTCGATGGTGCCGTAGCCGGTGACAACGCCGTCGCCGTAGGGGCGCCGCTCGTCGAGTCCGAAGGCGGTGGACTGGTGGCGCACGAAGCTGCCGAGCTCCTCGAACGAGCCGTCGTCGAGGAGGATGTCGATGCGCTCACGAGCCGTGAGCTTGTCTTTGTCGTGCTGGCGTTGAATGCGCTCGGGGCCGCCGCCCTGCTGGGCAGCTTCGCGGCGCTTGTCGAGTTCGGAAAAGCGGTTGTCGGCGTCGGGCATAAGAGAACCAGTCAGGTTGATAGAGACGAGCGATTCGGGCGGAAGCGGTTACAGAAAAAACCGCCTGCGGCATCCGGCGGGAATGGGTGCGTGTGGAAAACGTACAGAGTACTGCAGGGAGAGTGCCGCACGTACGGGACGGCCAGCGGGTTTCTCCATCTGGTTCTTCATGTGGTTCTCCACACGGTGTTGCGCGGGTTTATTCGCTGGAAGGCCTATGTCATGCCCATCAGCATGCGGACAGCATGCGGACAGCATGCGGAGCATCGCATCCAGAATCCTGTGGAGGACGTCTGTCCAGAGCTCCTGTCAAGAACCCCTGTCAAGAACCCCTGTCAAGAACCCCTATCCTGACGCCGTGACAGGCGACGTGTACAGCACAAACTATACAGAGAGGTTCTGCATGCTATGCGGGCATCAATATAGGCAGACGAATGGCAATACGCACTCTGCGAGCGAGCCGGCGTCCGTATCCCACAGAAAATTCGAAGCAACTTATTGGCTGATGATCATTTGATGATGCAACGCTCGCGTGCTGGCACGGTACAACGGCACGCGTATTTTTTGGCTGCATCCCCCACCCCACATGAAGCGATTTGAAGAGCTGTTTGCCGAGCTGTCGGCCAAAGTGGAGACGAACGATCCCGATTCGGGTACGGTAGCGCGTGTGGCCGAAGGGCCTCATACGATTGGCAAGAAGGTGCTCGAAGAGGCGGGGGAGGTGTGGATGGCTGCCGAACACGAGGGCCGCGAGCGCACGGCCGAAGAGATCGCGCAGCTGCTCTACCACGTGCAGGTGATGATGATTGCCTGCGATCTTGACCTCGACGACGTCTACCGCCACCTGTAGAGCTCGCGGCCTGTACGCCCTGCACCGCGGGCTGTATTGCCGGGGCGCACCTGTTGTGTGTGATACCCGTGCGTGATACCTGTGTGTGATGCCGGTAGCGCGCCGCCGGGGGGCCGGATGCGCTTTTCATTCTGTTATTTTCTACCTACTGCTTTTTCGCTTTGTCTATGCTTCAGATTGCCCTGCCCAATAAAGGTGCTCTGGCCGAAGGGGCCGCCACGCTCGCCAGCGAGGCCGGCTACCACTGCCGCCGCCGCGGACGCGAACTCTCGGTGCGCGACACCGACCACGGCGTCGAGTTCGTATTCTTGCGTCCGCGCGACATTGCCACGTACGTGAGCAAAGGCATCATCGACCTGGGGGTAACCGGACTCGACCTGCTGCACGACAGCGGCGCTGACGTCACGCAGGTGATGCCGCTTGAGTTTGGCAAGGCGCGCTTCTGCTACGCGGCCCCCAAAGAGCAAGCCATTACGCCCGACGACTTTACCAGCGACACGCGCATCGCCACGTCGTATGTGCATGTGGTGGAAGAAGACCTGAAGGCGCGTGGCATCGACGCGACGGTGGTGCCGCTCGACGGCGCGGTTGAGATCTCGATTCAGCTGGGCGTGGCCGACGCCATCGCCGATGTGGTGCAGACGGGCCGCACGATCGACGAGGCCGGGCTGAAGGTGATCGGCGATCCGATCATCGAAACGCAGGCGATGCTGGTTGCGCAGAACGGAGTGATCTCGGATAAGGAGGCGGCGCGCCACTTTCAGGAGCGCATCAAAGGCATTCTGGTGGCCCGCTCGTACATCGTCGTTGAATACGACCTGCCAAAATCGAAGCTCGACGCCGCCCACGAGATCACGCCCGGCATCGAGTCGCCCACCGTGTCGCCGCTAAGCAGAGACGGATGGGTAGCCGTGAAGTCGATGGCGAAGCAGTCGCGCGTCAACGAGATCATGGATGAGCTCACCGCTATCGGTGCCAAGGGCATCATCATTACCGATATTCGAACATGCCGGATCTGACCGGGCGTTCCTCCGGTGCGCAGAAGCGCAGCACGGCGTGTATCATTTGTTCGGTCCGATGCGTATGTTATTCGTATACTGCATGCCTGATTTGTACACCGACCGATCCGCTGTTCTTCAGACTTGTCTGCTGCTTTCGCCATGAACCGACTTCTTCCCCGTAACGTACTGCTGCTTCTGCTTCCGATGATGCTCGTACTGAGCGGATGCGGGCGCAATCTCATGGACCACCTGTCCTCGCCCACCGGCGGCTTCATCAGCATTCTGGTGATTGTCGTCGCGATCGTGGCGCTCATCGACCTGCTGGGCGACCGTGGGCGCAGCCCCGGAAGTAAGATCATCTGGGCGCTCATCATCATCTTTATGCCGCTCCTGGGCGCGATTCTCTACTTCTTTCTCGGACGCTAATACGACGCGCACGATTTCCTATGTTTGATGCGCTCCACAGGTCTCCAAATGTTCCTTCCACGCCCCGTTCATTGCCGTTCGGGGCGTGGCTGCTTGTGGTGGTGATCATGACCGCAGGGCCGGGCTTGCTTGTGGGATGCGGCACGAGCAGCGCTCCGGTCGACCGCGCCTCGGCACCGCCTACATCCGACTCAACGGCGTTGGCTGCGGCCTACGAAACGGCCATTGCGCGTGCCGCCGAGCTGGGCCCCGACGCTATCGTGACGACGCTCACGCCCGTGGCACCGCACAACGATACCCTGCGCTGGCACGTCGACGATGACGGCACGCGCTGGGTGCAGGTCGTGACCTGGACCGACGACGCCCCGCTTCCTGGTGCCAATGCGCCCGTCTCTGCCGGCGACACGCTAACTCTGACCGGCGACGTGTGGACGACGCTGGTGCCGGCGATCCAGCAGTTCTGCCAGTCGCTCCGCCCGCTCTCAGAGGCGCAGCGCGATCGTCGCGTGGAGCAGCACCTCGGCCTGCCGCCCTACGCAGGCTACACCCGGTTCGTGACGCTGTGGGCCTCCACCGAAACGCTCTTTCGCCCGTGCCCCGACCCCGAAACCACCGACCGGCAGTGCGAACCCCACGCGCCGAAGCCCCAGACCCGGGTGCAGGTCGCTCCCGAGCACCTCGAATGGCTCGACGCGCAGTACGCCTTCTCGCACCAGCCCGGCGGTTACCCGTTCACCGGACTGGGCTACACCTACGACTGGGGGCGCCCCGATGAGCCGGTCGGCATGAGCGAGTTCGTTATTCCCGAAGGCGCCCCGGTTCGCGTTGTGGAAACCACCCCCACGCAGAGCTACTGCTCCGAACGCCCGTAGTGCGGGTCGTTTAGCGCCTGTTTGGGTTTTGGTTTGCAGTCCAGTGGAGCCGCTCGCAGCCCAAATTGAGAAATCAAAACAGGCTCTTAGCGTACCACATTCCACCCTCACGCGTTATCAACCACCTGACCTTGCTACGTTCATGACTGCCCCCCGATTTCAACTCATTCTAAGCCTTCTGGTCGTTGCAATCATCGGGCTGGGATGCGAACGCCCGGCCGACCTGGGCGATGCCGCGTCGCCTGCACCTGACCGAACGGCCGTGGACGAGCCGGTTATCCTCGTTTCGATTGACGGAATGCGCCACGACTACCTGGAGCTACACGGTGCACCTACTCTGGAGCAGCTGCGCGACGAAGGGGCCTACGTCGCGCGCTTCATCGCCTCGTTTCCGACCAAAACCTTTCCAAACCACTACACGCTGGTTACAGGCTTGCACCCGGGCAACCACGGGGTTGTGTCGAACAGCATGTACGACCCTGAATTTGGGGAGCGCTTCAGCATGGGCAACGACGATGCCGTTACCGACGGTAAGTGGTGGGACGATGGCGAGCCCATCTGGGTGACGGCCGAGCAGCAGGGGCGTACCGCAGCTACCTACTTCTGGCCCGGCTCCGAAGCCGAAATCGACGGCACCCGTCCGAGCCACTGGCTGCCTTACGACGGACGCGTGCCCGGCAACGACCGGGTCGATCAGGTGCTCGAATGGTTGGAGCTGCCCGAGGCAGAGCGCCCCTCGTTCCTGACCCTCTACTTCAGCAAGGTTGACTCGCGCGGGCACCGCCACGGCCCCGCATCCGAAGAAGTCGCCCAGGCCCTGCGTGAGGTGGATGGCTACATCCAGCGCCTGTTCGATGGGCTGGACGAGCGCGGCATTCGTGCTAACGTCCTGATTGGCTCCGACCACGGCATGGCGCCCATCTCGTCCGACCGCACCATCCTGATGGATGAGCATATTGATACCGACGATGTTTTCATCGTCGACTACACGCCCGTAGCCATGATGAACACACGCGATGGCGTGGACCCGGCACCGATCGTCGAGGCGCTTGATGCCCTCGACCGTGTCGATGCCTATCATCGAGACGACGTGCCTGCCGATCTGCACTTCGAAGGCCACCGGCGCATCCCCGAAATCATCGCGATCGCCGAGGACACCTGGTCGCTCTCCACCACCGATTACTTCGAGCGCAACCGCGACCGGCTGGAAGGCGGCGCGCATGGCTACCCGCCACAGAACGACAGCATGCAGTCGCTACTCATTGCGCACGGACCGGCTTTTGAGGCAGGCAAGCGCATCGACACGCTGCAGTTTGTGGATCTCTACCCGCTCATGACCCACCTGCTCGACCTGAACCCGGCCCCGCACGACGGATCGCTGGAGGCGGCCCAGCGGCTGCTCAACCCGGAGTATGCACCAGTCGCTGCAGCACGATAGCATAGCACGATAGCATAGCAGGTATAGCGCTGCGCGTTACCTGGTTCACACAGGGACAGGCAGCGACGGAGCACACGCGATGCAGCACATGCGGCAGAGCACAGGGGATGCGTCACGTTTCTGTGAGAGGGCAGGCGCGTGCCGAACTCCCCTGCGCGCCGCCACCTACAACGTAGTCCGCATGCACGACTCGCACATATTCTCTCGTACGTACGGTTTATCGCTACATGGCTACTCGCAACGCGCTCACGCCCGGTCAGCTGCGCCGCACAATCGACCCGGCTGACTTCACGTTCGACACCACCGCCGACCTTGACGCCGACACGGCGATCGTCGGTCAGGATCGTGCGCAGGAGGCGCTGGAGTTTGGCATGGCCATCGACCAGCCCGGCTTCAACGTGTTTGCGCTGGGGCCGACCGGCACGGGCCGCCGCCGCATGGTGCGCCGCATGCTCGACGCAGCGGCTGAGCGCGCACCAGCGCCGTCGGACTGGTGCTACGTCAAGAACATGGACGAGGAGCGCACTCCGCGTGCGTTGCAGCTCGACGCCGGCGCCGGGGCTGCGTTTCGAGATGTGATGGACGACTTCATCGAGGCGGCCCAGGCGGCGCTCTCGGCTGCCTTCGACAGTGAAGAGTACCAGGCGCGGCGCCAGATGGTCGAAGACGAGGTACGGTCGGAGCAGGAGGAGGCGCTTGAAGACCTGCAGGAGCGCGCCCGGAGCGAAGACATTGCACTCATCCGCACGCCCAACGGGTTTGCGTTCGCGCCCATCCGCGACGGCGAGGTGGTCTCGCCCGACGAGTTTGAGGCGCTCGAAGATATCGACCGCGACGCGGTGCAAGAAAAGATCGATGCGTTCGAAGATGAGCTGCAGCAGATCATGCGCAAGCTGCCCGAGCGGCAGCGCGAGGCGCAGCAGCGGCTCAACGACCTCAACGAGGAGATGGCCCACCACGCCATCGACCCGCTCATCGACGAACTGATGGAGGCGTATAGCCACCATGATGCCATCCAAGCCCACATCGACGCCCTGCAAGACGACATCGTAGAGAACGTGGGCCCGCTCGTGCAGCAGCACGACCAGGCCAGCGGACGCGCAGCGCTCTCCGACGACAACTCGGGTGGCACCATGCCCTGGATGGCCATGCAGGGCGGTCCGTCGTGGGATCGCTACCGCGTAAATCTGCTCGTGCACCACGACCCCGATGACGGCGCGCCGGTAGTCGTCTGCGACAACCCTACGTACGCCAACCTGGTCGGACGCGTCGAGCAGCAGGCCCAGATGGGCGCGCTTGTTACCGACTTCAGCCTCATCCAGCCCGGCGCGCTGCACGAGGCCAACGGCGGCTACCTCATCATTGAAGCCCGCAAGCTGCTGCAACAACCCTACGCCTGGGAGGGCCTCAAGCGCGTCTTGAACAGCCAGGCGATCGACATCGAATCGCCCCAGCAGGCACTCGGACTGATCCGCACCGTGTCGCTCGATCCGGAGCCTATTCCGCTTAACGTGAAGCTGGTGCTTGTGGGCGAGCGCTGGCTCTATCACCTGCTGTGTGCCTACGACCCGGACATGGAAGAGCTGTTCAAGGTCATGGCGGACTTTGACGACCGCATGGACTTCGACGATGCCCATGTGCAGGATTACACGGAGCTGCTGGCGACGATGGCCCGCGAGGCTGATCTGCCGCCGCTCGACCGCTCGGGCGTGGCGCGCATCATGGAGCGCAGCCTGCGCATCGCACAGGACCAGCAGAAGCTGTCGGCCCAGGTGGATGCGATCCGCGACCTCTTGGTGGAGGCGGGCTACCGGGCCCGTAAAGACGGAGCCGACCAGATTGCAGCGTCGCACGTGCAGGCGGCACGCGCCGCCCAGACGCGCCGCGCCGATCGCCTGCGCGAGCGCATCTACGAGTCCATCGAGCGCGATACCCTCTACGTGGACACCGACGGCGCGGTGGTCGGGCAGATCAACGGGCTCTCGGTGCTGGAGCAGAGCGGATTTGCGTTTGGGCGACCCAATCGCATCACGGCCCGCGTGCGACTCGGCCAGGGCGACATCGTCGACATTGAGCGCGAAACCACGCTTGGCGGTCCCCTGCATGCGAAGGGCGTGCTCGTGCTGTCGGGTTTTCTGAGCGGACGCTACGCGCCCGAACATCCGCTGTCGATGCAGGCGAGTCTGGTGTTCGAGCAGTCGTACGGCGGCATCGACGGCGACAGCGCCTCGTCGGCCGAGCTCTACGCGCTGCTTTCCGCGCTGGCCGAGGCCCCAATCAAGCAGTCGCTCGCCGTTACCGGTTCGGTAAACCAGCATGGCGTAGTGCAGCCGATTGGCGGGGTCAATGAGAAAATCGAAGGCTTCTTCGATATCTGCATGCGCGACGGACTCACGGGCGAGCAGGGCGTGCTCATCCCCCAGAGCAATGTGCCGCACCTGATGCTGCGTGCCGATGTGGTGGAGGCCGTTGAGGCAGGCGACTTCCACGTCTATCCGGTCGAGACGATCGACGAGGGCATCGCGCTGCTAACCGGCGAACCGGCCGGCACGCGCGGCGACGACGGTTCGTATCCCGCCGAAAGCATTAACGGACGCGTTGAGGAGCGGCTGCTTGCGTTTGCCCGGCAGCGGCAGCGGTTCGGGCTCAACGGCAAAGCCGAACGCGACGAGCCGGCAAGCACGTCTGCCAGCTAATTTGTATGTTGAATTGCCACGGTGCGCCTTCGCACAGATGCGGCGCCGGACTGTATATTCGTGCGGGGCGCTCCGGGTATCTTGCCTGTTCTTGTTCTGTCTTGCTTTTCTATTGGATTCGTACGCATGTCGCTGCTACGCCACGCGCTGGTCGGATTGGACGGATCGCCCGCCAGTGAGGCGGCTCTCACTACCGCACTTCATCTCGTACAGCCGGGTCTGGGGCGCGCTACGGGGTGTTACGTGAAAGATGCCGCGCTTCGACGGGCGGCGGCGCTGGGCACGACCCGCACCATTCAGGCGGGCCGCGCTACGGCGATGCCGCTGTCGACGCGCTACGTAGAGCGCGCCTTTCAGGAGATGTCGGATTACGTGCGCTGGCGCCTCAATGAGCTGGCGCATGCCTACAACGTAGACGCCGAGATGCAGACGGCGACGGGGCATGCAGCGGCATCGCTTCGCAACCAGGCCCAGCGGTCTGACCTGATCGCGGTAGGCTCGCAGGGGCTGTCGACCCACGGAGGCACGCGGCTGGGAAGCACGACAAACGCGCTCATCGACGAAGCAGAGCGTCCGCTCCTGATTGCGCCCCCACAGCAGTACGCGCTCAACCACCTCACGCTCTACTACACCGACACCCCCGAAACCGAAGCGGCCCTTCACTGGGCGGTGTACGCCTCCTACGCGCTCCACGTCGAGCGCATCCAGGTGCTAATTCCGGCTCCCGACGACGACACCTACCGGGCTCGCCGCGCTGCGCTCCGGGCCACGCGCCCTCCTGCCGACACGCTCTGGCATCCCATGCGATGCACGCCCCTGGAAGCGTCGCATCCGGGCACGGCCCTGCAGCGCGCCGTCGACGGTCTGGTGGTCGCCCCGATGTCCTTTCTGCGGACGGCCATTGCGCACCGTGCTGCGTTCCTCCACGAGCTCGACCAGCCGTTGCTGCTGGCTATAGCACCCCCAGAGCGTCCCTCTACGCTTCAAGCGCCCTCGTTTTCCGTAGCCTGAAAGCCTGAACCGTTTGTGCGCGAACGCAACCGGGTGGTCCGTTAGCGCGAGAGGCGTCGGCTCCCCCGTTGCCACCGGAAGGTCTCCTTTTTTGAACGTATCATTCTGTCTCCTCTACCCAATGCCCAACCTTGACGCTGATGTCGCGCTCCTTACCGAATGCAGGTACGCCGTTCCCACGGCCCCCGAAGGCGACTGGTACGTCGAGCAGATCCTCCACGACGACCGCCTGCTTCAAGAAGCCCTTCAAGAGCGCGGCGTAACGTCCACCCGCATCGACTGGGCCCATCCGGACGTAGACTGGTCGACCTTCTCCTGTGCCGTTTTTCGCACTACGTGGGACTACTTTGAGCGGTTTGAGGCGTTTACGTCATGGCTTGAGGCGGCGACCTCGCAGGTCCGGCTCTGCAACACGCCCGAGCTGGTCTGGTGGAATCTCGACAAGCACTATCTGGCCGATCTGAACGAGCGCGGCATTCCGGTTGTGGACTCCCAGTTCATCGAGCAAGGCGCTCGCCTCCGTCTCGAAGAGCGACTTGCCGCGTTAGGCTGGGGCGAGGCGGTGATCAAGCCCTGCATCTCGGCGGGAGGGCGCGACACCTACCGCGTCCAAAAAGAGGATACAGGTGCTGTAGAGGAAACCGTTCAACCGCTGCTTGAGGACGCGTCGTTTATCCTGCAGCCCTTCCTGAACGACATTGTAGACACCGGGGAGGTGAGCCTGATGGTGTTCGATGGCGACTACACGCATGCCATCCGCAAGTCCGCCAAAGATGGCGATTTTCGGGTGCAGGACAACCACGGCGGTACCGTACACCCCTATGAGCCATCGAACGAGCAGATAGAACTGGCCCTGCGTGCGATGGATGCGTGCGACCCGGTACCGCGCTATGGGCGGGTGGACATCGCGCGCACCAACGAGGGCCGGTGGGCGGTGATGGAACTGGAGCTCATCGAGCCCGAGCTCTGGCTGCGCGACCACCCCCCGTCCGCCGACGCCTTTGCCCGCGTCATCGTTGATCTGCTTGACGCGTGATGCCGGTCTATGCCACACTGCGTTGGTGGTGAGACCGGGGGTATGCCGCTGTGAGAAGCAGGCCTCGGTAGCGCCACTCCAGAACCGCCAGCCCGCCGACATAGACCGCCTCTCCGACGAAGTGTAGAAAAGCAAACAGCGTTGCGGTCGCTGAGAAAACGGCCACGATCCCTAAGCAGACGCACGCCATACGAGATTGGCCACAACGAGCAGTTTGATCAAATGCATCGGACGTTCCCGCCGAATGGCAAGCACGAACGAATACGATCCGTAGAGCAGGTTCACCGCTCCAGTGAAGAGAAGCAGCTCCTGGGGCAGTCCTTCTAAGAGCCTGTTTGGGTTTTGGTTTGCAGGCGAGAGCGAGCGCCGCTGAGGCGAAAATTGGATCACGATGGCGGTTCGTAGCCGGGGCTACGGGCCGACATCGGGGGCAATTTGCACCAGGGGCATGCCCTTCGGCCCCAGTCCAGCGCCGCCGCTCGGAGCCCAAATTAAGAAATCAAAACAGGTTCTAAGCGACCGAGCCACTCACTGAGCGCGATTACGGTTGCTCCCGCCAGCGCTGCACCGATACAGTCCGCACACAGCAACTGTCTAAAGAAAGTCGATCCGAGGGCCTTCATAAGCGGTATTACGGCAAAGCTCCGTGGCGAAGGCACCGGTAACCTATCAACGAGTCACCAGAAGCGCCACCCGTGTTGGGCCCACCGAAGAAGCCCTGTGCCCTTCGTCGGCAGTGTTGGGTTATGCCTACCTTTCCTGCTGCTCCAGAAATGCACCTGGTGTCACAATCGAAATGTCTCGAAACGGATGCAACGCCAACAGATCATCGTCTCCGCTTACGATGGCTTCCGCCCCTCCCTCCACAGCAAGCTCCAGAAACTTGTTGTCGTCCGGGTCGCGGCAGGCCTCAATTTCTCCTACTGGTTCGACCACCTCTACGCGTTCGACGAGCGCTTCAAGAAGGCAGTGGATAGACGCTAAGTGATCAAGCAATTGGCCACCGGAGTCGCCTATCAGTCGAACCCCCTCTCCCTACGGGTTTCTCCCCCTTATCCAAGGGGGAGATGTCCACAGGATCACGCCTGCGGCGAAGCTCGAAGACAGAGGGGGTTTCAGCGAACCGTGATGAAGTAACCTAACATGGCAATCACTTGCCATTGAGCCGCTACCTTCAAGAAAAGCTTCACGCTCTTCCGCGCTCAGATAGCGATCAAATTTGTCGCGGCCGAGCACGTCCACCAGTTCGTTGAGCGTATCGGGCGAAACCACGACACGGCCGTGCCGAAGCGACCAGCGAAACGCACGGTCGGGTGTGGACCCTTCGAAGAGCGCCGCGCTGATAAGCGTATTCGTGTCGAAGACATGGCGTGGCTTACGAGTCGTCATCAAGAATCCCTTGGAGCTTCTCGGGCGTGAGACCGTGTTCTTGAGCGCGTCGGCATATCATCGGGAGGACATGGCTGTTTCCGCGCAGGCATAACGTGGAAATTTAGCCGCGACGGGCTTCGAAACGTATGGAGAGGAATGAGGAGACGCGAACTTTTGAAAATGGCAAGAGCCCGTCGTCGGCTGCAATGTGTGTTATGCAGCCCGGTCTGTGCTATGGAAGGTTCTCTAAGTCATCCAGATCTTTATGACGACCGCTGGCCCGTTTGTTCTTCTTTAGGCATTCCAGCCCGATAATTGCTGCATTTACCCCTCCCAACTCGTCCTCAATTCGTTCGTCATAGCAAGATGAAAAGTCAACCCCGCTTGCGCTCGGTAATATCTCAACACGAAGGGGCGGATGGCCCATGCGTACAAGGCGGTCCTCATCCAAAAACAAGGTCGCATCCAATTTTGGAACGTCGAATCCAAATCTGCGAAGTGCTTTCACCACCTGACCTGCATTCTCCTCCGTTTGCTCGATCCAAAGATCCAGATCTCCAGTGGTTCGGGGATATCCGTGGTAGCTTACTGCATAGCCGCCGACCACGAGATACCGCACATCATGATCGTTCAGCAACCTCAAGAGTTCGCTGAATTCGGTCGGAAACTGGATCGTAGGCATAATTGATCTGGCGCATCTGTTCTAAGGCAGTGAGACGCTCTTGGGACGTTCTCGACAGCCAATGCACCTTGTCTTCCTCGTCGGCTTCCGAAAAAGAGGAGACCGAAAATGCGGACCGATCTATGGAAGGTTCGTCGGACATGAGAAGGACCTCGCTGTTAAAGGGAGAGCGTTGCTTAATATCATACTGATGCGCATAGAAGTCGCTCCATCGGGTTGCATAACTTATAATTATGTCAACCCGCTGGACATAGGCAAACCCCATAAGTACGAGCAATTTGCTATTTCCCAAAAGGATAAGCCAATCTGGTGTCGGCTTATGTCAACCAAGTGGACATAGGACGTTATGGATTCGCCTCCCGACGGGTCTATCTTGCTGAAGGGGCTTGTATATGTATTTCATGGTACCAAGGCCCTTCATAAATCGCAAGTCTCCGGCGCTCGGTCCACTGTTCCCATGTCCCAACAGCCACCCAAGCTGCTTGATCAAGTCCGCACGGCGTGCCGTCGCTTGCAGTACAGCTATCACACTGAAACGGCGTACGTCCGCTGGGTGAAGCGGTATGTGCTGTTCCACGACACACGCCATCCGCGTACGATGGACGCCGCTCATATCCGTGACTTCCTAAATCACTTGGTCCTGGAGCGCAACGTCGCGGCGTCCACGCAGAACCAGGCCCTTCATGCGCTCCGGTTCCTCTACAGCCGTGTGCTGCGCATCGAGCTGGACACTATCAACGACCTGGAGCCGGCTCAGCGTCCACGACGCTTGCCGGTGGTCTGCACGCGCAACGAGGTCCGGCAGGTACTGGGCGCAATGAGTGGGACCAACCAACTCGTTGCTGCGCTGCTTTATGGCGCGGGGCTTCGTCTCTCGGAAGCTCTCCGCCTTCGGGTCAAGGCTCTCGATTTTGAGCGGGGTGCGTGCATCGTCCGAGATGGCAAGGGGCGCAAAGACCGCGTTACCGTTCTTCCCAGCCGCCTGCATACGCCGCTGAAGCGTCATCTGCGGACGCGAAAGGTGTTACACGAAACCGACCTCAGCGAGGGGCACGGCTCGGTACACCTCCCAGACGCGCTGGGACGCAAGTATCCGAACGCCGCGTACGAATGGAGATGGCAATTTGTGTTTGCATCCACCAAACGATCTACCGATCCCCGAAGCGGACAAACCCACCGCCATCATCGTTCAACCTCTGCTGTGCAGAATGCGGTGAAGAAGGCCGTGAACGCCACAGGCATTTCGAAGCATATCACGTGCCACACCTTCCGCCACTCCTTTGCGACACATTTACTGGAAGATGGCTACGACATTCGAACCGTACAAGAGCTGTTGGGGCATGACAGTGTGGAGACGACGATGCGGTACACGCATGTCTTGAATCGGGGCGGACGCGCGGTACAAAGTCCATTGGAGGCGCTCTGACACTCATTCCTGAACACGTTTGGGGAGCTGCTTCCGGCAAGCCGCCTCCTGGACCTGCGAGGGGGTGTAGCAAACGCGGCGTTGCGAGTCCGCTGGATGCGCTGGCGAATTAGGATACATCCACCAGCTTTTCCTTGGCCGGGCGCCGTAGCTGTTTGATCGCGTATTCGCGCTGCATGGCGGCGGACTGGCTGTCGTACGTTTCGGTGTGGATGACCTCGACGGGCGTGCGTCCGCGGGTGTATTTGGCGGCGGTGCCGGCGTTGTGCTCGGCTACGCGGCGCTCCACATCGGTGGTGTAGCCGGTGTAGTAGGTGCCATCCGCGCATTCGAGGATGTAGACGTGGTGGGGCATGTCAGATTTGGTTGTTGTTGGTGACACAAGATTGCAAGCGTTTCCTATCGCTGCGCCTACCAGCGGGGGCCCTTTTGTCTTGGTAATCACCGCCCGGGATCCCATAGCCGGGGACCGCTTGCGTCCTCGGCGACAGTCATTCGTTCCCCACGAAGAACACGGCGTTGCTCATGAGGAGCTGGCCGTTGTGCCAGAAGCCGCGTACGAGCGGGTTGTCGACCAGGTAGGTGATGCGGCCCTGTCCGTGGGACTGCACGCCGAAGACGAGCGTTTCCTGCAAGGCGGTCTGAGCCTCGTGGCCCATGAATCCGCTAACGGGGGAGGCGTCTTCGAGCGCGGCTACGGTCCAGCCGCTGTCGAGGTAGGCGAAGGCGCGGGCGGAGCGTTTCATGGTGAAGTAGCGCTCCACGCCAAAGGCCAGCGGGTGCGAGGTGTCGAGCGTGGTGGCGTGCACGCTGCCAGGCGTGCCGCGCGTGGCAGCGTCGCGGGCGCGGTCTTCGTAGCGGTGCAACTCGGGCGTCTCCGCTTCGTCTTCCACGTCTTCGTCAGGCACCGGGGCAGCGAGGGCGAAGCCGTCGTAGGGCGACAGGGCGCTGCTGGCCGACCCGAAGGCGATGAGGTGGCCGCCGCGCTCAATCCACTGCTGCAGCGCCGCCACGCGCTCGTCGGAGAGCCAGTCGCTGTACTGCCCCTCGGGCATCACGAGCACGTCCAGTTCGTCGAGCCAGGCATCCTGAAAGTTGCCGGGCTTGAGGAGCGTGGCCGGATACTGCAGCTGCTGGTCGAAGAAGTGCCAGATCTCGCCCACGTTGAGCGAGGCGAGCGGCTCCCCGGCCAGCACGCCCACATGCGGCGCATCGATGTAGCGGATGTTGGCCGATCCGAAGTCGGGCGCTTCATCCATGAAGCCGGTGGCGGTGCGGTAGAGCGAGCGCTCGTGCTCGGCTGCGGTTTCCTGCACGATCCCGTCGAAGCGTTCGCCCATCGCGCGGTTGTTGGTGCGCAAGATGACGAGCGTGCCGGGCTCGAAGGTGCGGCCCTCGAATTCGAACGCCTCGCGGGCAAAGCGCACCTTTACGTCGGACTCCAACAGGTCGGCCAGAAACGCGGCGTCGGCGATGCTGTGCCAGTTGGCGAGGTAGGCATACGGCGCGTCGGTGTCGTTGCCCTGCAGGGCGGGCGGTGCAGCCTGCGTATCCCCTGAAACCGACACGTCGCTGCCCAGCGCGTAGGCGTCCAGCCCGTAGGCGTAGGGCAGGCTCCAGCCGGTCATGTCGTAGGTTACGGAGTCGACGACGGTGGTCTGCGGCTCCATCAGCACCTTGGCGAGGCGGCTTTTGGGTTGGCTGAGCGAGACCACGAGATCGCCGGGCTCAACAGATACCGACTGATTCGTCTGGTCGGCGTAGCGGAGTCCGCTCGTGCTGGCATCGGTGCCCGGCCCCGCGATGGTGGATTCGATGCCCTGGCGCTCCAGGTGGCGGTGCAGCGCGTGTACGCGGTCGTCGGGGGTGTTGGGTACGCCGGCGGAGGCGGCATCGCGGGCTTTGATGAGATACGCTGCATAGTCGCCAGGGGGATTCGCGGCGGTCTCTTCAAAGTGGGAGACGAACGAGGACACGAGGTCGTCGGCCTCGCGGGCGGCGGTTTCGACGGTGGAGAGGCCGGTGACGTGGTGGCGAATGAAGCGGTCGTGCAGCGTCAGCGTGTCGCCTTCGAGGGTATGCACCATGAGCCCTGCGCGTCCGGAGCCGCCCTGCTCGTAGGTCATGCCAATGGCGCCGTTAAAGGTGGGCCAGGTGTCGCCGAAGCCGGGGTAGAACAGGTCGAAGCGCTCGCGGGTGAAGTAGCGCCAGTTGTTGTCGTCGAAGTAGCGCGTGTGGTTGCGGCCGACGGTCTCCTGAAAGGAGCGCTGCCATTCGGCGATGTCTTCGTGAAAGGGATCCGCTGCGGGCGCAAAGTAGTGCGGCGCGTCGATGCTCTGCTCGTGGTAATCGACGTGCACGTGTGGCATCCACTGGTTGTAGAGGTCCAGGCGCTGCTGCGTCTCTTGCTGCGTGGCCCAGGCCCAGTCGCGGTTCAGGTCAAAGTAGTAGTGGTTGGAGCGCCCGCTGGGCCAGTCTTCTTGCAGCTCGCGGGCCATGCGGTTCGGGTTGGGCGTGGCTCCGGCGGTGCGGTTGTAGAAGTTAACGTAGCGTTCGCGTCCGTCGGGATTCATGAGCGGATCCATGATTACGATGGCATCCTCCAGCCACGGCTGGGTCTGCGTGTTCGACGGATCGGCCAGCTCAAAGAGCGTTTGCATCGACGATTCGGTGCTTACGCTCTCGTTGCCGTGCACGTTGTAGCTGAGCCACACGATAGCCGGCGCCAGCTCGCCCGGCGTGCCGTCTGCAAGTCCGATACGCCGCAGGTTGTCCTGGCGGATGGCGTCGCGTTGCTCCAGCAGCTCGGGGCTACTCACGTAGGCTACCATAAGCGGGCGCCCCTGGTAGCTTTCGCCGTAGCGCTCAATCTCGACGTTGGGCGACTGCTCAGCCACGTGCTCTACGTAGTCGACGACCCGGTGGTGCGAGGTGAACTGCGATCCGAGCTCGTAGCCCAGAAAGTCAGCGGGGGATTGAAGGGCATCGGTCTGGGCCGTGGCGGGGGCAGGGGCGCCTGCGGCAGAGAGCCCGATAAAAAGAAGTGTGCACAGTACGAGACGTAGCGAGCGAGGCATAGGCGAGAGCATGCGCATAAGCGATACAGGACGATGGTGGAGGCATGGGAATACGGAGGCTGGCACGGTGGGCCGGTGTGGCAGCCGCCTTTCGCATGCCATAAAACCTATGGAATCCGTTATGAATCCATTACAGAAGTCATAATGTAAGGGATGCGCCGGTCGGTGTCCAGCCCAAACGCATGGAGTGGGGCTGGGAACGCACGGAAACCGCTTCCGTAGCGAACAAACCGTTTTACACACTGCCTTTACACCATTGTTTTTGACCGATCATGTCTACGATTAACATTTCGCGTTCGCACAGCATGGGCCGAACCGCAGCCCGAACCGCAGTTGAGAAGGTAGCCGAGCAGCTTGAGGATAAGCTGGGGGCGTCGTACCGGTGGGAGCAGGATACGCTGCGTTTTAACGGCGGCGGGGCCAAAGGGCAGATTGAGGTGGAGCCGGAGACGGTGCGTGTGGAGATTAAACTGGGGATGCTGCTTTCGGCGATGAAGGGGATGGTGAAGAAGCAGGCCGAGGGGTATCTGGATGAGTATCTGAAGTAGATTAGGGATCGAGGGGGGGATGTGTGGAGGGGGCTCTTCCAGGCCTTCCAACCCCCGTACTGCCAAACCGCCGCGCCTACGCCGTATCCGCAGGCGGCCAGCAGCCGAGGAGGCGGCGCGCCACCACGAGCTGTCCGATGTGGTAGGCGGTGTGGCTGATGGTGATGAGCACCGAGCGCGCCATGGTGTGGGTATCGTGGCCGGGCACCGTCTCGAACGGATCGGTATCGTCGAGAAACCCGAGCAGGGCTTCGCGGTCGGCGACGACCGACTCGCAGCTGCGCGTCCAGGCCGCAGGCGAGGGCGGAGCGGGCGCGTCGGGCCAGTAGTCGGCGGGCCAATCCCCCGGCGCGTAGTCCTCGTTGGTGCAGTAGCGCAGCAGGTCGTCCTGGGCGAGGCGGATGTGCTCGACCAGCTCCCAGCCGGAGTACGGCAGGCCGTCGGGGCGCACGCTGCGCAGGTCACGCGGCCAGTCGGCGGTGGCGTATTCAAAGGAGGCGTGCGCGGGGAAGTCGCCGCGCAGGCTCTTGCGTAGATGGTCGTTCAGGGCAGCAGGCATGGGGGCCGGTCGTCAAGGAGTGGAAAGTGCTTGCTTGTTGGACGGACTGCTGCTACGTTGGTTGTGCGACTGGGCCGGCGTGGACGGGCCGGCGTGTCTCGTTCTTCTGTCTCGTTCTTCTGTCTGGGTTCGCTACCGCTATGGCCCGCTGGCTCCGTCGCCTGCTGCTTATCGGTGCTGCAGGATGGATTATCGTGCTCAGCACGCACTGCCACCAGCCGCCGATTGAAACGCCGGGTGCTGCGGTTGAAGAGCCCGCGCACACGGTGTACGTGATCCGCCACGGCTGGCATGCCGGAATCGCTGTGCGCACCGATGCACTGGGCGAATCGGCGTGGCCGGTGCTCGACGACTTTGCAGGACATCGGGCAGGACATCGGTACGTAGAGGTTGGCTGGGGCGACGCAGGCTACTACCCGAACCCGAGTCCGAGGGTAGGCTCGCTGCTGCGCGCTGGCGCCTGGCCCACGGCGAGCGTGGTGCACGTAGCGCTCTTCGACAGGCCCGTGCAGCAGGCCTTTCCGCGCCACGACATCGTGGCCATCGAGGTGTCGGATGAGGCCGTGCAGCGCTTCGCTGCATTCGTGCAGGCTACTTTCGAGGGCGAGCGCCCCGATCCGGTCGCCGACGGACACTACTACACGAGCGCCTTCTACCCGTCACATCTTTCGTACCATGTGTTTAACAACTGCAACCACTGGGCGGCCTCGGCGCTGCAGGCGTTGGGCTGCGACATGCAGCCGGCGCTGACGATGCGCGTAGAACAGCTTCTCGATGATGCTGCGCACTGCGGACGCGCCATTCAGTCGGCGCCCTGATTGTCTACGACTGCTTCCAAGATCGCCTCAAGACCGACGCCACGTTATGCATGTGCACTTCTGTCTGCCCGACCTCGCCGACCATCCTACCGGCGGCAATCGCTACAACACGGCGCTGCGTGCAGCGTGGCCCGAGGCCGACCGCATCACGACCAGCACCGGCTGGCCCCGTTCTGCTGGCGACCCGCCCGAAGCCGACGTCTGGCTCGTGGACAGCCTGCTGGTGCGCACCCCCGAAATGCCCCGTGTCTTGAGCGATGCCCCCCCGGCTGTGCTGCTCGCACACTACCTCCACCTGGCCGATCCTACGCAGGCGCACACCGAAGCCATCATGCAAGAGGCGCAGTATCTGCAGCGTTTTGGGGGATGCGTGGTGCCCAGCCATTTCGTGGCAGATCGCCTCAGCGAGCATGGCATGCCCCGCGAGCACATATGGGTTGCTGCGCCCGGACTGTCAGCAGCCTATCGGCACGGACGGCCTCTCGCACGGACGCCGGAGCCCCCTTCTCGTCTGCTCACCGTTGCCAACCCGTTTCCAAACAAGCAGGTGGTACCCTGCCTGCACATGCTGGAGACGCTGTCCGATTTGCCGTGGACATGGCGCATCATCGGCGACGATGCGCTCGACCCAGAGCATGCAGCACGCACGCGCAGAGCGATTGAGGACTCGCCGCAGCGTGAACGCATCACGCTGCAGGGGCCACAGCCCGCCGAGGCGGTGCGCGCCGCATACCGCGCTGCGGATGCAGTGCTGTGTCCGTCGCGTTTTGAGACGAGCGGGATGGTGGCGCGCGAGGCGTTGGCCTGCGGCGTGCCGGTACTGGGCTTTCAAGTCGGTGGGCTGCCCGAAACGCTCGGTGCTACGGCTCAGAATGGGCTCGTAGAGCCGTATGACTTCGGGCGGCTGGGCGAGCGGCTGCGCGCGCTGCTGACCACGCCATCGCGCTACCGTGCCTGGTACCGCGAATCCATCCGTACGAGCCGCGGCAAGCCGGCGTGGACAGAGACCGCCGCCCGCGTCCGGCGTGCGCTGCAGCAGGTGGTGGCGGCGTAGGAACCGGGCGCGCAGTGTATATCCTGCCGCGCATGCTCATGGAGCGAGCATGCGATAGGGAATGCCCTCGGGACGTAGCGGGGCCGCTTCGTGCGGCGGGGCGTTGTGCTGCGCATTGTACTGCGCGAGGGCACGCATCGTGAGCGAGTAGAGCCCCTCCAGCGGCCACTGCTGGTCCGGCGCGTCGGGCAACGCAAGTCCGCGCGTGAACCCCTGCTCCAGAAACGGCTGTAGCCGGTCGGGGTCGCGCGCAAAGATGTGAATGGGTACGTCCGAGTCCTCCAGCGGAAGCACAGGCGGCTGGTGATCGCCAAAGACCCACACAACGGCATCGTCGGACGCATCCGCCTGCAGATAGTCGCGGATGAGCCGCCAGTTGTGGGTAACGGTGCGTAGGTAGCGTATTTCGGGCGGCTGATTGAGGATCAGGCGCTGGGTGAGGCTATCGGGCAGCAGGCCGTCGCGGGTGGACTGAGTGTGCTGGCGAATCCATCGGCGTGCGGCGCCATCGGTGTCGGTGGGGGCCTGGTTGAATCGTTCCCAGTGGTCAACGTAGGGAGCCAGCCCGTGTCGCCAGAGCGCGTGGGCGTCGGCCATCGCAAACAGAAGAAAGAACGGCTGGTCGTGAGGCAGCACGTTGTCGTGTGTGAAGTACAGGCTGTACTGATCCGGGATGCCCCCCCATCCGTAACTGGGGCCTTCATACTGCAGGTCGTCGTAGAAGAGCACTGTATCGAACCGGTACGGGTCGTGTAATGGCAGTCCGGGACGTGCCCGGTTGGGCGGTTTGAGTCCGATCGTGTGGTAGCCGTGGTGCTGCAGCGTACGCACCAGTGTGGGATACGACGGATGGCTCTTGAAGCGGTCGTCGAGCACCTGCCGATGGATATGTGACCCACTCAGGAGGGTGGCGTGAGTGAGCCACGAGCGTCCGCCACGAATGGGAGCGGGGCCGGTTGTTGTGGCAACATGCCATCCGTCGGCGGCGAGTGTTTCTTCCACGCGACGAAGGACCCGCGCAAATGGTGCCTGCAGGTCGGGATGCGTCGTGAGCACCTGCCCGTACGATTCGATGATGAACCAGTAGAGGGGCGGGCGATCGGTGAGGGTGAGGTCGGTGTACGCGTAGTATGCTGAGTCTGGTGGTGCGTCGCCCATCTCCTGCAGCAGGCTGCGTAGCTGCCGGGAGGCGTCAAGGTTGGCATGGATCTGCGCGGTGAGGGTGCGCAGGCGGTCGTCCTCGCGCACTTCGCGGTAGGCACGGTGCTCGGTGCCCCATTCTTCGGCCGGGGCGTGCCACAGCACGACTGGCCAGGCCACAAGGTGGAGTCCGAGCAGCAGCGCCCATCCGGCCGGCGTGCTGCCGCCGTGCTGCAGCGCCTGCATGCATCGGGGAATCATGGCCAGCAGGCTGCCCAGTGCGAGGAGCGCCCCCGCGCCTGTCAGCAGCATGGTGGGCTCGGCCTGCTCAGAGATCAGGTAGAACGCGTTGGTCAGGAAGCGAAGGTCTTCGTACAGGATGCCGTGCCGTTGAAACGCTGTGTAGACGAGGGCGTCGTACAGCGCGTACAACAGGTAGCCGATATATACAGCAGTGGCAATCCACCGCGTGCTTTGCCGGACCGTATATGCAGTTGCTGCAAGCAGCGTGGCAAGTACCAGCACCTCAACGCTCCACGGTGCAAACGGAGACACGGGAATGGGCGTGAGGTAGCCGGGTAGCATAAGGAGCAGGCTCAAGATAGAAAGCGCTGCAGCAAGTGCCCCGAACGAGGTGCCCTGCGAGGCTTTGAGACTCATGGAAGTGCAGTCGTGTGCCGGAATATGAATGATTGGGTTGGTCGTGCCTAAAGAACGAAAGAGTATTAATGATTAGCGAGGTGCTCCGCATCCCCAAACGAAAACGGGGCCTGCTTCGTTGCGAAGCAGACCCCGAGTGCGTATCACAGACAAGACGCAGATAAAGCGCAGAGACGTTACGCCGCCTGCGTCAGCTGCTTGTCGAGCCGCTTGGTGAGCTCTTTTTTGGGTACGGCCCCCATGACCTGATCAACGACTTCGCCGTTGTGGAAGATCATAAGTGTAGGAATGGAACGGACGCCGTACTGCTGGGCCGTGCGTGGATTGTTGTCCACGTTTAGCTTACCTACCTTGGCACGACCCTCGTATTCTTCAGCAACCGCGTTAACGGTCGGAGCAATTTGGCGGCATGGGCCACACCAGGGCGCCCAGAAATCAACCAGTACAGGCTGATCGGCGTTGAGAACGTCGTCCTCAAAAGTACTGTCGGAAAGTTCGAGGGTAGATTCGGCCATGGTAATATGTTCGGTTATGAAAGAAGCAGTTGTGTTATTCGATCATCACGGGGCATCGTTCCCTGCCCTTACTATTCGGTAGCACAGGTGCCGCTATCGTAACACCCGGCTTAAGACCCATCCGGGTTCTGATGGCCAGGCATGCGGCATACACGATGACATGATGCACGGTACGCACGGTACGATCGCAGACACACACCGCTATGAACAGCAACGACCGCGCCATCATCTCGCTCACGTCACTTGGGCACGGGATGGTGCACACATACGAGCTTTCCATTCCGATCTTGATGACATTATGGCTGGTCGAGTTTGACGTGTCGACAGCGGTACTGGGTAGCGTCGTTGCGCTGGGGTATGGACTCTACGGTATGGGCGCCCTTCCGGCAGGCGTTCTTGCGGACCGATGGGGCTCGCGCCGGCTCATCATAGGATGCCTGGCAGGCATGGGACTGTCGTTTGTGGTGCTGAGCTTGGCGTCGGGGCTGTGGTCGATTGCAACTGCGCTGGTGCTGTGGGGGCTGGCAGCAAGCATCTACCATCCAGCAGGGCTCACCCTCATTTCGCGGGGGGTGGTGAAGCGCGGGCATGGGCTTGCGCTGCACGGCATGGCAGGCAACGCAGGCATCGCCCTCGGACCGCTCTGCACGGCGCTGCTGCTTGTTGTGGTAGACTGGCGCGTGGTGGCGGCGCTGCTGGCGCTCCCGGCGCTCGGGGCAACGCTCTATGCGGCACGCGCCTCGTTTGATGAAACCGCTGCCGATGCGGTCTTCGATGAGAGCACCGGCGAGTCAGAAGACCCACCGCCGCAGTCGCTTGCACAGCTATGGAGCACCTCGCGACTTCTCTTCGCATCGGGATTTGTCGTCGTGTTTTTTGTGGTCATGTTTTCGGGACTCTATTACCGGGGGATACTCACTTTCCTGCCCGACCTGCTTGAGCGCTTCGTGCAGATCGACATCGGCCTGCAGGTGGAGTCGGGGCGCTACGTTTATGCTGCGCTTCTCATGGTCGGTATGGCCGGGCAGTACCTGGGCGGCTGGCTTACGGATCATGTGCGCACCGAGCGCGCGCTGACCGGAGGATTTCTCGTGCTGGCGGCCATCGGTGTTGTGTTCTGGCCGATGGCCCTTGCCGGGACGGGCCCACTGCTCGCCATTAGCGCGCTACTGGGCGTGGCGCTCTTTGTTGTGCAGCCGCTCTATCAGGCAACAGTGGCTGAGTATACGCCCTCGGAAGCACGAGGCCTGTCGTACGGGTTTACCTATCTCGGCGTGTTTGGCATCGGTGCACTCGGCGCAGCGGTTGCTGGCACGGTGCTCAATTACTATGCGCCCGCCGTGCTGTTTGGCGTGCTTGCCGTGTTTGCTCTTTCCGGTGCTGGGCTGAGTGCATACCTGGCCGTGCGCGCAACGCATCCGTCTGAGGTATAGCGGCCTTTCGTTGCGGAACCGCATCTCACCACAGACCCGTGAGCGGCCTATTGTAGCTACTCGTTGATTAGCAAAATAAATAACGGATATTAAGAAATCGGCGTATGTCCCTGTCTGTGCACGCTGTGGATCGAATCCCAACCCTCTGTTCACAACCTGTGGATAACTTGTGTGCAGCCGCCTATCGCCGGATCGGTTACCGTATTCCTGTGTCAGGAATGATTGCCAAATGCCCTTCAGCGCCTGTAAAGCGGATATTATTGTCCTAACATATTTATGTCCGTTATTTGCAAATGCTCTAAAACCGATGTGTACAGCTTGTGGATAACTTTACGGGCACTGAGGGGCTGATTATACCGGCCACTCTTTTTATATCCGTTATTTTTAATTTGTGGGCGGATACTTTATCTATAAGTCGCTGGAATGTAGACCATACTACAGCGGGATACGGAGGACGATCAGCCAGCGAGATGCGTATAGCGACTTAAGACGCGGCCGATCAGCAGATCGCATGTCCGGCTTCCTCCCGTCTGTTACGCCTGTATATATGGCGACATGCCACTCCTTAGTCATCCCCCTATAGCTCCCCCAAAATTATGCTTCGTACCATACCGTTGTTTTTCTTATGCACGCTACTCGTAGGTGTGCTGATCATCGGGTGCGCCCCCTCACAATCTGCTGATGAGGGAACAGAGACTGACGGTCCTCCCGTAGAGCGAGTTGCTGACACCGATCGTGCCGAACAGGTCGATGGGGAGGTTCAGCTGCGCGACGATCTTACGGTCGCTGCCCGTAGCGGACGATCGGCCTCGATTATGATAGCCGCCGGTGGCGGACGCATCGAGCTCAGTCCGGCTGAAGCGCAGCGTCTGGCAGCTACCCTTCACCGCGCCGCCTTCGACATTGCCGACGAAACGGCGAAGCGGGGCATCATCGGCCCGATTCCTGAGCCGGTCTGTGAGCCGAACCCGGAAGCAGCCCTGATGGCTGTGCCCGGCGGTGTCTTTTCGCCGTGCCCAACGCCAATCATGGATCCCTCTGTCGAACAAGCCAACGCGCTTTACAATCCCGACGCATTCGGGCGTGAGGCCGGTGAGTGGCTGGAGCGTGGCACGCGCGTACCCGGTGGGTTCATGCTTCCCGAAGAAGCACTACGGTAACGCATCCCAAAAATACAAACTCACTTCCTTTACGGGGCCTGCGGTTCTGATGCTGCGGGCCCTTTCTGTTCGAGGTCGGCATCCAGGCTATCGAGTTGCGCTTGAACAGCAGCGGCCTCATCGGGGCGTGCCTGTGCCGTGTAAAGGGTTAGCAACCCCTGTAACGTGGGACGCTCCCGCTCTGGCGCGTAGTCGCTTCGGCTGCGAAATATGCTGTTGCTGGATTCAAGGAGGGGGGCGGCATCGGAAAGCCGTTCCTCTGCCGCGTAGGCAGCGCCAAGCAGCCCACGAACAAGCGCAATTCGGATGTCGCGAGCGGCAAGTTCATTCTCAACGATTTCGAGCGACCGTTCGAGATAAGAGATCGCCTCTGAGGCGCGCCCTTGCTCAAAAAGCACCCGCCCTGCGCCAATGGTAGGAAATGCGTTCCATAGATGCATCGGTTCCAGGGGCGAGGCATCGTAAGCCGTAATAGAGGCCCGGTATAACGAGAGAGCAGTATCTAACTGTCTGCGGTCCTCGTACACGCGGCCGAGAGCGTATTGCGTCGTCGCCACCTGGTAATGATGCGGGCCGTAGGCGCTCTCGTAGATCTGAAGCGCACGCTGATAGTGCTCAACGGCTTCGTCGAATCGCTGGCCCCTATGAAGAGAGAACGCGAGCTGGTAGTGCGCCCGAGCGGCACGTGGACTGTTGGGTTCGTGGCTCTCATACGTCGAGAGCGCCTCGTGAAAGAGCGCGAAAGCCTCTTCCTGCCTATCCTGATAGATGTGTACGTCTCCGAGTCCGAGCAGAGCTTCGGCCCGATGCAACGAATCTACGGGCTGCGCCAGGGCGTCCTGATAGGCCTCCTCAGCGGCTCCGAAGCGGCCCTGTCGGTATAGAACGGACCCCCGAAGTCGCAGTGCTTCAAATCGGTTTCGGGCCGAGGGCAGAGACGCCAGTTCGTCGAGAACAGATGTGGCCTCCGTATACGCTCGTTGTTCGCGCAGCGCCTCGGCTTGCAACAGCGTAGCGGCCGCATATTCGGGATGATGCGGACCGTGGATGTCCGACCAGAGCAGGCGCGCCCGGTTGGCCAGCGAGTCGGCTGTGTGCACCTCGCCCAGGCTCATGCTCAGCCGTCCGAGTCCCTGAAGCACCGACGCTTGCACCAGCGGTTGGTCTTGCAGCTGCTCGGCGCGGCGCATGCTTGGGTGCAACAGGTCGCGCGGAGCGATCATGCCGCCCTGCGCCTCTACATGAGCGGGATCTACGTCCTCAAACGTCTGCAGGAAAAAGTCGAGCGTCTGGTTGGCGCGCTCGGCTTCGGCGGTAGCGCGATGGGCCTGCCAGAGCGTAGCTGCGCCGCCAGCCAGCAGGGCCGAAACGGCTATGAAGGCCGCGAGCACGGCCCACCGGTGTCGCTTCACAAACTTGCTGGTACGGTACCAGGTCGTGTCGTCGCGCGCCTGTACCGGATGGCCCTGCTGAAAACGCTTCAGGTCGCCAAGCAGGTCGCCTGCCGTTGCATAGCGGACCTCGGGCTCTTTCTTGAGCGCTTTCATAATGATCGCGTCGAGATCGCCCTGTAGCCGGGTGGGCGAGTAGGGCGTGCGGTCAGACGCCGACGCAGAGGGGGCATGCCGCAGCATGGTGCTGGGCCGTGAAGGAATAGAGTAGACCACTGCCTCGGCGATGTCCGTGGCGCCGTAGCTCTTAAACTCATAGGGGCGCTCACCCGTCAGCAGTTCGTACATCACCACCCCGAGCGCATAGACATCTGTAGCAGGCGTTACCCGGTCGTTCTGCACCTGCTCGGGGGCTGCGTAGGCTGGCGTCATGGGCTGCCGCTGCGTGCGGGCACCGGGGTCTTCGTCGTCTTCGGCCAGGAGCTTCGCGATGCCAAAGTCCAGCAGCTTGACCTGGCCCTGCGGCGTCACGAGAATGTTGTCGGGCTTGAGGTCGCGATGCACGATAAGGCGGCGGTGCGCATACTGTACGGCATCGCAGACATCGGCGAGCAGGCTGATGCGTTCGTCTAGCGACACCTTGTTCTCACGGCAATACGTACGCAGCGGCACGCCCTGTACGTGCTCCATGATGAAGTAGGGCTGCCCCTCGCTGGTCACGCCGCCGTCGATGAGCCGAGCGATATTCGGATGCTCCAGCTGGGCCAGGATCTGGCGTTCATGCTCAAACCGCTGTACGACAGCAGACGAAGCCATGCCGCGCTGGATTACTTTCAGCGCCACGTTCTTTTCGAATGAACCATCGGCCCGTTCAGCGCGATACACTATGCCCATCCCCCCCTCTCCCAGCACCTCAACGATGCGATAGGCGCCGACACGAGCACCCGGCTTCAGGGTGGGGGCGCTACCCCGAGTATGCTCGTCGACGGCTTCGCCCACGAACGTCTCGGCGAGCGAGGCCGCTCCTGCTTCCAGAAAGCTGGTGGCTTCCGCTTCGGCCTGGAGCAGTGCTTCTACCTCCGCGCGAATAGCATCCGGTACGTCGGCATCGTTGAGGTGCGCCTGCTGTTCACCCGGCGGCAAGTCGCAGACCGCATCGAACAGATCGCTGGCGGCTTTCCATTGCTCTGGAGAAAGATGCATGGTCGATGTAAAAATTGGCACGATAAACCAGTACGTAAGCCGCGTGGTACAGGCAGAATGTAACCCCGGAAGCCCTACCTGTCGTACGGTGCCTGGTGTACGTAGGGGCAGGCGGGAGGCCAGAGAGGGCTGAATGCGGCAAGAAATATCTTACACCTTAGGCAATGCCTTTTGCACGCTCTGTACTGTGTTTTGATCGATACGAACGTTTCGGCGTAGACGCAGCAACGCCTTTATCGCTACCAAAGCAGCCATTACTGCAGCTATCGCTATGAATCCCTCTGACTTGCTACAAGACGACACGGACGGCGATGCGCCGCTGAACCCGGGTCTGCTCATCGACTCGATTGCCGAGCGGCACTGGATGGTCATTGCTCGGCATGCCTGGCAGCAGTACCAGAAACGGGGGCGTGGCGCCATCGTCTTCCCAACACCGGGCGGTGACTCAGGATCTGCCGACCAGGGCACTGCTCCACTTCGCTATCTTACGTTCAATGGCACGGACGACCAGATTGCGTCCAGTGGGATGCACACGCTGCATCGCCTGACGACCACGTACGATCCCGAACAGCAGGTCGTGCTCGCCATCGTCTTACCCGATGAACGCACGGTGTTCGACGTGTATGACCGTGAGCCTGCGCCTGTTGATACGGAATAGCACCACACAGAAAAGCGCGACAAGAGCAAGAACGGTCATGCAACGATTCGGAATCCTCTTCCTCCCGAATCCACTGTTGCGTTCGCCTATGTAACGCGGTGTGCAAGTTTTCCATGATCCTTTTGGGCGCATATCCCCGTTTGTGGCTACGCGACATTTCCCCCTTCGCGAAGGGGGAAATCCCGAACAGCGTGAGGGAATGGGGGATGTGAGGACCGCGCATTCTGCGACAAGGCGGCGATCAACAAAGGAGGAAGGAAACCTGCACATGCCGTTATGTACCTATGTAACTCAGCGAAGATATGTTTACACGTTGTCACTGTGAGGAGGGAGCCTGCGACCGATGCAGCGATCGCAGGCCTTTGTTTGACGCTCCCGTGCCATCGAACGGCATGAGATGGCATCCAGAAGCGCTTGTTCGCTGCCAACATCGATCACTTCGAGATTAGCAACTTACCAGGTATGTCTACTTAGCGGATGTCTACTTAGCGTACTATGTGCAGCCCTACGAAAGGGCGACTGTGATGCCAAGGTACAGTGCAAACCCGACAGCGAGGAGCATGCCATATCCGATAAGCAAACCCACGGTCTTCATGAGCGTCCACGGCCACGATTGAGCGTAGACGCGCCGCAGGGTGAGCAGCAGGTACCCAAAGAGCACCAACCGTACGAATCCATTTGTGCCTCCGGGTAGAATTGAGAGGCTGGACAGGTTGTGGAGGGTGGCAACCAGAAGCAACACGAAGAGAAACGCATGCAGGTGGAGCGCCATAATGAGATGCTCGGCATACAGACGGCCCGTGCGCCAGTACAGCATTTTGAGAAGCCCCGCAAACAGCGGAAGCATAACGAATGCAAGCACCGACAGGCGTCCGACAGCGCGTTCGACAAAGCGATCGGGGTTGTCGAGGGTGCGCAGCAGTCCGAGCGCGGCTCGCCGGGCCACCTGACTGCTCACTTCAGGGGCGCCGGTCTGTCTGTCCACAAAAGCGTGGAGCGATTCGCGAATGTCATCGGAGACAGCGAGCAGCGAGCCGGCTGCGGACGTGTCGGTGCGGTGAGAGGGTGTGGCGCTTGTGTCGTCTGGTGCGTACGGTGCGGTGCCGGCGGCTACATCGGCTATATCTTCCGCCTCCCCTGCACGAAGCGGCTCCCAGTCTGATTCTGTGCCTATCAGGCGCCCCTGCGAGAGGCCTATAACAAGAAAGAGCACGAAGCTGAAGAACACAAACAGACGCAGGGGCGATACGTATCGGCGCCGGCGTGCCGCAAGATATTCGCAGGTAAGCTGGCCGGGAACGAAAAGCAGACGGGCCAGCGTGCGCGCGAGCCGGGTGTCGAGATTGAGGGTTTCGGTGAGGGCTTCGCGCGCCAGCATGCTAACGGGAGCAATGCGCGACCGGGCACGCTGTCCGCACCGGTGGCAGTAGGCGCCGCGTAGCCGCACCGTGCAGTTGCGGCACACGACGTCGCGTTGCGAGGTCTCGGCAGGAGGGGCAGGCATGGGTCAAAAACCATTAGTATCGGGGAGGGCCCCACATCGGGTTGCAACGGATGCGTACAACACGCGCCTCGTGTTGTATGTATTCTGTAACGTACAGCATCTATCTACTCCAAATGCATTCCCACGGTTGCCAGCCCCCCGACGATATGGATACTGCGCTGCACGTTGACCTCGACCTCATTCGCCGCTATAACAAGCCGGGGCCGCGCTACACGAGTTACCCGACCGCGCCGCACTTCTCGCGCGACTACGACGTAGACGCGTTTGCGGACGATCTGGGCCGGGCTATGCCCGACACGCCCCTGTCGCTCTACCTGCACTTGCCGTTCTGCCGATCGCTCTGCTACTACTGCGGATGCCACATGAAGGTGACGCAGAATCCTGCGACGATTCAGCGCTACGTAGAAGCCATCAAGCGCGAGATCGATCTGGTGGCGGAGCGTCTCGACACGCGGCGTCCGGTTGTGCAGATTCACTGGGGCGGGGGCACGCCTACGTACCTCACCGCGGCTCAGATCAAGGAACTGGGTACGCACCTGTACGACCGGTTCGAAGTAACGCCGGATGCAGAGGTCAGTCTCGAAGCCGATCCGCGCGGGCTTACCGAAGACCGTGTTGCGGCGGCGGCACAGGTCGGATTCAACCGCATCAGCTTTGGCGTGCAAGATGTGAATCCGGTCGTGCAGGCGGCGATCAACCGCATCCAGCCGACCGACACGGTCGCCGAGGCGTTCGACTGGGCGCGCAATCACGGGTTTGGTGGCATCAACATGGATCTGGTCTATGGACTGCCGCATCAGACCGAAGAGCGGTTTCAGCGTACGCTCGGCGTCGTTGACCGGCTGAACCCAGATCGTATTGCGCTCTACAGCTACGCGCACGTGCCGTCTATGAAAAAGCATCAGCGCGTGATTGATGAAGACGCATTGCCGGCGCCCGAAGAAAAGCTGCGTCTCTTTAAGCGCGGCATCGAGCACCTGACGGGGCCGGGCGGCTACCGGTTCATCGGGATGGATCACTTCGCACGCCCAAACGACGCGCTCTCAAAAGCACAGGACGAGGGCGACTTGCATCGTAACTTTCAGGGCTACTCCACGCATTCCGATGCTGAGGTGGTGGCGTTCGGTGTGTCGGGCATCAGTCAGATGCGCGGCGCGTACGCGCAGAACGTGAAGGCGCTGCCGGGCTACTACGACCGCATCGACCGCGGCGAGCTCATGACGTATCGCGGCGTGCGCCTGACCGACGACGATCATCTGCGCCGCTATCTGATCGGGGAGCTCATGTGCAACTTCCAGCTCCGCAAGGCCGACGTAGAGGAGCGTTTCGGCATCGATTTCGATGCCGTGCTGGGGGATGCGTGGGCGCGCCTGGCTCCGCTCGAAGCCGACGGGCTCGTCACCTGCACGCCCGAGGCTGTGCATGTGCGTCCGGCGGGCCGGTTGCTCATCCGCAACGTGGCGATGGCATTCGATGCTTACTGGGCCCACGAGGAGCGTCCGGTACATGCGCAGACCGTGTAGCGAAGGGATGGGGCCTGATCGGTAGCACGACGACGAACGGGACGCCCAGGTAGCAGCGCAGCAACACGAACAGAACCAGCCGCCTCGCGTGTGAACGTGCATAGTATGGCGTGTATCACTTCCCAATTATGCTGTTGGATGCGGACGCCGATTGTCCGTTGCATGGGTGAGATGCATACACGCTACTGCTTCGATCACGCATCCCCGCTCCTGCCCCCTTCCGCTGATGGCCGACTCTGCGCTCCCTGACCGTTCCCCGCTCATCCACCACCTGCATGCGCTTCTGGATGCGGCACCGGGTACCCACACCGTCGTGTTTGTCGCCCAGACGCAGCTCGGAAAGGCCCTCGAAGAGGCCGCAGCACGCATCCAGTCGAGCATTGGACTGCGGTGTACGACCATTGCCGCCTATGCCCGCCGGCTGGCACAGGCCGATCTGCTCAAGGCCGGAAGTCAACGTCTTCCATCGGGTATCGACCAGATGCTCGCAGCGTATGCTGTTGACCAACTGCCTGTCGAAACGCGTGAACAACTGCTACAAGGCAGCACCGCGGCACGGCTCTCGGGCTCGCTCGCCCAGACGTTTTCGGTGCTTCGCAAGCACGGCGTACAGCCCAAAGCATATCAGCAGGCCCTGAAGGCTGCCGAAACCACTACGGCTCAGCAGGAGGCGCAGGCGAAAGCCTACCGGTACTACGTAGATGCCCTGACAGAAAATAAGTACTACGACGAGGCAGATGTGCTGCAGCGTGCCACCGCACTCGTGCAGGAGACCACCGTGCACGAGCCGCAGCGGAGTCAGTACGCCATCGTAGACGACGTGGACGTGCCCGGCTACGCTCGCGAGTTGGTCGAAGCACTGGCTAATGCGAGCTCGTATCCGCTGCGTCGGCTCGGACAGGAGCATCCTACCAAGCAGGCGCCCGTGCTAAGCGCGGCCAAGGTCTTTCCAGATGCGAAACCGCCCGCTCGTCCGGAAGCCGGACCCACGGCCCAGGCGGTGCACGCGTCCAGCCGTGTGGCACCGGGCAACGGGGCGAGTACGCTGCGCATCCCCAAAAAACTGCATTTCCGGACGACGGTCGGACTCGCCGAGGAGGTGCGGGCGGTGTTTCGCGACATCCAGCGGCGCGGTCTACGGTTCGACCAGGTCGAAATCGCTTACACTGCCCCCGACCCGTACCTCGCCACGATCGAGCAGCAGGCCGGGCGGCACAATGTGCCTGTATCGCTGAGCCCGGGCCGCCACTTGCGTGAAACGCGCCCGGGCCAGGCGCTCATGGCCTACCTCGACTGGATGGCCGGTCCGCAGGAAGCGGCGCCGTTCATCCATCTGTTACGGGCCGGACACCTTACCCTGCAGCGCACAGCGGGACTGGCTCTGTCGGATGCCGAGATCGCAACCTGGCTCGCCGAACGGACTTACCAGCCGGGCGCTACAAACCTGCTTAAGGGGGTGGCACGTCATATCGAACACGCGGAATCGCAGGATTATACCACCGATGCGCAGATTGAGCAATGGAGACGCCTCCACGAATCGCTTCATAGCCTGCTCGATAGCCTGCCCTCGGGGTCGTCGGATGTCGAAATGGTCGCAAAGCACTGCGAGACGTTTCTGACGCAGCACGGTCCGGTCGATAAGCCCACGGGCACCGCAGAGACCTTCGACGAGAAGGCACGCGGTCGTATCCTGCAGTACCTGAACACGCTGCAGCGAAGCGAGGGGGAGGTGTACAAAGACTCAGCCACGCGCCTCGCCGACTACATCCGCACGTGGGTGCGCGAGACGTTCGTGGGCGCGCAGCGTCCGCAGCCGGGCGACGTGCACGTGGTACCGCTCACCACGGTCGGCTACGCCAACCGTCCGCATCTGTACGTGGTGGGGATGGATGCGGAGAGCCTCTCCGTGACGCTGAACGACGACCCGCTTTTGAGTGACGCCGACCGCCGGCGCCTCAACGAACACGAGCAGATTACGCTGCCCCTCACCGCCAACCGGCGTCAGGAAGAAGACTGGCGCGTACGGCAGGCGCTTTTGCGTCACCACGGCGATGCTACATTCATCATGCACCGCTTCGACCTGCGTAACAGCGAGGAGCGCTTCCCCGGCACGCTCTACCTGCAGTTGCGCACCGTTGTGCAGGCGGCCCTTGGGTCAGATCCTGAGGAGCGCGACGAGCTCACCGTGCAGGATGCGCAGCACACCCTCGACGCCCTCGACGTATGGGGCCTCACCGAACAGGCGCTATCGGATGCGAAGCGCGGCACCGAATCTGCTTCTGACTACCTGGCCCGCGCTGCGTCGCACATCTTGCATGGAAAAACCGCCGAAGAGGCCCGTGCCTCGGACGAGGTTACTGCCTACGACGGCGTGCTGCAAGACCCGCCGTATCCTGAACTCGACCTGCTTGACCCCGATACCGACACCATCGCCTCCGCCTCGCGCCTGGAGATGTTTGCGCGTACGCCCTATCTCTATTTCGTAAAGTACGTGCTGGAGGCCGAGCCGCTTGACGAGCCGGCCCTCGACGATGAAGACTGGCTCGACCCGCTCACCCGCGGTACCATCTTGCACCGCACCTACGAGCTGTTCTTGAATCCAGAAGACGGCGGGCTTGGCCGCATGCCCACGCTCGACGACGAGGAAGCGCTTGAGGATGCATTTGAGACGGCTTTCAAAGAAGCCACTCAGCAACGCGGTACACCGCCGAACGATCAGATAAAAGCCGCTGCGAAAGAGGGCCTACGCGCCGATGTGAACGCCTTCCTCCGCGCCGACGCCGCGCGCGGAGCCGACCATCCTGACCTGATGCCCGAGCGTTTTGAGTGGAGCTTCGGCAACCGTCCGCGCGACGAGCATCCCGAAGTCGAACTGCACACCGAGCGCGGCACGCTGCGGCTGCGTGGTGCGGTGGATCGCATCGATGCACGCAACGGAGAACTGCTCATCTGGGACTACAAGACGGGCGGGATGCGCGATTACGATCCGCTCGACGGGCTCCGCAATAAGCGCTGGTCGCTCCAGTGGATGCTCTACGCCCGTGCCGCCGAAGAGGCGCTGGGCGGTTCGGTCGCACGCTCGGGCTACTACTTTGCCACTGCCCGCCAGATGGGACGCACCGTGGCGTATCCCCCCGACAGCACCGGCGACAGCCACCCCGACACGTACCGCGAAGATCTGGTGGGCATCCTGAACACCCTCTCTCAGATGGCACGCCACGGCGTGTTTGTGCCCTCGGGCGATTCGCTGAAGCAGAGCGACTGGCGCTACAACTACACCCCGCTCGTGTACGACCGCCGCGCCCGACGCGAGGAGATCCGGGCCAAAGACTGGCCCGACGATCTCCCGCACTTGCATCATGATTGATGCGTGGTCTTCCCCTTTCGATGCGTAGAGGATGGCGCAAGAAAAGTAGGGACACGGCGCGCCGTGTCCCTACGCACTTGATTTTATTAATCCTGGGGCCAACAGTCCCCCGTTAGACCATACCCCCGGACGCGCCCGCACCTTACGAAGATATTCTCCCACCCAACCCCACCTCCTATGCTTACCACCACCTCCGACGCCACCGCCCGCACGCGCATCGGTCCGTATGCGGGCGATGCGCTGCCCGACCTCGACGGCTTCGACCCCGACACCAACTTTCTCGTGCGCGCCTCTGCCGGAGCCGGAAAGACCACCTCGCTCGTAGCTCGCCTCGAAGCGCTGGTACGCACGGGCGTACCCATCGGCGACCTTACTGCCATCACCTTCACGCGCAAGGCCGCAGGCGAGATGAAAGAGCGTCTGTTCGAGCGCTTGCAGATGCTGCAGCACAAGGCGCCTGCCGGATCGGCCGATGCGCGGCGGTTGCGGCAAGGGCTCGACGACCTGTCGCAGTGCTTTGTGGGCACCATCCACAGCTTCTGCGCGCGGCTCTTGCGCGAGTTTCCGCTGCAGGCCGCCCTGCCGCCGGACTTCGACATGGAGCTGGACGGGCGCGAGATCGACGAGATGAAGCGCCGCGCCTGGCAGCAGTACCTGCGGCGCATCCACAAAGAAGCGCCCGAGCGTATCGATGCGGTGCAGGCTGTCGGCTACACCCCCGCTGACCTCTACGACCAGTTCACCGTGCTGAGCCGCTACCCCGACCTCACGCCGTACACCGAAGACATCCCCGCACCCGACCTCGACGAGGCCACCGCCACCGTTACCGAGTTCGTGCGTGCCTGGGGGCCGTACCTGCCCACGCCGCTGCCCGACACCAGCGGATACTGCTGCAACGCCCTCGCTGCTATTGCGCAGGCCGACCAGATGCTGCGTGTGAATCCCCCTGAAACGCCTGCCGAACAGGCCGCGCTGCTGTCGCTCTTTGAGGGCCTCGCCAAAGATGACAATCGCAAAAACCGCGATGGACGCCGTGGCCGTATGACCCCCAGTCACTGGAAAAAGAACAAGTCCCAAGCCAAAGAGCTGCAAGACGAGCACCTCGCGCCGCTGGTCGACGAGGTGGTCGATCCGCTCATGACCCGGTGGCACGCCCATGCGCACCACGTATGTACGCAGTTTACGCACGGTGCCATAGAGCCCCTGCTCACCCTGCGCCGCGAGCGCGGGCAGCTTTCGTCGAACGACCTGCTTCTCTACACCCGCAACCTGCTGCGCGATCACCCGAGTGTGCGTCGGGCGCTGCACCAGCGCTATCCGCGCCTTATGGTCGACGAATTTCAGGACACCGATCCGCTTCAGGCTGAGATCCTCTTCTACCTGACCGGCACCGACCACGAAACCACCGACTGGCGCGCCACCAATCCGGCGCCCGGATCGCTCTTCGTGGTGGGCGACGACAAGCAGTCCATTTACCGCTTCCGCCGAGCCGATATGGCCATCTTCAACGAGGTGGCCGACCTGATCGACGCCCAGCCGCACGGCGAAGCGCTCACGCTTACGCGCAACTTCCGCTCCACCGCGCGGCTCTGCCACGCCTTCAACACCATGTTCGACGCACCCTTCACCACCGACCGCGCCGAGGCCGATGCCGACCCGACGCACGACCTGCCTGCCGATGCCGTACAGGCCGCGTACACCGACTTCGACCCCCACCGCACCACCGATCCCGCCGACCCGGTGCTCTACCAGTCGACCATCGCATACAAGAAGTACAACAGCTCCGACGCCATCGCGCAAGACGATGCCGAGCGCATCGCCCGGTACATCCACCACGCTGCCACCACCAACGAGCCACTGCAGCGTGGCCCCGACGGTGCCCTCGTTAGCGGACAGCCCGGCGACTTCATGATTCTCACGCGCGTTACCTCGCGTCTCTCCATCTACGCCGAAGCGCTGGCCCGCTACAACATCCCCTATGTCGTGATGGGCGGCAAAGACGCCCACGAATCCCGCGAACTGCACGCCCTCGTGCAGCTCCTCACCTGCGTCTTTCGCCCCGACGATCCCCTTGCGCACCTTGCCTACCTGCAAGGCCCGCTCGTCGGCTTCAGCGATGACGACCTGTATCGGCTTAAACAAAATGGGTTGGTTTTAGGGGATACGAAGCAGCCTGCCTCCCCCAGTGCTCCATCCGCGCTCCGTGAGCGGCTTGCCACGGCCCACGAGCGTATTTTGGACGCGAAAAAGGAGCTGCACAACCAGCGCCCCGCACCAGCTATGGAGGCCATTCTCGACGAGAGTCAGCTTTATGCCCGCGCCGCCGCCGACGCCACCGAAGGCTCGCTCAACGCGGGACGCTTGCAGCGCATTCTGGCCGAGGTGCAGGCCTTCGACGCCCGCGGCTTCTCCGCCTACGACATCTGGCGCGAGCTGCAGTACATCGCCGAGGGCAACGCCGACATCGACGGCATGACGCTCGACACCGGCTCCGACAACGCGGTGCAGCTCTTGAACGTGCACAAAGCCAAAGGATTGCAGGCCAATGTCGTCTTCCTGGCCGACCCGTATGGCGGGTCGCGTAGCGGCGGCATCACCGAGCATGTGCGGCGTCAGGAAAATGAGATTGTGGTGCCCGTGCTCAACGCATACCAGCACAACACCAGCGTTGCGGCTGCGCCCGAGGCGTGGCCCGAGTTTGAGGCGGTCGAGGCGGTGCTGGAGGATGCCGAGGCGCACCGTCTGGAGTACGTCGCGGCCACACGGGCAAAGCAGATGCTTGTCGTATCCCGCTACCACCACAAGAACGACGGCTACAAACCGGGCTACTGGCGCGCCGTGGATGCATACTGCACTGACCACGATATAACCGAACTGCCGGCTTCGGAGGGGGGGCGCCCCGAGGCGCCCACCCCGCACGTGCTGCGCGATCTGCAGAACCACCTGAACAAGCAATGGAAACGGCGCAATAAACTGGCCGAGAAAACTTACGAGACTGAATCCATCACGGATGCTGTAAACCACGGCACGGAACCTCCCGCAGCGGTGCGTGGCGGCTACTCGAAGGAGTTCGGAAACGCACTGCATGAACTCATTGAACAGGCAGTACTGCGGTATCCACACGCGCCCGAGTATACTGATGCTGCGTTGCGGGCTATGCTAATTCAAAAGGAGGCTGAATCGACCGATTTTGACAAGCTGATACCGGCTCTTCGACGCACGCTTGATACGTTTATCCAGAGCCCGCTCTGGAGCGCACTCAATAACGCTGAGACCATCTACACCGAACTGCCACTCAGCCGCCTGCTACGGGACGAGGCCGGTCCGGATGATGCTGATCCCGCCGACACGGTACAGCACGGTACCATCGACCTCGCCTATCGCGCAGATGGTGCATGGCATCTGGTCGACTACAAAAGCGATAAGGTGTCCAGCACGGATCATCTTCGGGACCTTGTGGCAACTTATGCCCCGCAGCTCCGGCTGTACGCCACGGCGTGGGAAGAAGCCACGGGAGCCCCCCCTGAATCAGCTCATCTCTGGTTCGCCGATGCACCGCGCACAGGACTTGATGACTGGCAGCCTGTCGCCCTCGACAAGTAGAGACACGGCGCACTGCATCCCTACCCCAACATCGCATGATTCGCCTCGAAGATAATGGATTCGGTGTTTTCAGCAGTTATGGTGTGCAGGTGCGTATTTGGTGACATAGCACGGGGGTATAAAGGCATAGAGAACAGCGATGAAGCATGTGATGGAGTATCCGTGGTGTTTGAGACTTTTTCCGATTGTGTAACCGCCAGAAGATAGGTCCGGCTATGTCGTTGTCGGATGCGTTGTTCTCACGGGCCTTAGCCGACTCGTTCATCCAGGCGCGGTAGAGAAAGAGAGATGCTGAGCACACGATAACAGGCAAACAGAAAAACGCCGGACGGAGAAACATCTCCATCCGGCGTCGCAACAAAATAAAGTTGCTGGGGTGCTTACGCGTCGGGAGTAAGTACGCGGTCAATGACATGGATGACGCCATTCTCCGCTTCCAGATCTGTCTGTTGGATCATTGCTCCGCCAATACGCGGCGCTCCGTCTTTCTTGTCGATCGTCAGCGTGCTCCCATCGAGCATCTTCATTGAAGAAGCCCCCAGCACATCTTCAGCCGACTTGCGTCCCTTTACGACGTGATGCTTCAGGATATTCTGCAGCTTACTTTTGTTGGAGGGTTTCATGAGTGTGCCCCACGTTTCGCGCGACAGCCCTTCAAATGCTTTGTCGCTTGGTGCAAATACGGTGAACGGTCCACGCCCTTTTAGCGTTTCTACAAGATCAGCCTGTTTGAGGGCGTCAACGAGGGTTGTGAAGTTCTTATCGGAAGCGGCCAGATCGACGATCGTGGCAGCTCTTTTTTTGGCTACAGCCATGGTGACATACGAGTAAGATGATCATAAGGCGAATAGATCGTTTCAAGAAGCTGTTTGGACGTTTGGCTCTGGAGGCAAGCCGTAAGGCTACCACAAAGCACAGCGTAATCGATCTAAAACATCCGGGACGCTGAGGAGAGATGCTTCCACATGTCTGCCAGGCATCCATGATGCTATGACGTCCAGTATAGCTTTCATGGTGGCAGGAGGTGTACAACTATCGCATGCCATACCCCCGGCACCAATGGCGGGTTTGGCACTAATCCAGGCGGACACCACAACATTATTGCGAATATCGCGACATGCGGTGGGATGCCTTACGAGCGAGAAAGAAAGCTGCCAGCGCGACGCGTAGTGAGGCAGCTGCCTGAGAGAACCGCTTACTTTCCGATACAGAACTGCGAGAAGATCTGGCCAAGCACGTCTTCGTTGGTGACCTCGCCGGTGATGGCGCCAAGGGCGTGCAGTGCCTCGCGCAGGTCGAGCGTGAGTAGATCGCTTGATACGCCTTCATTGTAGGCGGTTTGCGCACGCTGAAGCGCGGTCTGGGCCTCTTGCAGATGCTGACGATGGCGCTTGTTCATGACAACAGCCGAGGCTTCAGTGTCGCGCAAGTCGGCATCGACCTGGTCGAGAAGCGCAGTGGTAAGGCGGTCGAGCTCGTCCGCGTCGTCGAACGCGTCCAGTGCGGAGAAGGACAGCGCATGCCCCACGTCGAGATCGGGCGTGCGTGAGGTCTCAACCATGTCGGATTTGTTGGCAACAACAACGGTAGGCACCGACGGCTCCGCATCCGATAGCTCTTGGAGGAACGCGCGCTCATCGGCGTCGAGTCCGCGCTGCTGGTCGTAGACGTAAAGCAGCACGTCGGCCTCGCGAATGGAGGCTTCGGCGCGGCGCACGCCTTCGGCTTCGATCTGATTGGAAGTGTCGCGCAGGCCGGCCGTATCCACAAAGCGGAAGAGGAGCCCATCAAGCTCGGCCTCGGCTTCGATCTCGTCGCGCGTGGTGCCGGGCGTGGCGCTCACAATGGCGCGGTCGCGGCCCACGAGCGCGTTCAGCAAGGTGGATTTGCCTGCGTTGGGTCGCCCACCAATCACCACACGCACGCCGTCGCGCAGCAGTTCGCCGGTGCGGTACGAGTCGAGCAGCGTGGAGACAAGCCGCTGCGCCGCGCTGAGCAGGGAGGTGAGGCGCTCGCGGTCGGCAAACTCGACGTCTTCTTCAGAGAAGTCGATCTCCAACTCCATAAGCGCGCAGAGGTCGAGCAGTTCCTCGCGCAGGTTGGAGAGGCGGTCGGAGTAGCGCCCGCGCAGGTGTTGCATGGATACGCGGTGCGCCTGCTCCGACGAGGCGTGGATAAGATCCGCGACGGCTTCGGCCTGGGCCAGGTCAAGCTTGCCATTCAGAAAGGCGCGCTCGGTGAACTCGCCGGGCTCGGCCATGCGTGCACCAGCCTGGAGGAGCGCATCGAGCACAAGCTGCGGCGCCAGGTCGCCGCCGTGGCACGACACCTCAACGACATCCTCGCCCGTAGCAGAGCGTGGCCCCTGAAAGACCGTGATAACCACCTGATCAAGCTCCTCATCGTTCGCATCCACCACGTACCCGACGTGTGCGGTGTGCGAAGGCACTTCCGTGAGGTTGGATCCCCGAAAGCGCTCGTTCACGATGGCACGGGCCTCAGGCCCCGATACACGAATAATGGCAAGCGCTGCACGTCCGCGTGCCGTGGCAATGGCAGCGATGGTATCAGACTCGGCAGGCATGAAGGCAGACGCGTCGTGTGTCTATGAAAGGACCTGCTTATTTGCGCTTCTGAGCCTCTTTCTGAGCCTCTTCGGCTTTCTTGAGCAGGCGCGAGAACCACCCGTCTGATTCCTTGCCGTTGCTCGTGCCGTTGAATGGCGTATCGGGCTGCTGTTCTTTCTCCTTATCAAGCTGCCAGTAGATGTACTTCTGCTGCGCAGCAGTCACTACGTTGTAGAACAGATAATAAAGACTCAGCGCTGAGGCGAACCGGTTGAAGATGAAGAAGATGAAGAACGGCAGCACGTACATGAAGACCTTGGCCTGGGCCCCGGTGCTTCCGGTACTACTCATCTGGATGCGCATCGTAAAGATCATAGAGACACCCATCAGAAGCGTAAATCCAGCTACGTAATCGCCGTAAAACGGAATGCTGAACGGAAGCTGAAGAATGGGGTCTGGCGCCGACAGGTCAGCGGCCCACAGGAAGCTCTCTTGCCGCAGCTGCACCGACTGTGGGATGTAGAGGTAGAGCGCAATAATGATGGGGTACTGCAAGAACATAGGCAGACAGCCACCAATCGGGTTAACCCCCGACTCGCGGTAGAGCTTCATCATCTCCTGCTGCTGCTTCTCCATGTCGTCCTCATACTTCTCCTTGATCTTATCCATCTCTGGCTTCAGATCACGCATCTTCGCCATGGAGCGGTACGAAGACTTGGTGAGCGGGTAGACGACCACCTTGATCAGGACCGCCAGCAGAATGATGACGAGCCCGTAATTTGGAAATACGCCGCCCAGGTAGGTAAGCGCAGGGATGAACACAAAGGTAGCGAGCGGACGTGTGATCCATGCGAAGATGGCCCAGCCGTAGTTCACCATGTCGTACAGGCTGCGCCCGTACGCCGCCAGGTTGTAGTAGTCGATCGGCCCCATGTAGAGCGAGAACGACTGCACGTCGACATCAGACGACGAGGAGGGGAAAAACAGGCGGGCCTCGGTGCCTTCGCCGCCTGCAATGGTCTGAGCGGCCCCCTCTTCGCGGATAAGTTCAGCGCCTTCAACGGACCGCTCGTCGTCGGGCATGAGCACCGTGGTGAAGTACTTGCTTCGGTGCCCGACCCAGCTTACGGATCCAGAAAGACGGTTTTCGGCGAATGCGTCGTCGTCGTACACGAGCCGCTCCAGCGACCCCCCGGAGTGGGCATAGACGCCCGAGTCGATGCGTTCGCCTTCAGGGTCGTCTTCCGTGAAGGGCACGCCGTAGTCCCACACGACCTCGTACCCATCCCGTGTAGCGAATGAGGCGGGGTTCTGCTGGGCGATCTCGAAGTTGAGATCGTACGGGTCGGCTGTGAAGGTGTAGGTATAGCTGAGCGACCCTTCGCCTTCGGGGCCAAGGGTCGCTTCGAACGTAAGCGATGCTTCCTCGCCCGATTCAACACGCAGCGTGTCAGGGGCATCCGAGGCGAAGTATAGGGAGCGCGTATCCACCAGATGGCTGGAAGGCGTCATGAACGTGACGCCGGGCACGCCGCTTCCTGGTGCGTCGACTATGTTCACCGGACTCTCGCGGTCGAATTTGGTGTAGCCCAGCAGAGTGAATCGTTCGATGACGCCGCCCCGCGTAGAGAATTCGGCTGTATACTCTTCGGATATGACCGTGATGGTACGCGCTTCCCCCGAGGTAGCGCGTGCGGTGGCCGGATCAGACGGCGGGTCGGCGGGGGCCGCTTCAGCGTCTGGAGCATCAGGGCTCTCTGGGTCGTCTGCAGGTCGGTCGGCATCGGTGAGCGGCTCAGCATCGTCGGGGGTTGTAGTCTCGGGGGCGGGCGATTCGACCTCTGCCGTTTCATCGTCGGGAGACGGCTCGGGCGATTCGGGGCCATACCAGATGAGCCACCCAAACATGATGAGTCCGAAGAG
Organism: Longimonas haloalkaliphila; assembly: GCF_055379825.1. Taxonomy (NCBI): domain Bacteria; kingdom Pseudomonadati; phylum Rhodothermota; class Rhodothermia; order Rhodothermales; family Salisaetaceae; genus Longimonas; species Longimonas haloalkaliphila. The sequence goes on along the minus strand of NZ_AP043948.1, from coordinate 13,464 downwards.
CAGCGTGGCAATCAGGATATTGCGCTGGTCTTCGGAAGACGGTTGGTTACGCAGCGTAGACAAGGCAGCCGAGGGGCTAAAAGATACAATCGAGACGGAGGGCTTGTCTGTTTCAGGAGCAACAGGCAAGCATAGGAAGAACGCCGCAGCGCGTTAATCGTGTTCAGGGAGGGCCGCTGCGACTTTCTGTAATACGGCAGGCACATCACGCCAGATACACGTGTCGGCGCGATCGGAGCGCCCGCGAAACAGCATCATTGCGATAAGAGGCAGTCCGGTACTCGGAAGGCCGTCGCGTAGCATGTACTGATGCTGCCGATACGCTTCACGCATATGCCGGCGCACCCGGGTGCGCTGCACGTTGGTGGCGTGGCGCCTGCCGGGGGCAAACCCAATTTGGACAGGGACGTCGTGGCCGACCTCTTCGGGCGTTGCCCATCGGTAGAGCATGCGCACGCATCCGTGCGCTTCCGTTCCCACGTCAGCACGTGAGCGGTCAAAAAGCGACGCAATGAGCCGCTTTCGTTTGAGCCGGTGCGTACGCGGAAACGTGTAGCGACGGGCTGAATCGGACATATCAGTGCGGCACCGGCAAACAAGGAAGCGCTATACAGGCTTACCAGACGACGTATCGCTTACCGTCAGGTTCTTGCGTCCTTTCTTGCGGCGGCGCTTCAGAATCTTGCGTCCATTTTTGGTTTTCATGCGCTTGCGGAAGCCGTGCTTGTTCTTCCGCTTCTTGCGGCTGGGTTGATACGTGCGTTTTGGCATAGTAGACAGATTGATCTATGATCACAATGATAACAAGCGACGTATTCCAACGGAGCCTTCGCGTAGTTGTTTTACGGGATACGTGCGAAGAGATCGCCAAGACACGACGGAGGCTTTGTGGAAAGTGTGGGAACGTGGCTGCAATGCTTGACATTGTACACCATGCTTGTGCATAATAGTCGGCGCATGGGTCCTTAGCTCAGTTGGTTTAGAGCGCCTGCCTTACAAGCAGGAGGTCCCTGGTTCGAATCCAGGAGGGCCCACTATAGTTTTGCGTAAACCCCTGTTTTGCAGGGGTTTATTAGATCAGTGGTACAACGTAGGTACAACAATCTTGTCTTTTGACATCCGGGTATCATCCTTTTTGTGAGGTTTATGGTAATTTGTATCTACATCATGTTGTGTACCAGTTGTCTCTCAGGCCCCGTCTACCCATTTTATGTCGGATATTAGTCTTACCGAACAAGAGACACGTAATCGACACATTACCTTTGCTATTCGGGATGCCATTTGGCCTCCAAAACGTATCCGTGAGGAGTATCCACTGACACCAGGGCCCATTATAGAATTTGGCGATTCTTGCACAAGTGGTCCTGGAAGGCAGACAGATTGGATTTTGGAGTACAAGCCTATTTTAAGGTAGAGAAAATCTCAAAACCTAAGCCACTTATGCCATATGTATCTAGCAACTCTCTAAAAAACGCCATTGAGAATCTAAAGGGTACAGCCGGCCATATGCTGAAAATTTGGCTTGTGCTCAAGCAGATGGGGATGACCGCAGATAATCCAGTCTCAATAAACACAAGCAACTCGACATCGGCATTGGAAAGGCTTTTCGGATACGGTGATCCTGAAGGGAGTTTCTTCGTCCCGTTCTCTCACACGAAGAGATTTATAACAATGAAGGAAGATGCCAGCCGCTCTATCATACAGACAAACTTAGTCAGGTGGGCGGAAAGCGGATCAGTGGTCACGGTGGATCCCACAAGCTACCTCAAAATTGAGAAGGGGCATGATAATGTAGTGAAGGTAAAGCCTGGTCGAAACTATCCGCAGGGTTTAGGTCAGGGGGAAGATGGTTTCGCTTTGAGCGAGGATACACGTGTCACAATACCGATTGTCCCATTTGGGGTATGGTACTATCGGCAAGAATCGGTCCCTGAGAATCCTGATGCGCGAAGTTTTCGGGAGGCTTTGAAGCGAGATTTGAGCTTAACGACTGGGGAAGTGCAAAATATATTCGTCTCGGGCGAACCTGATTGGGATGTAGAAACCAATCATAGTCCATTGTCTGACAATGATTTGCAAACCATTGTCTTGGAAGCAATTGAAGAAGGTTCGCAAAAGGCGAAAGTCATAGAGCAAACAATGGAAGAACATATCACAAAAGTTAAAACGCGCGTGACTACAGCAGTTGATAAGCCAAATTGGTTAGTTTCCGATCCTCAAGAACGACTGAAAAGTGTTCTCGAAAGAGGTTCAAAAGCCGTTTTGCTGTATGGTCCTCCTCGAACGGGAAAGACCAGAGCATGCTTGCAAGTATTATCAGATTCGGAATCTGAGCGAATACAAATTCACGAGGGTTGGGGGTATGACGACTTAATCGTTGGGCTTAGACCTCATCCTGGAGGGGAGTGGAAATACAAATCTGGTCCGCTTCGAAAGGCTATCGAGGATGAGAAGGACTATATAGTGTTGGAAGAGATTAACCGAACTGATTTCAGCCAGGCAATCGGGGAAGTTTTTTCATTAATCGAAGAGGCCTACAGAGGTCCAGACCATGCGATAGCTCTCAAAGATGGCGATTCCTTTTTTATCCCAGAAGACACAGTCATCATCTGTACGATGAATACACTTGACCGCTCGACAGAGAATATTGACGATGCTCTGTTTGGTCGTATGGACGCTGTAGAGTTCCCTCCAAGAGTTGAGCAACTCACTGATATCCTCAACCAAAACGGAGTAGGTGAGGCAGATGACTGGCTTGAGCTATTCGCGTTTATCCAAGATTACCACCCTGTAGGGCATGGTTATTTTGCTTCGTTAACTCCTGATACGCCTCCACTCGATTTCTATATGACTCGAATTAGGCCGATTTTGCAAAAGCATTTGGAGGGTTACAGAGAAGATGAGCTAGATGCGATCGATGAAAAGGTAGATCAACTGTTCGGGCAGTAATGGACGTTTTCGAGGCCCCTGATAATTCGACAACTGAAATCGTTAATTTTGAGTTAGATTGGCTACCCGCTGCAGCATATGAATATGTAACACCAAGAGTGGTGAAAGCGGGCCAGGGAAAGACGGTTCATGTAAAAGTTGGACCCTATGTAGGCGCTATTCCGCTTAAAGGAGACCGTGTACTTTACCTCACTCCTCGTGTCGGGAGAAGGATGTTCTCTCGGATGCTTGTTGTCTCGGAAGGGTTAGCGAATTCTGTTGGTGCTGAGTTTGATGAGCTGGCCCAAATCGCCTATGACCAGGGAGACGGGTCTTGGATGCAACTTCTCAAACGCCCCTACGCTGCTAAGCTGCGACAGATTGAAAAAGAGAGCTTAATGCCGGAGCGGAGACGGCGAAGAGACCAACTGGGTTTTGTGCGTGGACATCTTGAGGTTCTCCCTACTCTCAAATCGGTAGCCCGCAGGGAGCCCCGTCCCGTTCACTGTAGGTATTCTGAGAAGACGTTCGAGACAGCAGAAAATCGGATGCTCTCTGCTGCGGCAGCTCAACTACTCAATTTGGGGGTTGCATCATCGACGGAAGCACCCGCTCTTGCGCGTTGGGCAAATTGTTCAGACAGGAGATTGAGCTTCGCTGATTTTCAGCAAGTGGTCAACGGTCTTATTTCGGGGCGCTATACTGGACCGAGAGCGTATTACATTCCTGCCTTGGTTATGGCCCGTCTCATCTTAGCACAAGGCAATATTCAGTTTGACCATACAGAGCTTGTTGAGGCGGAGGCTTTAGTTACGAACATGGATCTTCTCTTCGAGCGCTACACGCGGAGAACGATTTCCAGAGCACTGTCTCCTCAAGGTCTCACAGTGAAAAAGGTCGCAGGAAGCAGTCAAGCTCCCAGCCTTTTTCTTGATGGGACTTGTACTATGGAGCCAGATATTTTGGTGTCTGATGCGAAGGGCGATCAGCTCGTCATAGATGTTAAATACAAGCCGGATGCTCATCGGATAGAGTCATCGGATTACTATCAACTTGCTACCTATCTAGACGCCTTTGACTGCGATACAGGTATGTTAATTCTCCCTTCTCGTCACGAAGAGAGTCTAAACCGGCGCCGCACTTTGGAAGGAAAGGTAGTCTACGAGCTTCGAGTCCCGATGCAAGATTACAGTGAGACGGAAAGAAGTCTTTCAGAAAAGGTTCTCACACCTCTAAATTCATAGGAGCCCCATTCAACCGGGATTTCGCTGTTTCGAGATAATCATCATCAATATCAAAGCCTATAGATTTTCTTCCGAGTTGCAGTGCTGCTAGAGAGGTTGTTCCAGATCCGACAAACGGGTCCAAAATAGTGTCGTCTTTCCGGGAAGTGAGACCTATGCAACGGCCTGGAAGAGCTACAGGGAAAGCTGCTCCATGGTTATCTTTTCCGCTTGCCGTTGGAAAACACCAAATGTCAGTCATTTTATCTGCTTCGTAGTCTTGGTACTGACCTCCAAGTCGGGGGGAAAGGCGCTGGTAAGCATCTTTGTCAAAGTACGGGCCTCGTTTAAGGGAAAGGTGTATTATGTATTCTCCTTCCCTTGTAGCTCTAGTTCGAACAGGTTCAGGAAGAGAACCGTCTTTTTTCCAAGTAATGAAGCTTTTGACCCAATATCCGATTCGGGAGGCTCGATCAGCTATTTTATTTGGTATTAGGCACAGTTCTCCATCCTTGAGATGAGAGTGCCCCGCGCTGTAGCGTCGACAATCGTAGTCGCTCCAGCTTCGGGAGTCATTGCCTTTCATTGCGTTCAGAGTCTCACTCGCATTCGAGCGAATTTGAGTACGTGTATTGTAGGTGTCCATCAAATTCCACCAGATTGATCCCTCTTCTTTTAGAGCCTCTTTCAAATAGAAAAGAATCTCTGTGGTGTGTCTGATAAAACCCTCTGGTGTTTGTTCATGCCCAAATGGGCATGTTTCCCCATCTGCCCACAAGACACTGAAATGTGTGTCATAGAGACGAAGGCCCCAGTATGGAGTTGACGTTATAACTGATTGGATAGACTCAGGAGGGAGACGTCTGATTAAGTTCTTTGCGTCCCCTTTGAAAAATGAATGACGGTCATCGATTTCAAGACGATCTAGATCCCCTGACTCCGATGACCTGTCAAGTAGATAGGATGGAATTCTGCTGCGCGGGACAAACGTCTCTCTGAAAGCATCTTGCCTAAGTAAAACAATAATCTCTCGGAGTGTTACAGGTCGCTTACTTCGAGTACCGATTACTTTGCGAACAAACTTGGGATCCATTCCGACAAGGCTTGCAACCAACTGCTGGTCAAATTCTCGTTCAAGTTCCTCATCGCTAAACGAGATCTCTAAAGATTGTATAGACGAATGTGGCTTGATATCCCTGAGCGGAGTTTCCATGTCTGTATCCTTGCAGTGCGATGGTTGACGATATTATCTCAAACAAAAACCTACAACATAATATAAAATTTGTAGGACCTACAAACTATTGTTATGTTCACTTGATCCGGTGTGGAGGATAGACTTCATATTCACTCTCTCGTTCTTTCTGCATCCGGTTTAGTTCTTTAATGACTGCCCGTTCGACGATCTCAGAGATGGGTTCGTCTTCATGGAATGATGCCGCTCTTAGGAGTTCTAAAACGCTCTGTCGAATAGAGGTATTGAATTGGTGCTTAGGCTGGTTTTGATCAATATCGATCGATTCCCCAGTGTCACTTCTGTTGCTCATAACTGTAAGTCACCCTATAGAGACTATTGAAAGTGTAGGGTCTAGCCCCTACAATCTGATACCCAAAATCTAATGACTGAAAGCATCGGTAGCAACTGCACTAAATCCATACCTTGCTCAATTTATTTGTTGAGGCCCTCTCCATATGGGTGCTATGGGGATTTATAGTCTTAGTCAAGGGATGATGGTCAACATTATGAGCAGGCTCAATTGTTGTTTACCTGCGCCCCAGCTTCTCCATTAGCGCCTTGAACGCGAGATTATAGACCTTGGAGTGTGGGAGGCCGAGATCTTCCGAAATAGCCTTCAGAGCTTCGGGGTCTTGTGGCGTGACAGCTACTCGGCGCTTGCGTTCAGTGGAGTTGTTTGCCTTGGATGCGCTCTTCTCTTCCGTGGAAGAGTCCTCCCTGGAAGACGTCTCCGAGGATTGCTCCGCACCGTCTGGGGATCCCTTGGTCTTGCGGCGTGGGTTGCCCGTAATGGGTTTATATGGCTTGTTCATGGTGAGTAGGGGGTATGTCTGTGGAAAACGAGCAGGTGATACCAGTGGATGCCAATCGACTCAGATGGATACCGGTGGATGCAGATAGATACAGATGGAATCCAATGGCATCCAATGGGCACCAACTGAAGCCAGTGGCATCCATGGGCAGCCAGCAGATGCCCATGGATGCCTAAACGGGCAGATTTAATGGGTGTAGCATGGCTTTATCGCCATAACCGCCTCTTCAGCGAAGAGGATACGTTGTACGAGGAGCGCTCGTTGCTATGGGCATCCGGCTGATTCTCATGGGGCGGCGCACCACGCGCGACCCAGTCACAGAAAGCCATGAGGGCTTTGACCATGTAGGTTCGAGAGGCGTAGGGAAGGTCCCATACAGGAACGCCACGCAACTCCGCTTCCCGCATGTACTTTTCGTTTCGCGGGATGGCCATCTGGAAGACCTCCACATTGGCATCCGTCATGTCAACAAGCTGCTCGATGGCTGCAATCTCTTCCTGAGCGTGCGTGTCGCGTGGATCCGTGAAATTGGGGACGAGCACCACACGGCATCCCGTGTGGGCCATCTCTTCAGCCACTTTGATTGCACCGTCAATGGACAGTCGCCCATTCACCGGGCAGATGACCATATCCTTCGTGTTGATCTTGACGTGCTGATCGACAAAGTCCAGAATAGACTCAGCAGGAGGCGTGTCCACGAGCAGGTGCGATGCCCCTACTATGTGGCGAGGATCGACCGTTGCGATGAGGTCGGCTGCGCTCCTACTACCTGGTATCGTGATTCCATCTTCGCCCTCCCACTCATGCTGGGTGGCCCAGGATATGGCGTTGCACTGCGCATCCACGTCCCAGAACGTCCAGGATTGACCCTGCGCGGCCATATAAAGAGCGAGATGGACAGCCAGCATGGTCTTCCCCGTGCCGCCTTTGTGATTGTGGACGAGTATGAGTTCGAGATCATTCATGGTTTGTAGATGCTTGAGTAAAAGTTAGTGTGTAAGCTATCATTCGATAGGCTGCTCTCCTCAGCTCATGATAGTGGGTTGTGCCGGATGACCACGCACAGTGCGCGACATCGGAGAGGGTTGTGTTGTGGTGCTACGACTCCAGTTTCCCACTTCGCGCGGGTGCTCGCAACCCTCTACCTTAGGTTTCAAGGTGGGGGTGGGGTTAGAAGCGATCAATCCAGGATTCTGGAGTCGTGGCACAACGAGCCGGTACTTTTTACCCCTGTGTGGCGAATGAGCACCCTTAGAAGGGGATTTCTCCCTCAGGTGGGTTATCCGATCCATCTTCATCTCCCCATGTGTGGTGCCACGACTCCAGATCTTCAGATGGATCTGGGTTCCCCCCTCCCCCCACCTTGTCATCTGGACGAGGTGGGGAGCCCCCCCGCGTAGGTTGCAAACTTTGATTCGTGGCGTCGATCTCTTCTTCGTCGCGTCGCACCGACCACTGCTTCCCCTCTCGGCCATCCGATATGATGGTGAGATACCATCCACCGGCGAACCGGCGGTCCTTCCGATAGCCAAATGCGTTTCCGAGTGAGCGCGTGATAGGCTCCCGGTAGCGCAGACGAGATCTTATTTCATCGGGGAGCCACTCGACGATGCGTTTGAGATTGGCATCCCGCATAAAGTCTTCTTCCTGTATATCCTCTTCCATGGCACCGGCCAGTTCGCGTACGGTAAAGCCGATCTCAGAGCGCGATTCTTCCCACGTATGGATGGCTTCGAGTAGGTGGGCCCAGTCGTCGTCTTCCACAAAGACACTGTCGGTCAGCTCATCAATATTACCCAGAAATCCGCTGACCCCGACATGCTCCAGGATCCCACCGACGACCGTGCGCCAGCGCTCAAAGGAGCCCAAGACCGGGACATTTTTCGGTTCTGGACGTCCGGCAACGACCCACTTTCGAGCCATGGTGAGCAGCGCTGCAGAGAGCTCTGCGCGGTTTTCCTTCGTCCACTGTGGCTGTTGGTGGGTGAATCCGTCACGTGTCCACGGCTTGGCCATACGCGTGTCGAGGCGGATGAGAAAGCAGCGCCGCACCATATCGCCACTCGGACGTAGATTGTTGCCAGTGGCACACCATACAGCCGTGGACGGCACACGCATCTGCGTAGAGACCCCGAGAATGCGGTCGGACCAAGTGTCTGACGTAATGGCCCGTCGGAGGGATGGACTGTCGAGCGTGCCGCTCACATCATCTACAATGATAAACCGCTCTCCGGCGCGCAGCTGGGCGGTGATTTGCTTGCGCCACTCCGCATCGCCTATGGGTGCACTCATTGTGGCAGGCACTATGCCTGTGCCTATGATACCGATGATCATGGCGAGGAGGCTCTTCCCAGATCCAGCGCGGGTTGCATCAATGATGGCCAGTGGGGTGTTTGCCCCCTTCAAGAGTGGAAGCACAATCAGGGTAAGGGCTAAAGCCAGTGCGCCCGCAAGGCTCGCTTGATCGGCAAAGGGGTGGTCGCACCATGCCTCGTTCACAAAGTTAAGGGCATCCCGTACGTCCTGCTCCGTAGGCTTTTCAGGGACCGAGACGAGCGAGTGTCCATCCGGTAGGTAGTACAGAAGATTGGTCTCTTCGTCGTAGCCCGGCGTGTCACAGACTGTACCATCCGGTCTCAGTATGGGAACATGCGTGATACCATCCAGCACAGGAAGGTCGAGGAGATGTCTGATTCGCCGTACCATGCGTAGAGGCGGGTCTTGGGGCTTCATCTTTTCTCCGACGCAGTTGGTGCAGCGACTGATGAAGTCGTCGAGCTCAGGCTCTGCAACAGGCGCAATCTCAGGCTTTCCTTGAGGGTCCTTCTCTACACGGGCAATGCCCGACCGTCGGTACAACTCCGGTGGGTCGTTAGCCATCTTTATAGCCTCGCAGATCTCATCGACAATTTCCGATGAGGGGCGGTCGGAGATTTCGATGACAGGGGCCTTCTGTGCCAGTCTCTCCCGCCGTGCTTTCTGCTCCTGGCGTTCTTCCTCGTCCTGCAGTCGCTTACGGGTTGCTTCCACAGCACTCCGAAGGTCATTCAGGTTGATCTTGGTTGCCGCCTTGATTCGCTTTTTAAGCTTTGGATACCGATCTGGAGAGACTGCTGCGAGCAAGTCGATGTGCTCGAAGACATCGTCAGCAGTGCCTTCCGCTTCACAATATTCGACGAGATCTGTGGCGGTCTGCGGCGTCCATTGGTGCCGATCTGTGGCCTTAACGAGTGTGCGTAGCTCTTGGAGGCTTCCCTCACGTTTCTTTATCCAGTCGGTCATATCCTCCTTTGCACGCAGCCGTGGAAGCGGGAGAATACAGACTGACGTTGCGCAGCGCACGATCTTGTCGGCGATGGCTCTCATGAAGTCACGCCCAGCGGTGTCATTATCCGGCAGACACACGACATCAGCGCCTTCAAGTGTGTCAGTCATTGATTGAGCCCACTTCTTACCCGGATCAGGGCCTTTGCTGGCGCCACCGGGGTTGCATGTCGCCGTGAGACCGAGTCGTTCGAGTGTCTGGACGTCCTTCTCACCTTCGACGAGGTATACCGTGTCACTATAGTCGATTGCCTTCCGTACACGCGGCAGTCGATAGAGCACGGGATCCACGTCATGGCGACCGCTAACGTATCCGGGCTTCCGGTCGTATTTGCCTGCATCCGGATGGTCCGGCAGGTATGCATGTTGGAGGAAGGTCTTCTGCCCGTAGGCCGGGTGCTCTGGATCCCGCATTTCGTAACGGACGACCTGGAAGAGCGGGTTGCCGTTGGCATCGTGGTAGGTGTATCGGTCCACCAGATCGCCTTCCCACGGCTTCCAAGATGCGTCGGCGTCATCGGGGAAGAGGTCACGCCATTCCAGGCCCATAGCGTGGACTACGTCGGACGCATCGCAGTTTGCATGACATTTCAGCAACACCTTGCCGCCCGGTTCGGCCTCTGTAATAGAGAGCGAGGGAGAGCTATCGTCATGTGCTGGGCACTGCGCTTGATAGCCCGAGCCGGTCTCTGATACGCTGTTTAAGCATGATAATACAGTTTGGAGTGGGGTATCCCTTCGGATCCCCGTAGAGGAATCTTTGTTCATAGCAGTACTATTGGTGAATTTCCTTCTCTGGGAATGAATCCATATTTGGCCTCAGGCAGCGTTGCCGCGCTGCTTGAGGCTTTTCCTTGTCTGGTGGAGCTCGGTGGTGTACCATGAGGCTCTATTGTTGTCTGTGAAAAGAACGAAGCGTGTCGCTACACGTCACGTGCATCCACACGGCCCTCATCGAAGTACTCCTCGATGGATTCGCGGTGGTACCAGATGCGTCGTCCATGCTGGCTGTACGTCACGCGCTCGTTGTCGCGGAGGTACTGCAGCTGGCGATTCGTGAGTCCATAGCGCTCTTTGACCGTATCCGGGTGGAGCCATTCAGCCTTATCGGCCTCGCGAAGTGCATCGGGGACGTGTCGAATCATCGAGTCGCGTACGATATCAGCGAGTGCGCTGCGGAGTGTGTCGCCATCAGCGACGATGATGCGGTCTGAGTCAGTTGCCATGTCGTGGCTATGGTATAATTCGTTGTCTATTGCAGTCCATGGTATGTCGAAGGGCATCCAAACAGCGAAAATTTCGGTGCCTAAACGAAAATTTTTGCTTTTAAACTCAATGGGGTCAATGTTTTGGATCTAAAAAGCCTTGTTTCGCGCCTCTTCCTCTTTTTCGGGTGACACCATATTATCGAATTCCTGCCGGTATCGCCCTAACCCTATGTTGTCGCCATTACTTTTTTGCAGTGGGCTCTCTTCAAGCAGATGTAGGTGATCATATAGAGCCTTTTTGTTTGGGACCATCTGGTTACTCTCCTTGCGCCAGAATTCTTTCGACCCCTTCAGGAGTTCGAGGGTCTTCTCGCGTGTCCGATGGAAATCATACTGCCGGTTATCAAAGTCCTGGAAGTGCCCTGGTGGCCACTCTTCGGCCTTGCCGTACATATCAAACTCTCGGAGTACCATCTTTGCCATCAATGCCCGGAAATAAAGCAGCGCGTGCGTATTACCGTAGGAGTAAGCAGCCTCTTCAAGGTCATCGGCGTAGCACCGAAAGTAGAAGAGTGCTTGATCGAGTGTCATGTTAACGGGCATGTGATTCAAACCGCAGTCGAATCCCCACGATGGAAGCGAAACACACATCCGTTGCTCAGGAGCTTGGAACGGAGATAGAAGGTCGTTTCCCTCCCTTTTCGGCCTTGAAGCGATCAGAGAAGCCGTCTCTGAGCGCTCCGATCGAATATGCCAGACACGTTCTTCTACGGATGCGTCTTTGGGTATGATATCTCTTAAGTTTCTGTTTGCATCCTCAGACTTAGCTCGCTCCAGAATATTGTGCAGGCGCATGGCTTCGTCCGGCGTCGTTGTCTCTGGAGTCAACTCCCCTGCGTGATGAGCAACAACAGGGTACTGATCCATCTTGTCACGCCATGCCTTTTGTTCTCTGTCAGATATCGTACGTGTTGCTCGAAATGTCTCATTTATCAAAGTAGCCAGCTCTTTCGTGTGCTCGCTGAGCCGCTTAACTGTTTGACGCAGACGGTGAGCACCTTGCGCTCCATCGTCCAAGTATGTGCAAAACTCTTCGCGTGTCTCGCGAATCAGGGAAATACCCATGTTTTGAGCCAGGCCCCAATCTGAATCGGATACCATCTGATTTCCATTACTCAGGAAAGGACTCAAAAGGCGCTCAGGGGGACGCTGCGTGAACGCAGGAACGCCCGGAAAAGGCCATGTTTGCGGATGTAGAAGCTGGTAGCGACTGCTCAGGCAGTGTGTGGGCAAGGAGTAAGACCACGACGTTCCAGTCAAGTCACGGAGCCACTCGCGCGTGTCTTCGCTGTATTCATTACTCATCATTCCACATGCTATCGGTGAGACTGTCAACGGCGTCCTGGTCGAAGGAGGAGAGGTAGCGTTCGGTGATCTTGAGATTGGAGTGCCCTAACGCCTTGCTGACGGCGTACAGATCTCCTGAACTCTTGCGTGCCAGGTCCGCAAAGCTGTGCCGTGCGACGTGAAAAGTCACGTCGTCGGGGTTCTCAATCCCGGCTTGAGCGGCTAACTTCTTGAGACTGCGGTTCGCCATCTGATTCCACACAGAGATGCGCTTGCGCAGGTGAACCGGGTCGCGTTCGTCTCCCTTGTCTAAGTATGGGAAAAGATAGGGCGTCTCGTCATCATTGGACCAACGCGCTACGATATCGTGTGCGGGATCTGGAAGTTGTACACTCACCGGTTTATCGGTCTTCATCATCCGGTAGCGTAACCTTCCCCCTGCAACCATACCAGGGCGTAGGCGGCACACGTCGCCAAAGCGGACGCCACCACCATAAAACGCAAGAAGGAACGCATCCCGATCACGTAGCAGATCAGAGCTGGGGGGAGGATCCAGTTCTTGGAGCGCCTGCATATTCTCCATGGAGAGCCGTCTCCGGTCGGTCGCTACGCCCTTTGGCAACTCGTATACCTGAAATGGGTCGCTACCGGCATCCAGCAGCTGTTCCTTAACCGCCTGATTGATGACACGGCGTACACGAGACAGTTCTTTGCGGGTGGTATTCGGGTTGTTACCGCGCTCCTCACGGCAGTGACGTTCCAGTTTGCGGAGGGCAGCAGGCGTAAGGTCATTCCATGAGATCTGATTGCCCAGTGTGGCCTGTAGCTTGTTCAGCGTAGTATTGTACTTCTTGCGCTCCCAGTACTGGTCACGATCCCTGAGCCGCCCGATAAACGACTCAAAGTAAGCAGTAAAGCTGCCTCCACTACTCGTTATTTGGGTTTTTACGGCCTCTGCGCTATCAGATTCGAGAGCGGCCTCTTCGGCTTGCAGTCTGACACGGCGTATCTTCGCGTTGTATGCCGACGCGAGTTCGTGTGTCTTCCGAACGGTCTTCTTTGTGTCATTCCAGTATTCTGGTGCGATTTGGACACCAGTGGATACAAACCGGCTCTTCCGGTTAGCGGTGATACGAATCCAAACAGGAGCACGTCCGCTGTCGCGTTTCTTGCTCTTGCGCAGGACAGGAGTTACGGTGATCGCCATGTGTACGATGTAGCTGATTTGTTGTACCAATATCCAACGGTGGTACAACATAGGTACAACAAACCACGAAGTCCACTGCAATGAATATTAACAAGAAAATACGCTGATACGCTCTGAAGGGTGATTTGGTGTGGTAGTTGAGAAATGAAGTAACCGGGCATGCCACTATATTTGGGCCAGG